>NZ_JAIVFX010000029.1 GCF_020829625.1 Nostoc sp. XA010 | reverse complement strand
CGTGATGACAACGCAGCGCGAAATATTCAAGCAGTTGGGGCATCGACTGTTGAGTTAGGTGATGTAAGTCGGGCAGTGCCTGCAATTGCTGTTTGACCTCAGAATCCCCCGTTTTATAAACGGGGGAGTATGTCAATCTTGTTCACCCTTAATTCCGCCTCCCATAGCCAACAGCGCCGTTCCATAAGCTGCTTCTGTGTACACTGACGCTACTACAGGAACCTGCAAATGACGCGCCCTAATCGCACCCCAAGCTTCATTCGCCGCGCCACCGCCAGCAGTATAAACACTGCTCAATTTATCTGCGCCCATTTGCTGTAATAATTCATACCCTCGCGCTTCTATGCGGGCAATGCTTTCTAACAACCCATGCAAAAATTCCACTGGGTTATCTGGGCGTGGTGACAAACGTGGCGGTAGATTCGGATCATTAATCGGAAAGCGATCGCCTACCTTCAACAACGGATAATAATCTAACTCGCTGGCTTTTGATGCATCAATCTCCAGGCTAAGGCTTTCTAACTCAGCGTTGGTGAAAAATTGCTTTAGTACTGCACCTCCAGTATTAGAAGCACCACCAGTCAGCCACAAATCACCCAATCGGTGGCTGTAAATTCCATATCTGGCATCTTCTACACGGGTACGACTTAACAACTTTAGTACCAACGTTGAACCAAGGGAAGTCACGGCTTCACCAGGTAATTTTGCCCCACTGGCAAGAAAAGCAGCAATACTATCAGTTGTACCTGCACACACAAAACAATCACGGCGGAAACCGAACTTATCCGCAATTTCAGGACGCAATTGGGCAATGGGAGTCCCAGGAGTTAAAACTTTGGGTAGCTGAATCGGTATTTGCAACTTTTCTAGCCATTCTGGGTATTTCAACTCTTCCACGTCATAACCCAGCTTTAAAGCATTATGGTAATCGCTAATCCCCAACTGTCCATGTAGGAGAAACGCTAGCCAATCTGCTTGATGCAGGAAATATCTAGCTTCACTAAAAGAGGGTTGTTGCCTCATCCACAAAAGTTTCGCCAGGCTGGAGGTGGCACTCAACACGGTATGATTGGGGGGTGCTATACTCCTCAAATGCTCTAGCACCAATGATCCCCGCGCATCGTTGTACAGCAATGGTGCATCTGTTGGATTGCCAGCAGCATCGACCAGCAAGACGGTGGAAGAAGTACCATTAATTGCGATCGCTTTAATTTCTCGCCGCAATTGATCAGGTATTTGTTCCACCAGCACAAACAAAGCCTCCTGCCAAATTTTGGGCGTAACGGCGGCTGGTGAGTCCTGGAAGGGATATCGCACCTGTGCCTGGATGCTAGCTTCCTGATCAACCACCATACCGCGTGCGCCAGAGGTGCCAAAGTCGATACCCAAATAGAAATCCATAGTTTTATGAATTTTTTTAATAAAGAATCATTAACGACTACTGATTAATAACTGCTTTTGTTGCATCTTGTAACAAGATATTCCCCAATCTTGGCAAAACAAGGAAAAGTAGTAAACGAACTGTTCAAAATCTATTCAGTTTAGGAGGTTTTCAGCCATGCCTATCTTAGATACTCTGTACATCGCTCAGATATCTTCCATCTCAGATACTCAAGTCTACATCGCTCTAGTTGTGGCCTTGATCCCCGGAGTTCTAGCTTGGCGATTAGCCACAGAACTTTACAAATAAGGCTCCGATGTGACACAGTTAAAAAGCTAATATCCTGGCAGTACGGGGTGCAATTTCCAGACCTTATGGTGTAAAGCCATAAGTATTCAGAAACCTTGCACTTACGTAAGCCAGGTTATTTTTTAACTGGTGCAACACTTGTAGCTATTTCAAAAAAATGAAGTAATATGACAGCTAAATCAGCAGTAATTAGCGCCAGAGAGCTTTTACAGTGCTTCCCTTCACTCAGCGAGGTTATTTTTTAGCATCATGAACGCGACTCAACCCTCAAGGACACCGTTACAACCTATACAAAAACGCCGGGTCATTCCTCGACCAAAGCGGCATCTTCGTCAACGTTCTTACCAGGTGATGGCTCTGGAAAGCACAGCCAAAATAGCAGTTAATCTTGTGATTACAGCCGTTGCAGGATCTGCCTTAGCACAACTTTTGCCTTATCATTGGTCACAGCAAGAAAAGTTGCGCGAAATTAGTACTGAAGTCAAGCTGATGGAAGGACATGTCAATGGTTTGCAAGCGCAATTTAGCCGTAACTTCGATCCCCAGCAAACCAAAAGTATTATGCAAGAACAAGGATACCGATTTGATCCTAATCAGCGTCGGGTCGTGTTGATGAATCCCGATCGCCGAGAAGATGAACAAACAGAATCATCACCCTAAGACAAATAGCGAATTTAGGATTATTTAAGTTTCTTGTGATTCAGGCTAAGTATAAGCCGGGTGTTAATTTATATTATTGCTAATAAATAATGGTTAATAGCTAATTTTTGAATAGCTATGTAGCTATCATCTATTAGTCATGAGCCATACAGCGTCACTAAAATCTCATTCAAAGTTTAATAATTTATTTTGAATTTTGAATCCCCCAGAAGAACTAATCTACCAATTAGGACGCTGATTCATATAACAGTTCGTTTAGCCAATTTTCGAGTTGTAAACGCAAGCGATAACCAGTAATATCCTTACTGTTGTCGAGAAAGGGCAGTTGAGTGAGGGCGCGACGATAATCAGCGATCGCACAATTCCAGTCACCCCAAAGATGGTAAGTTCTGCCGCGTTCAGCCCAGATATGACCTTCTAGTTGACCGAAAAGCAGTGCTACCTCAAAATTCTCAATTGCCTCCTCATATTGCCCCAAATCACGCCAGGTAATGCCTCGGTTAATCCACGCCCGGACATGGCGAGGATTGAAATCAATCGCTTGATCGTAGTCGGCAAGTGCTGCTGCTAATTCTCCACAAGCTGCGTAGTAATTTGCCCGATTATTATAAGCACTAGCCAAATAGGGATTAAGCTTGAGAGCGGTATTGTAGTCGGAAAGTGCTTTTTGCCTTTCACCACTTTGGAAATAAATTAGCCCCCGGTTGTTGTAATCAATGGCATTGTGGGGATGGCGGAAAATTAGTTGGCTTAAAAGTGCGATCGCCTCAGTATAATCTCCTTGTTGAGCCGACCTCAAAGCACAAGAACGTAAATAGCGATCGCCTAAAATAGATTTGCCACCGTCATTTTTCCTCTGTGCGTGAGTTTTATATGTAACATTGGAAACAACTTTACATTTGCGAAGTTGCTGGTCACCATCAGCTAAAAATGAGTTAATATTCATATTTGCCTATACTAAATCGGTGTTTTGTGGAATCAAATTCTAGTTTTCGTCTGCTAGTGGTTTTACTACTATTTCCATTCTTAAAGTATTTAGGATTACATTAAAGCAATTTAAGAGAGAACTTAACCTAGCCGCACAAGAGAAATCTACGCCCTAGATAAACAATTGATCCTCAAACCTAATCATGAATACTTCATCCCTAGGGTGAATTCCAGAAATAGCAAATGTCAATCTCAAAGGCTAGCACCGCAAGGCGGAAGTCAAAAATCAAAAATCAAAAGTCAAAAGTATTATGGAATAAGCTCTTTAGGGATTTTAAATGGCTGCTCTATTTCCGCCGTGGCGTACTAGCCAAGTAGTGAGAGCGACAAATTGGTAGAATGCCAACAAGCCGTTCATTAAAGAGGGGATGAGGGAATGAGGAAGCAGGGGGCAGGGGGCAGGGAGCAAGGGGGAGAAGGACAAGGGAACAAGAAGAATTAGAGACAAAGGGAAAGACTTGTTGCAAGTTCTCACTCAAGTCACCTTATCCCCTGCCCCTGCCCCCTGCCCCTCTGCCTCTTCCCCATTCCCTAGATTAAATTTTTAAATTTTGAGAAGTTTTCCGATGACAACCGCAATTTCCTATCCCAATGCCCCTGATTTAGCAACCGATGATTACATTGTTATCGGCTTGGCAACCTGCTTCGTCAAAGAAGATGGAGAAGTTTATCAAATCGAAGTTATAGAACCGATTCCCTCTGCGGCTTTGGAAGCGCTCTTAAAGGGCATTCCTACCTCTTATAAGCTGGCTCATGCAACAACTTTGGGATCTGTGCTGGATGGCGATTCACAAGTGTTGCCAGATGGCTTCCCAGAGTCGGCTCAGTTTGGAGAAGAATTTGTACCACGGGCATTTGCAGCAGCTCGTACCTACAAGCGTCGTGAATCTGCAAAATCTCTGATTCCTTTAGGTACAAACTACAGCGAATTTAAGTATTCCATTGAGCGCAAACGGGTATTAAATGCCGCTAGAGTTGTCACCAAAGAAGACAACGTTAAACAACATTCTCACACTCACAAAGTTCTTTAAGTAATTATGCTCAAACTTTATGGTGGCGCTCGTAGTCGAGCCTCAATTGTTCAATGGTATTTAGAGGAAATAAAAGTTCCTTACGAATTCGTCAAGCTGGATATGCAGGCTGGTGAACATCTCCAGCCTGAGTATTTGGCAATTAACCCAGTTGGTAAAGTTCCAGCAATTGTTGACGGGGATTTTAAACTTTGGGAATCTGGGGCAATTTTGCTGTATCTTACCGATAAGTATGGTAAAACTGCCCTTTCCCCAGAGGAACGTGCTGTATTTTCCCAATGGACGTTGTTTGGCAATTCTACCCTCGCTACAGGGATTTTTGTGGAAGCAAATCGGGAGCGAGAAATGCCCCGCTTGTTGACTTTCTTGAATGAGATTCTCGAAAAGCAGCCTTTTCTGCTGGGTAATGAATTCACTGTTGTGGATGTGGCAGTGGGGTCTATTCTGAGTTACATTCCCATCATGCTGAAGCTAGACCTCAGCCCCTACCCAGCTGTGTTGAACTATATCAAGCAGTTATCTGAGCGTCCAGCATTTCAAAAAAGTATTGGCGGAGGGGCTTAATTGTAGTAAAGGCACACAAATGTGCATGGGTGTCAACTTCAGCCTCGGCGAATGGAATTCGCGGCTACACAAACAAAGCCCACCTCCGTGGGCTAAAATAAGAGAAAATTAAGGTTTTTAACCCGCACAGGCGGGTTTTGCCTGTGTAGACGCGGTTTCTAACCGCCCTTTTAGCGTTAAATTAACTAACGTGTATTAGATCCAAACAAAAATCTTCACAAAATGTAGTTTGGATAGGTAGTGCCCACCATACAAATCTGTTAACGATAATTTGTAAATTGTAAAGCAGCTGGGTAGTCTTCTTGTTTCAGGCGCTGCATGACTACTTGTAAGTCATCTTTAGATTTGGCAGAAACCCGTACAGCATCGCCTTGAATTGAAGCTTGTACCTTTTTGAATTCGTCCCGAATCAATTTGGAAATTTGTTTGGCGATTTCCTGACTAATGCCTTTTTTGAGTTTGATTTCTTGACGCACGCGATTACCACTGGCTGATTCAACTTTGCCAAAATCAAAGATTTTCTGGGATAGGTTACGCTTGGCGGCTTTTTCTCGCAGAATGGTGTGTACAGAATCTAAGGTAAACTCGCTGTCAGTACTAACATTAATGCTTTCTTCGACTAACTCGATAGTAGTTTCAGTGTCTTTGAGGTCGTAACGACCTTTGATGTCTCGGATAACTTGATCGACTGCGTTAACCAACTCTTGTCGGTCAAAGTCGCTCACAATGTCAAAAGAAAAAGTAGAAGCCATAAAAGATTTTAGATTTTAGATTTTGGACTTCGACTTCGCTCAGTCGAACGATTTTGGATTGGGAATTTGGAATTGGGGACAAGGCGAAAGATTTGTTGCAAATTCTTCCCCTGCTCCCCCTGCTCCCTCATCTCCCCACTCCCCATTCTCCATGCCCCAATTAACTAGTAGCTTGGATGATGCTCAAGAAAAACAGGGTGCCAGAGCTAAGAATGCCAATGGCAAACATGAGCGATCGCAAAAGGGGTATATTCAAAATATAAAAAATTGAGTATAGCAAACGGGCTACCACAAAGGCGATCGCAGCCACTTGTGCTGTAAAAGAATTTACACCAGTTACATAAGCCATCAATGCTGCTGCTGCAAACACCATAAACGCTTCAAAGGTGTTCTGATGTGCCCAAGTAGCTCGTTGGGCATAAGGTGGCAATTTATCAAACATAGCGCGAGGACTAGAAAAACTTTCATACCCAATACGCACACGGGCATAAGCTACTAGCAAAAATGGCACGTAAATTAGAACGACAGCAGCAGCGATCGAGTACAAAAAAATTATCATTACTTATTAGTCGTTGGTTATTAGTCATCAGTCATCAGTCATCAGTCATCAGTCATTAGTCAAATAACAAATGACAAAAGACAAATGACAAATGACTAATCAAAGTAGAAAAGCGTCACCACTTTTCTTTGTTCTTCTGCATCCTGACAAGTTTGCAACAGGGTGCGGCTGTCGTGAAACGCAAAGCAGATTAGTTGCTGGCAACGGGAGACAATCTCCTTGTTGCACAAGTAACTAGCTTCAGCAAGGGACAGAGTATCATTACTGGGATTTTCGACTAGATGCATTACCTGTTCTAGTTGCTGGCGCGATTCCAAAGGCTGGCGTTCCAGGCTTTGGGGTAGAATCACCGTCAACAAATTTGCATCAGCCCGGGTTGCTCCCTTGATGGCCGCTGAATTTGTACCTGTAGCACCAGAAGTAATGATTCTATTACCCGATAAAACTAGGGCATAAGTCATCATTTCAATAAGATTCTGATGCGTAATCGGGACATGACGAGAACCCAGCAAGGCGATTTTTTTAGAACCCGTTTGCTGGATTGTCGCTAGTTCTTGCGCTAATGTATCTAGGTTAATAAGGTCTGTTGATTGGCTCAAAGATGGAGATAATCAGATTAAACGACCCAGATATTCTACCAAACAGCGTGTAGATACGAGGAAAACTTGAGTTAAACATTGCTACTAATTTTCGATTGTAAGGAAACAGCTCGCCATCCCTTGGGAGGTGACGGTGAGCCAGCTGTACCCTTACCAGTAATACAGCCTCCTAACTGATAACTGAGCAATGAATCTAAGACAATGCCGTTGCCGGAGTTAAACCTAGTTTGGATAACAAGCGGTCAATGTCAAAATGCTCGGACATCAACTTGCGAATATACTGAACCTTAATCGGCTCGTGGACACGAACTTGACCAAAAGTGCGGTCAACAATTTCTACAGTAGTCAGGGTATCTAAGTCAACAGACAAAATGGGGATTTCTAGGTCTTCAGCGCGACTGAGAATGAACGGTGGGGGTGGTAGTTGCCCGGTGAGAATTAAACATTGGGTAGAAGTTTCCAAAGCCGCTTGCTGAATTTCCACGCGATCGCCCCCTGTTACCACTGCCATATTCCGGCGTTTGCGGAAATATTTCACAGCAGAGTTGACATTCATCGCTCCAATTGCTAGACTTTCGACCAACAAATCCATGCGATCGTTGCGACAGAGAACATCAGCCTTTAGCTGTTTGACCAGTTCGCCAACACTGACACTGCGGAGCAAATCGCTGTTAGGCAGCATTGCTAGCACCGGAATCCCCTGCTGTTCCAAAAATGGCCGCAAGAGAGTGTCAACTGCTTCTAGTTGGGTGACAGGGATATCATTAATTACAACTCCAATCAAGCGATCGCCCACACGCCCTTTAGCAGTCAATAGCGACTCAACCGAGAGCAACGATTTATAGCGGGCTACTAACAGCACGCCAGCATCCAATACTTCAGCAATTTGCAGCAAAGACAAGTCAAACAAATTGCCTTCAGACAAATCACCAGGCCCCTCCAGTAACACCAAATCTCCTTGGGATTTATGCAAATATTGCTGTATTAAGGACTGCTGATAATCGGTTTTATCTTCCCCTCGCAAGCGTTTTTGCACATTTAGTTCATCCAAAGCCAGCATTGTAGGTGCAACACGGTTTTCCGGCAAATTGAGGCTAAGAGCGATGAATTGGACATCTTCCTCAATCACGGTTCCACTGGACGAATTCAAACACGTACCAAGCGGTTTACCGTAGGTAATATCCAGTCCTTTTTGCTGTAGCTGATGAGACAAACCCAGAACAGTTGCAGATTTACCGCTATAAGTCTCGGTTGATCCAATCAGCAAATATTTAGGGGATTTTGGCACACATGCACTCCTAATTTCAAAAGTCAGAAGAACCCAGCTAGGTGTTTCCTAATTCTAGTTCCTTCTGGCAAAAGCCTCAGCTCTCACAAATTAAGGTTTCCCAGAATTACCTTCTGATTAACAAGCAGAAGAGGCAGAGGAAGCAGGGGAGGCAGGGGAGGCAGGGGAGGCTTTTGAGGAAAGAGGGTTCTTGTCCTACTAATCCTGAATCTGGGTCAACTAAATAGCTGCGATCGCAGTAGATGATTTCCCCAATTCTTCTTTTACGGCAATCTAGCCAATAAACCGTAGTATTGTAACTGAGTATGAACATCTCACATATAGCTAAAAAAAGTTAGTTGCAGCAATAGACTTGTCGCTTTATAAAAAATTAGTGTCTGAAACCCTTGCTTTGCCTGGCTCAAAAAATTCAAAACCTTTATTAGGCGACAAGTCTAATGAAAATTACGCATAAGTCAGGTAACAAGCTTCTCTTCGGCAAGATCGAGTTTTGAAAAACTGTAGTGTTTAGTGAGGAAAACCTCAATGATTATCGATCCCTCCCAGAACGATCCACGGAATACCTATCAATTACTTGTAGGTTCAGTGGTTCCCCGACCGATCGCTTGGGTGTCAACGATCGCTAGCGATGGTACGCCCAATGTTGCACCTTTCAGTTTTTTTATGGGCGTAACAGCTAACCCACCGACTCTAGCCATCTCCACAGGTCTAAAACGTGGTGTTAAAAAAGATACTTTATTCAATGTAGAGCAGTCGGGTGAACTAGTGGTCAACATAGTTGTTGAAGAATTGGGAGAACAGATGAACACCACTAGTGGTGACTTTCCACCAGAGGTAGACGAATTTCAAGTAGCAGGACTAACTCCTGCTCCCTCAAACCGGGTGCGTCCGCCACGAGTTGCTGAATCACCGATTAATATTGAGTGTGTGCTGAAGCAGATAGTTTACGTAGCGAATGAAGGTAGCCAATCGGGATTAATTATTGCTGAGGCGGTGCTGTGGCATATTCGGGACGATTTACTCACACCACAAAATACAATTGATGTCGCAAAGTTGCACGCGATTGGTCGCCTGTCGGGTAACTGGTATACCCGCACCCAGGATTTGTATGAAATTACTCGCCCCAATTAAAGTGTTAGTTGATGCAAGAGCTAAGTTATAGAAATTAAAAAATTGCTGGAAAGGCATCCTGCTACGGAGAGATTTTAATGGAGCTAATTTGAGCGATAGCGATTTGACTGGTGTTAATCTCAGTAGTATCGACCCGACTAAATCAGATGCGATCGCCTCCGACACACTAGAAGTGAAAGCAGGTGAAAAGCATTCATAATTTTCATTAAAAGCCCAACACCTGCATTTGGTATCTCTTGTTGCGACTACTCGTAAATTCGGAATCAGCTTTTCTGAGGTTGGAATAATCTTCTGTCTGGCAAAAAATAAATAGTCTACAAAAAAAGGCTGCGATACCTTCGGTAAGCTTCGCTAACGCAGCTTTTTTTGCTAATTTTAAAAAGTATTTAGGTAAGCGCTAGCTTCAGTTAGATCCGAGAGTAGCGAAAACGAAGTCTAAGTAGCCGAAGCCAGCGTAACCACATTTGTGCAGGTTGTTCAAAGAACGTGAAAATATCACCGAAACCCAAATTAGTTTTGTGATGGTGCAACCAGTGTCTCTCAGGAGTAGTAATAAATAGAATTTGGCATAAAATATTGACAAGCTTTGAAGTTTTCCAACCTAGTACACTTATGTGTCTCCACCATACATGAAACTGACCAAGCAGTAATCCAGAGATAACGCCGATGGGAGAGAAAGGCCACAAGACTATTGCTATAAATACATAAGGCAAAGCTCCCAAGATACCATCTAAAAGAACTTGGGGATTAAAAGTCAAAATAGCGTAGTGGCGAAAGTCCTTCTTCCAGGAGTGGTGCGTTTTTAAATGTAGGCTACCAAAAACGTGCTCGGGTACGTGGTAAAAGAATGTAGATAAAAAATCGCCAAAAAACAGTAATAACCAAGCAACAGCGATAGCCTCAAGCATTTGTACTCCTCAAATAAGTTAAGAAAACTCCACAGAAAATATGCAAATTTTATGCTGTAGACGTAGACACCTGATTTTCTATGATGCTTGCATCATCTATGCATTTCATGGGTCTACACTCCAGTTAATTTGGCTCAGAGTATATGTAATTGGGTGAGTTGCAGTTTCACGAATCTACAATCCTTAATGCAGTAAACAGCAACTTGTAAGAACCTCCAATTTGGCTTTTAACTCTGGATTAATGGTAGCAATACATCTAAATCCCGATAGAAATACTGTATTTTACCATAGTTACTACATAATCTTCTTACTAAGACATACAGCGTAAGCAAAGGTTAAGTTAAAATTAGTACAAATTTAGGTTAAGGCGTTCTTCAGTATTATTAATACTAAGCTGATTGCAATTAAGCTTTAATTAAAAATTTAATTAGAACAATAGAAATAGGCATTCTGCCAAAGTAGTCTGGGTTATCAAAGTGAGGAAAGCTGCTTGACAATTAAATTAAGAAGCGGCAAAATTTGGAGTATATAGAATTAACTGTATGCCATAATAGTAGGCTATCAATCAGCATCATCCTCTCTGCAAATCCCTGGACGATTTGCTCCTCCAGCAAGAACTGCCTCCTGGCGCCTGCCTTCTTCAATTACAACTTGTCCTCTTGAAAAGGTATTTCGGCATATCCCAAATTTAGGTTACTTTCCAGTTGGGAAGGTAAAATCAGGGTTTGAAGGTATGATTACACGATTTATCTGTTTCAGCATGAACAAAAAATGGGCCGTCAAACGAATCACTATAAACCTGGCATCAAATGAAGCCAAGAACCTTGAAAAGTATTGTGAACAAACAGGCAGACCAGCAACGGATGTGATTAGAGAACTGATTCGAGCTTTGCCAGTGATAAAATAAAAGTAGATTTGCGAACCATTTAACAAAGTTTGGGGTTTAAATCCCCTGCTTCTATTAAGCAGCGCGTTTTGTGTCGGGGTCTAAATCCCCGGACGCTCTCTACGAGACGCTAAAAGCGAACGCAGACTCGCTAACACAAAACGTAATTGCGTTAGCGCAGCGTAGCGGTAGCGAGGAACGAGCGTCCGTAGAAGCGTCATTGCGAATTGCGAATTGTTTTAACCTTGGTTTATTCTCAAGATATAAGTATTAGAATCTGGTTGAACTACTCAGACTTGCCTACGGCTGTTCGGCTTTACCGTTCCCGAAGGGTAGTTTGATGGCCCTTCTGGACTGGGGCTTTTCAGACTTGGCATGAAAAGTTAGGTCAAGGCAATGCTTGAATAAGTTCCCGAATTACATCTATTGCTGATCTGCCTGTCTGTTCACAATACTTTTCAAGGTTCTGGGCTTCATGTAATGTCAAGTTTAAGGTAATTCGCTTAAGCGCCCTTTTTCTACTGGAGGTTGCAAAACGGGGAAATTTAAATGCAGCAGTTTTATTCATTGATTGATAGGCTAGATATATACAAACTTTCTTTATCAAGCTTGCCAATTTAGAAACTTCTTTACCAGTGAAGATCAGGATTTTGAGATTGAAGTTAAGCTTTACGCCCCAAGTATATTACTTAAAACTCAAGGTATTAAATCACTAATACCACACGTAATGAATTTACCATTACAAGTGCAAGAACCTTTCGGCTCAAGAGATGATGTCACCAATGTCCAACAGACCAGATTATCTGTTGAGGAAGCGGTCTTGAATTGCCGAGACAAGTGGATTTGCCAAAAGTGGCTTTATCAGTGAATATTTTGGTAATATACCTGTTTGAAATCCTCTACAACATAAAATTATTCGTTTGTGATAGCTATCACCTTATATCTATAGCACGTAGTAGATAATTGCTTTTAGTAAAAGGTGATTACACCAGCAGTGAGTTAATACATGACTTTACAGAATTGGAGACGCAAGCGTGGCGTTGCACTTACTAACAAGGGGTTACAAAAAATTAAGGAAGCAAAGCATCAGTCAGAAGCAAAAGAAAATTTTGGAAACAGGTATACTCTTGAAGAAATGAGTGCGCGATCGGGGTTGTATTCCGCTACCATTTCAAAAGTATTGAATCGGGAAGGAGGAGTTGATAAACAGACTATTGAGAAGCTTTTTTCAGCTTTTAAGTTAAAAATAGATAAAAACGACTATTCAAGCTCAAATACTAGTCTAGATTGGGGAGAAGCTATCTTTAACTCAGTTTTTTATGGACGTACAGAAGAAATTAATACGCTAGAGCAATGGATTCTTAATGAGCACTGTCAATTAGTCGCACTATTGGGAATAGGAGGGATTGGGAAAACAACCCTGTCTGTAAAATTTGCTCAACAGATTCAGGAAAACTTTGAGTATATAATCTGGCGATCGCTACGAGAAGCTCCACCTGCTAAAATTATTTTAGGTAACTTAATCCAATTTTTATCTGACGAGCAGGAAACGGAAGGTAACTTAGCAGAAAGCTTTAGCGAGAGGGTATCGCGGTTACTGTATTATTTACAAAATCATCGTTGTTTGCTGATACTTGATAATGCAGAGTCAATTCTCCGCAGTGGGAGCCGCGCCGGACTTTACCGAGAAGGATATGACGAATATGGTGAGCTTTTAAGACGGGTGGGAGAAACAACTCACCAAAGCTGCTTAGTAATGACTAGTCGGGAAAAACCTAGAGAAGTGGCATTGCTAGAAGGACAAGCACTACCTGTTCGCTCGTTACCACTGAATGGTTTAAAGGTTGCAGAAGGGCAAGAAATCTTAAAATTCAAAGGGCTATCGGCGGCAGAAGATGAATGGAAAGTAATGATTGAACGCTATGCAGGCAATCCATTAGCCTTGAAGATAGTTGCCACGACCGTTCAAGATATCTGTGATGGTAATGTGACTGAGTTTTTGCAACAAGATACGTTTGTTTTTGGAGATATTCGCGATATTTTAGAGCAGCAGTTTGAGCGCTTGTCAGATTTAGAAAAGGAAATAATGTATTGGCTAGCGATTAATCGTGAGCCAATGGCGCTTCCAGAATTGCGAGATGATATTATATCACAAGTACCGCAAGCAAAACTAATGGAGGCTGTGGAATCTCTGAGAAGGCGATCGCTAATCGAAAAGGCTACGCCTACGCTCATTGAAAAAACTGGCTCGCTTTTTACCCTCCAGCCTGTAGTTATGGAGTATGTGACTAGTAGCTTGATAGAACTCGTCTGTCAGGAGATTGTCATTCAGAATATTGATTTATTTAGATGTCATGCTCTTATGAAGGCGACAGGTAAAGACTATATCAAAGACACTCAAATTCGCCTCATAATCAAACCAGTTATAGATGGATTGCTTAATGTTTTAAGAAGTAAAAGAAACATTCAAAATCAATTAATTCAAGTTCTCACAAAACTCAGAGAGACATCGCCGTTAGAACCAGGATATACAGCTGGCAATATTCTCAATCTTCTTTCTTATTTAGAAACAGATTTAAGTGGCTATGATTTTTCTTATCTGACTGTTTGGCAAGCAGATATGCGAAGTATCAATTTACATGATACAAATTTTGCTCATGCTGATCTAGCTAAGTGTGTTTTTGCTGAAACCCTCGGTGGTATTTTTTCGGTAGCCTTTAGCCCCAATGGCAAACTTCTAGCTACGGGCGATACTAATAATGAGATTCGCCTGTACCAGGTTGTAGATGGACAACAGATGCTCACTTGCAGGGGTCACGCTGCTTGGGTTCGATCAGTTACCTTCAGTCCTAATGGAGATATTATTGCTAGCGGAAGTGACGATCAAACAGTGAGGTTATGGAATGTTAGCACTGGTCAGTGTGTTGCAAATTTGCAAGGGCATAGCAGTGGTATCCAATCTATCGCCTTCAGCACGAATGGTCACATACTGGCGAGTAGCAGTGAGGATAAAACTGTGAAGTTTTGGGATATCGATACTGGTCTGTGTTTTAAGACTTTATCGGTAGATGATTATAGTGTATGGTCAATCGCTTTCAGCCCCGATGGTGACACAGTGGTAACTGGAAACGACAATCACACCCTCAATCTATGGGATATCAACACTGGTCAATGTATTAAAATATTGAAAGGACATACCAATAGAGTACATTCCGTTACCTTCAGTGCAGATGGTCGCATTTTGGCTAGCGCTAGTCATGATCACACAGTGAAGCTATGGAATGTTGACACAGGACAATGCTATTTAACGCTGCAAGGTCATACTGATTCAGTACATTCTGTTACCTTCAGTTTGGATGGACATATTATTGCTAGTGGTAGTGATGATCAAACGGTGAGAGTCTGGGATGTTGCCACAGGTAAATGTATTAAAACTTTGAGAGGACACAGCAGCAGAATATGGACAGTTGCACTAAGTTCCGACAAAGACGGCTACATCTTGGCCAGTGGCAGTGATGACCAAAAAGTTATGCTGTGGGATGTAAGCACTGGCCGTTGTATCAGGATTTTTCAGGGTTATTGTGATGGAGTTTGGTCTGTCGCCTTCAGCCCAAACGGTTATATGTTGGCTAGCAGTGGGTCTAACAAAATTGTAAGGCTTTGGGATGCTAGCATTGGTACGTGCCTTCAAACCTTGCGGGGACACAATAATCGGGTTACATCAGTTTCTCTTAGCCCAGATGGTCGCATTTTAGCTAGTGGTAGTGAAGACCAAACGGTAAAATTGTGGGATGTCCACACTGGTCAATGTTTCACAACCTTAAATGGGCACAGTAACCGTATATTAGCTGTTACCTTCAGCCCAAATGGTCTGATTTTGGCAAGTAGCAGCGACGATCGCACAATAAAGCTATGGGATATTAGTACAGGTAAATGCATTAATACCTTGAATAGACAAAGCCATCGGGTCTGGTCTATCGCCTTCAGCCCGGACGGTCAGATACTAGCTAGTGGTTGTCATGACCAAACAGTAAAGTTGTGGGATGTCAACACTGGTCACTGCCTTGAATCCCTTCAAGGACATACTGATTGGCTGTGGTCAGTTAGCTTTAGTGCTGATGGGCAGCTTTTAGCGAGTGGCAGTAGCGATCAAACGGTGAAGTTATGGAATGCGAGAACAGGTAAACACCTTAGAACTTTACAAGGTCATACCAGTTCTGTCTACTCAGTCAGGTTTAGTGCGGATGGACGCCTTCTAGCAAGTGGGAGTGGCGACCAAATGGTGAAGTTATGGGATGTCAGTACTGGACAATGCCTTAAAACTTTGTCAGGACATACCAAGTGGGTTTGGTCACTTGCCTTCAGTGCCCATGATCAAACTCTGGCTAGTAGTAGCCAAGATGATACGATTAGAATATGGGATGTGGAGACTGGAGAGTGTCTAAAAATTTTGAGGAATGATAGACCCTATCAAGGCATGAACGTCACTAGGATTACAGGTATAACAGAAGCTCAGAGATCCTCCCTGAAAGCTTTAGGAGCAGTAATTCATGGAGAAGAAAATCCTATAGTTATAAACTGAAAAAACTTGATGCTCATAGAAAAAACTAAATCATTTTTTCAAGACTTAGCTTTTTGATATACTTAAGAACTTGTCTCCACTCTTCTGAAATTTATAGAATGCTTGTCTAATTTCTACTTTATATCCCTGCTTGAGCAGTTGGTTGACAGCTGGCAGCAAAAATGGAGATGGCTTTCCAGATGTGTCTAGCAGTGGAAAAATGCGTGTCTCTATAGCAACGCGACACATTTCTACAATAGAAGCGAGATGGAACTCTTCAGACAGGTGTTGAGAATAAATGAATAAAAAATGAGAGCATAAGGCTAAATCAAATTGCCGATCAGCAAATGGTAAAGTAGGCAGTTCACCTATAACATAACGTTTCTCCTGAATTCCTAAAGAAAGGTCTTCAATGAATTCCTGCATTGCGGATCTTCTAATGTTTAGTAATTGGCTTGGCGATTGAATATCTTGCCAAACAAAATTATCTGGATTTCCTTGCACCGCATTCATGACTTCACGATTAGCTTCTTGGATGCGTTGAGCAATCTCAGTTTTACTGAATTTGTAAATGGGATCGCAAGAGACAACGTTGCCCCCTCTACGGGTCATCTCAACATTAAAGCTTGCAGGTCCACCTGCACAGTCAATAATTTTAAGTTTGTTATCTTCAAGAGTTAAACCAAACATTTTGGTGTATTCTTCAGCAGAACGTCCCCATATAAGGATTTTCTCAAACTTAATCCCCATAACTTTTATCCCAAGAGTTACATTATTAATTCAGGACTCTGAACTTTGGCTATGGACAACTTCCAAAACAGGCATAAGTAGAATTGTTACCCTAACTTGACGCTCATCTTTGTATCTTCCAACCGCGTACTCAACTGCACCTAAAATACCAAGAGCTAACATTCCTAATACAGCAGAAGGTTCGGATACAAGTATTGGCTTCACGGCTGAAAAAGCTAATTCTCCAATTAGTTTGTGAGCGGAGGTTGTAGGATGGACTTGATCCCAAAATAAAAACTTATCTGGTTCACAAGTAACTGACTGCTTGGGAACATTAATAGGCACTACCGATAAGTCTCCAACACAAGATTCGGTAACATTTGCAAAACCGAATTCTCCTGGAGCCGCGATGATTCTATTGAATAGAGAATTAACATTAAGAGAAATAATATTGATATCAGGGCTGAGTTGCTGGCTCAAAAAGTTGAGATTTGCAGTCAAACTGGAGTTGTGTGTATTGATAAAAGTGCTTAGTAAGCTAGAATCTTGATTATTGCCGCCTGTAACTGGAAACTTTCCTAAATCTGGTAAGTTAACTACTACAAACTTTTTAGCACCAATAGCAGCAAGTGATGTCACTGCCATTAATAAATTGTTGACTGCTTGGGTAGGATTAGGAATAGCATCAAAAAAGTAATCTAAATAATCATTCGTACCAGCCCAGACAACGTAGAGAGCGTTAGGGTTTGCAGAAGGATTTGCTAATGTAAAGCTATTAATCTGTTGCTGCAATCCTGGTAAACTCGCAATACCGATATTCTTAGACCCTGTGGTTGCGCCACCATAGGCAAAGTTAGTGTTTAGATTCAACTTTAATCCTAAATCTAAGGCGAGATATTCCACCCAAATTGGCCCATTAGAAAAACGTCCATTAAAGTAAGTTGGACTTGGAGGAATGATTCCGCCTGTGGTATTGAATACATTGCCTGTATCAGAGAGGCTATCACCAAATACATAAATCTCGTCATTATTCTGCGCTGAAACCTTGAGCGGTAAAATGAGAGATAAAATAAAAATTCCGATTGCAAGAATTTGTTTCTTCACAGCCAACTACTTAGGTAAACTTTAAATTTTAGTAAACACCCTCAAAAAGAAAAAGCTTTACTTCTGTCTCTAGAACTTGTCACCGCTAAGTCAGATTCTATTTTATGGATAGGAGCAGAACCTAGTGCTACTTTGCCCCAACGCATGACACTTGCAGAGGCAGCACCTGCTGCACCAAATCCGTAAACAAGAACTAAGTCATTTTCGCTAATTTTTCCTAATTGTGCAGCATAGTACATATTAACTACAGTAAGTACTGGCCCAATGTTTGCATATTGTGGATAGAGGTCGATTGTACGTTCTGGATCAATACCAAGTACATGCGTACAGAAGCGTGCGAACCAAGCTGTGGGTGTGTTGAAAATAAAAAAGTCTATTTGCTCAAGGGTCACACCTGCTGCATTAATAGCACCTTCACAACAAGTACGGAGGAACCCTACAGCCGTTTCGCGAGTTAATCTGTTTGCATCCTTGCTGACCTGCATACGAACCTGCAAGTTGCCATGTATATCCTTGGCGATCGCAGGGTAAATTAGATCGCACAGCGCACCAGCATGAACAGTCTTAATACCAAGAATACCCTGATTTGATTCAAGTTTACTTACCACAAAAGCTCCAGCACCATCGCTAAGAAACCATGAGGCGGTATCATGTTCGGGGACAAAGTGAGAGTAAGAACATGAAATAACTACTAGTACGTTGTGATACTGTTCTGCCGAAACCAAAGCGTAAGCAGTCTGCAACGCAATTAGAGTGCTACCACAGCTTGCATCGATATTCCAGGCCGCACCCTGGAAACTTAGTTCACGCGCCAGAAAGGCAGCATCACCAAATCCGATTTGTTCAGGCCAGACCGAAGCAACAAGCATCAGATCGACATCTTCCAAAGAAAGCTTTGCAGCCGCAAGGGTATCTTTTACCGCGCGGCACTGTAGCATCAGTGGTGACTCATTTGGACTGAGTACCCATCGTTCGACAGTCCCCCGAAAGGGATCTGATAAATAGGGCACCATCTCTAAGTCAAACTCATTCTTGGGGATGGAGCCATCTAGAGAGAACCACTTTCCTAAACTTTTTTGCTCTGCTTGAGCAACCAATTCGGGGTATTTTTCTCTGTAGTAATCGTTATTATGTCTAATGCTGGGTAAACTCACCGCCAGTGAGCGAATACCTACTGCGTGTTGTTCCATAAATAACTTGTTATATTTTCAGTAAGTTAACAATAATAATTAGTTTCGTTCTGGGTAATCAAATTCTGAATGCGACTTTCAATTGGTGCAGGCTGAGTAGGGTCAATGACCACATCGATCACGAACGGAGCGATCGCCACCATTGCTTTTTCTAGAGCAGCCTCGATGTCAGCCTCTCTCTCTACACGGATACCATCGGCTCCCATCCCACAAGCAATATTGACAAAGTTGGTCTGTGGAATTTCTGCATCTACACCCTGAAAGCCCAACATTGTCATGCCCCGATCGCACATATTGTAGTGTCCGTCATTAAGTACTATCCAGACAACTGGAATTTGGTACTTCACAGCTGTGCTAATCTCATTATTCATCAGCATGGCACCGTCACCAACAATGGCGATCGCTTTACCACCACGAGCTAGTGCCGCACCGACAACGCCAGTAGTAATATGCCCCATAGACGCAAAACCGCTACAGTTTCGGTAACAATGTGGCTTGGCAAACCGCAGCATATAATTTCCCCAAGCGGAGGAACTGCTGGCCTCGGTCATCACCAATACATCACTTCCCTCAACAATCAGTCTTTGAATAGCATCCATAAGCACTACGGGACGCACTTTTCCGTGTGTACGTGGATTGATTGTACTGTGTTCATATCTAGGCAGCATCGGTTTTGCCAGATGAGCAGGATGCTGTAAAAAATGTTTCAACAGAGCTTTCACAAACACCCTAATGTCAGACGGAATGGCAAAAGTCTCAGCAGATGAATATGCAGTTCCTGGAACTTCTGGGTCGATGTCAACATGCAAAAAGCCCCGCAAAGGTACCATTACAGGGAGCAAAAGTGATGTGCGTTCGCCTAAGCGTGTTCCCAGAACTAGGGTGCGTAAGGGTCGGTACTCCTGCATATACCTAAAAACAGACTCATGCCCACCGAAGCCGGTGACGCCGACAAACTGAGGATGATTTTCAGGAAAAATACCTTTAGCCCGTGGTGAACACATCACCGCAGCCCCTGTTCTCTCGGCAAGCCGGCGAATTTCTTTTGCAGCACCCCGTGCCCCGAAACCGACCCAGATGGCAAAGGGCCCCTCAGACAGTAACCGGATACATTCTGCGATTGTTTCTTCACTTGTTGTTGCCAGACTCTCAGAGAGAGTAATTCGTGGCAACGAAGTTTTTAGTGAACTTGTCTGGATATTTGTTGGAATACTTATATGAGCTACGAATCCTCCTGGTTGTCCTAGTCCAAGGGCAAGCCTTCGAGAAACCTCTGTGAGTTCATCACTGGATTCGAGAGTAGTTGCATAATGGAATATTTGCCCGGAAGTAAAAATACCTGTGCTAGGCATAGTGTAAGTGCTAGTTTCTTGGCAAGCCCAACGTCCTCTTTGTGGTGCTGATGTTGAAGCTGATACCAGAATCACCTTAGCACCCTCCCAACGGGCAGCTAATAGCCCTGTTAAAGCATTAGTGATCCCTGGCCCTGTGGTAGTGAATACCACAACCGGGCGATCGCTAGCAAAATACGCTTCAATGGCTGCAAAAGCTGCTCCGGCTTCATGCCGAAAGTGCAGCACCTGGATGGGACTTTGATGTAATGCAGCCCACACTGGGGCGATCGCGCCTCCTGAAACACCAAAGGCATATTGCACTCCCATATCTTTCAGGATTTTTACCACTGCCTGTGCTACTGAAAAAGTTAGGGATAACTTGCTATCAAATAGCTGTTTAGTTGAGTTTAATGGTTCAGTGGTATTCGATTGTGTATCCTGAAATTTAAAATTCATAGAAAATATACTTAGGAAAAATTTCCTCTGTGGGATAATATTATGCCACACCCAAGTAGATCAGCGTCAATATTAGTCATTCAAATAAGCTAGCAAACAGCTATGCTGAAGGCAAGAGACGGAAGGGGTTGAGCCTACTTTATCTCTATTAAGAGAGTTTAGTTTTATTGTGCTGATGTATTTGTTTATCTTCACACAGCTTGGTCTTTTCTTATCTACCTACTTAAACTCTGCTTTTATGAAGAAATGTTAAAAAAGTTTAAGAGTGGCAAATGTAGCGATGCCTGCGGCGGGCTGCGCTAACGCAGATGGGTTAACCGATCTTTTGGTTTGTAAAAACTTAATACTCTTAATCAAGTTCTGGAGTATAAAAAAGTGATTGACTTCAATCAATACAAGGCTTTAACTTTCGATTGTTACGGAACCCTAATCGATTGGGAAAACGGTATCTTAGGGGTGCTAAAGCCACTTCTGCTGGCACATAAAACTAATTTGGATGACGATCAAATTCTGGAACTTTTTGCTCAATTTGAAGCAGAACTCGAAAAAGGAGAGTATACCAAATATCGGGAAGTTTTGAAGAGAGTAGTCCAGAAATTTGGTGAACGATTTGGCTTTGAGCCAACTGCTGACGAACTAAATTCACTTGCTGATTCGATTCAGCATTGGCTACCTTTCCCTGATACAATTGAGGCACTTAAAACCCTCAAAAAAGTTTAAGCTGGTAATTGTCTCAAATATAGATGACGATCTCTTTGCTTTCTCGGCAAAGCACTTGCAGGTGGAATTTGACCAGATAATCACAGCAGAACAAGCAAAAAGCTACAAACCCTCCTTCAAAAACTTCAGACTGGCTATTGAAAGAATTGATTTGCCGCTAGAGCAGATATTACACGTTGCTGCTAGTGTATATCACGATATTGTTACAGCCAAATCTCTGGGACTATCAACAGTCTGGGTAAACCGTCGAGCAGTCCAAAAAGGATTTAATACTACAGGTTCAGCAATAAGTCAACCTAACTTAGAAGTGCCAGATTTAAAGACTCTCGCTGCTTTGAGTTCAGCGAAATAATACTGAGGAATAAGTGCTGAGTACCTAGCACTGTTTCAATGAGGAACTGTTGTTACAAAACGAAACAGGGATTGCAACATAGATTGATTCTGTCTTAATCTGGAAAAACTACTAAGCTAGTTTAACGGCACGTTTGCCTTCTTTTGAGGGTGACGCGCAAGGGACGAGCAACGCTCGTAACAACCCTCTGCTTCTGGCTCTCCACGAGCAGCGTGCCGATAAACTTGTTCAAGAAAACACTTTGATAGCCTAAAACGATGAAAGCATCTGCTAATTTCGACTTTGAAGACGAGAAATTTAATGCACCGCCTTCTCAAGTCCTTCCCTGGTGTCAGATGATTAATCCTCGATATGGCACAGATGGTATGCAATCCCACGGTTTGGCAATTAAGCTGGATAATGCTAATGCTGTCGGCTTTGTGCCAGATGATAATTGGCAGCAAGTGGAGCATGAATTTACCTCTGGAGTCGAAACGGTCTTTATTTCCACTACTCCACGCGTGGTTATAGTGCGTCGGGGGCCATTGTCTGTCAAAGACCGGGAAAGCGGTTTAAAACTGGGTACGCTCAAAGAGAATTATGATGCTTTTTTAGCCGACAAACTTAAATTTAAAACCTTTACTCGCTATCTAATTTTTATAGTCGGAGAGAATAAAAAGTTTTTAAATGAATCACCACTACAACTAACTCTTAATGGTGCAGCCGGAGCAAGTTTCAGCAAAACCTACTGCGAATATCAACAAGGCAAAGTAGTTAGTGGATTCGTCGCTGAACTAGAAAAGGCTTATGCTGTTTACCGCAAGCAACCCTTAACACCAAAAGGCCCATTGTTCCACGCTCACGGCATTTTTTGTCCGATAATTGAATGTGAAGAAAGAGGTATTGAACCAAATACAGTTCTAGTAGCTTCAACTGTAGACTATAAACATCCCACGGTAGGGACTTTAACAGAATACTTAATTGCTTCCGATTCTCTTGAGTCTAGAATGATTTGCAAGACTTTTGAAGAATACAAAGATTTTGGGAAGGAAGCTGTAAAATTAGAAACGCCTAAATTGGCAATGGCAGGAGTTTCCAACTCTTACGTTTATGCTGATGAAGATGATTTTGCTTATCCGCCGTACTAAGGAGAGTGAAGAGTGAGGAGTGAGGAGTGATGAGTTTTGAATTAATAACTCCTAACTCTTAACTCCTAACTCCTAACTTTATTCTTTGAGCAGTAAATAATATAGTGAACCATTACCGCCTGTGATGCCAGCGCGATCGCCTGCTAGTTTACCAGACCCCATGAAATAATCTACCCGACCCGGGCCTTTGATGGCGCTTCCTGTATCCTGGTCAAGTACAAAGCGGCTGACAGTACGCCTCTCTAGTTTGCCACCACCAGCAGGATAGGGAAATGAGTTGTAAATCAGCGCTAGCGCTCCCGGTGGCATGAGAGACTTATCTGTAGCAATGGAACGTTCTGCTGTTACTGGCACATGAATACTACCAGTAGCTGGTCTACCGCTTGTTTCTTGGAAGAAAATAAATCGTTCCCAGCGTGGCAGATAATTACTCAACTCCTGAGGCTTTTGTCGGAAGAAAGCAGTCATCCGTGGCATTGTCAATCCTGCCAGTGGAAGTTTGCCATCTTTCGCAAGTTCTTTGCCGATACTAGTCCAAGGGTAATCAGTTCCACCTGCATAGCCAACTGACGTTGTTTTGCCATTAGTTAACTTAATTTGGGCAGAACCTTGGATATGTACCATGTATGCGTCTAAGCGATCGCGGAACCAAAGTAGTTCTAAACCTCGCAATTTACTCTTATTCCCTTTTAAACCATCCTTCCCTTCCAAATCAATTCGTTTTGGGTGGGGTTTGCGCCATTGGCTGAAATCAGGTGGTAGCCGATAAAGAGGATACTTATATATTGCAGTCCTGACACGGCTGGCGGTGTAAACAGGTTCGTAGTAAGCAGTGAACTTAACAGTACCTTTCCCATCGTTACCTACAGACTGGTAAAAGACAAACTCTCGGCTGACAGCAGCTTGTAATTGCGCTGCTGACTTAGAACTGATAACTAGTTGGCGGAAGCGTAACAAACTTCGGCGGACGCGATCAAGGGTAATTTCCTTCATCGGATAATTTTGATATGCTGCGATCGCTTCTTTCTTTGCTAGGTAAAGCAAACTATTATCAATGGAAGCCAACAGCGCGTTGCGATCGCCTATTTTACCCCTTTGACCCCAAATTTGCTCATCCCAACCCAAGCAAGTCTGCTGGAACCTACAATCGCTTCCGATAGCGATTGGTTTTAGCGGTGGCGTTATCTCAGGAGTAATTGGTACTGGCTGAGGTGGAAGATCAGGAGCTATGGGTACTGGCAACGGCAGGAAGTTAGGAACCTGAGCAACAGCCGACCAGAGAGGGTTTACAAGGGCAATTCCCAGACTTAAGGAAAGCAAAGCAAAGGTTTTTCTCATCATTTAGTTGAATCTTTCAACACTGGAACTAAAAACGGGTTCTACCCGGATTGCCACAACCCGAGAAGGTCTTACTACCATATATTCCCCTTGAATATTTTTGATCGGCACGCTAATAAAGTCATTTGAAGCAGATTTTGGCACAAGTTCGCTGCTATACCACTTCTGAAACTCTTGAATAGTAGGAAAACGTACTTCTTCTCGGTGGCCGCTTTCCAGTAGGAGGTATACGGCATATTCATTTGGAGTTCTAGCCATAAGAGTTGAATTATTTAAAAAACATTCAACCCATTGTTAACCACGTAACCCCCGAATGAAAAGGGTAAGCATACGGGAGCAGGGGATTTGGAGGACATCCTTGAGATTTTAAGACCATAAACAATTTGTCAATAAGTAATAGTGCTTAAAATTTTGCCAAAAAGGGGTAAGAAACACAATTTTTAAACTAGCGATGCCTAAGACTTGCTACGCCTACATCTGATTTGAAAAAGCATCATTCATTCTTACCCGAAAATCTCGGTACAAAGTTGAATTAAATACCCAGATGAGTCGATAATTTATTGCACAACTACTTTTGATAAAAAGAATTTCATCTTAAACAGTCAACGAATGCCCTGGCATTTACTAGAGGATATTCAAGAAGCCAAGGCAGCTAAACGCCCAATTATGTAGATAAGCTAAGACGCATTTAATTTTTCAAGCTGAAAACCTCACAGCGAGTTTTTCAGGGTACGAAAAGTACAATTTAGATGCGCGACAGCTTATTGCGATTGTTGGGTGTTGTGGTAATGAACTTAAAGAAACATAGTCTTAGACAAAAGTTCCCCCGACAGTTCTAGCTTGCTACCTGACGTTGATGTTCTTGATCTAGAAACGCACTCGGCTGAAATTTGGCGATCTTCTCGTCAAGAATAAAAGATTTGACATATTCAATCATCATCGTTTGGAGAGAGAACATACCTGATTTGGCATCAATCCACGATCGCGCTTCTAGTAGTTCCAAGCTTTCCAGGAGTTCTTGAGATGAAACAGACGATGGCATCTTTGTTCGTAGCTGTGAAAAAGAAATGGGTTGACGATTGAGTACCATGCATTGAATCGTTGCTTTAGCTGTATCCGACAGCTGTTCAAATTCTTGGTCTAAACCGTCGAAAATTTTACCAAAAACTGTAACTTTCTGCTTTAAAAATTCAGTGATGCTGCCATTAAATAACTGTTGAATCGTTGTGGCAACGCGGTTTAGGGCATAGGGATTGCCTGCATAGGATGCGATTAATCGATTCCAGCTGTCTGGTTTTCCTCTAAAGATTCCTTTGGTTTTGAAAAGTTCTTGTATATCTGTAACCTGTAATCCTTGGAGACAGAATACTCGCACAGGTCGTGTCTTTCCTTCAAGCGAGGTGATCTCATGGGATTTGACACGACTAGTCAAGATTAAGCAACTTTGATGGGTGGCTTCTCCCACTCTTTTAAACAACTCGCAGTATTCCCCGATGGCTGTGTCTTGGAGCCAGATACAGTCTCGACGGGTGATCTCTGGAGCGGCACATTCTTGGAGAACTCTGTCAGCACCGTCTAAAACCAGTAAGCAACGATGATGTTGCAAATAATAAATCAGTCGTGAAATTTTGTGATTGAATGGTTTTGGCTGCTCGGTTTCTTTGCCATCAGATAGGACGGCGATCAGGTCTGCTAGGAGATCGTTAACTGGAGGATTAGGGAGCAGCGATCGCCAAATCACGAACTCAAATTGATCCTGAAGTTGTTGAGCAAGCTTCACCGATAGCCAGGTTTTGCCGATCCCACCCATGCCTAATAGGGTAATGAGACGGCAGGGTATTGGCTCATTTGTAAGAGACTCAGCTAAAATCCAGTGCTTCAGGGTTGCCACTTCTTCCGTGCGTCCGCAAAAAAGGGATACATCTGGTGCTTCTCCCCAATCAATTTGATTTTGAATTTTTGTGTAGTTTTCCTGCGGGTTGATATCTGGATTAATGAACTGATAGTCATGAGTTTCTAGTTGTAGGTTGAATGCTTGGAAACAGTACTTTAGGGTTTGCCGATCTACCTCTATTTCACAGGCAAATACCTTTGCTACTGTATCTGGGTCTAACCCCATGCGAAAGCCTAAGACTTCATGAGTATAATGTTTATCAAAATTATCATAATGTTCTGATTTAGATTTTGCATCTTGGAGTTTCTGCAATCCTTGGGACGTTAGGATTACACCACGTTTACGGCTCCTGTGTTATGATTTCATGGGGAACCTCGCAAGTTATAAATGTATTTTTATGGATAAGCATAACCGTCTGTAGTGCATTGGTAAGATGCAGCAGCAAACAGGAGATGACTGGCACAATCCAGCAGTAAATAACTTAAGCTGCGAAAGCTACAAAGTTATTTACATTTCAATCAAGTCTTGATTGTAAAAGCTGAACTCATTTAAAAGAGTTGTTAAAGAATTATGCTAGGGAACACAGATGAAACACACTATTTAAGACCGAAAGTATGTAAAAATTAAAAGACTGAATAAAGCGAATTTATCCAATTAAATTTATGTTACTTGCTTTCTTCTCGCGCCGACATTAAGTAATTTTACGGTTAGTTATTAAAATCGCGATCGCGAATTGCTCAATTCTATGGTAGTTGCAAGGCTAAGGCTAGTTGAAACAAGGGTGAAGTACTGTTGTGAAGGCGCTCTAACTTTGGGCAGAGGCGGTTAAAAAATTCCTATATCTGCAACCGCTATCTAGAGATTTCCTGGAAAGCGATCGCTATTCTTCTGTTCGCTCCAACTTCAACTTTATATTATTAGACGGACGTTACCAAGTCCTTCAGGTTTCAGGTAAAGGTGGATTTGGTCAAACCTATATAGCCCAAGACACCCCCCATGTAGAATTACACCGCAGACATTGCTGCTGTGTAATCTTAAGTGGTTGTGCAATATAAAATACTTCACTTTCTGACAAGGTGCGAAAGCCTGTAATTTCTAGAGTATTGGGTTCGTTGCGAAAACGCTCTACATGTTAAGTTTCAAAATTATCGGCTTTATCTGCTAAATTAGTTCGATTAACTGTTGCATCTTTATGAAAAAAGTTGCTATATTGCGGTTTTTACGAAAATTTTCAAAAACCCCTTTTGCGGAAAAAGTCGGTATTATTTCAGGCGTGAACGTTGAATCTAATTCACCTCTCGGTTCCAATAGGGGAACTATATGATTTTGTGTATAGTTTCTAACTGCGTTTACCATTTGGATGAGAATCTCCGCTTGGGAAACCACTTCATTTTGGGCCCTTCCCTGAAGTACACTGGATAAAGCAACGCCACTACCCAAAATACTGACTATGAAAACTAATATTAAAAGTAAATTAAATTTAGCACCTATTTTTAAGTTCTTTAAGGTAATGTTCTTTAACATAACCTAACCAACTAAGGCGATATCTGAGTTTGTCTAATATTTATTTATACCTGTTAGAAATTATCTTAACAATATTTAAATAAATATTAATTTTTTGTCGCAATATAACCTATTTAGACAGCAATCAAACTTATCTAAATGAGTATTGAAAGCCAAGTTATTCCCTTAAGTTAAGCATAATTAGTGATGTTTTTGCGATTTCCCCGTCGTTTATTTCTGTTTAATCTGCTAGGTTTGACATTTGCCGCTTGCCAATCACCACGGGAGTTTGAGGGCACATTAACTATTGGTGTTATCAACTATGGTGGAGGCGAACAAATAATTAACCAATATGCCAAATTTAATAATTACTTGGGCGAGAAGACAAATGCATTAATTCAGCTAGAGCCTGCTTTTAATGAAAACAAAGCCGTTGAGCGCCTTGAGGCTCGTGCTTGGTCGTTAGTATTTGCTCCACCAGGTTTAGCTGCGATCGCGATCGCACGTCACCAATATGTTCCTCTGTTTCCTTTAATAGGTATTAGTAATTTGCGTTCAATCTTTGTTGTTCGCAAAGACAATCCAATATCCGAATTAAAACAGCTACAAGGTCAAACAATCGCTTTAGGTCAGTTAGGTTCAGCAACAGGATATTATTTCCCACTTTATAATCTTTTTGGTACAACAATAGCACAGATTCTATTTGCACCTACCCCTAAAGCCGCGTTGGAATTGGTCGCTGAGGGAAAAGCGATCGCCTGTGCTGTCTCGGAGGCTGAATTGAGTCTCTACGGTTCACAGTTGGGGTCAACCCAATTCCGCATCCTATTTAAAGACCCTCACTATGTACCCTTGGGTGTAGTCTTGATTGGGCCCAATGTTGAACTTAAGCGTCAAGAGTTTATCGGTAAAGTAATGAGCGATGCGCCTTCAGGTTTGGCTGAAGAAGTAGGGTATGTACCCAATGGACAAGTACCAGATTACAAATACATGATTTCTGTGGTTGATCGGGTGAGTTCCATTACTTCCAAGCTGCAAAATAAGCCTGTTCGTTTATTTTGATTTAGATCGCGGATTGCTCAAAAAAACAATTTGAATCGTGCTAATTGGTTTTGAAGTGTTCCTGTGAGGATTTTATTTAATTCTGTGGTGTCTTGGAATTGCAAAATTTGCTGTGTCGGTAAGTCGAAGGGAAATTGCCCTTCAAAATCGGGACGTTGCATGTGCGCTAGTAAAATCTGTTCAGACCGCTTACTTTGGATAGCATAGCCAATTTCAATACAGACATTCGGGCTAGGAATTACTTGGGGAGTTTCTTTACCATCAATACTAGCAATGGGCGTGGTGTCAGCGATAAATAACAAACTTTTACGGATTTTTCGCATGATCGTGCGGTTAATCCGTACAGTAGCATCACTGGGGCGAGAGGATTCTACTAATGTTAGGGGAAGGCGCGATCGCTTGTTTAAACTGTCCAAACTTTTTCGCAGTTCTTCTCTTAGAACATTTGTGGCTGCGGCATACTCTGTTTGATACGATAAAAAAATCGTTGGTTCTAACTGAGCCAACAGCGCCTGTTTGGTAAAATAAATTTCATGACTAATTAAGTCAATGTTGGCGACGCAATAGCCACCACTACCTTCAATATAAAATTCAATATTTTCCCCTTCCAGATAGCGTCCAAACCAAGTTGATTTCCTAACTTCGTCGCTTTCTTCTAAAAAGTCTGCTCGCAATGCTGATCTCAGCAGGCTTTTTTTACTTAAGCGAATGTCTGGCGGACGTTTTTCCAGTTCTGGAATCGGCTCGTAATCCTGTAGATACCACGCTCTGAGCGCAATAATTGACATAAGGCGCTATTTAAACTATTTTTCACTCTTTAACTTCGGATAATCTTACACCAAGAGGAGTCCCTATCTCAGACTTCTCTTTAAACACAACAACACCCAAACCTCTACTCGCTGAACTATTTCCTCTTATTATTTATCATAACCAGGGATGTACCAACTTTCATCGCTTGTGTAAACAAGTTATAAAAACCAGTTACAGGGCCCCCTGATATTCCATATTTGAGGAAATAGCAGTTTTCGCGTTGGGTGTTGCTGTGTTTTGACGAGACAGATTTAAGTTAAACAGCGTCTTTTACCTCTTATTACATTCCAAATGCAGCTGTTATTATCTGCCAGGGAAGCTTTATTAGCTTCTATTATTAGATTATCACTTCTGGATAAGAGGTTTTTTTTTGCAACTAAACTTTACTTTAGTCATTTGTCTCAGTTGGGGTTTAAATCTTCGTCTGAAATGTCTTTAATTTTAAATTATTAACGATTCCTCTACCTTTAGCGATCTATTGTGGCTGGAGGCTTTACGGGAATTTCAATCCAGAACTCTGTACCTTTGCCAGGTTCTGAAATGCACTCCATTATTCCACCATGTTTTTCGACAATAATTTGATAGCTGATTGCCAATCCTAGTCCTGTACCCTTACCCACAGGTTTGGTAGTGTAAAACGGGTCAAAAATCCGCTTTTTCACCTCTTCAGTCATCCCAGATCCATTGTCGCTAATACGAATTAATAGACGAGAATTGTCTGCTGAGATTCTAGTGGAAATCTGAATAGTGGGCATTGGGTATTGGGCATTCTCTTTGTCCCTCTTACTCCGATTCTCCATTTCTAGCGCATCTATAGCATTACTGATAATATTCATGAATACCTGATTCATTTGACCGGCATAGCATTCCACCCGTGGTATATTGCCATAATCTTTGATGACTTCAATACCTGGGAAATCACCATTAGCTTTGAGCCGATGTCGCAAAATCAACAAGGTGTTGTCAATGCCTTCATGCAAGTCAACACGCTTGTTTTCAGCCTCATCCAAGCGAGAAAAACTGCGTAACGACAGCACTATTGAACGGATGCGATCGCTTCCTACTTGCATTGAGGTAATCATTTTCGGGAGGTCTTCTACCAAAAATTCAAAATCGATCGCTTTGAGCGCTGCCTTAATTTCACTATGAGGGTGGGGATAGTGTAACTGGTAGAGGCGTAAAATTTCTAGCAGTTCTTCAGTGTAATCACTGGCGTGGCAGAGATTACCGTAGATAAAGTTAACAGGGTTGTTGATTTCGTGGGCGACACCTGCGACCAACTGTCCTAAACCGGACATTTTTTCGGTGTGAATCAATCTTGTCTGTGTTTGTTGGAGTTCATGTAGGGTATGCTCTAACTGGGCAGCTTGATTTCTGGCTTCAGCTTCGGCATTACAGGTTTGTTCGTAGAGTTGTGCTTGTTGAATAGCGATCACAGCCTGATCTCCTAGCTGTTGCAATAAATCAATTTCTGCATCCTCCCAATTTCTAGGAGTCTCACACTCATGGGCTATTAGTAACCCCCATACTTCCATACCTATATTAATGGGAACTATTAAGGTTGCTTGCACTTGCAGACTCTGCAAAAACTTTCGATGACATTCACTTAAAGAAGCTGTCGAAACGTTGTTAACTGCCCGTACCCTGCCCTGATAATATAGACGGGTATACTCATCAGGGAAGCATTCCGGTGGTAGATTCGCTCCCAAAACTGACTGCCAATTGCCATTAATTTCTTCTACAATCACGGATTTACTCTTCAGTTCAAAAATCAGCACTCGGTCTGAATTTAGCAGGGGACGAACTTCCCGAACGATGGATTGCAGAGTTATCTGCAAGTCTAATGTGCGGCGAATATGCTCTGTAACTTGCTTGAGTACCTTGGTAAATAGTAATGATTTTTCGAGTTCATAAGTTTGCTCTTGCACCCGCAGTTCTAGATTGGCATTCAGGGTTTGTACCTGTCTAAACATTTGTTGCTGCTGAATTGCCATTGAGAAATGATAGTACAAGGCTTGCGCTAATGAGATGTCTTCTGGTTTCCACTCAGATGATTGCCCCTTTTTTTGCTCTCGCCAAAGCTCAAAGGAAAGCTGGGGTAATAGTTGCCGCTGATTTTTTTCACATCGTCCCGCCCACAAGATTTCCGTTTCAAATTCAGAGCGAAAAATGCTTAATACACCGATAAATTTTTCTCGGTCATGTAGGGGAATCACTATAAGTCCGCGAATTTGAGTTGAACGGAATGCTAAAGCCAAAACTCGTAAATATGGCTCTTTATACAGGTCAGTTGTTGCCCAAATATTCCCTTCTTTACACTCAGCCATCCAGTTTTGCCAGATGGGATGCTGTTCGATAATATTGTTATCTAACTCGTAGGGGAGCGTTGGTTGGTCGCCCCAGGTGTATAGTTCCTGACTCTGTTCAATGTAAAGCCTGCCACCTGTTCCATTGAAGGCAGTAATAACTTCTTCTAGCGCCCCCTGCAATTGGACTGTCGGCAGTTTATGTAATAGCGTGGTTACTCGGTTAATAGTAGCTTCTCGTTCTTGCTTGGTGCGGGTTGCGGTGAGGAGATTACTTTGAGCGATCGCGATCGCTACTTGGTCAGCTACTTGCTGCAATACTTTTAGTTCCCGCTTGGAAACTTTTCGCGGTTTACTGTGATGAGATACCAGCAATCCCCACAATTTAGGCTTTGCCGATTGTTCTTGTGGATCGCAATCTAAAATTGGTACTATCAACGAAGACTGCACACCCATTGCCTTTAAGTATTGAATATGGCACGGGTCTACCTGCCGATAGTGGATATTAGTTCGTAGAAGTTTACCAGTTTCTTTTGACTGTAGAGGCGATATCCCGATCTTCCCGTTTGCCACATCCACAATCGAACGTTGCCCCGCTAACAAAAACATCTCCCTAGCTTCTTGTGGAATATCATCAGCAGGGAAGCGCTGCCCTAATAAGGATGGCAGACGCTGCTCATTGATAGATTCAGCAATAACTTCACCGCTACCATCGGTATCAAAACGATACACCTTTACCCGATCTACACCCAAAAATAAACGTACCTGGCTAACGGTAGTCGTTAATATCTCTTGGAGGTCGAGCGATCGCCTGATCTGATTTATCATCTGGTGCAGTAAACTTTCTTGATCTAAGCTTTGCTGCAACCCTTTTGGTTTATCGGTAAATGTCATTGCTTATATACACCATGACTGAAGTATAATTTTTTTTATAATTGTCGCTGTTTAGAGTTTTCAACTTAACAATGCCTTGATTTTCATCCCATTTCCAAAAATTCCTGCGACAAATGCATTTGCTCTGGGCGTGCATCTGTGGCAAATATCTTTGAAAATTGAGCAGAGGATATTTGAAAAGTATTAGATATTTTGCTTAATCCCTCTAACCCTTCTAAAGTTAATTTAGGGAGACATCAAGTAATTTGATGTCTCATTAACTACTTTCAAAACCTCTGTTTCAAGTTTGAAATTAAGGAATTTTAATCATTGATACCTATTAATTTTATACTCTCAACCATTAAATTATTTCAGTAATATTACTTAATTTTTGACTTAAAAACTGGGTTAAATTAAATAAAAATATTTTTTATTGTTTTTGCCCATTAATTCCATTAATTAAAATTTTTCAAATAAATAACTAAATTATTGGCAACTGTTTCAAAGATTTTTGGCTGGGGAATTTTACTATTCCCCGTCGAATTACTGATTTTATATTGAATGTAACTATCTTGATTAAATTATTCGTAAATTACCGTTAAAGATAGTAAGTTACGGATTTCTTCACGCACACTCATGAGAGTTTTGCCGAGATGGTTAAGACCTGCTCTATTAGCACCACAGCCCCAAAAAGAATCGGTTGGGGAGTTTTCAATCAAAATCTCATCGCCTGTGTTCAGGAGAACTTCTCTAATATCAATATGAGTGATAAACTTTTTGAGGACAGCTTCTCGCATAATTTCAGTTTTGACCAAATCCCAGTCTCGACGGAGTTGGCGAGAGCTACATCTTCCCAACGCGGCAGCTTCTTCTGGGGTAGCGGCAGCATGGATGACGGGTATAATTGCCGCATCTGTGCTGCTAACAAACTTTTGCGCTTGATAATAATGCTCAACCGTTGGCCAGTAAATGCCCTGGATATGGATTCCGTGGGGAGAAAAGTTAGAAAAACAGCCATAAGGCTGCCAAACCTTATAAAAGTAAATGGTCATTTGAAAATTGCTCTTTTATATATTCAATTTCAGGGTAGCTGAAAGATCGCACTCGCAACCCAAAATCGAGCTTATCAAACAGATTTTCTCTCGGTTCATATCACCAAGGATTCTTCCCAACGGCTTATAAAGATTCTCAAACTTCACTCTAGGAATTGGGCATGGTCTAGCGATCGCTCAATTTTGTAACTTCATGGATAAGGTAAGGGTGAATGCTGTGCTCCTTCAGTCCAGCCCGGACAAAGTTAGCAATTTTTGCTTCATCTTCGACAAACAGAACGTTCACAAGCCTTCACTACTTTACTTACTGTTTCAGTATAAGTTCTTCATCCTTGTGCTTAAATTACAAAACTGTAATTCAGAAAGCAGGTGGACTGTAATTTTAAGGTGGCTTAATTAGAAACATGAACACCCTACCTTTTCCTCCGAATCCAGGCGATCGCAATCAGCGTCCACCTCGACCTGATTTTAAAGCGGCGACGGCAAAGTTAGGAGTTACAGAACAGCAGTTAAAAGATGCACTAGGTATTCCCCCTCATACTCCTGGTATTGATAGCCCTAATTCACCAAAATAGCTATTCACATTCGGTTAAAAATCGAAGGTTGTGCGAATTACACCCACATACTGCGTATCATTTCTGCTGTCGTTTTCTGGGTTGAGAATCACCCAAAAACCAGGAGTAACTGAGATATTATCGTTCAGACGATAACGATAGAATGCTTCGATATGGTAAGCGTTGTCTTGGTCTTGACGGACATCACTGTTAGAGACACGCGGCGGTATACCAAAGAGAATTCCCGGCAAGTTACCCTCACCCCCCACATCAGGAAACGACATACCGATCGCCCCAAACCAGACGTTGGCATTGTCACCATTGTTCACAAATAGAGAATCTGTTCCACCTCTGCCATTGGAAATATCACTCAAACCAGAACTCTTGGCATTTGCCCAAATATATCCACCCCAAGCGTGGATTTGGAAATTCGGGGAGAAGCGATAGAATCCCTGTGCGCCGACAATATCGTTGGAAGTAGCAATGTTGTTACCAAAAGGAGCGTTTGACAGGGCGCTACCCGTCCCAGCTGCGACATCGACTGCTCCAGCAGGGCTATAGCCATGAGAGTAGGCAACACCGATCGCTCCTTGCTCACCATAATAGGCTAAGTGCGCCAAGGCGTTGTAGCCGCCATCAAACAAGCCGTTGCTAGCCGATGGGACATTAGGACTGCTGGCTAAATAACCCAAGGTGAGAACCAAGTCTTTGGTAATGTTCCAGTTAGCGGCTGCACCACCGCCACCTCGCCGGAATAAGGGACTGTATGATCCAAAAAGGGAGGGAACCCCATTGCCGTCGTCTGCGATTCTGGGGGGAGTGACGGTGGTTGAAATATCGGTGTAACCAATGCCTGTGGGGCCAACAACGAAGTTAAGAGACTCACTGACTGGGAAGTAGTAACGGATGTGGGGGACAAGAAGTGTATCGTTGCTGTCATTGTCGAAGTTAAGGCGTGTCATCCCTGTACCTGTGGCGGTGGCAATTTGGCTTGTACCATTAGAATTCGCAAAGTTGCCAAACTCCAGGCGGACTCGCAACAAATCTTTCCCCGTAAAGCTACTCTCTAAGTTGAGACGACCCCGATTTGCAAAGTAGGGACGGGAATCATCGCGTTCGCCACCCACGCTATTACCAAAAGTATCACTAACGGCGGTAATAATTTGAGCAGTTAGCTTGGTAGTAGTAGAAAATTGCTGCTCTTCCAACGTTGCTGTGTGTGCCTCCAGGGTATCCACCCGCCCACGCAGAGTTACCAATTCTGTCGCAAACTCTGTTTGCAAATTTTGCAGCACTGCCAAATCTTCTTTTTTAACTAAATCATTAGTACCCGCAGCAATTAATTCATTCACCCGGTCTAAACAGGCATTTAAACCAGCTGCAAATTCATAACGACTCAACGCACGATTACCGCGATAGGTTGCGTTAGGATAACCTGCAATACAGCCATAACGTTCGACCAATGATTGCAATGCCTGAAATGCCCAATCGCTTGGTTTGACATCAGAAAGTTGGGAAACAGAATTAACTTGTCCCTCCAGATTCCTATTAGCATCTACTGCATTAGAATCATCTTTGGGAGGTGCTGCCCAAACTGCTGGAATTGCCAAAAATAAGATAAAAAAGCTATGAAAAATAATTTTTAGCATTGGCTTATTACTTGATAATGGTTTAATTATGACTTTGTAAATAAGAAGATAATACTCGGACGAAAGCTTTTAGTTCTGAGCTTATCAGCTTTAAATTTACAGATTATAAGCCGATATTTTTTTAATTAAAACAATGTAGTAAGCAAATAATTAATTCATAATTAAACAATACTTAAAACAGCCCACAGTTAATTTTTATAGCAATCCTAAATCATTCGTTAAAATCTCTCTTTCTTCTCTCTGATATCATGTCCGGCAAATTAGTTATAATTCCTGCATCTGTGCAAGAACTTGAAAACTCTTTTTCCCCCTGCCCGCTTGCGCTCTTAATGATAAGTCTTTAACGGGACACGATATAAGTTCTCTGCGCCTCTGCGGTTCGTCGATGCGTAGGTGCTTGCCGCAGAGGATACAGAGATACGAATTACATATCTTCTAACTCAATTCCTTTGGTTTCTTTAATAAAAAAGAGAATGAAAAAGAATGAGGTAGCTGCCGCAATTGTATAGAGTCCATAGGCAGAACCTAGACCGAAATTTTTCAGTATGGGAGGAAATGTTATGGAAATGAGGAAATTCGCAACCCATTGCATTGCAGCAGCAATTGAAAGTGCAGCCGCTCGAATTTTGTTATTAAACATTTCTCCCAACAGTACCCAAACCACTGGTCCCCAGGAGAAACCGAAGCAAAATACATAGAGGTTGGCTGCAATGAGAGCCAGAGTCCCGGCGCTTCCGGTGAGATTGGGGTTCCCAGCAGCATCTAGGGGAGCGTTGCCAAAAAGATAAGTCATCGTTCCCAAGGTCAAGGTCATGCCAATCGACCCTACTATAAGCAAGGGCTTGCGACCAAATTTATCTACAAAGGCGATCGCAATCAATGTTGTAATAATGTTGACGGCTCCTGTAATCACCGTGATTGTTAAGGAACTTTGTTCTGAAAACCCGACTGCACGCCACAAAATACTGCTGTAGTAGAAGATTACATTAATACCAACGAATTGCTGTAATACCGATAAGCCGATTCCTATCCAAACAATCCGAAGGAGTCCACCATTTCTGCTTAAGAGGTCAGAAAATCTGGGTTCGCGTTCTCGAAGTACTGTCTGCCGAATTTCTTCAATTTTTGCCAGCACGTCACCTCCCAAAATCTTGGTCAGAACGTTAGCAGCTTCTGGTTCCCGTCCTTGAGCAACCAAGTACCGGGGAGATTCAGGAATCATTAAGGCTGACATTCCATATAGTACGGCTGGAGGAATTTCTGTCCAAAACATCCAGCGCCAAGCGGCTATGCCAAACAAAAACGGCGACTCGGCTGAACCTGCTGATACAGCAATAAAGTAGTCGCATAGGAGTGCAATGAAAATCCCAACTACGATCGCTAATTGTTGCAGAGATCCTAATCTTCCTCGCAAATGGCTAGGAGAACATTCGGCGATATAAGCTGGCGCGATAACGCTAGCAACACCAACTGCAATCCCACCCAATACCCGCCAAAAGGTAAAATCCCAAATTCCAAAGGGAAGCCCGGAACCAATGGCACTGATGGTAAACAACACTGAAGATGCTACCATTGCCTTGACTCGACCATAACGGTCTGCGATCTTCCCTGCATAAAAGGCTCCTACCGCAGACCCCAATAATGCCAGGGATACGGCAAGACCAGTCTCTACACTATTGGCGTTAAAGGCTGTAGCAATAGCTCCAACTGCACCGTTAATCACTGCGGTGTCAAAACCGAACAGAAAGCCGCCGAGGGCAGCAGCACCAGCAATCAAAATTACATAAAATGTGCTGGATTTGCGACGAGTAGTAGTAGATGTCATAGTTTATATATTTTATATATTGGGCATTGGGCACTTGTACTGAGCGAACGCGAGTGCGTCTCGTAGAGAAGTCGTAAAGCCTGCGGCATAGCTACGCTTAGGGCGCAGCCTCTCGTAGAGAAGTATTGGGCATGGGTGCAGAAAAAAGGAATTTTCCCCCTGCTCCCTGCTCCCTGCTCCCCTGCCTCTTTACCGTCTGGAACGTCTGCGGAGTCTATCAATTACAACTGCCAAAATAATTACTAGTCCTTTGACGACTAGTTGCCAGAAGTAAGATAGGTTCAACAAGGTTAAACCGTTGTTGAGAATAGCAATAATTAATGCACCTAGAAGTGTGCCGCCAATGGTACCAATACCGCCTGTAAAGCTGGTTCCACCTAGAATAACAGCTGCGATCGCATCTAATTCGTAACCTTGACCTAAGATGCCACTAGCACTATAAAGACGGCTGGCACTCATGATTCCTGCTAAACCTGCCAGTAATCCACTAATACCATAGACGAATAGCAAGACACGATTAACTTTAATCCCAGTTAATCTGGCTGCCCGTTCGTTACCACCAACAGCATATATCTGCACTCCTAAAACAGTTTGCCGCAAGACAAACCAGCTAACTATCACAGTCAGTAGCGCAATTATCACTAGCCAAGGAATCGGGCCGATATATGTATTACCCACCCAAGCAAAATTTATGTCACGGTTAATCAGCGTTGTCCCTTTGGCAACTAGAAAGGCAACACCCCGCAAGGCTGTAAGTGAACCCAACGTGACAATAAAAGGTGGTACATCCAAAAAGGTGATGATAGCGCCGTTGACTAAGCCTAAAAGCAATCCTGCTAGCAACGCAGCAGGCACGGCCGCCCAACTCAAAGCTGGCAGTAGTGATATCAGTAAGGCAACTACGGCAGAAACACCCAACATTGAACCAACAGAAAGGTCAATACCTCCGGTGAGAATCACAAAGGTCATTCCTGTCGCCAGCACAATATTGATTGATGACTGACGTAAGATATTAACGATGTTACCGGCTGTGAGGAAGTTGGGAGAAAGGAATGCAAATAAGATGCAGATAATTACTAGGATTGGCAGAATACCCGCAACTTCCAATAGACTGCTAATTGATTTGCGGTTGCGGGATGCGGGATTGTTGGCTAATTTATTGGCAGGCGGTCTGACTGTTTGACTCATGATTCTAATACCTCCGATGCTCCAGTTGCATAGTGCATAATCTTTTCTTGGGCAATTTCTTTACCAAGACTGCCGTCCAGTTCGCCTACCAGCTGGCCTTCTCGCATTACTAAGACGCGATCGCTCATACCAACAATCTCTGATAGTTCGCTGGAAACCATTAAAATAGCTACACCTTGTGCTGCCAATTCGCTCATAATTCGGTAAATTTCGCTTTTGGCACCGATATCTACGCCGCGTGTCGGCTCATCTAACATCAAAACTCTCGGTTTAATGGCTAACCAACGCGCTAGCAGTAGCTTCTGCTGATTACCACCAGAAAGATCGAGCGCTCTAATTTCCAAATTGGCCAGGCGGATATTAAAGTTTTCCACTGCCTCTGTTGACAGCCGATTAACTGAACCCCAGTTAACGATTCCAGCCTTTGCATCCTGTTTGAGTGTGTTGATGGCAATATTCTTGCGGGCGCTCATCTCCAGAAATAAACCTTGGTCTTTGCGGTCTTCTGGGACGTAGCCAATTCCCGCCGCAATGGCATCACTAGGTGTATTAATTTCCAGTTTTTTGCCATTCAAGAATACTTCACCACTGGCTTTGCGGTCTGCACCAAAAACCAACCGGGATAGTTCTGTGCGTCCTGCACCAACCAGCCCGGCTAAACCAACAATTTCTCCAGCATGAACTTTAAAACTAGCCGGCTCAACCTTCTTACGCACATCGCTCATATTTCTGACTTCCAGCACGACTGGGCCTGGATGCATTTGCCGTTGATGTTCGTAAAAGTCTTGCATGGAACGACCGACCATCATCTGCACCAATCGTTGGGGAGAAATTTCACTACGTGTCAGACTGCCAATATATTGACCATCGCGCAGTACACTAATCCGGTCAGCTAGGGCATAGATTTCTTCCATCCGATGGCTGATGTAGATAATGGCAATGCCGTCACTCCGTAGTTTGCGAATTACTTCAAACAAATGCTCACTTTCGCGGTCAGACAGTGCTGCTGTTGGCTCATCCATTACCAAAACGCGGCTTTTGTCCTTCAACGCCCTGGCAATTTCTACTTGCTGCTGTTCTGCGATCGCTAAGGTACTAACCACAGTCTGCGCTGTAAAATTGGCTCCAAGGCTTTCTAGCACTTCCTCTGCTTCGTGTTGCATAGCTTTGCGGTCTAAAAGCTGACCTCGCCGCAACTCGCTACCCATAAACATATTTTCGGCAACGGTTAAATTCGGTGCAACATTCAGTTCTTGATAAATGAGATTAATACCCGCTTTGCGTGCTGTGGCCGGATCGGTAATTTTCAGGGGTTGACCATTGATGCGAATTTCTCCTTCATCGGCAATGTAAGCCCCAGCTAGGATTTTCATCAATGTGCTTTTACCTGCTCCGTTTTCACCCATGAGGGCGTGAACTTCTCCTGGATAAATCGTTAGATTGACATTTTGGAGTGCAGATACACCATGAAATCGTTTCGTAATCCCTTGCATTTCTAACACCGGAGTGGTGGTTGGTGGATCAGGAAATGAGGTTTCAATAGTTCTTGTCATCAGCAGAACCTCTAAAAACAATTTAAAATTTGCAATTGTGAGTTATAAATCAATCAACTCACACCTGATGTGGAATTAAAATCATCACAAAATCATGTTTTAAAAACCCTCTACTATCTTGGAAAATTCTAAATGTCTTCTTCCAATATTTAGAACTTTTCGCAAATGCACATATATACATCATGGGTATGTGCAAAAAGTCTGTCAATGCACCAAAAGACTCAATTCAGATTAGAAATAATTGTTAATTGCAAATTCACAATTTGTATTATTTACCAGCCTTTTTCTGTGCTGATATTATTTTTAGTGATCAACTTAACTGGAATCAGAATGGTAGGATTGCTAGGTTTTTTACCATTTAAAATGTCATTTCCAACCTGAACTGCTTTTTGGGCCATTCCTCGGGGATTTTGAGTAGCAGTTGCGGCATATAAACTATTTTTAGTAGCGATCGCAGTGATTGCTTCTGGCGCACCATCAACCCCTACAATAAAGAATTCTTTACGTTGTGCTTGGTTTGCTGCTAGTTCTGCACCAAGCCCACTCGGATCGTTGATGGCAAAAACAGCATCAATCTTCGGAAAGGTTGTGAGCAAATCACTCATAACTCTGAGTCCTCCATCCCTACTACCCTCTGCATTCTGGTTTTTGGAGAGGATTTTGATATCGGGATATTTGGATAATACATTTTCGCAGCCAGTAATTCGCTGAATCACCGAGTCTACTGGCGGCCCGTTAACTATTACTACATTGCCTTTACCTTTGAGGCGGTCAGCAATATATTTACAACTAACTTCTCCAGCTTGGACATTATTAGTGGTGATGGTGGCATCTACACCTCCTTCAGCGCCTGTGTCTACGGCAACAACAATTCTACCTGCTTGTTTTGCCCTTTCAACTATTGGTCTAATTCCACTTTTATCAGCAGCATTTAAAACAATGATGTCAGCATTGGCAGCAGTAAAATTTTCAATTTGATTGGCTTGTTGGTTGAGGTCATAGGCACTGGAAGCTACAATAACGGTGACATCTTTTCCGCCAATTCTCTTCGCTTCTGCCTCAACTGCTTGTCCCATAACGACGAAGAAAGGGTTACTTAGATCGCCAACGGTAAAGCCAACCGCTCGTAATTTTTTATTCCCAGTGACGGTTTTCGTTTCTGCACTAGTATTGATTGCAGTGTTAGTGCCAGTAGTATTAATAGCAGTGTTGTCATTTTGAGCGCCATTTGTGCAACCAACAACAGCCAAACCTAATATGCCAGCTATGAGCGAAATTCTCTTCATAATTCATCTATTTTTAGCAATGGATTTAAATTAGAAAAAGTCAGTAGAATATAAATTTGCCAACCTATCACAATATGAGCTAGGTCTAAAACCTTCAGACATAACCTAGGAATATTGCTAGGTTTGGCAATTTGAACTACTCTCAAACGTCTTCTAATAATATGGTTCTATTTGAGTTAGCGCTATTAATTTCTCTAAATTAGATGTTTTATTTTTTTAAACATAACTATGAGCGCTACACTACGTCAAAAAATCACATTTTTAGTGAAACAACGTTTGGAAGTGCGTGGGCTAAAAACAGCTTTTAACTAAAATTAAGAACTGATCTTATCAAAGTGGGAAATTTGTATTTCCTATTACATTGTTTTAGTTTAACCTGCATTATTGCAAATATGATCCCCGTTTATCGAACTTTACAAAATTAAGGAAGCTATTGCATCTCTATGTAGTTTAAGGTCTTCCCAATAGAGCATTTGCAAAAATTAAGTAATTTTAAGCCGAGGGGAGTTCAAAAAAGTTAATATATTTGAATCAACTCGAATTGAAAAAATAATCCTATAGGAGGAAAGTATTTACTTTTCAATCTATCTTAGAGTAGTAGAAAAATATAGCCGATTACCCTAAATCAAAATCATTTTGTCTTCTTTTGGGAGTCAAATAAAATATGCTTGTGAAGTACACTTATTTGCTATAATAAGTTGCTAGAGATAGTTTTGTTATATCTCGATCAAAATAATTCTTTGGGTATAGGGACAAGAAATACCAAAAAAGTCATTCTCACCCCATTGCAGCCGTTGTCAAAATGTGAAAGAAGGGAAGCGATAAATAGTTCGTTTCGTGTCTGTTCAGTCGGTCTGGGAATTAAAGAAAAGTTGAGCCAGTGGCTATAAACATCAGGACATTTGCACAGATGTTTTATAGTGTTATAAATGGCAATGCGCTATTTTTTAGTGGAAAGAAGGGGCTGAACGATTAGAATCAATCGACAAATGTAGATAAAATGTGAATTTGAGTTAAGAAAAAGCATTGATGCGTAGGCGTAGCCCACCGGAGGGATCGCTAATTCTTAAAAATTCTGATGCCTTCTCAGAAACAATAACTTTTTACACAGCTATGCATACGTGTGCATAGCTGTTGCTAAATATAAGCTCATCTTTTGTTCTACACACCTGTGGAAATGTTAATATTTTTGTCAACTTCACCTACAGAAGTGTCAATTTGTCAATTGTCTAGCATGAGAATACTTGACAATATTAGCCAACTCTTGTAACTGGCTTATCGCTTCTGCACCCTCCAACTTCATTAATTCGCGATCGTCCCATAATTCCATCCAAGTAATCCCGTAATCAGACACTAAAAACCGAATCAGGTGCTTTTCTCCCAAGCTAACCATAAATGAAGCACTCTGCATTTGGTCACCGCATGTATAACAAGACGCAGTATAGCCACGCCCGTTAAGTGTAATTGTCAAGGCTTGCAGGTTCATTACCAAGTCTTGGACGAATTCATGATGTTGTTGCGCTAATCTTAGAAACACTAGTTTTCTCCTACCACTACAGTTATGTGGTTCCTTTTAAAATTTCTTTAGATTTACATCTGATGTTATTTGCTTGCCAAAAGTTCGTGTTTTCGTAAAGACGTGATTAATCTTAATGTTCTGATTCTAAGTAATAAGCTAAACTCCCAAAGCCGTTTTAATGTTTTGGACAATCACCTGGGGTGGTTGTGCAACATCCATAGATATGGTATTAAATGGTTCTTCAAGAGTATAAAACTGGCTGTTGAGGAGTTTTTCGCTCATGTAATGATTGCTACGCTCTTGCAACCGCATTTGAATCAACTCATAAGACCCTTTGAGGTAAACTAGCTTGATGCGTTCGCTATCGAATACCAAAAATTGCCGATAGCTGTCTTTTAGAGCCGAACACGCCAGCACCACATTTTTATTTTCTTGTAGCCAATGTTTTATCGCTGTTTGCAAATCTTGTAACCAAGGTATCCTGTCAGCTTCACTTAGAGGAATACCGCGCCGCATTTTCTCAACATTCTCTGGTGAGTGGAAAGCATCAGCATCGCTAAACTCCCATTGTAACGATTCTGCTAGCAGTTTTCCTATGGTGGTTTTGCCCGAACCTGATACACCCATTAGGATAATAATCATTGACTGCTTAATCATATTTTTCTTCAAAAAAGTTAAGTTATGGAAATGGAGGCTGAATTTAAGACTCCTTTCTATACAACATGTGAGTTGTATTAAAAATATCTTGACAAATAATGATTATTTATATTACAAAAAATGCACACAATTGCAAAAATTTTAAACCTTATATAAAAAAATGAATGAAAAAAGAATTTCAATTGCAGATATTGCTCAAAGAGCAGGCGTTTCTCATTGCACAGTTTCACGCGCTTTGCGAGATAACGCTCTCATTAGCCCCAAAGTGCGAGAGAAAATTAAGCAACTAGCGCAGGAGATGAACTATGTGCCTAATGCTATTGCTCAAAGCTTGCAAAATAAACGCACTAATACCAGTGGAGTAGTAGTAACTTCAATTGCAGATCCCTTTTTTGCTGAGGTAGTAGAGGGAATCGACAAGATAGCTAGACCCGCAGGCTTGAGTGTTTTGTTAAGTGCTTCACACCGAAATCTTCAGCAGAAAATAGCAGCTATTAATAGTTTTCATCGCCGGAGACTGGATGATATATTATTTTTAAGTTGTTTTAACTACTACTGAAAGATATAAAAATTCTACTTCTTTAGACATAATTAATAATTGTTACCAGTAGTTACTGGGCATCAGAATAATTTGAATGTTTTTTATCAGAAAAATTCTTACTAAATTTATACAAAATATACAACTTATACACTATCTAAAACCTCACCTTTAACAGGAGATGTTAGAGTAAAAACTGTTAAAAAAATTATTTTCCCGGATCAAACAAATAGTTGATCTTGGCAATGCTGTCATGGAAGCTAGTGTCTTTAAGGTAACTACAAAAAATAAATTATCCGATTTTTGGAATCAAAATGACTTTTGCTCTCTCTGCTCCCTGCCCTAAAAGCAATGGGATATTTTTGGAAGTTCTTAGTATCCTAATTGTTGCAATTAAAGCTGCTAAGGGAGTAGATAATTTCAAAGGTAATAGGCTATTCATGCCTACTGATGAGACGTTTATTGAACTTCAAGCAAGCACAAAAAATGTACTGTTTAAGGACATTATAAAGTTTAAGAAAACCTCAATTTTGAAACGTTGATGCATATAAATAATAAATTTCCTAGTAATCCTTCATCTCTACAAGGGCTACGAGTACTTCTTGTAGATAATGATGTCAATTTCTGCAATTCGTTCACGCCGATGTTGCAATACTATGGTGTGAGCGTGCAAGCGGCATCTTTAAAAGAGCAAGCTCTGGAAATATTTGTGCAATGGGAACCTGATGTCCTCTTAAGTGATATTTCCACGCCAAATGAAGATGGCTATGCTCTGATTCACCAACTGAGAACACATGCGGGAGAGCGAGGCAAAGCAGTACCAGCGATCGCTCTAACAAGCACTGTAACAGAAGATATGTATCAAAACGCACTTTTAGCTGGGTTTAGTCTATGTTTTGCTAAACCCGTAGTTATTGATGATTTTGTTGCGGTGCTTGGCATTTTAGCAATTACTAATAATCCTCATCCTCATGGTAACTACTTTTAATTAATGTCTTAGATATAGCGGTTCTCGGTTAAGTAAGGTACAACAACTCCACCGCCAACCCCCTCCCCGCTCTTTGAGCTACGGTGTACACACAAGTCGAAAAATCCTCTAGCCACATTTTATTTTTGTCAAAGTGAAACTGTCACACAGAGAGGCAATCCCGCCCAGAATTGAAGTTCGGCGGCTGATAGAGAAAGTCCACAAAGCCTGGACTTCAGCTATGAGACTCGGTATTCATTCTGAGGCGAGATAAAACGCAGTGCGAGATTTATTAATAAAGATATGGTTACGGACTTGTATGTACACCGTAGGCTCTTCGAGAGGGGACTATGATGTAGCTCGTATGATTAGGAAACGCTATATAGTAGTCTAACTTTTGAGAATAATATGGGTCATTTATTGGTGGAAATAATTTTTCTTAAAAGACTACTAATAAATTTAATAAACGATAGGATTAATCTCAGGAGTTATCAAATGTATATTTTAACTCAATTAGTTTTGCTTTTGAGTAGCGGAATTATTGGTATTGCATTTATTCTAGCTTCTTATTTCTTGGCAATGACTTGGATTTAGGAAACTTAGGTTGTTTATTTAACTTGTAGTTAAACTATTATTATATACAAGGCAAGTAAGTAAACTGACCTAAAATATAAACTTAATCTGCCAAATTATTGCAGTGCTAAACTTCATCCTATGACATCTGATCAACCCTTTGAGCAACCTACATCTGAATCTACCGCTAATGATGCGTTCGACGTAGAGCAGCAAGACATTGCAGATGCTTTATTTCCCGTCGTTGGTATTGCCGCCTCTGCGGGTGGATTAGAGGCGTTTACGGAGTTGCTCAAATATTTGCTTACCGATACAGGGATGGCATTTGTGCTGATTCAACACTTAGACCCTAACCACAAGAGTCTGTTGAGCGAGATTCTGGCAAGAGAAACTCAAATGCCCGTTACTGAAGTTCAAGACGGCGTGAGTGTAGAACCTAACAAGGTCTACATTATTCCGCCTAACACTAAGATGATCTTATCTAATGGAGTGTTGCAACTTACGCCGCGAGAGAAAGTTGGCGGTAAATATATGCCTGCTGATGCGTTCTTTACTTCATTGGCAGCAGATCGAGGGAACAAAGCGATCGCAGTAGTTTTATCTGGAGCAGATGGAGACGGTTCACTTGGGTTAAAGGCAATCAAGGCAGCCGGAGGCGTGACTTTTGCTCAGTGTGAAGACACCGCAAAATTCGATAGTATGCCCAATACTGCTGTTGCCACCGGGAATGTTGATTTTATTCTGCCGCCTGAAAAAATCGCCGACGAACTGGTAAACCTCAGTCGCAATGCTTTTATTTCTGGCTCATTACCAGCGATCGCAATTGAAAAGTTGCCCGAACAGGGCGATGCCCTGGCGATTATATTTGTGTTGTTGCGATCGGCAACTGGCGTTGACTTCAGCCACTACAAGCCCAACACCCTCGATCGCCGAATCCAGCGCCGAATGCTGTTGTATAAACTAGAACGCTTGGAGGATTATGCCCAGTTTTTGCAAGAAAATCCGAGTGAAGTCAAAGCACTCTATGAAGAAATTCTGATCCACGTCACCTATTTTTTCCGTGACCCCGAAGCATTTCAACTCTTGAAAGAGCAAGTTTTTCCCACTATCATCCAAAACAAATCGCCAGAGTTGCCGATTCGGATTTGGGTAGCTGGGTGTTCCACAGGCGAAGAAGTCTATTCGATCGCCATCTCCTTGCTGGAGTTTTTGTCGGATAAAGTTACCCTACCGCCGATCCAGATTTTTGCCACAGACATCAGCGAGATAGCGATTGAGAAAGCAAGATCAGGCATTTATACAGAGAATCAAATGGTGGAAGTCTCACAAGAGCGTCGCCGCAGATTCTTTAATGCCCTTGAAGGCGGTGGGTATCGAATTAGTAAAGCCGTCCGCGAACTGTGTGTGTTTGCCCGACAAAACTTGGGTAGTGACCCCCCTTTTTCCAACTTAGATTTAATTAGCTGTCGCAATGTACTGATTTACTTGGGCGAAACGTTGCAAAAACGGATATTGCCCATCTTCCATTACAGTCTCAACTCGACTGGTTTTTTGCTGCTAGGGACTTCAGAAAGCACTGGTAAATATTCAGAGTTATTTACTCAGATTGATAAAAAGAATAAAGTTTATGCCAAAAAGCTAACTGTAAATCGTCCAATTCTATCGTTCGTTACCAGCAATTATCCGAGCGCAAAAGTTGACGAACTCGAGCCGACCAATGAGAATCCATCAAATGATTTTGATTTAGAGAGAAAAACTGACCAACTGATCTTGAATCGCTATGCCCCGGTGGGTGTAGTAATCAACAACAAAATGGAAGTGCTGCAACTTCGGGGAGAAATCGATCTCTACCTAAAAGTTTCACCTGGAAAACCGAGTCTCAACTTATTTAAAATGGTGCGCCAGGGTTTACTCGCCGAGCTACGCACCACAATTTATCAGGCACAACGGCAAAAAATTTTAGTTAGAAGGCAAGGGTTACGCATTGAAGAGGGCGATCTTTCAAAAATCGTCAATATTGAAGTGATTCCATTCAAGCCTGCGACTGACGAAGAACTCTACTTTCTGGTTTTATTTGAAGAAGCTCCACCCACGGTTAGCAACCTCAGTTCTTTTAATCCTCAAAGCCAAGAGCACGAAGACTTAGTGCGTGAGATTGTTCGGCTAAAGCTTGAACTCGCAAACGCCAATCAAGAGCGGGCTGCGACTCAAGATTATCTGCAAACGGTGATCCAACAGCAGGAGCACATCAATCAAGACCTGAAAGTTGCCAATGAAGAAATCATCTCCAGCAATGAAGAGTTACAAAGCACCAATGAGGAGCTAGAAACTGCCAAAGAAGAGATTCAGGCAACTAACGAAGAACTCAACACAACCAATGAAGAACTTCGCTTTCGAAATCTGGAATTACACCAAGTTAACAACGATCTCACGAATTTGCTTGCCAGTATCAATATTCCCATTTTGATATTGACAAATGACTTACGGGTTCGACGTTTTACGCCAATGGCGCAGCGGCTTTTCAATTTAATTCCCACCGATGCTGGACGACCCTTAAGCGATATCAGAGCCAATCTGAATATTCCTGATTTAGAAGCTCTAATTTTGGAAGTACTTGACACACTCGGCATCAAAGAATTAGAAGTCCAAACTCTGGGGGGACATTGGTACAACCTCCGCATCCGTCCTTATCGCACCATAGAAAACCAGATTGACGGTATAGTGTTGGTGTTAATAGATATTGATGTTCTTAAACGCAGTGCAGAAAGGTTAGAACAAGCCCGGAATTATGCTGAAGCGATTGTGGAGACGGTACAAGTGCCGTTAATCGTGCTTGATTCTGATTTCCGAGTGAACAAAGCCAATCGCTCGTTTTATGAAACATTTCAGGTTTCACCATCACAGACAGCGCAATCTCTGATTTTTGAACTAGGGAACGGTCAGTGGAACTTACCTGGACTACAACAGATCCTAGAAGACATTCTCGCCAACGATACCACTATTGAAAACTTAGAGGTAGAGCATCGTTTTGAGCAGATTGGGCAGAAAACTATGCTGCTTAATGCTTGGAAAATTGTTCAACAGGGAGAGTCCCAAAAGATTTTGCTGGCGATTGAAGATATTAGCGATCGCAAGCAGTTTGAATTAGAGCGATCGCAACTCTTAGCACAGGAGCAGTCAGCCCGTCAAGAAGCGGAAAATGCCAACCAAGCTAAAAATGAATTCCTGTCGAACCTCTCCCATGAACTTCGTAACCCGCTCAATACTATACTTGGCTGGGCGGAACTTATCCGCACCCGCGATTTAGATGAAGCAGCAGTCACTCGTGCCTGGGAAGTGGTGGAGCGGAGTGCTAATGTGCAGGCTCAGTTAATCGATGATATGCTGGATCTCTCACGGATTACGAGTGGAAAGCTTCATTTAAAGACTCGTCTAATCGATCTAGTTTCAGTAGTGAATGCCGCCATTGAGTCTATCGAATTTTCCGCAGAGGCAAAAGGCATTCAAATTGTTTCACAGTTGAACTCGGCGACAGTTGTCGGAGATTTTGACCGTTTACAGCAAGTTATGTGGAATTTACTTTCTAACGCGATTAAGTTCACTCCAACCGATGGGCGACTGGGAGTTATGCTCCAAGCTGTATATAGTCAGGCTGAAATTCGAGTCAGCGACACAGGAATTGGTATCCCGGCAGACTTGCTGCCGTATGTGTTTGAGCGCTTCCGCCAAGGAGATTCCAGCAGTACCAAAACAAGTCAGGGGCTTGGATTGGGCTTGTCAATCGTTCGTCATATTGTAGAACTTCACGGTGGAACAGTTCAAGCGCAAAGTCCAGGACAGGGGCAAGGAACCACAATTATCATCAGGCTGCCTCTGCGCTCAATGCCGCCGCAAATTACACCGCCAACTTATTTAGAGCCAAGCCTTTTATCAGAGACTCCAGATCCATTAGATGGTAAAAATCCATCCCTTACCTTTGAAGGGTTGTGCATCTTGGCTGTAGACGATCAAGGGGATAGCCGCGACTTAATCAAGTGCATGTTAGAAGACTTCGGGGCTGAAGTAGTAGTTGTTACATCGACAAGGGAAGCGATCGCTGCTCTAACTGAATCTCCTGCCAGATATGATCTGCTTCTAGCAGATATTGGCATGCCACAGGAGGATGGTTACTCTTTAATTCGTCAGGTTAGAGAGCTTGAGGCTAAAGCTGGGGGACAAATTCCAGCAGCAGCAATCAGTGCCTATGCCACCGAGCAAGAGCGGCAAAGGGCGATTGATGCTGGTTTCCAAATGCATCTAGCTAAACCGATTAAGCTTACTCAATTGGTATTGATGATTGCAAAGTTGAGTGCAGGAATCATAGATAATTCGTAATTCGTAATTGTGGGTACTGTTGCAATACAATTCAGTTAAGCATTTTTTTCTTCTCTCTGTTCCCTCTGTACCTCTGCGGTAGCCTGCGGTAAGCCGCTTCTCTACGAGAGGCTACGCCAACGCGTCTACGTTAAAAAATTTGACTTTGATAAAGAGTTTTAGCCTTAACTGAACCGTATTGGGTACTGTTGTCAAATATAGCAATACAACATTTGATTTGTGAAATGCGCGGTGTCCAAATCCCCCGCAAGCCTACAGTTGTACACACAAGTTTTTTAGAGTGGCTCCACAGACTTTTAATCTCCCCAACCCTTGTTGAAAAGCAAAGCTGTTTCATTCCCTCATTGGCTCAAAAAAGACTTGTGTTCTGAATGAAAGTCCTCATGTTCTGAATAAAAGTCCTCGTGTTCTGAATGAAAGTCCTCATGTTCTGAATAAAAGTCCTCGTGTTCTGAATGAAAGTCCTCATGTTCTGGATGAAAGTCCTCGTGTTCTGAATGAAAGTCCTCGTGTTCTGAATGAAAGTCCTCGTGTTCTGGATGAAAGTCCTCGTGTTCTGAATGAAAGTCCTCGTGTTCTGAATGAAAGCGCTTGTGTGTACACACAAGTCTTGTCGCAGCCATATCTTTATTAATAAATCTCGCACTACGTTTCTATCCCGCCTCGGAATGAATTCCGAGTCTCATAGCTGAAGTCCACTTAAGTGATTTGTATCATTATTAAAGTGGGATTAGCCAAAAAAGTGGTAATGCCTCCTGCAAATCGCAACATCGGCTCGATTGCATTCAGTAAAAGATTCTCAAACTGACATCTAAATTTATAAAAGTCAGAATAAATAAGAGTTTTGGATTTTTATTTAGCGACTTCCAGAAAATAAATTATCCAATTTACTCAGATAATATATATTTTCTTTCTCCCCCTGCCCCCTGCTCCCCTGCCTACACAGCGATAGGATATTTTTTTAGTTGGAAGTCCCTTAGCGATAGTCATTAAAGAAGGTTAAGCCTACAGTTACTCAGCCTCATCTTCGTCTATTGGAGCAATAGCTCGTTTCGTGGCAAAGCCGTTGAGAATGATATCTCGAATTAAGGACACCTCTTTATCCAAATTCATTGCATGATCCTCATATTTTGTTACGGCACTAGTTAAATTGTAGTTTTTCATCTGTTCTGCCATTTGACGGGAAAATGTAACCTTTTCCTCCATTGCCCGCACAGCCGACCACAGCGCATTTTCGAGATTCTGAGTTTGCTCTGCCAAAAACACATTAGCTGTAAAGGAATGCCCTATGTGACAGCGAAAGCGTAGCGGCTCTTCTTTGCCAATTTGCCAGATGCTGCCGTTGCATTCAGGGCAAGTGTAAGTCGTTCGAGTCCCCACCGTTTCTACATTCTTCAAAAACTCCTGGGTATTCATCTGCTGTTCAGCAATCTTGGATTCAATTTCGATCTCTTCGTTCACAGGGTATGCGTCCTCCTTGGCGGCGGGTTCCTGTGACAACTCCACTAGTCGGTCTGGGATTTCTGCGAGCGGCAGGCAGTAATCGACTTTCACATACCGCAAGGCGCTCTTTGCCATGCTGGGGTATTCTGCTTCCTCCGGGTCTTGAACGATCGCCACTCCGCCTCGTTTTTTGATTGCCTGCAACCCCACCGTGCCATCATCAAGATAACCAGTGAGTACCACACCTACCACCCTTGTACCATAAGCGCGGGCGGCTGAACGAAATAACGCATCGATCGCGGGTCGAAAGCGGTTTTCTTGAGGCCCGCGCACGACACGCATCGAGCCTTGATTCACCAACAGGTGATAATCCGGCGGTGCAACATAGATTCGCCCGGTTTGAATTGGCTCTCCATCTGCCGGGTGAGATGCTGGGAGAGAGCCTACATCTGCAAGAATTTGGGGGAGAATGCTGGGCTTATCTGCTGCAAGGTGCTGAACAATAAAGAAGACAGCATCAATGTCAGCAGGTAGAGCGCCTAAGATTGCGCCTAGTGCTTTGAGTCCGCCTGCCGAAGTGCCAATAACAATAATGTCGTGTCCAACCATAGATTCCTTTTCTTAGTGAATAAAACCGTTTTAGTAGGCAGGGGAAGCGGGGGAAGTTGAGAAAGAGGTAGTAATTGCGATCGCAACTTGGTATCACAATCCCTGCCATTCCCGCTTGGAGAGTTCTTCTATCGGCAATAAACTGGCTTCAATCTCTTGGCGCACAACGTCTGTGATCTCACAGTTGCTATTAAGGCAATCGATAAGCAACTGATTGGCATCGTAATATTGTTGCAATACTTGTTGTTGCTGTGGACTGAAGTGCCAGTGATGCTCAATGTTTCGATGCTTGGCGATCGCAGTTTTTAACTGTTCCATCCAAGCAGGATAACTTGTTTGCCACCATGTCTGAATGCTTTCTCTACTTTGTTCTGGATCGGGCAGTAGGTCTTTAAGTTGTTGTAAAACTTGATGTAAGCCAGCATCTTGAACAATTGCTAAAGCACTACTCACAGCATCGTTGCACCCATAGACATCAGCAAAATTAGATTCGCATTCCATTACTAGGTTATCTAATGCCACATCCAAAAAAATATCTTGATCGAAGATGCAGACAAGGGCAAAGTACGGGGTAAGGTGAGGAGTCCTAGCCAGGGCAAGATAAAACGCCCGAATTGCAGCAGACTCAGAAGCAAGGAGAGATTTTTGACTTGCCCAAGTTAAAAATTTTTGCAAATATGGATCTTGAGCCGCTAGGGCATCAATTTCTTGCTTCATCAACAGTACCAAAAAATCTGCATTCCGTAGCATGGCAACCGTTAACAAAAAGATTTCACGCCACCTGGGTTCAGTAATATGAGTTACCAGACGTTCTAAGGGTTGTTTTAATGCTTGTAAATTATAACTGCCCGCGATTTTTCGAGCAGTCAGGTATTCTTGAAACGTCAAATAAGAAAAAGAGAAAATCCCCCGCACTCGTTCTGCTAGTAATCCATGTTGCAACTCTATCGCCTGAAGTACTCCTTTACTATCTAATTCCAATTCCTCTGCTTCTGTGGAAGCATTCGGCAAATCACCGATATAATCGCTAATGTGTTGCTCAACAATATGTTGTTCAAAAAAGTAATTACCCTGCTCAAATGTCGCGCTAGCAACCTGACTCAGCAACTTAAGTTTTTGTGGTAATAAAAAACCTTGGTATATTTCATCTCGCTCAATTGCTTTAGTTTCGTCCCATTTGCCCAAGAGTAGGTCTAAACACTGCTTATAAAAAGCAGATTTTTGGGTTGGAAATTTGTTCTGGTGATGAAAAACCCAACAGGCGAGATGCAAAAACAAGGGAGTGATAGCAAGTCTTTGAAATTGTAAATTTTCGGGTAAATCTAGTTTCTCAATAAACTCAAATGCCTGTTCTTGTTTATCCTGCATGTTCGTTTTCGTAACTGCTGTAAACCACTTCTGAGCAAAAGCAACAATTTGATCTTGACTAAAAGGGGCAATTTCAACATTTGTAAAGCGTTTGACGTTCAAAGCTTTAGCTGCCGTGCGGCAGGTGACGACAAACATATTCTTTTGATACTTCTCAGATAGTCTGCGAATCTCATTGACGACACCCTTACTCTGTTGATGGAGTACTTCATCTAATCCATCCAGCAACAGCAATACTCTGCCTTCCAACAACAAAGTTTCCAGCACAGATGGATCTGAAATTCCACAGGTGAGGAAGTCTTCGCAAATATAGTTCAGTAAATTGAACTCTCCTACTTCTCTAGATTTGTCAGCAAAATCTCTTAAGGTGACAAAAATAGGAACCCGATTTCCTGCAAATCTCCCTCGGTTGCATTGAATCGCCAGATGTTGTAAAAAAGTGGTTTTACCTGCTCCCGGTTTACCCAACACCCGCAGCTTTGAGTAAGTTTGAACTGCCGTGATTCCCGCCATTTGTGTCTGGGATACTTCACCTAAACCAAAGCGATCAAATTCTTTTGATGTAAAGTTTTGCAAATCAGCAAACTCTAACCACTGAAGGCTGGCAATCTCCTCCAAAATGTTGACATCGATATAAATGTCGTCTATTCTAACGGGGCGAGTAACATCTAATAACTGCAAAGTGCCGCACTGGTCTTGAATTTTGTCGAAGCGTTGCGATCGCACTTGTTGTACTAGAGCATCAATATCTAAAAATTCAGCAGTACTAAGTTCTTTTGATTCAGAGAATTCTTCTGGAGGATTAGCCGCAATCTCCCGCCAATTCAACGACAACACAGAACAAATGTCTATAAAGATATGACGCTCAACAGGACGGCCACTAAAAAACCGCCAAATTGGTTGGCGAGTCTTTAAGTTGACTTCAAAAGCCAAATTGTCTTGTGTCCACCCCTTATGAGCGAACGCTTTTCTAGCTTGTTGAATCCCGGCGAGTGATGCTTGGAGCGATCGCTTGACCATAGGAGCTTACACACATAAAATAATAATTATTCAAGTTGACATTATTACAACACACAGTTTTTGAACTACTTAGAAACTAAGTAAGCTATTTTAGCTATTTTTAAATGTTAATGATTGCTTTCAAGCATTTTCAGCCAATATCCTGTAATCGCATTTTCTCAGTAAACTATGAATGATAAAGTATTTTTTGTAACTCAAAACTGAGTTTTAGATAAAGTTTTTGTATATCTATAGGACTAATATTTGATTCCTGAAAAAGCTCGATACAGATTGAAAAGCCTAATTCCTTACTCCCTACTCCCCACTCCCCGCCCACGTAGATAATTTCAAAAATCAAATACGATTCCTATAGTACCTTTAGTGGTACGGCAAGCTTAAAATTTATGTACGATTGAATACTCGTGATTATTATACCACTTCTGTATGCTTAAGTGTACTGGTGTATAAAGTTAGATTGTTACAATTAATATTTAAATAAGTGAGATTAAGGTTGTGATTTAGAGGTTTATCTGCCGACATAAGGCTTAAGTTCTCAAGTCATTTTATTGTGTTGCTAGCTTTTAAAATATAATTCGCTCTCAGATGCATGAGCAACGCAAACACATTGAAAGCATAAGATTTTTGTTCTTGATTTTAATAGTTATAGTGTTTTATTTTTAAGCCTACTTATTAAGCAAAATCCTTATTAAAAAAAAGAATACATGCGTGCGACCTCGCCAAAATAAGAAACAATACAGTTCAGTTAAGCCCCAAATCCAATGCAAGAGACGTTGCAATAGCTAGTCTCTACATACCTAAAATCAATACCAAAAATCCTTAACCCAAGCGTATTAAAATAAAAAATTGAATTCCGTGCTAATGATGGACTTCGACGTGAGCGCTCAGTCGAACGCTAAATAAATGGTGAAACACCATACCAAATTGAAAATTTGGTGCAAAACCATCAATGCCGGGTCAGAATCAATCAGTGAGGGATTCTGACGAACTTTATTGTCTGTGTACACACCTACAGCTGATAAGAAGCCGTCAAAGCTACCGCCAAAGCATCCGCAGCATCATCCGGCTTAGGAATATCATCTAAATCCAACTCCCGCGCCACTGCTTCTTGCACTTCCGACTTATCGGCATTGCCATACCCTGTTAAAGCCTGTTTAATTTGAGCAGGAGTAAACTCTACATAAGGAAGACGACGCTGGCCCAACACTAAAATAACTATACCCCGCGCCTGTGCAACCAGGATTGTACTTGACATTCGATAGAAAAATAGTTTCTCGATCGCAACCAAATCTGGTTTAAATTCCTCCATCACGGTGTGTAAATCATCAAACAAAGTACATAAACGCAGTCCCATTTCTACATCTGCCGACGTTTTAATTACCCCAAAATCCAGCATATTTACTGTAGTCTCTGGTATCTTGTTAGGAGTTTGTGTGCAGGTAATTGCCCCAAATCCTAAAATTGCCAGTCCTGGATCTAATCCTAAAATTCGTTTTTGCATTAAATTCACTTTTATCAAGCTACGGTATTGTTTAACTAGGAATACTGGCAATTTTGACCACTTTCTCTTAGTCTAATGGGATAGACAAATATAATAGTTTCACGCCTAATGTTTTAAACCAAGTGGTGTAAATTTTCTGTTAATTATTGTTTGTAGCACTGCTGTAAATCAGGTATGTCAATTGGTTTTCTCAGACAAGCCCTCAACGCCCTGCAAAAGCAGTCGCGCTCTCGTACTTCCTATCGGGTTAACCAGTGGTTCAAATGGTTATCCCCTGGACTATCGGTAAAACGTTGGTTGTTGATCAGTATTGGGGGTGTACTGCTGGCGAGTTTGGGGTTAGCTATCTGGATTAAGCTCACCCCAATTTTTTGGACGATTGAGTTGTTTAGGGGTTTCCTGGGAGTAATCACCAACATTTTACCCAACTATGTTAGTGGGCCTTTGGTGCTGCTTGGCGGCTTGCTGTTAGTGCTTTGGGGGCAAACTCGCACTGTAGGCTCAATTACTAAGGTACTAAGAGCAGAAGGCGGAGAGGAACTCATTGATGTCTTACTGGCTCATCATCGATTGTACCGAGGCCCAAAAATAGTGGTAATTGGTGGTGGTACGGGACTTTCTACGTTATTGAGGGGATTAAAAACCTACAGCGCTAATATTACTGCTATTGTCACTGTTGCCGATGATGGTGGATCTTCTGGGCGGTTGCGTCAAGAATTTGGAGTGTTACCACCAGGGGATATTCGCAATTGTTTAGCTGCACTAGCAGATGAAGAAAAGTTATTAACAGAATTGTTTCAATACCGTTTTCGGGCTGGAGATGGGTTAACGGGTCACAGTTTTGGTAATTTGTTTTTAACGGCAATGAGTGATATTACTGGAGATTTAGAACAAGCCGTTGCAGCCAGTTCTAAAGTGCTAGCGGTACGAGGACAAGTACTACCAGCAACTCTCAGTGATGTTCGCCTCTGGGCAGAATTAGCCGATGGTCGCCGCATTGATGGGGAGTCTAGCATTCCCAAAGCTGGCGGTAAAATTGTCAAAATTGGCTGCATTCCAGCTAATCCTCCAGCAGTACCAGCAGCTATTAAGGCACTTAAAGAAGCTGATTACATTATTATTGGACCAGGTAGCCTTTATACAAGCCTGATTCCTAATTTATTAGTACCAGAAATTGCCGATGCGATCGCTCAAACAGATGCCCCCCGTATTTATATCTGCAATATAATGACTCAACCAGGAGAAACTGAAGGCTATACTGTTGCAGATCACATCAGAGCAATTGATGCTGCTTGTGGAGAAAGGCGGCTATTTGATGCTGTACTAATCCACAAAAAATCCCCGTCGGAGCAATCACTCATCCGCTACGCCGAACAAAACTCCCATCCGGTTTTCCTAGATAGAGAAGCCATAACTCAGCTAGGACGAAGGATTGTTCTAGCTAATGTTTTGTATGAAGATGAAACGGGTGTTATCCGTCACAATCCGCAGAAACTAGCACAAGTATTGTTGCGGTGGTACGGTAAAGGTCAGCCCCTTAGGGGAATTCAAAATTCAAAATGACGCTCTCTACGTTCGCGCAGCGTGTCGCAGACAGACGCTGCGCGTAGCTTGCTTCTCCGTAGGAGTACGCGGACTCGCTAACAAAATTCAAAATGAAGGAAAATGAAATTAGTCATTAGTCTAAACAAAGGACTAATGACTAATGACTAATGACTAATTATGAAAATTTTTCTTGCAGATACAGAAGCGACCCTACGCTTAGGTATTACTCTCGGTGAATCTCTAACTCCTGGCAGTGTAATTTTACTAGAAGGTGATTTAGGTGCTGGTAAAACTACCCTCGTTCAAGGTATTGGCAAGGGTTTGGGAATCGCTGAACCTATTGTCAGTCCCACTTTCACCCTGATTAATGAGTATACGGAAGGACGCCTGCCCCTTTATCACCTAGATTTATATCGCCTAGAACCACAAGAAGTTGCAGCCCTGAATTTAGAAAGTTACTGGGAAGGTGTTGAAGTCATACCAGGAATTGTGGCAGTTGAATGGGCAGAACGATTGCCCTACAAGCCAGATAGTTATTTAAGTGTGAGCTTGACTTATGGGAATGAGGGTACTCGTCAAGTCGAACTCATCCCATTCAATTGTGCCATTAGCGAAGTTGTTGCCGCGATTTCAGCTTATCTCCCGACTTAAGTACGAGAAATGTCACTTTCTTGAGAATATGCAATACGAGAAAATTTTTGCAAACAGTCGAGGGAGAATTCCACACTCCTTCTATCTGCCACTACCACGCTCACCGCTGTAAATCACTAACATTGTTATCTCAACCCAAAATAAATTAAAAATTTTGTAACAGCAGCTTTATTGCTGCAATAATCGTGTAAAAAACTGATTTAGATGGTCTATTAATGAAGAAAATGTAAACTGTTGTTGGGTTAAATGAGAGTTTTCACAGAACTTAGTCAGCTTGGTTTTACCCGATTGGTTCTCTACTGTCATTAAAAGAACAAATCGGGATTATTTAGCAGCCAAAGCTAGTAGAGACAAGTTAAACAACATCAAGCAAGTTCTGTAGAAGTTGTCTAACTTTTCCTTATCCTCAATATACCCGAACTAAAGTCATAATATATACACATAAATACTGAACTTTCAAATATTTGAAAATTAATTTAAATAGCAATAAATTATTCTATGCACATCTGTAATTAATACTGATATCAAAATAAATTAAATAAATAAAATATCTAGTATTTATACATAAATATCGTAGAAATACTAGTACCGCAAGGCGGAAGTCACGCATTCGAAAGTCAAAAGTATTATGGAATCAGCTTGTTTACTTTTATCCAAATGCAAGAATACCTAAGTTTCTTTTTACGTAGACGCATTCGCGGAGCGTCTCGTAGAGAAGAGCCTTGCCGCAGGCTACCGCCAACGCGTAGTGTCTCGTTAGAGAAGGACGCCAAACGGCGAAAAAAGAATAAATAGGTAATCTGATCGCCAGAAGGAAGTAGTTATTGAAGTTTTGACTTGAAACACTTATAAATAAATTCAGGGTTTCAAGTTGCAATCTCTGATACAGCGACTAGTCAATACCTTTGGGTTAAAAGGGTAAAGGGAAAAAATAAGGATTGTCGTCTTTTAGTTTTAACCAAACGGCATTGATCTAGTCTTAACTTGGAATAGATGAGAATCTTGCCAGTTCAAGTATGGCTTTGATGCCTAATTATTTGTCTACTACATAAGCTTAAATAAATATTTCCTATAAGAAAGTTAAAGCTTGACCCCGCACTTTTGTATCTACCTGACCTTTGTCATAAACTACTTCACCACCGACAATGGTGGTTGTAGCCCAGCCGGTGAGGTTCCAGCCTTCAAAAGGACTCCAACGGCATTTAGTTAACAGTTCTTCGCGCCGGACTGGACGGTATGTGTTTAAATCTACAAGCACTAAATCGGCATCATAACCAGGTGCGATCGCTCCTTTATTGGGAATACCATAAGCCACAGCTACATTTTTTGACATCCAGTTAACAACTTGGGCAACAGTACACTTTCCCTCCATCGCCGCAGTTAACATCAAAGCTAGAGAAGTTTCCACCCCAGGCATTCCCGAAGGACTGTTGGGGTATTCTTGAGCTTTTTCTTCTAAGGTGTGCGGCGCGTGATCTGTAGCAATGAAATCAATCACGCCATCGCGCAAAGCTTGCCAGAGAACTTCGTTATCATGGGGCGATCGCAAAGGTGGATTCATCTGTGCTAAAGTACCAATCTTCTCGTAAGCACTGGTATTCAACAACAAATGCTGTGGTGTAACTTCTGCTGTTACCCAACTAGGTTTCTCCTGACGCAGCAAATCTGCTTCTTCAGCAGTTGACATGTGCAGAATATGCAAACGACGTTGATATTTTTGAGAAAGTTTTAATGCCAGTTGGGTTGCTAGCATTGCCGCTTGATTATCTTGAATTTGCGAGTGAACGCCTGGATCGTGGATATTAGCAAATTCTTGGCGGCGTTGGTTAATTCTAGCTTGGTCTTCGGCATGAACGGCAATCAAGCGAGCCTGCTTCGCAGGAGCTTCGCTAACGCCTTTAGCAAATATCGCAGAAAGTGCTGTTTCGCCATCAACCAACAACTGACCATGCATCGACCCCATGAAAATCTTAATTCCCGGTGTTGGCTTTGCTAAGAGCAAATCTGGTAGATTCTCTGCTGTTGCCCCAATAAAAAAGCCATAATTAACCAAGGACTTTTGTGAGGCACGTTGTAGCTTGTCGTCTAAAGCCTGCTGTGTCGTTGTCAGGGGGCGCGTATTGGGCATTTCTAAAAAAGAAGTGACTCCCCCTTTAGCACAGGCGCAACTGGCGGTGAATAAATCTTCCTTGTGTTCTAGTCCAGGTTCTCGGAAATGCATCTGCGGATCAATGACTCCTGGCAACAAAGTTAATCCTTCTGCGTCAATTTCAGTGGCTAATGCCGTTTGAGATATTTCTGGTGCAACTTCGACTATTTGGCGATCGCGGGTCAATACATCCCCAATCATCAGTTCACCATTGGGTAGAATTATGCGAGCGCGACGAATCAGTAAAATTTGTGGAGATGACGTAGGGTTAATTTTGTTCAGACTGGGAGTCATGTATTACAGAGAATTATGCTTTTAGGTTAAACTTATTCGCGATCGGAGTAACCAATTTTTGCCGGGCGTTAAAAAAAAGTTTATTTTTAATTTATGAAGAACCCCGTCAATCAATTTTGGATTTTAGGTCGCACCAAAGGTGCGCTTCCAGCGCAACTTGGATTTTGGATTAGACCGTAGCCTAGAAAGAATACGGTTTGGGTATTTTACATTGGTTTCGTCCACTAGAGGCGAGTCATGATGCAAAACAAACACCCTAATCCAAAATCTAAAATCCCCAATCTAAAATTGGTAGTCAAGATGGGAGCATGACTAGGAAATTAAAATTTTCCCGTTAAGATTAACAGATAAAGTGTCACTAGGCGAGTTAATTACCTACATCTTTCCTTCCGTTAAGTAATTTCATGCAAAATAAAGTGTCTGATAACAACTCTAGTCAACAACCCGATAATTCTTGGATCGCAGAGCTAGGTAGAACAATTGTATTGAGCATTGTTTTAGCTCTGGGAATTCGTACCTTTGTTGCTGAAGCACGCTGGATTCCTTCTGGATCGATGGAACCGACTCTGCATGGTACGCCAAACCAGTGGGAGGCAGATAAAATCATTGTCGATAAGTTGAAGTATAAATTTGCTGACCCGCAACGGGGAGATATTGTAGTATTTTCGCCTACAAAAGAGCTACAAAAAGAACAATACCAAGATGCTTTCATTAAACGTGTAATTGGCTTACCTGGAGAAAAAGTACAACTTAAGGATGGCAAAGTCTATATCAATAACAAACCCCTCCCAGAAGTCAATTACCTTAGTTCTGGTCAGACTACAGTTATTGATGTTTGCCAATCAGGGCCACAGCCACCTTTTTTGGCGAAACCCCAGACTATACCAACTGATTCATATTTAGTACTAGGTGATAATCGTAACAATAGTTACGATGGTCGTTGCTGGGGTGTCGTCCCCCGCGAGAATATTATTGGACGGGCTGTAGTTCGCTTCTGGCCTCTAAATCATGTTGGAGGAATAGATAAATCGCCAATATATCCATAATTAACAATATTATTATTGACGCTCCCCTGGTTGAACAAGTAACGCGAGTGCTTATTTGTTCGGAAAACCAGGGGAGTCATTAATCATTGGTCATTAGTCATTGGTCATTAGTCATTGGTCATTAGTCATTGGTCATTAGTCATTGGTCATTAGTCATTAGTCATTAATCAAGAGTTAGAAATTCTTCCCCTGCCCCCTGCCCCCTGCCCCCTGCCCCCTGCCTCTCAATGCTATGATGCCTTACCTAGCCAAGATTTTACTGTATCCGGTTAAGTCACTGGATGGTGTTGAAGTTGAAAACGCTAGAGTTCTTGCCAGTGGCGCACTACAGCATGACCGCGAGTTTGCCATTTTTGACGAACAGGATAGATTTGTTAATGGCAAACGTCATGCTAAAATCAATGTATTAAGAGCGCAATTTGCACTCTTAAATAGAACTATCTCGTTGCACATCCCAGGCGGCGACTCACAACAAATTTTTCATTTGGATGAGGAACGGCCAGCATTAGAAGCAACTATGAGTGATTTTTTTGAGTTTGCTGTCACATTAAGGCAAAATTCTCTGATGGGTTTTCCTGACGATACATACTCACCTGGACCAACGGTAATTAGTACAGCAACATTGGCAGAAGTAGCTTCTTGGTTTCCCGGTTTAAGTGTAGATGAAATACGCCGTCGGATGCGTGCCAACATCGAGATTGATGGTGTACCAGCATTTTGGGAAGATCGGCTATTTAGTGAACAAGGTGATTTAGTCTCCTTTCGAGTGGGAGATGTAGATTTTTTTGGGGTTAATCCATGTCAGCGTTGTATAGTCCCAACACGCGATTCTTATTTAGGAAAAGCTTACCCAAACTTTCAAAAAATCTTTGCAACCCAGCGACAAGCAACTCTACCAAATTGGGTTGCTTCATCGCCTTTTAATCACTTTTACAGATTGAGTGTCAATACCCAATTAGCTCCATCGTCAGCCGGAAAAATTTTACAAATCGGCGATGAGGTTGACATATTTCCACAATAAAATTAACATTTATTTAAAATAAAAAATATTTAGTAAATTTTTTTAGGTTTTTTTATTTTTACTCTGTATTTATATGAAAATTTTAAAATTGTTGTACTTAATTTTTATATAAGTCCAAGGGTTTTCAGTCCAGAAAATTAAGACATCAGCAATTAAAAATTAAATTTTGGATTGGGTACTAATGACGACCTGAATTTTACAATGGCATACTGTAGCTTATCGGTTAAATTTCATTTCATCCGAGAAAATCGGATAAAACTGAGTTAATTCAGGTGCAATATCTACGACGGGTTATTGACGCTCGTTCGCTCACTGTGCCGCAGGCAAGACTCGCTATCGGCGTTGCTAAGTCTGAAAATTAGACCTTGGAGGAATTTAGCTAGTCAAAAAAGTAGAAGAAAAAAGTTTTGTAGTTTTTTATACTCTACATTTAAAAAGATGTCATAGTAAATGCATAATAAGCCGTAATTATCCTGATGTTAAATGTAGCTGATATGGCAAAAATACCCCTAATATGCTGGGGAAGAATAAACAACAATGTTATCCAAAGTTCAGCCCATCAAATCTATTAATCGCTTAGTTGGCAAACTTTATGCCAATATGCCCCTGAGGTATGTTCTAATTGTGCCCTTTATATTGCAAATTTGTGGCGCGGTGGGACTTGTGGGCTATCTTTCGTATCAAAACGGTCAAAAAGCGGTAACGGAGCTTGCTACTCAATTAGAAAATGAAATCTGCGATCGCATTGAACAGCATCTTGATAGCTATTTAACAACCCCGAAGCAAATTAATCAAATCAACTTAGATGCGATTGAGCTAGGTTTGCTCAATCTTTCGGATTTTCAAACCACCGGCAATTACTTTTGGAAACAAATGCAGGTTTTCAATGTTGGCTATAACAGCTTTGCCAATTCCAAAGGTGAATTTATCGGTGTTGAACGTTTAGATAATGGCAAGGTCTTAATTAATGAAGTTAGCGAAAAGCATGGCCTCGGCAAACTTTATGTTTACCCTACAGACAACCAAGGAAATCGCCGCCATTTACAGGAAGTTAAAAATTACGATCCTCGCCTAGAAGCTTGGTATACAGATCCAGTCAAATCAGGTAAACGAGTTTGGAGTCAAATTTATCAATGGGAAGATAAACCAGAAATTATATCCATATCTTCCAGCTATCCTGTTTACGATAAAAATCGCAAATTTGTTGGGGTGATTAGTGTTGATTTGCTTTTATCACAAATCGGCAATTTTTTAACCACTTCAAAGATTAATGATTCGGGTAAAACTTTTATTTTAGAGCGTTCTGGGTTAATAGTGGCTTCTTCGACTAGCGAGCCACCATATACCATTATTAATGGTAAAGGAAAACGTCTATCAGCATTAGATAGTCAAAATTCTTTAATTAGACTCACAACACAGTCTTTGATCAAACGCTTTGGCAGTCTTAAGTTTGTTGGAGAGAAGCAACAGCTAAGTTTTACCGCCGATGGAATGCGTTATTTTGTGCAGGTAAAAAACTGGAGGGATGAACTAGGTTTAGATTGGCTAATAGTAGCGGTGATTCCCGAAGGCGAATTTATGAAGCAAATTAACGCTAACACCCACATCACTATTTTGCTGTGCATAATTGCTTTTTTAGTCGCTACAAGAATTGGGATTTTGACTAGTCGCTGGGTAATTAAGCCGATTTTAGAATTAAATACATCAGCGAAGAAAATTGCTAAAGGTGAATGGGAGCAAATACCAGAAATTCAGCGTTCTGATGAACTGGGAGAACTAGCCAAGTCATTTGAAACTATGGCAAAGCAACTCCAAGTATCGTTCAATACTTTAGAAGCAAAGAATGCTCAGATGCAAGTCTTAAATGAGGCGCTATCTCAGAGTCAGAGTCGGCTAACTCAATTTTTAGAAGCTATGCCAATAGGTGTATTTATTATAGATGCTGAAGGTGAACCTTATTATACAAATAAAATTGGGCAGCAAATTCTTGGTCAAGGAGCGATCGCAAAAGTTAGCAGCGAAAAATTGTCAGAGGTATATCAAGCTTACCTTGCTGGGACAGATCAACTTTACCCCAGCGATCGCCTGCCGATATTGAGAGCATTGCTTGGGGAAAGCGCCAGGATCGATGATATGGAAATTCGCCATTTTGACAAGAGTATTCCCATTGAAGTTTTGGGAAAGCCAATTTATGATGAATCAGAAAATCTTGCTTTTGCGATCGCTACATTTTTTGATATTACCCAACGCAAACAAGCAGAAAACTTATTAGCAGAATACAATCGCACCTTAGAGACTCAAGTAAAAAAACGTACTGAACAGTTCCAGCAAGCTATCGAGCAACTGCAAATCACCCAACAAGAACTAATTCAATCGCAAAAAATTGCCGCACAAGAACAACAAGCAGCCATTCGTGAAGCGGCGCGAAGCACCGCCGCTAACCTCGCCAAAAGCGAATTCCTTGCTAATATGAGCCACGAACTGCGTACCCCACTCAATGCCATTCTCGGTTTTAGCCAAGTCATGAGCCGAGATTATTCCCTGTCTGGCGAACATCAAGAAAATTTAGCAATTATTAATCGGGCTGGCGAACATCTACTCAACTTAATTAACGACATTCTAGAAATGTCCAAAATCGAAGCTGGCAGAATCACATTAAATAGCAGCAGCTTTGACTTAATTCATGTATTGAATAAGTTAGAAAAGATGCAACACGCAGGTGCTGCATCTAAAAATTTAGAACTAGTGTTTGAATATGCACAAAACATTCCTAAATACATAGAAACGGACGAAATTAAACTGTGTCAAGTCTTGCTTAACCTCTTGGGGAATGCCATTAAATTTACTAATAGTGGGAGGGTGACACTAAGGGTGAGACTAGGGGCTGGGGGCTGGGAAACTGGCGAGCAAGGGGAGATGAGGGAGCAAATTCTTCATCCCCCTCATCTCTTGTTCGAGATACAAGATACTGGCTGCGGTATTGCCCCACAAGAAATGGACTTGTTGTTTGAAGCTTTTGAGCAAACCGAAATCGGCAGAAAATCCCAACAAGGGACGGGACTGGGTTTGGCGATTAGCCGGAAATACGTGCAACTGATGGGAGGAGATATCACTGTCAACAGTATACCGGGTGTCGGTAGTAGATTTGTCTTTAATATTGAGATTGCTCTAGCTTGCCCCAGAGAAATCCCAATAAACCAAATTAAATACCAAATTCTAGCTTTAGCACCGACTGAGAAAGCATACCGCATCTTAGTAGTTGACGACTCCAAAGAAAGCCGATTGTTGCTAGTTAAAATTCTTACATCTGTTGGCTTTGAAGTCAGAGAAGCTACAGATGGTAGTGAAGCAGTTGCTAATTGGGAATCTTGGCAACCACACTTAATTTTTATGGATATGCGAATGCCAGTCATGGACGGTTACGAAGCCACAAGAATAATTAAAGGTAAACAAAGAGAGTATGGGGTAGTCAATGGATTACGGAGGTTCCCAAACTCGGAACAGCTGCTTTCATCGGGGAGCCAGTACCTTGCAGGAGGATTCCCCGATTCCGGCGAGTCCGAACTCAAAGTTGTACCCCTATTCAAAAGCCAGCTAGGCGCAGCGTCTCCCACCCTAGAAGCAACTGGTGTCATGGAAAATGATGCAAATGATGCGTCCACAAAGCGATCGCCAACAGCCCTGGCTCCCCCTTCGGACTTATCTGGGGCAGAGCAGAGTTACTCCAATACACACACGATCGTTATTGCCCTAACTGCTAGCGCCTTTGAAGAAGAACGCCAGAAAATTTTATCTATTGGCTGTGATGATTTTATTCGCAAGCCATTCAGACAAGAAGTATTATTGGAAAAACTGAGCCAACATTTGGGTGTAAAGTATACCAACCAAGTAGAAACCACAAACACAACAGTTGTCGATCAACCTACACAGATATTTATCAGTGTTACCGAACTCCTGAGCCGTTTATCACAAATGTCACCTGAGTGGCTTCAACAGATTTACTATGCCGCAGCTAGCTGTAGCGATGAAATGATTTTAGAGTTACTCAAGCAAATTCCATCAGATAATAGTCAAGTTTTTAATGTTATCAGGGATTTAGCGAATAACTACCAGTTTGAGAAAATCATGGAATTGACTAAAACAAACGTAGAATGAATTACGAGCATTTAGACCCTAATAAAAAAGATATTTTGATCGTTGATGATATGGCGGATAACCTCCGGGTTTTATCCTCCATATTGACAAGGGAAGGGTATAACGTTCGTAAAGCCTTGAATTGGCAAATGGCACTGACAGCAACTCAAACAGTATTACCGGATTTGATTCTACTTGATATTATGATGCCAGAAGTAGATGGCTATGAAGTTTGTCAGACCTTAAAAGCTTGTGAGCTAACAGCCGATATTCCGGTGATTTTTATTAGCGCTTTAGATGATGTTTTTGACAAAGTGAAAGCCTTTAAGGTTGGTGGTGTAGACTACATCACCAAACCTTTTGAGTTCCAAGAAGTTTTAGTGCGCGTGCAAAATCAACTGGCATTGAGGTCAGCGCGATTAGAAATATTGAAGCTAAATGTTGAATTGGAAGATCGAGTAAAACAGCGAACTGGGGAGCTAGAAAAAACTCTGCAAAAGCTCCAAGGAGAAATCAATTCTCGCCAGAAATTGCAAAGTCAACTGCTAGACATGGCGCTGCATGATTCCCTAACTGGATTACCAAACCGAGTTTTGTTTATTAGGCGACTAAAAAATGCTTTAAATCGAGCCAAGGAACAATCTAGTTATCAGTTTGCAATCCTTTTTTTGGACTGCGATCGCTTCAAAGTTATCAATGATTCCCTTGGACATCTAGTGGGAGATGAATTGCTGATAGCGATCGCTTACCGCCTGCAAGCATGTCTGATACCTACTCATACTCTAGCACGATTGGGCGGTGACGAATTTGGAATTCTCCTAGAAAATATCACAGATATCAATATGGCAATTCAAGTTGCCGAACAGATTCTGCAACAGCTATCACTCGCTTTTAAGCTGTCCAGATATGAAGTATTCATGAATGCCAGTATTGGGATTAGTTGGGGTAATAAAGATTACGAACACCCAGAGTATTTGCTGCGGGATGCTGATACAGCAATGTATCGGGCTAAGGCTCAAGGAAGAGCCAAATATCACGTTTTCAATCCAGCAATGCATCAAGAAGCTATTCACCTTTTAGAGTTAGAAAATGATCTGCGAAGGGCTGTTGAAAGACAAGAATTCCTCGTTTACTATCAGCCAATTGTTTCCCTAGTTACAGGCAGAATTTCTGGATTTGAAGCCTTGGTACGCTGGCAACATCCGATTCGCGGTCTGGTTTCTCCCATAGAATTTATTCCTGTGGCAGAAGAAACAGGTTTGATTAATGCCATCAATACTTGGGTATTACAGTCAGCTTGTCATCAACTGAGCATCTGGCAACATTATCCAGTGACACCAGAACCTCTAACTATGAGTGTCAATTTGAGCGCACGGTTATTTTTACAGCCTAATTTAGTAGAACAAATTGACCGAATAATTTATGAAAATAAAATAAATCCTGCATACTTAGAATTAGAAATTACAGAAAGTGTAATTATGGAAAATACTAATGCAATTGAAATAATTCTTCAACAACTAAAGCAGCGCAAAATCAAGTTGATTATGGATGATTTTGGTACAGGATATTCCTCTTTGAGTTACCTACACAATTTTCCTTTTAATGCCCTCAAAATTGATAAATCTTTCGTTAAACGTATGCAGGAAAATAAAGAGAATATGGGACTAGTACCAGCAATGATTGGTATTGCCAACTCAATGGGGATGAGTGCGATCGCTGAAGGTGTCGAAACACAAGAACAGCTAGCCCAATTGAGAAGTTTAAATTGTAATTTTGCTCAAGGATATCTATTTTCTAAACCCATAGAACAACAATTGGTTATTAAATTACTTGCCGTATCACCTCAATGGTAGCTATCAAATAACACCTATAAAAATTTAATTCTTGACGCTCGGCTAGATAATATACTGCTGTAAGCACGCTATCAAATTCGCAAAGTTCCTAATTGACTAATACAATCCTATTTGAGTTGTGAAAATTATCGTAGAGGCGTAGCACGGTTGCCGCAGGCTAACGCCAACGAATTATTTAGGAGTACTATAGCTGTGGTAGCCTGTAAAACTCTCAATCACTGTGGAATTTAGACTAGAAATACCAGTATTCCAGTGAAATTGATAAAAAAAACTCAGTGCTATTTCAAATAAGTATTTACTATTTTCAACTATTACAAACATAGTTTTTTATACATAATGAATTTAAATCAAATTAATCATCATAAAAGAAATATTTTAGTGGTCGATGATACCCCAGATAATTTGCGGCTTTTATCAGCGATGTTGACTACGCAAGGTTTTGAAGTTCGCAAAGCCTTAAACGGTAAAATGGCACTGACTGCGTGCCAAATGGTTTTGCCAGATGTGATTTTACTGGATATCAATATGCCCGACATGGATGGCTATCAAGTTTGTCAACAGTTGAAAGCTGATGAGAAAACTTCTGAAGTCCCAGTAATTTTTATTAGCGCCCTGGATGATGTTGTAGATAAAGTAAAAGCCTTTGATGTTGGTGGTGTAGATTATATTGCAAAACCTTTTCATGGGGCAGAGGTTGTGTTGCGAATTGAAAATCAGATTAATTTACGTTTGCTTCAAGTTAAACTGCAAGAAAAAAACTTTTTACTCCAACAGGCTCTTAACGACTTGAAAGCCTCTCAAGTTCAACAGATTCAGAACGAAAAGATGGTGGCGCTGGGACAGTTAGTGGCTGGGCTTGCTCATGAGATTAATAACCCTATCAGCTTTATTTATGGGAATCTCCAATATGTTGGTCAATATGTAAAAGACCTAGTGAATCTGATTGAGGCTTATCAACAGGAATATCCCAAAGCTACACCAAAAATTCAGCAAATAGCCAAAGATATAGACTTGAATTTTATGATTAAGGATCTGCAAAACCTGATGGGTGCAATGTATAGAGGATCTGATCGCATTCAGGAAATTGTACTAGCGCTACAACACTTTTCTCGGCATGATGAAGCAGAGATGAAGCAGGTAAATATCCATGAAGACATTGAAAATACTTTGGTGATGTTACAACATAGACTCAGAGAAACAGCAGACCGTCCCGCAATTGCTGTAGTGAAAGATTATGGTAACTTGCCTCTAATCACTTGTTATGCGAGTGAATTAAACCAAGTATTTATGCATCTGTTGAATAATGCTATTGATGCAATAGAAGAGGGAGTAGGGAGTGGGTATCTATCTTGTAATCCCTACTCCCTACTCCCTACTCCCCAAATTCGGATTCACACAGAAGTAACATTGAATATGGTCAAAATTGCGATCGCAGATAATGGCCCTGGTATCGAAGAGTCGTTGCGATCGCGTTTATTTAACCCATTTTTTACCACAAAACCTGTGGGCAAAGGTAGTGGGCTAGGATTATCAATTAGCTATCAAATTATCGTCCAAAAACACCGAGGAAATATTACCTGCACTTCTTCTGTTGGGCAAGGAGCAGAGTTTGCAATCGAAATTCCCATCGAGCAACAAGAACCTTAGGCAACAGCGAACTTGGCCAATGAAGAGGACAAGGGGCAGAGGAGAAAGATTCTGGAATTTCCTAGCAATAGAGGGTTTCAGAGCAAATAAATTTATTTATGCTCTTTGGTTAAATATTTATTTCGAGACGTGCTGTTCGTGTGAAATAATGCGTCCTTAGTTCAGTAGCCCTACATTTATGTATGTAGTTCTCCCCCTGCCCCCTGCCAAAGGTCACACGGTTAACGGCAGTTGAACTGTGAACGTTGTCCAGCCCTGAGAACTCGTAACTTCAATTGTGCCTTGGAGATATTCTACTAACTTCTTCACTAATGCTAAACCTAATCCTGTACCGCTATGTTGCCAGCGATCGCTTTGAGGAATTCGGTAAAACGGCTCAAAGATTCGAGATTGTTCTTTTTGAGGAATTATCACCCCAGAATTGCTAATTGTGATTTGAAAATAGGATTGAAGATTATCTAATACACCAGATTTAGCATCCTCATTTATTAGACTTTTTGTGGTGTCGATTACCTGAACATTTACCATAATCTGTTCATGAGGAGGAGTAAATTTACAAGCATTGTTGAGTAACTCTGAGACAATTTCAGTCAAGCTAGCCAAGTCTGTAACTAAAGGTGGTAAATTTGGAGGAACACTAACTTGGAAAGTCTGTTGCCTAACTCCAGCCCGTTCCCCAAAATACTCGGCAACGTGAGGCAGCCAAGTTTGGAGTTGAATTAAAGTTAATTCCAACGGATAGACATCTGCATCAATCATTCGCATATACAGTAAATTGTCTATTAAATCTAGTTCTTGTTCGCATTGTTCACGCAGGATAGTTAAGTAGCGGGCTACAGATTCAGATGGCGAAAGTGCGTTTGAATTTAAGATACCCTGCCGATCAAGAAGATTTTCTAGGGCGGAGATTGTCATTTTGATGTTTGACAAGGGCGTTCGCATTTCATGAGAAGTGGTTGCGAGAAAATCCTCTTTCAATTGGTTCAGCCGTTGAAGTTCTGCCGCTTGAATTCGTAGTTGTTGGGCACGTTCAGTTGCGAGATTGTGTTCTTCAGTTAGCCTTCGTTGCGTGTCATCCCGAAAAACTACTACGGCTCCTGTAATTACACCATTATTATTTCTTAGAGGAGTAGCGCTATCAGCTACTGGTATAGTTGTGCCGTCTCTGGCAACTAGTAAGATGCGATTGTCTAGATAGATAGTAGTTTTTTGTTGCAGGGCTGCGATAATTGGATTTTGAGCGGGGATCTGAGTTTGTTCATCAACAAGCTTGAACACCTCGGTTAACATTCTTCCCTTGGCTTCATTCCATCGCCACCCTGTCAATGCTTCAGCTACCTGATTTAGGTACTTGATGGTTAACTGAAGATCGACTACAATCACTCCGTCTCCCATTTCTCGAAGGATAGAACTCAAAAATTGCTCGCGATCGTAACGATTTAGTGCTGTTTGAATGGCAACGTAGAGTTCTTGCTCCTTGATCGGTTTGAGAATATATCCAAAGGAGGATGTCAGTGTTGCCCGATCTACAGTGCTTTTGTCGGAGTGCCCTGTGACATAAATAGCAGGAATTTGCAAATTATGCCAAATTTGCTCTGCTGCCTGGATACCGTCTATTTCACCCCGTAATCTGATATCCATTAAAATTAGGTTTGGGCGCAATTCGGTTGCTTTTACAATTGCCCCTTGTGCAGAATCGGCTATATCTAAAACAGTGTATCCCAGAGACTCTAAACTTTCTTGCAAATTAATTGCAAGAATATATTCATCTTCAACAACAAGGATTCTAACTGTCTCCTTGGTATGTAGATTTGATGGGATACCAATTGTGTTCATGCCTGGCTGTTTGTAAAAGTAATTTTGAACTGTGTTCCCTGGCGAGAGTCAATTTCGAGCTTTCCTCTTAGTTGCTTGACTAAACCCTGGATAAGAGTTATACCGAGTGTTTTAGCTTTCTTGCTATCAAAATTTTTAGGTAAACCAACACCATTATCTCGAATAATGAGTGTCAAAGTAGACTCGGATTCTTGATAAAACTTAACCTCAATTTCCCCTCTACGATTACCAACAAAAGCGTATTTCAAAGCATTGGAAACCAGTTCATTGATAATCAAGCCACAGGGAATGGCGGTTTCGATGTCAAGGCTAGCATTATCAACTTGAATATTCAGTTGAATCTGGCTAGAACTGACGTTATAAGAATCAAATAAATGAGTTGTTAAATCTGGGATGTATTGAGCGAAATCAATATCAGCGAGGTCTTCAGAGCGGTATAACTTTTCATGAACCAAGGCAATGGAGGCAATGCGGTTTTGGCTATCGCGCAGAATAGCTGTCACCAGAGGATCTTGTGTACGTCTGCACTGCATTTGCAGCAAACTGCTGACAATTCCTAAATTGTTTTTAACACGATGGTGAATTTCTTTGAGTAATACCTCCTTTTCTCTCAAAGAGGCTTTAATTTTTTCCTGCGTTTGCTTATGCTCAGTGATATCTTGTTGGATAGCCACAACGACACTTCCATACTCAGGATGCTCAAAAATGGAAGCGTTCGCCCTACACCAGAAGGGAGTGCCATCTTTTTTAACCTTATAAACTTCATAGTTTGCCTCACCATGTTGCAAGACAGCAGTCCTAATTGCCTGGTTAACTTCTTCAGGTGTATTATGTTCGTCACCGTAGTTGATAATCGATACATGCTGACCAATTAATTCACCAGATGCATAGCCAAACATCTGCTCGAATTTAGGATTAGCGTAGACAAATACGCCATCTGTGGCACGAACTAGGCAAATTCCCTCTGCCATATTACGGGTAATTACTGCTTGCAGTTCTAACATTTGTTCAGCGCGTTTGCGATCGCTGATTTCAACTACGACAATGCCCATGCTAATGGGTTGATCAGCTTCAGACTGAATCGGAAAGTAGGAAGCTAGCCAAGTCCTGATTACACCGGGGAGTTTTGGAGTTTCTCCACTGATTTCCAAATCCAGAATCGCTTCACCCGTGGTTAAAACATGTTCAAAGATCGGTTCGAGCCTTGGTGCCAAATCAGGGACAATCTCGCACAGAGTTTTGCCAATATGCGCGGCTGCGGGAATACCATTAATTTCTGCTAATGCTTCATTAATCAATGAATAACGCAGTTCCTGATCCAGAATGGTTATACCAACAGGTGCGCTATTGATGAAAGTATCCAATAACTTTTGCTTGTGAGCCAGTTCTCGCTCTAAAATCTTCCGTTCTGTAATGTCGATCGCCACCCTACCCACTAGCTTTAGTGCAGACAATCCCAGAATCGGGAACTTATATACCAAGAACTCTCCAAGGGTGCCGTCTGGTCGGGAAGCAACTTCGATTGCCTCAATTACCTGATTTGTCTGTATAACTGTCTGAATGCGATCAAAATGCTGCCGAGCAATTTCATCTGGGTAGAGATCAAAAATGGATTGTCCAATCACCTGTTCGGGTAGTAATTTAAATGTCCGCAGGTATGTTTGGTTTGAGTAAAGTACACGCCCGTCCGCATCAGTGATCCAAGCTAGCACGGGGCTATTGTTCATAAATGCCTGGAACCGGGCTTCACTTTCTTGCAGGGCTGCTTCTGCTTGCTTGCGATCTTCTGCAATACGCTTGAACACAGTGATATCTGTGACTCGTACTAAGTTCATCACATTGCCGGCAACTGTGATTTTTTTGGCTGCTATGTTTCCCCAAAAGGGATTGCCCTGCTTGGTAACATATTCCATTTCTCGACTCCAAAACCCTTGCTGGTTCATTTCTTCGGTTATGGAGGTTAACTGATCAGGGGTGAACTGTTGTTTTTGCAGAGTGTGACCTTCAATATTAATGAGTTCAGCTTTGCTAGAGGCTGCAAATAGCTTCACTGCTTGATCGTTACAGTCAGTGGTCTGTAAAGTTTCTACATCCACAAGAAAGAGCGCATCAGCAGATTCATTATAAACAGCTTCTAGAAGGTCACGACTACGAATAATTTCTAATTCAGTTTGTTTTCGTTGTGTAATATCTAGGATAGATCCAAATAACTTAACTGCATTCCCTTGAGGATTATAAGCTATCTCTGCTTTCCCCTCAAGGTAGCGGACTGAGCTATTGGGTCGGACAATTCGATACTCAATATTGAAAGGGGTTTTTTGGGCAATCGCCTGTTCCAAATTGGTCTGGAACAGTTCTCGATCCTCTGGATGAAGCATCTGGAGGAATTCTGCCTGGGTGGGTTCGCTTTGAGTTGGATCTAGACCAAAAATGCGAAAAGTTTCTATTGACCAGCAGCACTTTTTCGTTTCTAAGTTCCATTCCCAACTGCCTACATGGGCGATCTGTTGAGTAGTGGCTAGCTGCGCTTCACTTTGTTGGAGTTTTTCCTCAGCTTGTTTGCGTTCGCTAATGTCCCCAAGTGAACCGACCAATCGAACTGGATTTCCTTGTTCATTCCAGATTGCTTTGGCCCGCGATCGCACCCAGCGATAACTGCCATCCTTGCACCGCAGACGATATTCAAGGTTATAATCGGCAACTTGCCCAAGCAAATAAGCTTTTTGTGCAGCTATGACTCTGGTATAATCATCAGGATGAATGCGAATACTCCACTCATCATCGCGATCGCTAAATTCGTTAGGTTCATATCCTAAAATTGTGAACCAACGCTCAGACCGGAAGGTTTGATTAGTAGATATGTCCCAATCCCAAATTCCTTCATCAGTACCTGCGATCGCTAATTGCCAACGTTCTTCACTTTGACGCAATATTTCTTCACTGCGCTTGAGGTCGGTGACATCTACCACCAGTCCATCCCAAGCCACACGCCCATTTTTCAACTGACGTGGTGTAGAACGAAAATGAAACCATTTGAGTTTACCACTGGGCGTTCGGATTCGCAGTTGAATATCTAACACAGACAGATTCAGGCAGGACTCTGCAACGGCTGCTTGTAGCCGGGGGATATCCTCTGCGAGAAACTGGCGATAAAGCAGAGATGAATCCCTGAGTGTATCTTCTGCCTTGACTTCCATCAGTTTTTCAATCCCCGCACTCAGGTAGGAAAAGCGATCGCTACCATCCAATTCGCGGATCACCCGATAAACTGCGCCATTGGGTAGATTATCTTCAATCAAGTACAACATCACTTCAGGCTCAGACAACGCGAGTTCTGTTGCTTTGCGTTCGGTGATATCTTGCCCTTCTAGAATCAACAAAACGACTTGACCCGTTTCGTTTTGCAACGGACGCAGTGAAAAATCGATTGTTGCTACTCGGTTATTTGCGCCGAGAACATCAACTTCATAGCGGACAAACTCCCCTTGAGCTGCACGAGCGATCGCTTGTTTTAATTTTTCTTGAATTTGAGGTGAAATCGTCCACCAGTGTGCTTCCCAAAAAGGGCGATTAATCACATCTTCAAGCTTAAGCCCGCCAAAACTTAGCGCAGTCTGGTTTGCTTCTAATAAAATGCCATCTGGCGTTAGCAGTCCTGTGAATTGGAAAGTGTTATTGAATGCACGGAATCCGCGATCGCTTTCCTGTAGTGCAGTAGTGCGTTCCTCTACTTTGGCTTCTAACTCAGCTTTGAGGGTTTGCAGGTTGTCGTGGAGTTGGGCTTGTTGGATAGCGATCGCTAGTTGTACCGTCAGTTGGTTGAGAAATTCTACCTCAAATGTTTGCCATTGGCGGGGGACAGAACATTGATGCACGATGAATAGCCCCCATTCAACTGCTGGAGTCCCTTGGTTATCTAACAAAATGGGGACAACTAAATTCGCCTTGACTTGAAACTGTTCCAAAATTTGAATATGGCGATCGCTTAAAGCCGCTTCGTAAATGTTCGTTGCTGCCCAAATTTTTCCTTGGTAGTATTCTTCCCCTTGGCTTTGCTGAAAACAGGTATTTTCAATGAAGACGCAGGGGGAAAAAGGGAAACTTTCCCCCTTGCTCCCAGCTAAGAGCTCCCTTGCCTCTTGTCCAATCTCAAACCCTAATGTTGGTGTCCATTGGGGTAAAACCGACTCAGCTATAACTTTACCCTGTATCTGATGAGTAAATTGATACACCAACACGCGATCAGCCTTGAGTAACTGGCGGACTTCTTTGACACTCTTAGCGAGGATGTCTTGAAACTTCAAGGACTTGCGAATATCAAGAGCGATCGCTCCAATTAACTTTTGTTGTTCCTGTAGCTGTTTTAGCTGTTGCATTAGCTGTAATTGCTAGCTTTTAACCTACGTACAAGTGCCCCATACCCAATGCCCTGAATCAAGAAATCCGGACTTTTTCTTGATCGCGGAGTACTATTTTTAGTCGCATAAACGCATAATAGAATAGTGACTGATCTGTTAGCCCCTTTACAATCTCTCAAACAAGGTGACTGGTTCAAGCTGATCTGCGGAGCCAGCTTCCAGCATTTACCGGCAGTCAGAAGTTTAACGTTAGCCTATACTTTGGCGGGCGCTGACTGCATAGATGTTGCAGCTGATCCAGCAGTGATTGCAGCAGCACAAGCAGGGCTACTTGTAGCCAAATCTCTGGCTACGGATGCCCAAAAGCGAGGCTTTGGCTACAAAGGCAACTCACCCTTTTTGATGGTAAGCCTGAACGATGGAGAAGACCCCCATTTTCGGAAAGCAGAATTTAATCCTACTGAGTGTCCTAGAGATTGCCCTAGACCCTGTGAACGGATTTGTCCGGCACAAGCAATCGTGTTTAACAATGTAAAAGAAAACTTTTCGGGAGTAATATCAGAAAAGTGCTATGGCTGCGGTCGTTGTATACCAGTTTGTCCTTATGGTAGAATTGATACAACTTCCTATATGTCAACGCCGCAAGCGATCGCGCCATTGGTAATGTCAACGGGAGTAGATGCCGTAGAAATCCATACAAAAGTTGGGCGGTTGACAGAATTTGAGCAATTATGGCAGGCAATTTCACCGTGGGCCGATCAACTAAAGCTACTAGCTATCAGCTGTCCCGATGGCGAAGGGATGATTGACTACCTAAGAGCAGTATATGACCTGATTGCCCCACTCAAGAGTGCCTTAATTTGGCAAACCGACGGTCGTGCCATGAGTGGTGATATTGGCGATGGTACCACAATAGCTGCGGTGAAATTAGGGCAAAAAGTTTTGACAGCTAAGTTACCGGGATATGTGCAGTTAGCAGGAGGCACAAATAGCTATACCGTTGCTAAGTTAAAGGCAATGGGACTACTGAACAGAGCAGGGGGAGCAGGGGGAGATGAGGGAGCAGGGGGAGCAACAACCTCCTCATCCCCCTCATCCCCCTCATCCTCCCCATCTATTTCTGGGGTCGCCTACGGTAGCTACGCCCGCGTACTGCTGTCACCAATTCTCGAACAGTTAGAGAATAAGGAGGTAAATAACACCAATGTACAAGCGAATCTTCGCCTCGAAGAAAATGACGTATTACTTTGGCAAGCTGTAAAACTTGCCCATTCTCTCGTTTCCCAGATCAAGTCATAGCAGGAGCGTTAATTGCTCGTTTCGGGAAATTACCCAGAGCGGGTTCTCCTGCACGCAAATGTCCTCGCTATCTCTAAAAACGTCACCATAGAAAGCATGACGATTACAGACGATCTCCAAAAGTTATTAGACATTTTGCCCCAAGACCTGCAACAAGTACTAGAGAGTCATCCCAAACGAGATAGTTTAGTAGAAGTGGTCTTGGATTTGGGCCGTCGCCCAGAGGCTCGGTTTCCTAATCAAGCTGAGTATCTGAGCGAAGTACCCGTTACTCAAGAACAGATAGATGATTGTATTCAACGAGTTGGAATCTTTGGCGGAGATAATCGAGCAGGAATTGAGCAAACTTTGCATCGGATTAGCGCCATCCGCAACCGCACGGGTAAGATTATTGGCTTGACCTGTCGCGTTGGTCGAGCGGTATTCGGAACCATTGGCATGATCCGCGATTTGGTAGAAACTGGTAAATCGATTCTCATGCTGGGGCGTCCAGGCGTGGGCAAAACTACTGCCTTACGGGAAATTGCCCGTGTTTTGGCGGATGAACTGCATAAGCGAGTAGTGATTATTGACACCTCCAACGAAATCGCAGGGGATGGTGATGTTGCTCACCCTGCCATTGGTCGCGCTCGGCGGATGCAAGTGGCTCATCCAGATCAACAGCATCAGGTGATGATTGAGGCAGTGGAAAACCACATGCCAGAAGTCATTGTCATTGATGAAATTGGCACAGAACTGGAAGCTTTAGCGGCTCGTACCATTGCGGAACGGGGTGTACAGTTGGTAGGTACTGCCCACGGGAATCAGATCGAAAATCTGATTAAAAACCCCACCCTGGCTGATTTAGTTGGGGGTATCCAAGCTGTGACGCTGGGAGACGATGAAGCCAGACGGCGAGGTTCTCAAAAAACTGTTTTGGAGCGGAAAGCCCCTCCTACCTTTGAAATCGCTGTGGAAATGTTGGAGCGCCAACGCTGGACAGTACACGAAAGTGTTGCTGACACAGTAGATAATCTGCTGCGGGGGCGTCAGCCTACCCCACAAACAAGAACCGTTGATGACCAAGGTAAAATTGCTGTTACAAGGCAGTTAGCTGTTGTCAATGGTCGCGGTGGACAGCTAGCGACAGTGGAAGAATCTTTCCCATCGGCGCGACAGGCTAATGGCTGGCGTTCATCTGGACAAATGGTAGCACTGCCGCAATTGCCTGTAGAGCGGGTAACTGGACGCAGTGAATTTGATCGTTTGCTGGATGAATCCTTCAATTATTCTGAAAGCATTGATTTGGATGCTACTACTAGGCAGCCAGGGCCCAATGGTGAAGATTTGCCATTGCATGTTTACCCTTATGGTGTTAGTCGCCATCAACTAGAACAGGTAATTAGCGTGCTAACTTTGCCCGTGGTATTGACAAAAGATATAGATACTGCTGATGCAATTTTAGCGCTGCGATCGCACGTCAAAAACCACGCCAAATTACGCCAAATGGCCAAAGCTCGTCATGTACCCATCCACGTAATTAAGTCCAGCACCATTCCCCAAATTACCCGTGGCTTGCGACGGTTGCTGAACATTGATGACCCAGAGATGGCCGATGATCTAGAATTGCAACTGTTTTTGCACAATGGTAGCGATGATGAGATGGATGCTCTTGAAGAAGCCAGACTTGCTGTTGAGCAAATTGTGATTCCTAAAGGACAGCCAGTCGAATTATTGCCGCGTTCTTCCCAAGTCCGCAAAATGCAACATGAGTTGGTAGAACATTATCGCCTCAAGTCGCATAGTTTTGGCGAAGAACCAAATCGCCGCTTACGGATTTATCCAGCGTAACCTCACCCTAACCCCTCTTCGCATTGCGGAGAGGGGATGTCACTAGGAGACACTTGATATCCTATAGAGAGTTTTCTTTAAGAAAAGTAAAACAAGACTTTAATCTTACTTTAGTAGAAGGTGGGCGATTTTTACCTTCTATAGAACCAATCTCACCTAGTCCTCTGCTGGCTGAATTTTTAGCAGAAAGTATCCAGCTAGCAATTGCAATGGGTTCTGAGAAAGCTAGATTAGAATTGATTATCAGCCCAATTTTGTTTGAAGTCCGAAAAATTTTTAACAGACAAATCAGTTTCTTTTCTGGAGAAGAATTTAATGTTAAACCAGAAGTGGGACTGGCAGGATTTTACGACTTTTTGATCAGCCTTTCACCAGAACAGTTATTTATTGAAGCCCCAGCAGTGGTGATAGTGGAAGCCAAAAAGGAAAATCTTAAAGGGGGTTTGGGGCAGTGTATCGCAGAAATGATCGCCGCCCAAAGGTTTAATGCCAAATACGAAAAACCTATTGCTACTATCTACGGTAGCGTTACTAGTGGCAACCTGTGGACATTCCTCAAGTTAGAGGACAGCACTGTAACTATTGATTTAACTGAGTACTTAATTCCTCCAGTAGAGCAAGTCTTAGGTATTTTAGTGTGGATGATTCGGTCACAATCCAATACTGCTCGGTTAAGGAGAAATAGAGGGTAAAACAAAGAAAATAGTGTTCGCGAATTGTTTACGCGAACAAGATGATTGGACTTACTTTTTCTCTTTGAGGCTATCGTACAAGTCCACCCAATTTTGACGAAGAGAGTCGATGCACTCAGTTAAGTGATCGATTTGGGTTCTTCTAGCCACGGAG
>NZ_JAIVFX010000028.1 GCF_020829625.1 Nostoc sp. XA010 | reverse complement strand
GTTGTTCCAGGCTTTTGGAGGTTGCTTTTGATTGCTGGCGATCGCCAAAATATGATTGAAAAACCTAGATAGAAGCCTTGAAAACTCTACCTGTCATTTTTGCTTTTATGTCAATGCGTAAGTCCTATATTGGAGTAAAAGACTAGGGATACACCCCCAAATGCCTAATCGTAAGGCTAAGTTGCTAAAACTTCAAAAGGGTAAATGTCCTTGGTGCGGGTTAAGCTTCCAAGAATGGGATGTTTTAGAAGTAGATCACAAAATCCCCAGAGCATTAAGAGGCAAGGATGAGTATAAAAATCTGCAATTATTACATCGGCACTGTCACGACGAAAAGACCGCACTTGACTTAAAGGAAATTAGGAAGAAAGACCACTCAAAATTCCGAGAGAAACTTTCTCAATTTTGGAATAAATATGACTGGGAGTGGATATATGATATTCCTAATTTCATAGGTCATGCTGTCAGGAAGTCCGATATGACAAATGGACAACACACTGAGTAGCCGTGTGCGGTGAAAGTCGCAAGCACGGTTCCGAATGGGAGGGGTGATGCAGTAATGCACACCTCGACCCTACCCTTGGGGAGATTTGCCCTCTTGGGCAGTTGGCGCAAGCCTGCTGTCTAACGGCGAGTCAGGGAACCAAGAATCCCCGTCTCTTTAGAGCGGGGAGTGTCAATTACAGAGACTATATAACGATAATGTCAACGTAGCGCTCTCTTTCAACCCTCCCTAATAAAAATGATGATAACCCACCCACTAGCTGGAGGGTTGTTGCGACATTCCTCTTGGTGCATAGCGATAAAAGTTTGCACCTTTCAACCCACCCACTAGCTGGAGGGTTGTTGCGACTGACGGTTCGGTTTATTGCATCAAGCTTGGATATCTTTCAACCCACCCACTAGCTGGAGGGTTGTTGCGACTCTTGCATACCGCTTCCCTTGGGGGGGCAAAGCGAAAACTTTCAACCCACCCACTAGCTGGAGGGTTGTTGCGACGGTCGTCTTTATCCCATTCATCATCAATAGAAGGCTTTCAACCCACCCACTAGCTGGAGGGTTGTTGCGACGATTTTGTAATTTCTCACGGTTAATATGTCTCAAACTTTCAACCCACCCACTAGCTGGAGGGTTGTTGCGACGCTGTGGCTCTGATTCTGGTTTCCACAGTTTATCTAACTTTCAACCCACCCACTAGCTGGAGGGTTGTTGCGACTTAAGGAAGTAATCGAATCCGCTCCTCCTAGTGCACTTTCAACCCACCCACTAGCTGGAGGGTTGTTGCGACCGACTCAGCTTTAAAATATTGTGGGGCAATGTTTCTAGATGTCCTTAGCGCAAATTTCTCCCAATTTGCTATCAGAGCTTTAGTCTCAAGAATCATATCTTAGTGAAAAAACGATGAAATTCAGATGGGACAAGCTATTTACAATTTGCGCGGATCTCTAAGAAATTTTGCCTTGATTTGAGTCCTTCAAATGAAGAATTGGGGAGGGTTCCCCCTTGATCGGGGGTGATTTGGTAGCCACTACAGCAGTACATCCGCGCCCTTATTGCTGGGAGCGCACCTATCCTGTCCAAAGACAGCAGCTTCAGGGTGAGCAGCTACCAGGGCCAGAAAGCAAGACTGCATTGCTACAGTCAAACTAACCCCTATTTAACAAAGTTTATACTGCAAGCAGTATAAACTTCGGCGCTATTAAATATTCTCTTGTCAAGGTTCAGTTTGTCAACTTCGCCTATTTGGGCGGAGATGGTAAGCAGAAAGTGCTAATTCCTTTGCTTTGTATTCGGGGCTGCCTCGAACAGGTTGTTGCCCTTCTTCAATCACTATTCCGGTTTGAGTAGCTTTGCTTTGAATACTCTGAATTAATCTGCCATAACTCCAGGAATGGACGTTAACCCGATATCGTTTGGCATATTTTTGCTGACCTTCTATGTAACCAGGACATTTTGCCTCGGCTATAGCTTGAATTTCAGTTTGAACAATCTCCCGCATATCCCCTAGCTTGGGCAAAACGATGCTACCAGCTTTATAGGTTTGTGCGATCGCTACAATTTCTTTAGCTAGTAATCGGTCTACATATTCCCCTAACTCACATGAGCCAAATTCATTAGGAGAAAAACTTTTTTGTGCTTTGTGGCGTTCCTGGGATAATAATCGCTGTTGTCGTCTCTGGCGATTCAGGAGTTCGTAATTGTCACCAAGTAGCTGGCGAATACTCCGGGAAGCCAGGACTTTGTTAGCTATCACATCTACTACAACCACCGTGGCAGGTTTTTCTAGTCCCAAGCTTACTCCAACCAAAATGTGTGATTGACCTTGGTATAAGGGTTGACTAGGACGCTCAAAGCTATTATTCATTCGATTAAGTGTTGATTCTTTACGTTGAATAAAAGCTTTCTGTGTATCTCTTAGTCCACTTTTTTGCTTCATCACTGAGATGATTTTAGTAATTTCATCTGCTTTCTCTTGACGAACCTGTTCTGTTCCCTCAGAAGTCCATAGGCGATTGTCAACACAACAGTACAGGCTCAATCGGTTTACGTTCCAAGGTTCGCCCTTACCTTCTCCTTTTTGCCAACTTAGATGAGTATTTCTGAGAGTGAATAAGCCACTAGAATACTGGCTTTTGCTTTGGCGTTTAGTTTGTTGGTCTTCTAGGAAACGTTGAAACCAGTGAAGTTGGCGATTGTCGCAGTATACCTCAAAGTTAAGATCGCTCAATCCATTGAAGTGAACACACAGCCTACCTTTTTGATTCTTTGACCAAACCATATCCTCGTTCGTTTCAAAAACAAGGGGGAATGGAAGAGAACTTGGTCGAGTTAATAGGATATCCTGCCAGCGCTTGGCTTCGGCGTTGTCTTCAGGAAAGGTGGTTGTAGCAGTAAAGAGTGTCTCTAACCATTTACCATTGGTCAAATCTCGACCTTTAGGCATCTGACTTATTAACTTTTCGGTAAGCCTTTGAATTTGAATTTCAACTTGACGACGACGTTTGGCAAATTTTTCTGGATCTTCTTCTTTATCGCTAAGTTTGCAGCCATTTTTTAACAGGTAGCTGTTGCTGTAGGCGTTTTTGTATTGCCAGCCAAGACTTATAGATGTAGTCCACAATATGAATCGCCGACATATATAAACGGCTAGATTGACCTGTAAAGCGAGGGTCAGTCTTGAGAGGCTGACACAGTTGACTAACAATAGTTGCTGGAAGCTTACCTTCTTGTCGCCATTTCTCGAAGTCTGGGTGTTTACCAAGTTGTTCGAGTAGTTCGTTAATTAAGGGTGTGTTCAAATTTGCCATCAACTTCCACAGTTTTTGGCGGGCTGATTCACTGGCAATAAGACGACACTGGATAGTAATCTGACTCATAAAAATAAAATATCATATAAATACACTATGTATTCTTAAAAAAATTAAATTTAAAAAATTGCTTCTGTAGGATGATTTCTATGGAAGAAAAATTCTACACAACCACAGAAGCTGCTGAAATTACTAATTGTTCGCGTCGTCAGTTACAGTATTGGCGAGATAAAGGTGTTGTTGTACCAACTGTGAATACCACAGGTAAGGGTCGTAATGTTTACTACTCAATAGCTGACCTGTTGACGCTAACAGTGATGCATTATTTATTGTCTGTTGGCTTAAGCTTTGAAGTTTGCCGGGAAGCTTTGGCTATGTTGCAAGATAAGGAGCCTTGGCTGTTTGAGGAGTTTGTCCCTAAAAAAAAGATGAAGAAGCTGATGCTGATATCTAACGCATCTCAGGAAAAATATTTGACATTAGCAGAATTTGATCAAGAGGCGGCGCTAGAAGCTCTTTGTCAAGGACAAACTGTGATTCCCTTTTGGTGCGATCGCGTGCATCAACAATTAAGGGACAATCTCAAAAACTTTGGTAGTTAATTGGCTGCTTATTAAAATGGAAACACTGAAGAATGGCTAGACTATAAGCGTGAAAGCCAATGGGCAGCGCTCGTGGGCAGCACAGATTGTAAAAGTTTTTTAGCTTAGGTATAAAATTGGGTCTATAGTCAAATATTCACTCTGGCGAGACAGTATCATGCCAAAGTGAATAGTTGATTAGCCTCAAATGTTGCGACATTAATTTGTGAACGGTTATCTAAAAGAAGTAACGACACTAATTTGTGAAATAGCGACATTAATTTGTGAACAACGACATTCAATTTGTGAATGTACAGTACAAAAATGGACGTAACTGGATTCGAACCAGTGACCTCTACGATGTCAACGTAGCGCTCTAACCAACTGAGCTATACGTCCTTAACTACACGATTATCAACAATAACACATACTTTCTTGATAAAGCAAGATAAAAGTGTAAATCCATCTGATAAGCAAAGTACCATTCGAGTAGGGTGTATGATCGATAAGGTTATTCGGTTCTGGTGGGGAGCAGCTACCAGAGGTAACGGGGAAAGTTCGGTGCAAATCCGGCGCTGTCCCGCAACTGTAAACCAATTTGAGATGTAATCTAAAATCCCAAATTGAGTAAGTCAGGATGCCCGCCGAAATAGATTTATCAGTTCCACATATCTGCGAGGTACAGATGACTACTACTGTAAATATTTCCCCGACTAGTCCTTTGGGTGTTGCTGACCATACTTTATTTGTTTGCAAAACTTGTGCTAGCGTTTGGCAAGATGGAAAACGCTTAGGTGAAAGTGGCGGTCAAAAACTTCTATCTCAACTTCAGCAGCTTGCACAAGATTGGGACTTACGAGATGAATTCCCAATTGAAGAAGTTGAATGCATGAGTGCTTGTAATCGTTCCTGTGTAGTTGCCTTTGCTGCCAAGGGCAAATTAACATATTTATTTGGTGATTTAGCTGTTGATGGTAGTGCATCTGCGGTACTAGAATGTGCTAGTCAATACTATGTCAAAGCAGATGGTTTACTGCCTTGGTCAGAGCGTCCAGAAGCGCTAAAAAAAGGCATTTTGGCAAAGATTCCACCTTTATCTTAATGATGCGCGTTTTGATTCTAGGTGGTACAGGAGATGCCGCAGAACTAGCTGCCGAAGTGGCGACTATCCAAGGTTTAGAAGCAATCACATCTCTAGCTGGGCGCACCCGTGAACCATCAGTACCGTTAGGCGATTTACGGATTGGAGGCTTTGGTGGTGTGGCTGGATTGGCTAGCTATTTGCGAGTCATGCAAATCGACTTATTAATTGATGCAACCCATCCTTTTGCTACTCAGATTTCTTTCAATGCGGCGGATGCTGCAACCGAAGTCGGAGTACCCCGTCTGATGTTAATACGTCCGCCTTGGGAAAAAGAAAGTGGCGATCGCTGGATTGAAGTTAATAGTGTCGAAGCCGCCGCCGCATCTGTAGCAAACCAGGCACAGCGAGTATTTTTAACAGTTGGAAGGCAAGAACTCGCCGCCTTTGCTCACCTAGAGAAAATTTGGTTTCTGATGCGGATGATTGATCCTCCTAGTGGTGATGCTTTAGTGCCACCGGGAGTGATATTGTGCGATCGCGGGCCGTTTACCCTCAATAATGAAAGGCAAATCCTGATTCATAACAAGATTGATACCATAGTAAGTAAAAATAGCGGTGGCGATGCAACAAAGCCCAAGATTATTGCAGCGCGAGAACTGGGCGTAAACGTTGTTATGGTAAATCGTCCACCTATACCGCCAGGGGAGCAGGTTACTGATGTTGATGCTGTTTTGGCATGGCTATTTGACAAGTTGCACGACTAGTGCAATATGGTGAAAGTTAAAAGTCAAAAGTCACGCATAATTGTATTCCAACAAAATTCAAAAAAGAAATCCTAGTATTGTTTAGCAGTGCTAGGCTTTGCCCTTAGGAATTGCCCCTTCAATTCCCTCAACATACCAATCCATCAGCAGTTGTCTCTGATCATCCAAAACCTTACCTTTTGGTACTTGTACCACCCCTTTTTGGTCTTTCACCGGGCCATCAAAAGGATGTGCAGTACCCTGAATAAACTCATCACGCTTTGCATTTACCAGTTGTTGCACATCGGCCGGAATTACCTGATTCATTGGGGAAATATCCACCATTCCTTGACCAATTCCATCCCAAACCTCTTGAGATTTCCAAGTATTACTCATTACTGCCAAGGCTTTATCTGTATAGAATTTACCCCATTTATTAATAGTTGATGTTAAGTGCGCTTGTTGACCAAACTTACTCATATCAGTGTTGTAGCCAAAAGCATAAATGCCTTTCTCTTGTGCCAATCGGACAACAGCACCAGAATCGGTATGCTGCGTCAGAACATCTGCACCTAAATTGACCAAAGCTTGAGCCGCTTCTCTTTCTTTAGCTGGATCGTACCAACTTTGTACCCAAAGTACCTTAACTTTTGCCTGGGGATTTGTTAGCCTTACTCCTTGAGTAAATGCACTGATTCCCCGAATTCCTTCTGGAATTGGGTATGCGCCAATAAAACCAACTACATTTGATTGTGTCATCTTGCCAGCAATCATGCCGGTTAAGTAACGCGGTTCTTCAAAGCGTCCCAAATAAGTGCCGACATTGGCAGCACGTTTGTATCCTCTACAGTGTTCAAAGACAACATCACTAAAGTCCTTGGCAACTTTAATTGTTGGATTCATGTACCCGAAGGAAGTTGTAAAAATCAACTTATTACCATCTAATGCAAGTTGGCGAATCACCCTTTGGGCATCAGCACCTTCATTGACATTTTCCACAAAGGTAGTTTTTACCTTATCTTGAAGATTGGCTTCCATGTCTCTGCGACCTAAATCATGGGCATAAGTCCAGCCAAAATCACCCACAGGGACAGCATAAACAAATCCCACCTTCAGAGGTTCATTTACCGCCACAGGCGACGCTGACGGAGATACCTCACCCTGCAATTTGGAATTTTTGCCTTGAATGCAACTAGTTAAGGTAAAGCTAGATCCTGCTAAAGTGACATACTTTAGAAAATTCCGACGATCCATATTTTATTAATAGGTTTACCTGTTAAAAAGATTTTTATGATTGCTGGTAATGGCAGACACGGTTTAGATTAGCTATTTACTTAATTTTAACTTTTTATTTCTGCCGTCAAGTTACTTGAGAAAGAAAGTAAGTGGATCAAATTAAACTAAAAAACTGCTATTGGCTTAGGTTCGTGACATTAAGGATTAATGCAAGTGAGAAAACTTGAGATTCTTTCTCACTATGGATTTTCCCTGATTGTGGAAGTGCTAAATTTGACAACGAATTAGGGACGAAGCCGACCGGAAGCAGTGCGTTTGGTAGAATTGGCGGCAAGTGGGAGCAAGAGGTTTATGGAAGTGAAGGTAGTTTTGAGATGATCTGTAGAAACCAAGGTATAGATTGTGGAAGCTTTTTATTACGTGGCCTATAGTGATGTGAGGTTAAATCAAACAACAATAAAAAGATAGAGAGATAACAATGTTTAGTTATTCTAGCCCCGCAATCGCCACATATCTTAATATTGCATCTCCAGTAGCGGCTTGTGTCAACGGCAGCAAAGTTGCAGTTATTAATACTGAGGGTGTATGGGAAGTAGAAGCTGATGGGAGGAAAAAACTAATTCCAAACTCTTATCAGGATGCTCGTGACTGTGTAGCTATTGATGGCAAGACTTATGTTCTCGCTGTTCCAACAGGATTAGTAAAAATAAAAACTGATGGAACTACCCAAAAAATAGTTAACAGTCCTGTATCATCAAGAACAAAAGTTAAGTTTTTAGATGGCTTGATTGTTCACCAGTCTGTAAATACTCTATCGATATATGATACCAGCCTCAACTTCAAAGCTAAACGTAGCTTTGAAGTAACAGAGGTAATGGATTTTGAGTACAAAAATAAGTATCTCTACGTTAGTGGTTTTCAGCAACAAAAGCGGTCAGGCATTCCAGTACAAATTGCTTTTCTTTACCGAATGGGTTTTAATGGCACAAGTATATTTGGCTTGCCAAATTTGCTAGAAAAGAACCAAGGTAAGCTTTGGGGCTACAGTCCTGCCAGTCTTGTTGACAACATGGCAGATACTCGACTCAACAAATTACACATTTCTGGGGATAAACTCTACGTACTTGGTTCGGTCTATGGAGGTAATTCAATCTTTAGGTGGAATGGTAAAGACCTCTTAACAGAAACTTTGATTACTACAGATAAATATACTAATGCTGCCCAAACTCGTGATGAGACAAAAGTTTACACAGGAGTTGTTGATTTAACCTCATTCTCTGTTGAACGCGGGCAACTAAGTATTACAAGACTTCCTTCAACAGGAGGATTGGGAGATGGCAATAGCAATTTCCCTAAAACTATTTACTCAAATGGCACTGATATTTTTGTTGGTTCTAGTGCTGCTTACGCAATTCCCAATAGAGATAGCCAAACATTTTTAGGTAAACTGATTCCACCTTACCGTGGCGATGCAAGTTTTTTAGTTTTTCCCAATAATCTCAAGAGTCGCAAAGCTTGGATAACGCCTGGTAATGGTGAAGTCTTGCTATTTAATAGTAAGTTTGCTGTGATCAAAACAGGTAAAGTTAATGATTTGTCTACGAATTCGGGAATCCCCCAAAGCCTACCAACAAATACTTATTTTATTAAGTTTTGACACAGCGATCGCAACGAGAACACCGCAGGCATCGCTATAGAGAATTTTCACAAAGGGATATGCCATTTTTGGTAATAGGACGGGATAACTCCCTACTCCTCATCTTCTAAATTCGCGTAAGCGGTGTATGTTGTCAGGCTTGATCGTTCGTTAGCAGCGTAGGTTCACTTTTGAAATTATTTCCAATTGGCAACATTTGGAACACTCATAATTTCTTACTTCTTTATTCGACTTTAGATAAATAAGAAGTGATTCACTTGGATTTTCTTTAAACCACTTTTTATTCGTCTAAACAAAAAAATAGTTAGTAATTGCAAGATATTTAAAGCCAGCTTTTTGATAAAACTGCGATCGCACGTTGATAAAATTTGATTTACTAACAAGAAAAAGCAAATATTATATGTAAAAAAAGGTCGAGAGCAGCAAGAAACTGACCCAAAGACTCTCCCCCAAAAAATAACTTGGCATCTTCGTCTGGAAAAGCAAAAAATCCTAGTTGCTCACCGAATTGTAGATTTTAAATTTCCGATTTTGGATTGAATAATTCAAAAATGTTCAATGGTTCCTGAACCCTAAAGGGGAAGCAAGCTACGCATAGCATCTGGCAGGGAAGAACTGAGCGCTCACGCCGTACCCCTCCGCGGAAGCAAGCTACGCGTAGCGTTCCGCAGGAAAATCCAAAATTTCAAAAGGTCTGAAAGTAAGCGAATTTAAACGCGAGACAAAATTTCGAGATTCCCTTAAAGCTTGTTTAAAAAGTGTTTCGCTGTGGCTTTAGGCATTTTTAGATCCCCTTTAACCTTCCGAGGGTTGGAAGCCGTCCCTCGGTATTTAAGTGTATATACATAAAATGTTGGTATCAAAAAATAAATTTTAACTAGAAAATTGACAGTATAATAAGTTTTGATAATTTTTAGTTTATATTGATTATTTTCAACCTGGCTTTGGGCAAAAAACCTTGTAAGCATGTAAATACTCAGGGAATTTGCACAGTGAAACTTAGGGTGACATGAACAATAGAGCAAACCAAAGCCATGAAGAACATCATGTAATACAATATTTCTGTATAATCAACCGAATCTTGATTTTCGTTGCAGAGATGTTTCTATCACGCAGCCTTTATGCTGGAAAGGTAATCCTGCGGTTGTTGCAAAATTTTCAGCGTACCAGACTTTCGTGGCTAAGGTTTAGGCACTCATCTGTGAAAACGCAAGCTGTTCCTCTACCTGAGAATGAAGCAGAAAGGCTCAAAGTATTGGCGGGCTACAGTATTTTGGATACCTTACCTGAAGAAGCATTTGATGACTTAACTGCTCTTGCTGCTTACATTTGTAAGACTCCAATAGCTTTAATTAGCTTAGTTGATGCCGATCGCCAATGGTTTAAATCTAAGGTTGGACTAAAAGCTAGGGAAACACCCAGACAGTGGGCTTTTTGCTCCCATGCCATTCTTCAACCAGATGATATATTAGTGGTTCCCAACGCCATTAAGGACGATCGCTTTACTAACAATCCCCTAGTCAAAGGTAGTCCCAAAATTCGTTTTTATGCTGGTGTCCCTCTGATTACGCCCGATGGTCTTCCAATTGGGACGTTGTGTGTTATGGATACAATTCCTCATCACCCAAGTTACCAGCAGTTAGATGCACTGCGCCGCCTAAGTCGTCAGGCGATCGCTCAGATGGAACTTCTTCAGGAAGTTCGCAACCGCAAACAAGCAGAAATCGAAGGAAGACAGTTATCGCTAACCGATGAACTAACAGGTTTGCATAACCGACGTGGCTTCTTTTTGATGGCTGAACAACAGTTAAAAATTGCTCACCGGACGAGAGTGTTGTGCTGGGTTATCTTTATTGATTTAGATGGGCTAAAACAGATTAACGACACCCTTGGCCACGACATAGGAGATGCCTTGATTGTTGATGCTGCTCAATTACTCAAGCAAAGTTTTCGGAACTCAGATATTGTCGCCCGCTTGGGTGGAGATGAGTTTGTTGTTTTCATCTCCAGCTACTTTAAGGACGCTGACAGTATCCAAGAGTGTTTGCAAACAAATATCGCCAACTTTAATCAACAGCAAAACCGTAACTATGAACTTTCGATGAGTATCGGGATAGAGCGTTACTCAGCAGAAAGCAATATGTCACTAAAACAACTAATCGCCAAGTCTGACAAATTAATGTACGCTCATAAGCGTCTCAAGCAGCAATCGATTGTCTGAAGGGAACTCCTTTGTGGGGATTAGGTAGTTGATGTTCTCCTACCCCATGCCTTTAAAGTGCTAATTTACCACTTGGCTACCATGACTGCGAGGATCATCTTGATTAGCCGTTGGTGCTACTGGGGCTGAAAATTTGGAAACTTTCCCGCTAGCTTGAGCATAAGGGAGAGACGAACCAGTAACCAAAGCTTCTAAGTTGCTAGCCATAATCGTCCGGGGTTGATCGCCGATCGCTTCGGCTATGGTTTCCCCTTGCTGACTCAAAAATACAAAATGGGGAATCCCATCTACCCGATATTTCAACATCTCTGGTAGCCACTTGGTATTATCCACATTCAGCATCACAAAATTCATCTTGTCAGCATACTCTGTTTCTAGTTGAGTGATATCTGGTGCCATTTTCTGACAGACAGTACACCAATCAGCATAAAACTCTACTAGAGATGGTTTGCCGTTGCTGATTGCTACTTCTAACGGTGTGGATGTATCACTTAACTTGGCTAGAGTTGCCGAGGTTGTTTCAGTTCGCAATCCTAAAACGAGAGCAACGCTAAGAGCGATCGCTACCATTACAATTAAAAAGTTTCTCAAACGCTTCCCTAAGTTGGATTCAGACTTATCGGGAGAATTAACAGGTGAATCAGTACTCATAACAAAATTATTAAAACTTATTAAGCAATTTCTTCTTCAGTTTAGCTGACTCCAGCCGCTCTTAAATACGTAATTTAATCTTCAAAATGGGTATTACAAATAAATACTTTAGTTGAAGGATGATTTTAAGCTTCAAAAATACCAGTGCTGTGTATGCCATATTTTTACTAGTCAGCGTTGGCAGCTTTCACACCATGCTATCATCGGCGACTTGTTAAAAGCGAGCGGACACGATGAAGATTGTCGTCATGGGATGAGCGATGCTGAAATTATTATAACGGCAGTAATTGCAAGTAAATTTGTATTCCATAACCCGCAACTTGGGTTATTACTAAATTATTAAGCCACGAACTGAATCACACCCCATTGTCCATTGGTCAACCAAGAATGGTCAGATTTTGCTACTTTCTCAACAACCTCAGATTCTAAACCCACTGCTACTTCTGACTTCAGGGTGCGTAATGCTACTGTTGGTACAGGTAAATAGCAGACTATATCTGCAAAGCTGGTAGTAATATCCCAATGGCGATCGCCTAATAACCGACGATAATTCGCATCTCCTTTGACTATAATTAAACTGGCGTTAGCTAACTCATTTTTGAGAGAGTTGGGCATTTCCCAAAATGCTAAAGGTGATGTCCAAAAGTAATCTTCAGACAACACTAAACGCCCTGATGTAATATGCCTCTCCAATCTTTGGGCGAAAGATGTCACTTGTTGATCGCTAGTAGCGGCTAAAAAACTTATTGTGTCATGTACATCCTTAATCATGGCATCAGAAACGAAAGTAGGATGTGGTTTCAGATGCAGGTAAACTTGATTAGCTAAGTTACTACTTAATAAAAAATCTACTAAGCATAAGTCACAGACAAGCTCAAAACCAGCATTGTCTAAGACAAAATCAATACGACCTCCTTGAGGAAGAGTTAATAATTCACTAACTTGGGAGGCATCATTTACTAAAATGTGAGCTAGTTGATTTTGAATATCAAAACGGCTCCGGTCGTCCTCAAATGCTGACCATAAACTCAAGTCAACTCGATTTCCCCACAAAGCGAAATATAAGAGTGCAATTAAAGCTGTTTGGTTTGGTGGGGCATCAATTTCAGAATCCTCCAGCCATTTATTAACCTGAGTACATAGAAGAATAGTCGAGTCAAGAGACGCTTCTAACCCCTGAGATTTTTGCAATTGGAATGGATCAACAGCTTGCCATATACCAGGGCGAAAGTAATGAGTAATTTCTAGAATTAACCGATAAAAATAAGTTTCTACAAAAAACCAAGGAATATCTATCCAACGCTGGCCTTTGTAAGCTTCTAGATACGTATCCCAAGCTGGAAAATCTGCACCAGTATCATTCACTAGAGGTTGTAAATATCCTGTTGGCAGTTCTGTAGCAAGGCTTTCTAATCTTGTATTAATATCGGCTGAAAAATTATTTTCAACGATAACTCGACGAGCGATCGCAGGCATTCTTTGAGTAACTGTAAACTCAGTAAAAGAACCGATTTCTGAACCTAAAAGTGACGGAGGTAGTGGTAATTTTGGCATTTTATATGAATTGACCACAAATTTATCTTGCCCTCTATTCATAATTTATTGTGTGCTTTAGTATTCACTCATCCTATAGGACTTATATTTGATTTCTGAAAAAACTCGGTACATATCGAAAAGCCTAATTCCTTATTCCCTACTCCCTACTCCCCACTTTCGGGCTACTTATACCAATTCTGTATGAAGATGAACATAATCAATTCCCCCTTCACAAGGGGGGACGGCGTAGCCGGGGGGTAAATAATATGCAGCTTCACAAAGAAACGGTATTACTGAGATAATTTCAAAAATAAAATACGATTCCTATATAATCACCCTTTAAGAGAAACTTATGTGTAACATAATAGAAAGTCAAACTTTCTTTTACTAATTAGTTTTGAGTTTTAGTCTATTATAGTAGCTTTGTTCTTCCTGGGTTACTACCTAAACCAGGCACAACGCAACATCAATCAATAATTAAATCTCTACTGGCTCCTGATCAAATTGCCGCATCAATTCTACAAGAGCATTTCGGTCTGGAGTCTGTCCGTCCTTGAGCAGTTCGGCTAACCCTTCAAAATACTTTTCGCGTTCTCCTGCTGGACAAAACATAATTAATAATTTTGCATCTTGAGTTCCTCGATTAGCGAATGTATGAGGCGTGTTACGTGGAACTAACACAAATGCCCCTGGTTGCCCCTGCACTATCTGATTACCAACTTGAATTTCTACCTCTCCTTCTAATACATAAAACATTTCTTCCATCTGCCGATGAATATGCAGTACTGGAGCAGTTCCACCTGGTTGTATTATGTTTTCAAACAATCCTAAGTGACCATGAGTATCAGCACCAACTACCTTAAATATTATTTCGCTATTACCAGTAGTTAAATGATTACCTTCTCCTGGCGCTAAAACAATTTCTTTAACTGGTAAACTCATAAACACTCCTACTATAATTTGGATGCTCAAGCGTTTTTTCAATCAGTGCTAGATTCTATCTGTATTGTGTTAGATATTAGAAACTGGAACATCCTTCAATAGGTAAGTTTTTTATAATACAACAGATTACAGAGGTGATTATCTATATAGTAGGCTAGGCGTCGCCAGGTGTGCGTAAAGGCTTAAAGCGGCATGTTGCTTTCTATTGCTAGTTAACCCATAAATTAGTTTTATGTTTTAAAGTAGAAAGTAGTTTGATTAAAGTGCTTGTTACTACCAATGAAAGTTTTAGGGTTAGTCTTGCCAGTCCTGTTGCTGCTAGGCACGCCTGCGATCGCAGTTGAGTTCAAAGGGCAAAATATTGATGGTCAAAAGCTACCTGCTAGAGCCTACTATTATGCAACTGGTGGTGTCTACAAAGTTCAGGTAAGTTTTCACAATAAACGAGCTACGATTTACTTTGACGACGGCAACCAAACAACCATACAGTTGAACCAGCAAGTGATCACTGACTCAAACAATATTGAAGGTTTTGGAAAGCTAGGGCAATATCCTCTAAATCGAACATTCAGTGTTGGGTTGGTGTATGACAATAATTGGCTCGGCAGCAGTGATAGTCAATTGCAACAGTCCAATCCGCTAGATGGGTTGTGGAAAATTAGTTTGGAGTAAATATTCGCTATCTTTTGTCTAAACTTTAGTCTTTTGTTGATAAATTTGCGGCGCAAGAATCACTTGAGTTTTCTTTTCTAAGAGAGCATTAGCCAGGAAACAGGTAAATGTGCTACTCAAAACGACAAGCTGTGTCAATTTGAGTGAGGGACAATTACTAAACACTCATTTTTCACCCTGGTAAGCATATCGTTAAAAGCAGGAGTATAACGACCATCTTTATCAACAACCTTACGGAGAGTATACTCACCAACTCTAGAAAGTCCGCCAAACCAAACGTTCTTTCTATGCCAAATATCTCCATTGAGAGAATTTTTGTCTTGGGACATTGTAAAATTTACAATCGCTCTTGAAATTGGTATTCCCAGGAAAACAGGTATGACTTGAGCTTCTTGCAAAGTTTCATCTTCAAACTGAATTTTGTAAGTTGCTTTAGACAATTGAACTGAACGTAGTAATATCCAACCCGCAATCGAGTTATGAAAAGTCCACTGTAACGGGGCAAAGATCGGTAAAACCAAAGTTCTGTTCTGTGGGTTCCATTCCAAATTGTACATAGTAATGCAAGTATCTGGCAGTGGATTCCCATCCATAAAAAACACACCCTGAAGGACAGATGGTAACTTTGTTTGTTTGATTGGAATCATCCAGGTTGCAATATTATTGAGTTGCTTTTTCTCAATTAATTCAGTCATACTAATTTGTAATTCATAATTACTCACGGGTGAACGGTGACTCATTACTCACAATCGTTGAGCAAAACCTTGTAGTACTAAATTATTAGGAGTAACGGCAGTCACTTTTTCAAAATCCCACTTGACTTCTGTAATTGAGTCCCATTGATAGTTGTGGAATAGATGTAAACAGAAAATTTTGATAAAACCAATTGATAAGGATTTACCAGGACAAGCTCGCTCATGCCCTTCGCCATTCCAAGATAAGATATCTGAAAAATTCCGTGTTAGGTCAAAATCATCTGGATTTTGGTATCTGTTGGCATCCCGATTAGCCGTAAAAATAGAGCCTAGCAAGCGAGTACCTTTTTGGAATGGACATTTTTGTTCTCCAATCTCAACTTCACCCGCTTCAGTGGTGAGTTGGCTAACAAATCGCACAGGTGGATAGAGACGAGCTGTTTCTAAAATCACTTGATTGAGAATTGTTAACTGGTCTAAAGCGTCTAGATCTAAAGTTTTCTTGCCATTCCAAACTGCATTCACTTCTGACATTACATCATTTCTGAGGGCATTATCCAAGCAGAGAACACCAATAACTGATCCTAAAAGCGCACTTGTACCGGCAGTACCAGCGATATGAATCATATCGAAAAGGGTATTAGCGATTTGGTGTTCGTTCAACTGATACTGAGCGCCTGTTTCAAAGTAAGATGCCCATTTAGCCGATTGTTTATATCGCTTGGTTAAATGTTAACGATGCCGAATTTTTGGCGCTGTTAATATTGCTAGCACATACTTGCTTATAAAATTAGGCAAGGATGCAAGAGGCAAACCTTTAATGTAACTACGTGATGCTGTGATTTCTTCCTCAGATAAAGATATCTGAAAAACCAGTTGGTGCAAAATTGACAGGATGATTTTTGGCAAATCGTTGCCGATGTGTAATTTGCCTTGTTTAGCAGCTTCTAACAAGCTTTGCTCAACTAGATTCCCTAAAAACTTTATCTTTTGAGACGCTTCTGGTAAGGCTTGTAAGATCACAGTACGTAGCCCTGTATGTTCGTTACCGTTCGTTCCCAAGCTCAGAGGATTATCGAGCAGGTAGCTAGGAGCTAATATTCTAATGATGCCTAAATCATTTCCCCGCAGTTGTGGTTGCGTTTGTATTAGTTCACTCACTTGAGAGTGAGAGGAATGCATAATTGCTTGGTCTACTGCAAAATACTTGTCTCCAATATTGTCCTTACGGATGTAGAGAAAGTCCCGCCATGCTTTGAGTATAATTGAGGCATCCGTATAATAGAAAATCAAACGCAGAAACTTGCCGATCGCAGTGTCATAACCTACTTTATCTAGTATGGGTGCAAGCCAAATCTGGCGAGCATGACCTTTGAGAACTTTATCTTTAAGTGTCATAATATTTACTGTCATTTGTCATTTGTCATTTGTCATTTGTCATTGGTCATTGGTCATTGGTTATTAATTTTTTTCCCTCAGTTCCTTATCTTCCTAAGTCCTTTTATTCTCTATGAGAGGCTGCGCGTACCAAGATACTTGTCAGAATAAAATTTTGAATTTTGAATTGATTTCTCCCTCAGTCGCCAATTCAGATATTGATGCTTTGAGGAATTTTAGAAGGAAGCAGATACTCATAGGCTGGGCGGTGCAAATTACGCTGCTTGATCGTATTTTCTACCTGCTGAAGATGACTTTGGAATCCCTGTAACAATGGTTTTACTTTCTCATCTGTGAAATATCCTTGCTCATACTCGCCCAGCTTGTTGTAGTATATAGACCCCAATAAGCTGAGTAAGTTATATTGCCGTTGTGCCTGATCTAGAGGGGGGAGCAAATTGAGGTAGTCTTGCTCGGTAACTTCTCTTTTAAGAGTTGAGGCTGGTAAATAACCTGCCAATGGTATAGCTGCGGCGTAGCCCATCAAATCTTTTTGCGGAAAGTTAACGGCTGCATGTTGGGCACTGGCAGTAAAAATAATCAGCGTAGTGGCATCAATTAGGTAATTTAGCGTTTTGATGCCCCCATCTTCGCCAAAATCGCGGATACGACCACCATCGTAAGCTGAGATTTCAGCTGCCCATGTTTGCAAAGCTATATCTTTCTGAATGTTTTCATCGGTAGGGTAGTAAAGTTCCAGGTAGTCTGAAACCCATTGATGAATGGTATCCCAGACTAATAATGCATCATCCCGGTAAGGATAAACAGGCAATAGATTGGGATCATCCACGCCACGCTGTTGGAATTGTCTGGGTAAGATGGCACTATTAAAACCATAGCTTTGTAACCCTAGCACTGCTAAAACGCGAGAGTTATCGATTGATGGTGAGAGCAATCTATCTACGCCACCGCCAGGAGCAATGAGAATCTGTTGGGCGGCATTGTTAATTGCTAAGGTACTATCAAAATGCGGGCGCAGCAGAATTCTGAGGGGATGGGTTAGTGGCAGTTGTCGAGCAGTTGCGATCGCAAAAACACCAACTAACAGGTGAGTTCTTGCTAGGTGAGTAACAGCTTCGTAGATGTTGGCATCTGCTATTTGGACAACTGTTTTGGCAAAAAGCCAAGCGTATTTACCGGAGTTAGGGGTAACAATTGGATAATCTGGGCCTGGGGTTTGACCGCATTGAATGGCTACCGGACGTAATAGCCTGGTGGCATCTGAGCCTTTGGGTAAGGCAAACAGTGCTAGGGGAGCGTAGACATATTTTTGCTCATGTGGATATGTCCCGTTGATGACACCGGATAAAATTTTATAGTCAGCTAAGTAGAGCCTTCCTTCAAGTCCTGCTGCTGCTAATGAATCGTCAGTTCCCATCACTGCTTGGTAATGTTCCTCTGTGACTGGGAAGCGATCGCCTAGACTACTTACTCGCTCGATCATCACGGGATTGTAGCCAGCTACTCGCGTGTAGGCAAAGACTTCATCTTCCTGGTAACTTTTAGCGATTGCTGGGACACCAATCACCGGAAACAAATTTTCGTAGTCCTTGAGACTGGTTGCATGTCCTGTAGGCTGTCCTTCATATAAAAGGTTAATTACCCTATTTAGAGCATCTCTGAGGATCACAAGTCCGTTTTCTTTCAGAATAGAATAAACAGGTTTGAGTTACCTAAAGGTATTATCGCAATCAAGTTTAAAATTGTGATTTTTCTAAAGAAATTTTCTGGAATTTATCAACTCCTGAACCACGCACTTAACCTTTAGAAATCTTACAAGTAATTAGCGATATAAATGATACTTGCCAAGATTTAGAAACAATTCTCAAAGAACACTTTCGTAGTAAAAATCTGTACTTTAGTTTACATTTTTAACACTGGAACTATTAGACCCTTTGCCATTACATGTTCTTTTGTAATTCTTACCTTGGGGGAATGAGCGTGTGATATTGCAACACTATGCACACTACTTATCTTGTTTTTAGGTATATATTGATACTAAAGTATATTTTGGTAAGTATAGAAACAGTATAGGGAGCTTATAGGCTATATCAACACTTTTAGTTGCAAGCCTAAAGTGGGTAAGGCTGGTTTGATGACACGAATTTGTCTCAACGCCATTTAATTTGTCGCTGTACAAATTTGTTAACGACGACAAATATCGTGTTAACCGACACCTGGAGATATAGGAGAGGCGATCACACTCTTCATGTTAAAAATTGTATTGACAGAAAAGCAAATTGTACTGATATAACTTTAAGATTACTAAATCACCTTCTTTGGTGAAATTCATTTTAGTCTCTTCAGAAGCGGTAAATTTCTTAACTATCCTCTTTAGAAATATTCTGTTCTTTAAATCTTTCGCCAAAAACATTATCAACTAAACTTTTGAAAAGCGGATGTTCCCAAATTTCATCAAAGTCTGGATCAGTTATAGCAAGTTCCCAGAATCTATATGGTTCACATTTTATTGATTCTTGTAAATTTTGACTTGCCAAAGCTACATTACTTTACAAGGCATAACAACAAGCGTTGTTGTACCAGTAATCAGGATAGCCCGACTTGATTTCAATTGCTTTGTTGTAGACAACTAACGCTTCTTCATATTTTTGTAATTCCATTAAAGCGACACCTTTATAATTCCAAGCGTGGGTATTATCTGATTTGAGTTCAATAACTTTGTCATAAGAGGCGATCGCATCTTCATACCGATGTAAGTAATAAAGTGCATTGCCACGATCTAGCCAAAAACCATAAAAGTCAGAATAGATAGCGATTGCTCGTTCATAAGAGTCTACATCTGCTTGATAATCTTGCTGTATTGCTAAGGCTTTTCCCCGTAACCACCAAGTATTGCTGTCATCTGGTCTAATTGCAATCACTTTGTCATAGGCAGCGATCGCTCTATCATAACGCTGTAATTTTGCCAGAATTTCGGCTTGCTTGATAATTTCAGTTTTTGAACCTCTTTTATTGAATATAAGTTTTCATTATAAAACAGGTATTATTTAGAACTAACCACTACTGAGTGCCTAATTGGCGATCGCCCTTTAGCAAAACTTTGCGATTTACTGAATCTACCTCGAAGAGTCAAGGAGGAGAGCGATCGGATTACGGCTGAATGGAGATGGGTTAACAGTTCCTCAGATTGCTCGTCATCTCAAGATTCATGATGGGTTATAGAGAAAATATTGGCTGTAGCGCAGTTAGTGAACTTTTGTAAATATTGCGTGTCGTCTGCGAAAAACTTATGAGATGGAAATGAAAACTCAACAGACACGGGAGCTGTCAAATTATCGGACAGGATTATTTATGAGCTTTTGTAAATAATTGGCTGGTTCTGCATAAAATTTTTCTTTAATCTAAGTGTTATGTACAAGCTCAAACTCCAACAAACCACTCACACAAAAACTCAGGAGAGCAATTGTGTAACTCATAACAAAAATATTAGTCAATCAGGAGAAAGCAACATGATTAATAAAAGCATTAAAAAAATGGCAGTTAATCAAACAGTCCAGTTTTCCTATGAAACAGCATTAATAGAAGAATTTTAGATACTTACTGACGAGCAATGTCAGGCAATATTTAAGGGTATGACTTATTATCTTGAGTATCATTGTTACGAACTTGAATCATTTTAGTCACCGCCCTTTATTGGAAACGTGTGTCCCTGGTCATATTCGTCATAATTTCATAGCTAAGAAATGTGTATTAAATAAAGTGCAAAAGTAGGGTGCGTTAGACGAAAGTACGTCACCATTCCAAGTTAAATCAGAATTGCAGGTTATTAAATTTGCGTTCTTAACCCTAAGGGGTCTAAATCTCCTTCTAAATAAAACATAAAAGCCTTCTGCTTTTTACTCTTCGACAAAAGCAGACTCGCGTTAAAGGTAATACAAAGTGTTCTTGCTTGAATCCCACGTTTTTCAACGTGGGTTTTTTTGCCTTCTGTATGCCCCGTAAGAGCGATCGCTACTTTCTCCTTTTTATCCAGCACCCCATCACTAGCAACCATGTCCTGTGGACCGCCAGCGTATGTTTTCAAAGTTGCGGATGTCTCTGTAATACGCTGGCTGATACTGACCTGTTGCCACAGGCTACCGTAGAAGCGCAAAGAAAACAAACAGAGGAGAAAAAATGCTTAACCCAAGCGTATTGAGATAAAAAACTCAAATCATTAGCACAAGAGGTAGTGCGAGAATCTAGTTTAGAAGTGATTGAGGAGTAAGAGTAAAAAATTGATAAACTACGGTATTATCTGCCAAACTTTAATAGATTTATCGCCACTACCGCTATATAAAGTCTGACCATCACTACTTAATGCAAGTCCATAAATTCCACCTGCGTGTCCGGTAAGTTCCATGACAGATTTCCCTGTTTTGATGTCGCGTAATATGATTTCTCTGCCTAAACCACCAGCAATAAATGTCTGGCTATCGGGACTTATAATTAACGCATCAATACTCGTACCCAACGATAAATTATGAATCAGCTTTCCTGTTTTCAAGTCCCAAGCTTTGAAACCTTTACCATCTGTGGTTCTGACTCCACCAGATTGAAAGCTATCATCATGTCCACCACACAGGAGCATTTTCCCATCGTTACTAACAGCAAGCGTAATTGGGGCTGATGCTCGCTCACCCCCGTTAATCAGGTCTTCTTTTTTGGGTAGTGGTGGGGTAAAGCTGCCTATTTGTTTACCTGTTACCAGACTCCAAACCCGAATTTTTCCCCCATTTTCACCCCCGCTTAAGAGAGTTTTACCATCAGGACTAATTGCAAGTGCTGTTGTTTCTGCTTTGAGTATCCGGTCGATTTTTCGAGTTTTGAGATTCCGAAATTTGATAGTGTTATCGCCGCTACCACTGATTAAAGTTTGTCCGTCTAGGGTCAATAACATTCCTTTCACTCCTGTTTTTTCTGAAATCGTGCGAACTTCCTTTCCTGTTTGCGTATTCCAAAATTTGATAGTGTTATCGAAACTGGTACTAATTAAAGTTTGCTCATCTGGAGTAATCACTATTGATTTAATGCCCTCACGGTGTCCAGTTAAAGTGTGAAGCAATGCACCTGTGGTAGTAGGATTCCAAAGTTTGATTGTTTTATCATCGCTACCACTAGCAAGAACTTGACCACTACGCGAAAGGGTTAATGCACGAACAGGTGCAGTATGTCCTGATAAAGTTAGTTTCAACCTCTTTGGTTGTTCAGTATTTGTGGGAGTATTAAGTGTATTTGCTATAACCGGAACGGTAGCAATTATACTAAAGGGTGTAAGTAGGAAAACACTAAGTAATGTTAAGGTTTTAAATAGGATGACTAATTTCATGGCGATATTGTTGAAAATGCAACGAATCAAGCAAATAAACCTTGCTTTCTAATGTCACTAGCAAAGCTTTTCTTCATTCGCTATTATTAATTCAATGAGTCTACTTTCTATTCCAGAAAAATTGACAGTTTTCTATTGTTAGTTAACAGATTATTTGTTGCTTTAGCAATTAACGTGAGTTCAATGGGTTGAAAAGGTGCTTTGAAAAGCTAAGACTCCAATAAAAAGAAAATTCAAGAGTGGTTTTGTAACACAAATGCTACCGAACCAAATCTCCGCGCTAGATTTCCCTCCTACACACCACTTATGCCCCCAATAGCCAACATCAGAAAGGCTTTCGGCAATAAAAGAGAGAATTGATCGGGGAGACTATGGACTAGTACCGCAAGGCGGAAGTCAAAAGCCAAAAGTCAAAAGTCAAAAGTCAAAAGTATTATGGAATAAGCTCTTTAGGGATTTTAAATGGTTGCTCTATTTACGCCGTGCCGTACTAGCCTGGCATCTAGCGATCGCTCTTTGAGGAAAAACTTTTTCGTTTACTGCTTTTTAGTTAATGTGTCAGTTTAATTATTGTCCACTCAGTAAATACAACAAGCTTTGGGCTAAAATTACGTTGTTAGTGGTTGCAATTATCCAAATATCTTGATTTTAGATAATAGCAATATTATCTAAAATAAGGAATACGAGGATTAGCGAGCGCACTGAAATTTGGTTGTTCACCGATCATAAGATTTTTAGAGGGTACTACTATGCAAAATATGCTAAAACGCGCATTCCTACCTGGCTTGATGGCTGCTACTTTAGCTGGTACTAGCTTAATCCCGGTTCAACCTGCTTCTGCTGATGACCGAGTTCTTAATAATGCTGCCATTGGAGCCGGGGCAGGTGTATTAAGTGGAGTTGTAACAAATTGTGGTTCGGTATTAGACAATGCTTTTAAAGGTGCGGCGGCTGGTGCTGCTGTTAATGCTGCCAATGGTGCAAGACGCACCAGAGCTAGAAGAAGAAACGCACGTTTACCTGTTCAAGATATCGGTGTAGGTGCTGGTGCTGGTGTATTGGCAGGTGCAATTTCTGGTGGTTGTAGAACTACCTGGAAAAATGGTGTCAATGGTGCTGCTGCTGGTGCTGCGGTTAATTTATTAGATAACAGACGCAGAACAAAATAAAAGGGGAGACAAATAAATAAGTGTATTCAGGGCTGTTAGGATAGCAAAAATTACTAAAATTTTCTCTTTATTCCCTCTGCTCTCCCTGCTCCCCCTACTCACTTCACAATGATCTCACTTTTTCGCGTTGCTCCCGTTGCCATGCTAATAAAGCAGCGATCGCCACAAAGTTGATTACAAGGGTTCTGAGCCTCAGGCGATCGCTCCAAGTCAAAATGCGCTCTTTGCTCCGGCTGCGCTTGCTTTGTGCCCGTAGTTCCCAGAGCATAGGTAAGATGGGAAAGAGAAACATCCCTGCTAATACGGCTAAAGAAATAATAAAATGCTCACCGGACAAGATATTAAGAAAATTTTAATATCCACATTTAGATGTGTTTTAGCTTATTCCTCCCACCACTTGAACGAATGGGATTTCCGCCGATTTTTGTTGACATGCATAGGCATTGCTATGTCTCTACAGAGTGGTTGGTATATTTACCTGAAAATAGCTATTTGTTCTTTCGCTAAAGCTAATGCTTGATGAGCATTTCTAAACTTTGCTTCATCTGTAAATTTATGACCAAAACACTTTAAATAAGCTTCCAGATATCGAATACGTAAGTATGGATCAGCCGGACTCTCAAGAAAAGGGAGGTCAGCTTCAACCATAAACCGGATAGCCAACAAGGGGATAGGGCTACGAAGTGGGCGAAAGTTTGGGTTGTGCAAACCAGGACTTTCATTACGTTTATGAAATTCTCCTATCATTAGTCCTGACTCAACAAACAAAGGTTTAAGTTTTTGTTGGACACTATCTACTAGCTTAGGAGCATCTTCTGTATGGATGTCAGGAAAGATAAGTAAAAAAGCTCTATTTATTGCTAATTCATCCTCTTTAACTTCCATCTCAAGAAAGATATCTCGGTAGCGTCCAACAATTTCTTCTAATTGCTCTACATACAAATCTTTTGTGTGAATAACTGCCAGACGAATACTGTTTGACTTGAGAGAGTGAGGTACAAAAGGGCAAACTACGCCGGGTCTTCCTAAGTTAGGATGAGGTCTTCCTAAAAAATTTTTCACCCAATTCACAATTTCAATCAAGTAAGGAAGGTCTTCATTGTGCTGGAGTTGTTCGATTTCAAGAGTTGTATAAAGTTCCATGAGCTTAACTTAAATAGGGTAATTGTCTAATTCTGAATCCAAAATTACTTTGACAATATGATATGTCTGAAACTACTTACTTATTATCTAAGTAAATAAACCAAGCCTTGAACTCTCCTATTTTGGGTTTATCTGTGGTTTTAGCGGCTAAAAATGCTTTAACATTTTTGTGAATTTAAAAGAGTTTACACCAATAAAGACACAAACATATTTTGCATCAAGCCAGTTGTATGCATTTATCTGTCCTTCGAGCAAGGCAGAAGGCAGAGGACAGAAAAAGTTTTAGCTATGCGTTTCTGCCTTGCCCAAACTGGGTTTAAGACCCCCACTAAATCGTAAATTTAGTGGTTTTCAATTAGAAGGGATTCAGACCCCCTCTAGTTGCCTTCAGGATAGCTGCCTTCTTCAATTTGGGAACTTTAGGTAGAATACATCTGTATTATTCAGCAAATAATCATACTTTTTACACTTTTAAGCTTCTATTATTTTTAATAAGTATATTATAAAGTTTATGTGTAAATAGTTATTTTTACTGTAAAAATTTAGTGTAGATTTAACAGCAACTACATATTGAATATCAAGTTACTATGATTTAATTTAGCTCAAGTTACTATAATTTAATCTAGCTAGATATTACAAATTAAGCCTGATTTTACAACCTGCGTATTACTTAATACATAAAGTTTAATGTATTATTAAGATAAGCTATAGGACTAATGTTTGATTTTTAAAAAAGCTCGGTACAGATCGAAAAGCCTAATTCCTTATTCCCTACTCCCTACCCACGTAGATAATTTCAAAAATCAAATAAGATTCTTATAGTACTGTTTCAACAATGGCTTAGACATCTGCAAAATCCATTTAGTAACTTATGAACTGGTCGCGTTACAAATCTGAACTTTAAGAAAAAACTGAGCGGTGTCAGTGCTAATTTTAATAACTCAAACATCCTGTTACAGGCAGCAGCCTCTAACAGGATGTTTGAAAAGTCTTATTGCTAATATCAAAACCTCAGAAACCTAACCCCCTCTTCCCTACAAGGTAATGAAGGTTTCAAAGCCTCTGTGCGTTTGCACAACGGCAGGCTGACACCAACGGAAAGAAGAATGTAAGCCGAGTATTTGGTATAATTTATGACTTTTCAAACATCCTATAAGGAAGCTACTTATAAAATTGGATATTTGTTTAATTGGAAGTCGCTTATTTCTCAACAAATTCTTTCACCACTGCCATAGCATCAGGAGGAATCTGCGTAATTAAGCGAAATGGAAATGCCGTAGTCGAAGCAAATTGGGCATAATCTGATGTCAGAAAAATAGCGTAGTTTTTAGCTTCTGGAGTCATCTGGAAAGCAAAGGCCAAAGCTATAGCTTTAACGTACTTGCGAACATCTGCTGCTTGTTCACCCACAACTTCACCGCCACTAATTGGTGTATTTAGTTTTCCTATCTGATCCAATGTGGTAGTGGGGTCTTTTACACTCAGATGAGTACCGCCAACTATACCAACTAGCCATTTTGGGGATGGGATTTTGTCAAATCCTGCAATTTGTTCTGTTAAAGCTGGGGTGGTTTTATCTGCGGAACTTGCTAACACTAGGGTAGGAACTTGCACTTTAGTTAACCCAGTTTCGCCAAAAATCAGAGAAGTTGTAGGATTGAGAGCGATCGCCTGTTTTATTCTAGTATCCCGTAGTTGATAGGTATTTTCTGGTAGCTTTTGAGCGATGCACTGCATAACTTCTGCCTCACTGAAAGTAGTCAAGTTATTTTTACAGCGTTGTTTGAGTTGTTCGAGTTGTAACTCTGCTCCAGCAATTTCTAAAGCTGTAGCACCACCAAAAGAATGGCCAATAACCATCGCGTTATTGGTTGCAAGTTTCCCTTGTAGCGGATGATTAGTCGTTTGGTTGAGCTTTTCTAATTCGTCGAGGATAAAACTAATATCTTGAGGGCGATCCAAAAACTCCTGAGGCTTCATAACACTGGTTTTGCCTTGTAATGCTGAGTTAGTATTTGTCTGGTTACTACCGGGATGTTCTAAAGCTGCTACTACATAACCGTGGGATGCTAAATGTTCTGCCAGGTAATACAAGTCTGTGCGGACTGATGTGAAGCCGTGAGAAAGGACAATCAGGGGTTTGTCGGGAGTTGCAGCAGTTGACCAGTAAACATCAACTGGAATTTTGCGATCGCGCTTTTGGTCATTCAGGGTTAAGTTGAGTATTTTTACTTGAGCGGTTCCTGGTTGACTGGGATCAAAAGGGTAAGTAATCTGCGGTGTTATGGAGTCCAGTTGGGGAGCGATCGCTAGCATAAATTGCTGGGTGCGCCAAAAAGCTGTATTCAAACTTTCTGCAACTATAAAAGCCTTTGGTAAATCAATTTCTAAACGTTTACTGGGATAAGCCGCGATAAAACTCAGTATAGAAAGACCTTGCGGTGCAGTAGAACCTAATACCAATCCTGCTCTGAGTGCTTGCACCCCAGCTTTGTCCTTTCTGGCTAAGGCTGTAGCAAAATCACTGAGAATAGTTGTACCAATCTGAGTATTAACTAACCTATTAACGGTGACAACATTCATCGGTATATTCATACCCAACGCCCCTAAGAAGAAGCGGCGTTGTTCTTCAGATAATCGTTTAGCGTAAGGCTGTAAACTCTCAGGCAATTCCCCAGTTTTTGCAGCCTTTTGTAACTCAGCAAGGGAGATGGTTTCTGTAAATAAACCGAAACGCACAACAACTGTATCAGCCGCAATGGCCGGAGTATTTGCTCCGAATTGTGTAAGTGCAATTGCGCTAAAGAAACCCGCAACTGTCTTAAGACTTCCCCAACTTCTTCTCATAAATATATACCAAGTGTTACTTACGGGAATATAACGAATATTTGTGTATTTGGCTACCAAAATAATTATCTAGAAATAAAAGCAGATTTATGCATTAACTTGATAGCGATGTCTAGGATGGCCTATGTGCTGTAGGCAAGACTCACTATCGGCATTGCGCTGATCTCCTCAAAGCATCAGTAGATGCGAACAGAATTACATCGAAAACTTGAAGAAGAATTCAGAAGTCAGAATCAATCATTGGAGGATGCAAACTCATTATTGATTCAATTGATTCAAGTCCACTATTTTCGGTCAGAATTCATTGTGAATTCTGGCTCCTGACTCCTGAATTCTATTTCGGTAATAAAAGCAACGAATTGTAGAATTCATCACAGCTAAAAAAATTGAGGATAAATCAGTGTTGACAGCCACAAAAGGCTGATTGTTTCTCAGCTAGGTTTAATACTGTAAGGAAAGTCTAGAACAGGGTAAGCGATGCCTGCGGCGGTAAACTACGCATCTACAATCTGAACTTTTTGTGGGCTGATATATTGACTACAATTTTTTTGACACCAAAGTTTAAGCGATCGCTTAATGTTCTGTTTTTGCCCTTTAGAACCTGTTGCAGAGGTGTTGCCGGGGGATAGCCTGACTGCTTTAGTAGCTTATCATTACCCATCAAATTCTACCAGCCACATCAACAATTTTTCTTGGCATTATGCATCGCAGACTCCGCTATATTTTGATTTTGCTGCTCTCCCTGAGTATTATTATACTGTGGTGGCCTGTGAATAATTCTGATTGTAATTCCGAGGCAATTCTTGCTGCAAAAACTACAAATTTCCAAGTACATGCTACTCAGGTTATAGTTCAGCCGTGGCGTGGCCGTCACCATGTATATGGAATTTTTATGATTCCTGACAAATACAAAAAAGCTCCATTTTTTGTATTAACAGTAAAAGGTGCTGGCAGTTACTGTTCAAAACAATTTGGTCAGATAAAAAACTATAATGATATCTTTGCTGAACCAGAAACTTATCTGGTAAGGAATTTTATTAGAACTCGAACGGCTCTGCGGCTGATTCTTCAAGGTTTGTACTTTCAAATCAATGATAAAAAGAATTGGACATTGACTTTCCCTGAATTAGAAACTAGTCAACATAATTCATAATTCAGCTTGGTGGTTGAGTTTCCAAAACTTCGTTTTTCTGTAACAAGGCATTAGTAGCATTGACCACAATCTGTGCTGCTCCTGTAAAAAACGATCGCTCGATAGTCGCTGGAACATCGCTAGTTTGATGATAGTGCGGAGTACGTAAATTTGCGGTATCTGTCACCAGTACAGCACCTACACCTTGATACCAAAATGGTGCATGGTCGCTGCGTAGGGTGTCTGGTGTCAGTAAACCTTTAAAAGGAATTGGTAATGTTAGGACTGATGGCATTGATTTTTGTTTATTCAGAGCATTTGAAGGGAGCATCTGTGAGTTTTGAAAAGCACTCAGCAAAGGCAAATGTTCTGTATCACCGACTACTGCCAAAAAGTCACCCTTGTCGCTAATTGGCGTAACAGGCAACCCCGCAGGGTATTTTTGACACCCAGGAGTGTAACATGCATAACCTACCATATCCATAATGATCGCTCCGCCTAAATTTTGTAAGCGTGCTGTCCTGCTAACAAAAGCCTGGCTACCCAAAAGTCCTGCTTCTTCTTGGTCAAAAAAAGCTAGTTGTAACGTCCGTGGCGTAGGACGGGAACCGAGCAACCGAGCAACTTCCAGCACCACAGCTACACCACTAGCGTTATCATCAGCACCAGGAGATAAAGCAACAGTGTCGTAATGCGCTCCCACGAGAATTGCTTTAGCGGCTTTGTTAGTTCCTAGGCGTTCGGCAAAAATATTTACACCCTCAGAGAACTTTTCCAATTTGGGCTTCCAGCCTAATTTTGTGAGTTCAGTTGTGATATAAGTGCGAGTAAGCGATCGCTCTTTTGTTGTGTAGCGCTGAAAATTCAACTTTTGGATATGAGTTAATAGGTTATTAGTAGACACTTGCGGCGCACTGTCAACTTCCTTTGACTCTGGCTGTGGTTGGAGTGTTTCCACCGGAATGCGCTCAACAATTGCTGGCGACGGACGCTGTTCAAAAAACGTGCTACCTCTGCTACCCACCACGGCAACTGCCATCAGCACCAACAGCATCAGCCAAATCCATTTTCTCATGTAATTTATCCTTGGCTTCCAGACTTAGGGTAGCGCAAATCCCCAGGTATAACTTTTCAGGATTGCTAGGAAGGATTTAATATTTTGGTTTCCTAAATTCTTAGATAAACCTACAAAGTTACTTTTAGGACTTACGCAATAACTCTCTGAAACTCTCATTCCTTTGTGTCCTTTGCACCTTTGCGGTTCGTTTTTCCATTATTTTGCGTAAGTCCTGACTTTGTAATCAGCTTAACTCTCTATTTTAATATAATTTTCTTTTATCCAATTTGCTATCGATTTTTGAGTCTCTTGATCAGTTGAAAGTCTTTTTATCATTAATACAACTTCTTTTTCTGGCACTTCTAAAGAATACCCATTCAATATAAGAAAGGTAGCCATCGGAATGAAAGCTATCCTTTTGTTACCATCTAGAAATGCATGATTTTTTACAAATGCAAAAGCATAAGCTGCCGCTTACTCAAAACAGTTGGTGTAGGTTCACCATAAGCAAATAAATTTTTAGGTCTATCTAAACTAGCTAAAAGTAGATTTCTATCTCATTATACCTGGAAGTCCGCCGTGCTGTGCTAATTGTTCTTCGTGCATAGCTTTAATGACTGCCTCACTCAGCCAAAAAATATCATTCACTGAGCTAGCTCACGAAGTGCATTCCTATACTTAATGCTTACTTTTTGATAAGCTTCCATAGCCTTTTCAAATTCAGACTTGTCAGGTGTGGTTTGAGGATTATGAAAATGTTTAACAACGAAAAGTACCCCATTATTACTACGTCTAAATTTTAGACTTTGAAAAGATGGTATCAATTTGTTTTTGATCTTACGAAGTCTCAAGGTTTCCATGATAAACAAAGCCAGTGATTATGGCTTTAATCTATTTGTCCTAAGCTCAATATACCTAATCTAATTAGGTCAGATCACTTTAGTTGTACGTGAGTATATTTTTGAGAACCTTACCTAGAGTAAACATCAAGTTTGACAACTTGTCTTTTGACAGCGATCGCAACTTCACTTACAGTGCCCCACTAGAGGAGTGCTGAGTACTGAGCAAAGAAGAAAAGAATTATATTATTACTTCTTCAAAATCTTTATTCTGACACTCAGGACTCATGACTCAGAACTCAGGGCTTTTTTTATGGTAGATTTGTTGCTGATCACAATACTGGGGTTCCTGGGGAGTTTTGGACATTGCTTTGGGATGTGTGGCCCTCTAACAGTGGCATTTTCCCTATCTCATCAGCCGAAAACACCACCAACATCCTCTTTGGGACGCACATCAACCTTAGAAAAGTCCGGCACTTGGCAACAGCAATTAAAATTTCATATCCTGCTAAACCTAGGGCGGATGTTGAGCTATGCTCTAGTCGGTGCTGGCATTGGGGCGCTAGGTTCGGTATTGCTGCAAGGTGGACAGCTAGCAGGTGTTGGTAGCGACTTACGGCGCTGGATGGCAATTTTAACTGGTGTAATGCTGATTTGGTTTGGCTTAGGACAAGTAAAACCCGATTTACTGCCGCGTATTCCTGTATTACACCCCTTGTTACAAGGTAGTTTACACGATCGCCTCAGCACAGGAATGGTTAAGCTTTCGTTAAAAACCAAATGGTGGACGCCAATGCTTTTGGGGATGACTTGGGGTTTAATGCCTTGTGGTTTCCTGTATGCTGCCCAAATTAAAGCTGCTGAAACTGGCAATTTATGGATGGGTGCGGCAACTATGCTGGCTTTTGGGCTGGGAACCCTGCCCACTATGTTAGGTGTAGGCGTTTCCAGCTCTTTAGTAAGTAAAGACAAGCGCAGTCAGTTGTTTCGATTAGGCGGTTGGGTGACACTCATCATTGGCGTTATCACCTTGCTGCGGACTGGTGACACAATGGTAGATTACACCGGACACGCTGCCTTAATTTGCTTAATTTTGGCACTAATTGCCCGTCCCATTAGTGGCTTGTGGGCATCACCACTGCGTTACCGCCGGGGCTTGGGAGTGGGATCTTTTGTGCTTTCTGTGGTTCACACCGTCCACATGATAGAACACTCATTGCAATGGAAATTTGCCGCCTTTTCTTTCCTGCCGCCAGAATTTCAGTGGGGTATGGCTGCGGGTGCTGTAGCATTGGTATTAATGTCCCCCGCCGCTTTAACGAGTTGGGAATCGTTGCAGAAATCTTTGGGCAAGCGTTGGCGACAGATTCATCTATTGGGTGTGCCAGCCTTGCTCTTGAGTGCCATTCATACTGTGTTGATTGGTTCCCATTACTTGGGTTCCTCACAATCAACTTGGGGAAATAAATTAGCGGTAGTACTGATGGTAATTGTTACCCTCGGTGTCTTAATGGTGCGATCGCGTTTTTTTTGGTCAAAGTTAGCCGTAGAAAAGTTTTATGTTCCCCCAACCAAATCGCGGTAAATCATCTTTAATTTCTGGCTCCATTTCAACGAGTCAAAAACAGAGGTATTACCTATTTAAAGGCATTTCCTGGAATCAAGGAACAATAAAGTACTTATTATTCCTGAGTTGCTTAGTTATATCAATAACTAATATTTACCCTGCATCTGCTCATAAAGTGGAAGTAGCCGGAGATGTAGGCGGTACCCTCCACATTGAACCAAATGATAATCCCCGTGCTGGAGAACCAAGCCAAGCTTGGTTTGCGCTTACCCGCAGAGGTGGAAGAGTGATTCCCCTGTCACAGTGTAATTGTCAGTTAGCTGTTTATGCCGAACCTTATGCAGCCGGAGAGCCACCCCTGTTAGAACCACAGTTAGAACCTGTGGCAGCTGAACGCTATCAAGGTATTCCAGGTGCGGAAGTTGTCTTTCCCAAGCCAGGTATTTATCAGTTGCAACTAAATGGTAAACCAGTCTCTGGAGCAAGATTCAAACCCTTTGAGTTCAAATTTGAAGTTACTGTGGCAGGCGGTTCTACACAGAATACACAAAATCTGCGAGATGTTAATGGTGATTTAGTAGAAGGTGAATCTCAGCAATTACCAATTTGGGCGATCGCACTGCCAATTCTCGGATTTATTGGCATCTTAATTGTCGTACTACGAAGCATGAGAAGTAGTGGGGAGTAGGGAGTACAGAGTAGGGAGATGGGGAAGACAATGGAGCAATTGTTCTTCCTTGTACCCCACTTCTGCCAAATGCGATCGCATTTGGCATTGAACCGAGATATGAACGAAAACGGAAATAGGGGCTGAAAAGGCTTGATTCTTCATTACTCATAACCATCTTAAGTACAAAGAAGTAGCAAATTACCAAACCCTTTGCAGACTAATCTTTAAGAGCTTTAATTTCTGAATATACAGCTATCTCGGTTGAATGCCATCAAGTCTACTTATGTCGCTTTTGATGCCACTGCCACGCATGATCGACAATATCTTTGATGGATGGATACTGAGGTTTCCAGCCTAAAATGGTTCTGGCTTTCTCACTCGCGCCAATGAGAACTGGGGGATCGCCAGGACGGCGATCGCGTTCTTCGACTGGTATGGAAACTCCTGTCACCTCTTCGGCAGCTGCAATGACTTCTCTGACAGAGAAACCGCTGCCATTACCTAAATTAAAAACTTCGCTATCGCTACCTTTTAATAAATATTCCAATCCCAAAATATGGGCATCTGCTAAGTCGTTAACATGAATATAATCGCGAATACAAGTACCATCCGGTGTGGGGTAATCGGTGCCAAAAATTGAGATGGATTCTCGTTTGCCTAAAGCTGTCATCAGCACCAAGGGAATCAAATGGGTTTCTGGGTTGTGATCCTCACCAAGTAAGCCATTGGGGTTAGCACCAGCAGCATTAAAATAGCGGAAACGCACTGATTTAAAACCATAAGCAACATCAAAATCAGAGAGAATCTTTTCTACCATTAGCTTTGTAGCGCCATAGGGATTAATCGGATTTTGGGGATGGTTTTCTGGAATGGGTACAAATTCTGGTACCCCGTAGGTGGCACAAGTAGAAGAAAAGACAAATTTCTTCACAGATGCCGTCAGCATTGCTTCTAACAGAGTCAAAGTACCAACAACGTTATTGCGGTAGTATTTAGCCGGGTCAGTCACCGATTCTCCTACGTAAGCATAGGCAGAAAAGTGCATCACCGCAGCAATATCGCGGGTTTTAAATAAGTTATCTAGCAAGGCGCGATCGCCTGTATCCCCTACTATCAGTTCTACCTGTAAAACCTTTTCTACCAGATCACGATGCCCATAGACCAAATTATCAAGTATCACAAGGTTATAACCCGCTTGCTTCAAAGCAAGCACTGTATGAGAACCAATATATCCAGCTCCCCCCGTTACCAAAATGGTAGGCTTTTCAGACGACATAGTTTTTCCTTTTGAGTAGCTTACTCAATTAATTTAGTTTATCGGTGCGACATTACTCTTCTGGAAAATTATAAATAATAGACGCAGTGGCAAAAAATTGCACTAAAATCACTACGACGGTAGTCTTTGGGTGTAAGGTTTGAGGTATTTTAAGTCAAACAGTGCGATTACAAGTTGACAATAAAATAAATCCATTTCCCGAAACTTCTAGGTTGGCCCTTACGAGTGACGCTCCTAGCGTCGCTACAGCTAAGAAGTCGCTAGTTGTTTTATGCAGGGAAACCATGCACGACAGTTCCTCTTGGGGAGCCACTTGTTTTCTGAACAAGAGAAATGGCGTGGAAATCCCAAGCAAAGCGGACTGTCTTACCACCACATTGGCTCACTGCACCAGAAAATTTGAGAGTTAATCTATGTTTCTATTGTTAAGCCGAGTACTGCTGTGGCTGCTGATTGGCACTATCGTATATTCTCTGTTCCAGCGATTTTATCCTTCTGGAACTTTTGTAGGGCGATTAATCCTAGTCGTTATCTTGGTAGTCGTAGCCCTATCATTTCTTAACCCCAGTGAACCTGCTGTGGCGTCGTTGTGGAGGGTGCTATCTTTTCCACTCAGACCTCTAGGAGCCTCTGTTTTATTGATGATTCTTGCAGCTCAGAGAATCAAAGGAGGTGGGATAGAAAAACCAGGAGGATACTTGATCGGTTGGGCACTGACAATTTTGCTTTTGGCAAGTACACCAGCAGTAGCCTATTTTCTTTATAGGGCACCTCTAGCAATGGGACGTGAACCCTATGTAGCAACTGCTATGCCAACATCTGGGACACTAGTGGCATTAGGGCAACAAACCACCGCAGCTAACATCTCAGATGTGACAGGGGATGGCATTCTTTCTTATAATTTAAGAGTACCTCCGTACCTATTGCAAGGAAGTCCTCAAGATATTCGTACACGCGGTTTACGGCTTGAAGACTTTGTACCGAATTCGGAAACGTTGCAATTGACAACAAGAACTTGGGAAAGTTATCTCGCTGAAGTTTACAGGTTCATGCGTGTTCAGAGGTAATAAAGTAAAACAGAAGTCAGAATTCAGAATACAAAATTCAATCAGTGGGGAATTTAGACCCGCCACTGATTGAAGACCAGCAAATTTAAAATTTGCTGGGGCACTTAAACCCGTTTATTCATCCACCCTACCCTACGGTAAAGCTAAGAGCGAACGGCTAACGCTCGTCCCTTGCTCAAAGCGTACTCCTACGGAGAAGCAAGCTACGCGTAGCGTCTTTAAGAGTTATTATGCCGAAGACGTTACCTCTGGTAGAGAAGGCTTTAGGGAACTCCAAAAAATAAATTATCCTTCTGGACTTCACTACGACTTTCGCTTCCCCTGCTCCCTGCCCCCTGCCCCCTGCCTCTATAGCGATGGTATATTTTTTATTTGGAAGTCCCTTACGCTGCGCTAATCGCAGTCGCACAGAATTAAATTCTGTCGCTTGCTTCCCTGAAAGGGTATTCTGGCTCCTGACTGCTGAATTCTTTCTTGTTAATTTACAGGGATATTCCCTCTACATAGCTGTCTTCTTGGACTAACAGTTAATCTAGGATGATAAAGTTGCAAAATTGCTTTAATGGCAAAATCTCGACGAATCGCTAAACTCGGTGCTTACTTACGTCCCCATTGGCGGGAGGCGTCTTTAGGTATTCTGGCTTTGTTTTCTGTCAATGCACTGGGCGTTTATATCCCCTTGTTGATTCGTGCTGGTGTTGACAAACTCTCCACAACCTTCGTTTTGAACCAAATACTACACGATGTAGTAATAATTGCCTTACTCAGTTCGGCAATGTGGCTAATGCGGATGGCATCCCGTATTTGGTTATTTGGGGTGGGGCGACAGGTGGAATTTGACCTGAAACAACGCATTTTTGAACACTTACTCAAGCTGGAGCCGGCTTATTTTGCTAGTAATACTGCTGGCGATTTGATTAATCGGGCTACTAGTGATGTGGACAATATCAAGCGGTTGTTGGGTTTTGCAGTCTTAAGTCTGGCAAATATCGTGTTTGCCTATGCCCTGACACTGCCAGTAATGCTGTCAATTAGTGTGGATCTCACACTAGCTTCTCTGGCAGTGTACCCTTTTATGCTCTTGTTAGTGAGTCTGTTTAGTAATCGCTTACGCAAACAACAAGCAGCAGTTCAAGAGCAACTCTCTGACATCAGCGAACTTATCCAAGAGGATATCAGTGGCATTGCCTTAATTAAAATCTATGCCCAAGAAGCAAACGAGCGTCGAGCCTTTGCCAAGAAAAATCAGCAGCTATTAACTGCTAACTTGGAACTGGCAAAACTCCGAAATATACTGTTTCCGGTAATTAGCGGGTTAGCTAATGTCAGTTCGCTGATAATCATCTGGTTAGGGACAGCACGAATGTCTTCTGGGACGCTTCAGGTGGGTGATTTTTTAGTACTGTTAATTTATGTAGAGCGTCTAGTTTTCCCCACAGCCTTTTTAGGATTCACAATTACTGTCTACCAACGGGGTGAAGTTAGTATAGATCGCCTTGAATCGATTCTCTCTGTCACACCGAAAATTCAAGACACAGCCGATGTCATACATCTACCTGTGGCTGAACTTAAAGGGGAAGTGACAGCTAAAAATCTCACCTATACTTACCCTGGTTCCACCACTCCAGCGCTAGAAAATGTTAACTTTACCATTGCTCCGGGAGAAACCGTAGCCATTGTTGGGGCAATTGGTTCGGGAAAATCCACTTTGGCTAATGCTTTGCCGCGCTTGTTGGATATTGAATCAGAACAATTGTTTTTAGATGGGGTGGATATTACTAAAATAGCGTTGGCAGATTTACGAGGTGCGATCGCCTACGTTCCTCAAGATAGTTTTCTATTTAGCACTACAATCAAAAATAATATCCGCTACGGCGATCCAATTAGCGAACAAGAGCAGATAGAATCTGTTGCTAAACTTGCCCAAATTGAATCAGAAATTAACAATTTTCCCCAGCAATACGAAACTCTTGTTGGTGAACGCGGTATCACTCTTTCTGGCGGTCAACGACAACGTACTGCCTTAGCTAGGGCTATGCTGGTCAATGCTCCAGTGTTAATTTTGGATGATGCCCTCTCTAGTGTGGATAATCAAACAGCCACGCAAATCCTCAAAAATCTCTCTGGTGGTACTGTACGCAAAACAGTAATTTTCATTACCCATCAATTATCGGCGGCGGCGGCGGCTGACCGAATTTTTGTGATGGAAAAGGGAAAAATTGTCGAAACAGGCAATCACTTACAACTGTTGGAACAACAGGGTTTATATAGAACTTTGTGGAGCCAGCATCAAGTTGAAGAATTACTGCACTAGTACCGCAAGGCGGAAGTCAAAAGTCAAAAGTCAAAAGTCAAAAGTGTTATGGACTAAGCTATTTAAGGATTCTAAACGGTTGCTCTATTTCCGCCGTTGCGTACTAGTACAACATTTAATATTAAAGACAATTCCTTATGTAACCTGTATAATTTTTCATTACAATATCTGACAAATTACCTCTGTTCAAGATTTTTTTAACGCGATTTTGTGAGATTTGGCGCATCTTCACAAAGAAACGGTATAAGTATATTTTATTGCATGAAGAGTAGCACAGTTAGCTGTGCTACCCTTTTTTAGGAATTACAGTATGCCCGTTCTGCTAAGGTGGCATCTAATACGAATGGATTGTCATTACCTTGAAATTTTGCGATCGCATGACTGCGTTCTATTTCAGTAATATCAGGTAGGTCTTGGTGATTCCATTTACACAAAGTCTAACGCTGATTCTGAAAGTAATTTCGGTTAAACCAGAGGTCAAGACCATTTAACTTTGAGTAATAGCCACAGCATCTAATAAACTGCCTCTTCTGTCTTAGGGATGATGATAAGCACAAAGATAGTATATGTATGTTTATTCCTCTTTTTGATGATTGCTTTGTTTCGGCTCATAAAGAAGCCAACTGAGGCAAATACCTTTCAAGGAACTGAACAGCAAATCAGAGTTTTATTTATTGGCAACAGCTATACCTATGTCAATGACCTTCCTTGGTTGACACAACAGTTGGCTGAGTCGGCAAAAGAAACTAGAATGCTCGAAACTGAAATGGTTGTGGTCGGTGGAGCTAGCCTCAAAAACCACTGGAAACGTGGTAAAGCACTCAGGCTATTGAGAGCGAAACGATGGGACTACGTAGTACTTCAAGAGCAAAGTACCTTACCGATTACTAATCCCAAGGAAATGTACAAGTACGCCAGTCTGTTTGATGCCGAAATTAAGCGAGTGAATTCTCAAACAGTATTCTACTTGACTTGGGCAAAGCAAAATCAACCAGAAACGCAACAGATATTGACCGATTCATACATGAAAATTGTGAAAGAACTGAAAGCCAAAGTTGCACCTGTTGGGATAGCTTGGCAAAAAGTTCAGGAAGCTAATCCGAAATTGAACCTTTATAGTCCAGATCAAAGCCACCCTAGTCCTATTGGCTCCTACGTAGCAGCTTGCGTATTCTATACAACAATTTTACAGAATAGTCCGGTAGGGTTAAGTCGCTGTATATACAGTAGCCAATTTAGTACCCCACAAGAGGGCAACAGACTTCAATTGGAAAGTTTAAGTGAAACAGATGCTGAAATAATTCAAAATTTGGTTGAGTGCATTGTCAGAAATATTTGATGAAGCTAGTGTAATCTGCCATGATTACCAGGTTAGTTTTTTTGGGTATGTGGGTAGTATAAATTACCGAAACAACTAATTTGGCAGATGCTGATGTTCAAAACTAAATTATCACAATCCCATGCTTGGGGCGAATTTCCCACATTGAGGTTAATGCATCGCCATATTGGGGCGATCGCAGTTCTAATTATAATTAGCTTACTGAGTTCATTGAGTGGAACACCAGATCTTCATACCATTTCTAACTGCTGGGAAGGCTTTATCTGGGGATTGGCAGATCCAGTAATTGCCTTGAATTGTTTAGTTGGTATTGTTGCTATTGGCATACTCTCATCTGTATTTGTTCGTGGTGCTGCGATCGCTGGGTGTTTTGTCTTAGCAACAGTTTTAGGCATTGTAATTCATTTATTTCAGCTAAATTTACCAGGCACAGAAATAGCCATCGCCATTTCTACCATCGTTTTTGGTATTATGCTGATGATGCCAAATCAACCAAACTTTATAGTACTTGCTATTGTGGGCATCAGTGCTGGTTTATTTCAGGGTTACGCTGATGCCGAATCTATTATTGGGGCAGGAATGATGCCATTAATTGGCTATATACTAGGCATGACCTTAACTCTGTTTGCGGTTGCCATGAGTGCCAGAGAAATTGGTATTGCAATGGGTATGGGAGAAATAAACCAAATTTTACCCTGGAAAGTTAGCATTACTGGCTTCGCTTTGTGTGCGATCGGCATTGTGTTTTTGAGCAATTCGATAATCTAAATCACATATTTCAATTCAGTGGAATACATTTATTTGTGGGGGCGTACAGCTAAGTGTATGCCCCCACTATGTCTTCAGACTGAAAATTGTCCAGCAAGCAAGCAGTACAGAGTTTTAGTGAATAAGCTGATGCACCTCTGCGCTAATCTAGAGGCTATATATAAATAAAGGGTTATGACACCTGAAGAAATTGCTGGTACGCTAACAGGATTATTTGGCACATCGGATGTTCCTGCATTGGCGCAGCCTGTTGTAGAGATCGCTCCTGGATCGTGGCAAGTAGACACTTCAGCTTTCCGCCTGTTGGTGCTGCTTTCTGAAGATAATACTTGGTTGAGAGTTTTACTACCTATTGTGCCTATCCAAGAAGCCCAACCATTTTTAGAACAGTTCTTAGAAGCCAACTTTGATGACACTCAAGAAGTACGTTACGCTTTGTATGAAGGAGTGATTTATGGAGTATTTCAACATAACAGTAGCACTTTAGTGGGTGCAGATTTGTCCAATGCAATCAATCGACTTGTATCTCTTCATGAGGCTGGATTAGATAATGTCTTTAATCGACTAATAGAAAGCCGTATCCGGCAAATTATTCATGCAGCAAAACAGCAAGGACAATCTCTGCAAGCTACTATGCAAACTTTGGAACGCTTTTACGCAGAAGGATTGATGGGTGAAATAAATCAAAGCTCAGAGGCGCGAGAAGAAGTTTTAGTTGCTTGGCGGCGTCAGTTAGAACGTTTATGGAATGAGGGTTAATTTCAATTTTTAATAAAGATTTATATCCGCACCACGTTTCCATATAACCAATTTACAGATATATATATTTATCATGGATATCATTGAAATCCTCAAAGAAGACTATCAAAGATTCCCAGTAAATCAAACTTACAGCATTTACGCTCTAGACGTTTATTTTCAAGATCCACTAAATAAATTTTATGGCGTTAAACGTTATAAGAAAATGGTTAATTTTATCCAAACTTGGTTTTTAGAACCCAAGATGGACTTACATAATATTCAACGTTTAGGAGACACAATAAAAACTGAGTGGACACTGAGTTGGAATACTCCTCTTCCCTGGAAGCCACGAATTTCTATTCCTGGTTGGAGTGAATTAAGTCTCAACTCTGATGGTTTGATTGTTTCCCATGTCGATTATTGGAATTGTTCACGTTTAGATGTGGTGAAGCAGCATTTTTAGAGCTTCTGGGTTGAGTCTTATAAAGCCTATTAGTGTTGGAAAGTAAGATTCCAAGCTTCTCTTCTTTTAGGCTATGGTGTACACACAAATTCTAAAAACCTAGTTTGTTAAGGCTTTACAATCAACATGGCAACATTTATAACTAACATTAAAGCAATCGTTCAAAAAACCAAATGCTATATCTGAATTAAGAGAAATTACTCAGATTTATATATTAGTTTTTTAAAAAATAAAAAAATATTCACTAATTTTACTGAACCAGCAAACAGCCTTACTAAGCCAAACTAGCTTTAGAACTCTCTCTAACGAATATATTTATGTCCCATCCAAAACGTAAATCAGTGTTTTAGAAAAAGCTGAATTGAGTTCGGCTGGACTGAAAACAATTCATTCAAGTATGGTTGGATGATAATTGCAATTTGCGAAATATGACTCAATCAATTGAGCAGTTCCGCACTATGCTTGATGCTTATAAAATTGCTCTAGCTATGATTGACTTTTCCAAAAGCAAAGAGCAAACCCCACTTGTTTATTAAAACCATTTGTTGTGGACTGCTGCGATACCTCTAGTAGGCTTTTCTATCAGAGGCTGCGCGTGGCTTGCTTTCCCGTAGCGGTATGCCTACGCAATTTATTCTATCCACTAATGCTCTTTGATAAAGAAGCTTTAGGTGTAGTTAATATCAGGCAATATCATGCATATTTGATTATGCATTTTGTACTATAGTCTCATTTTTGGTGATATTGAAAATCGCACATTACAGCATTTTCAATAATTTTGCTTGTCTAATTTCTAATTAGACTTTATAGTAATACGGTGTTTTCCCTGACAATTGTTCGGCAGATTTTTACCATGAATTATTCTCACAAATTGCAGAAGTATTTGGCTGCTTTCTCTTTATCTGTAGTGTTAGTAGCTGATTTAGTAATCACACAAAAAGCTCCTCCAGCTTTTGCCCAGACGGTAAATTCATCTATCGGTAATGGTGTAACCTTCAGTTGCAATGATAGTGAAGCGACAATCAAAGCTAAAAATGGCCCCAGAGTATTTTATGGAAATACAGCCATTTACATTGGTTATCAGCAAGTCTCATCTAATAACAAAAACCCTGTGACAATCCGTTTCAATAGTGGTATCAAATCATGGTGTAGAACTGATTACGAAACAACCAATGACGACGGTACAGGTTACGGATTGTATTGGGATGGAGGCAATGTTTTATATGGCGTTTACTCCTCCACTGGTAGTCAGACTGGTAATGATTTTCGCCGCTTTGCAACTGGGCGTTGGTTGTCTAGCTATGGTAGCGGAGGCGGGCCAAAAGTCGCAGTTTTAGCCCGGATTAATCCAGCCAATGGCCAAGTTGACTATGCTACATTTTTATCTGCCAAAAGGGCGGATAATGGACAAACGAACTCTTTTGCTGTGCAAAATCTATCATGGAATGGCACAAATTTGACTGTGCAGGCAAAGTCATGGTGGACTCCTCGTGGCGCTAATACAAATTCCATGACTTGCACTGGTTCATCACCTTATCAATACACAGCAGTATTCACTGGCGATTTAACAAAGGTGAACTCGGCTTCAGCTCCTACGTGTAATTAAAGGCTAATGATTCAGCTATCAAACTGCAACGCGAGAGTCATTAGTTCTTGAGATACCACTCCGTCAGAGAACATGGTTTGAATAATAACGGTTCTTGACCTAGTGAAGTACAATTTTGGCCTCTCTGCAAACCTCTCTCTTTTTTAGGCTATCCATTACCCGGATCTTTCTTAACATTGCTGTAAGCCAGACTCTGAGGGGATGATAGAAGTAATAACCGCAGCATGATTGACCTTAGAAACAGAAAATAACTAAGGTATAGTGCGTAGGCGTAGCCCGCCGGAGGCATCGCTAACTACAGAGATGGAGATGGGGAATCTGAGTGGAGAAGTTTCCAGGTAGCGCCGATTACACGATATCGCCGCAACCCACGCCAAATGGTTTTCACTCCAGGTTCACCATCGCCTTTGCGGTTCAAAAAGCCGCGCCTATGTTGTAATCATGAGTACTGTTTGGCGTAAAGATGGTGGGTTATCTCGTGAGATAATTTTATTAATCGTGGCAGATAAAGACTGCCATTCACAGGCTTTTAAAACAGTGTCACAGCGCAACTCAGGATTAACTCGTGCTTGATAGTCAGCCATAATAATGGCCACGCCACAATTTAAAAAGTTGCCAGCGCCATGTGAAAAAGCCTCACAGTTTCCAGTTGTAATTTCTCAATTCCAAAGCCGCTTTTAAAACATAGTGATAGCGTCCGATTAACCAACGATATGTGTACCATTTCACATATCGTGCTGCATCTTCTAAATTATTAATTTTTAAGCTATTAATCAACAAGCAATTAATCGGATTAATCCCCAAAGACGGGTTTTGTTCTAGTGCTAGAATCAATTGTAACCTGACAGGTTTTAGCTGGGAACGTTCTTCGGTGATGTAATGGTACTTGAATGTCGATACTTGTAAACCGAATTGTTTAGTTTGCGTTTCTGGTACTATGTTCTGGAGTACGTTTAACCTCTATCGTAACTGTACCGCATAGTTTGGTTTGTCCAATAGCTTGTTTGGTCTTATTTTAAGTATTTTATTTGATAATTAAGAAAAATCCGGGTAATGGATAGCCTTTTGAAATAGAGGTTTGCAGAGAGATCAGAGTAACTAGAAGCGCTATAATCAGGTTTTTCAAATACCATTAAATGCTGTTGAGGTAACAAGTTTTTAGTTTCACGCCAAACCAAACCAACAGCTTGCATTTCTTTACGAACTTGCTTTTGAGTCATTTTGTGCAGACCTTTAATCATGATAAAGGGATTTTCACCCCGGTACTCAACCAGCACTACCCGACCACCTGGTTTAAGTGCTTTCACAATTCCTTGCATCACTTCTTGAGGATACTCAAGTTCATGATAAGCATCTACCATCAAAGCTAAATTGATACTTTCAGATGGTAAGTTTGGGTTACTAAGAGTTGCCAAAACAGGCTCAACATTGGTGATATTTTTATCTTTTTTGAACAACTCAATGATTTCCAACATTTCTGGCTGAACATCTACAGCTAATACCTTACCTGCTGTTAATAGCGGCGCAATGCGAAAGCTTAAGTAACCTGTACCAGCGCCAATATCTGCCACTACATCGTTAGGTTTTAGGTTGAGAAGGCTGACGATTTTACTTGGCTGTTCCTCTCCCTCTCGGCTTGGACGTTCTAGCCAGCCTGCACCTGTGTATCCCATAACTTTGGCAATTTCGCGCCCCATGTAATATTTGCCGATACCATCTGCGCTATGGATTATCCGTTGTTCGTAAACAGTACTGGATGAAGTCGCGGCTTGTGCTGTCAGGCTTGGATTCAGCAGCAAGCAACTTAATATCACAACAAAAGTTACTATAAAGTGGAGAAAATTTAACATTTGGTTATGACTGATCTAGATAGCTATAGCAATCCGATTTGATTTCTGAATCACTCGTAGAGGTAAGGGACTGGGGACTGGGGACTGGGGACTGGGGACTGGGGACTGGGAAGAAGGAATAAAGATGTACTGAGTTTTGTTCAAAAATCAAATATGAGTCCTATATAAGCAGCAACTAAAAGAATTCTATGGCAATAGAACTACTTATGACCATGAAGAAGGTACTCGCCATCCTCTAGATGCCAAGATTTTACTTGAATTTGTGACGCTGCATTCGGGACAGAAAATCCTTGATGTGGCGACTGGAACTGCTTTAGTTGCGATACCCGTATCTGAAAAAGTTGGTTCAGAAGGCTATGTGATTGGGATTGATATGACCCCTGGAATGTTGCATCAAGCAAGACTTAAAATTGCAGCAGCAAACTTACAAAATATCGAGTTAATTGAGGCGGATGCAGCATATTTCAACTTTAGTCATAGTAGTTTTGATGTTGTCTTTTGCTGTGAGGTAATTTTACTTTTTCCTGATATACTTGCTATTTTAAAAAAATGGTATCGCTTCTCGAAACCCGGAGGATTTGTGACATTTACCTGTCCTCCCGAAACAGCCTTTATGGCATCTCTTCAGCAGAAGATCTGCGCTAGAGTTTTGGGGGTATCGCTACCCCATATCCTTGAACCACTAGGGACTCCAGAAAAATGTCGAAATTTGCTCAATCAGGCAGGTTTTAAAGATATTGAAATTAAGATTGAGCCATCAGGACGTTATCGCCCTCTTAGGGATAACAGATTATCTGTGATAGCAATGAAGATAAATTTTAAAGGTAATCCACTGTTGTCAAAATTATCACAAGAACAATTAAATCAGTTGCAAGTTGAGTACAAAGCAGAAATTGAGAAACTAGCAACCGATCAAGGTATTTGGGAAGATACTACAAAGTTTTTTGTTCGCGCTCGAAAATAAGTTGATGAGCTTTGCTGCTGAACTGACAGATGAGCGCGATCGCACATAATAGTCTTACCGTTACTAATGACAATGACAGTTCAGCCTCCTAGACCGATGTCGAAGTAAACATTTTCAAGATTTACTTGAAGCAGCCTATGTAAAAAGTTGTAATCCAACCTGTGGACGTTTATATGCAAAACCTATCCCTGATGTTAGTGCCTGTACTCGCTGCACAGAAAGCAGCAGGTGACGGTTTAATTAAACCTCTTGGTCATCATGAACTGCTGTTGGTGTTGGTGCAACTGTCATTATTGCTTCTCGTAGCGCGGGGATTAGGTGAGTTAATGCGCCGGATTAACCTACCGCCTGTTGTTGGAGAATTACTGGCGGGTGTGGTGCTTGGTCCTTCTCTATTTGGTTTGCTCCTTCCAGACTTACAGGCACACATCTTTCCCCAAAGTCAAGAACAGTCTAATTTACTTTCGGTGATTTCTTGGTTAGGCGTGTTATTTTTGCTGATTGTGACTGGGTTGGAAACGGATCTCAAGCTGATTCTTCGTAAGGGTAAAACGGCTCTGTTGATTTCACTAGGCGGAATTATTGTCCCGTTTATCACCGGATTCGGATTGGGCTGGCTATTGCCAGATAGTTTTTTAGCCGATCCAGAAAAGCGACTAGTATTCAGTCTGTTCATAGCCACAGCAATGAGTATTTCGGCAGTACCAGTGATTGCTAAGGTGCTGATGGACTTAAACCTGATTCGCCGTGACATTGGTCAAGTCACATTAGCTGCTGGGATGACTGACGATACTATCGGCTGGATTTTACTTTCTGTGGTTTCAGGTTTAGCTAGTAGCGGCAAATTTGACCTTGGGACAATTTTCCATTCGGTGAGTGCGGCTATATTATTTTTAGCGATCGCTTTTACAATTGGACGTACCATCGTAGACCAGATTTTGCGCTGGGTTGATGACTATGTTGGTGGAGTCGCCGCGAGTATGTCGGTTGTGCTGATTCTTGCGCTCTCTTCAAGGAACCAGATCAGAAAGGGAAATCCTCAAGTTTGCCCAAACCAAGGAAGTTGACTCTACTTAAGCCCATTGCCCAGTAGCGGTAATTACTACGCCATAGATGTTTTCAGCTAAAGCTTAGATTACGACTGAGATTGTGACTGGGGAGTGGGGAGTAGCGTAGTTCAATTACTAGAAAAACGCTGTAATTCGTAGCAAATTCTTGGCGTACCTCTGCGTTTAAATTTAAACTCTCAATTCGCCACGATTTTAGACAAAGCAGTACTAAGCAAACTTTTCTTTAATGATTTGACCTTAGCGCGATCCTCTAGAAGTAACTGATCTTTGCAAATTAGCTAGAGCGCGATTGTAATCCAAAATAGCTGCGACTCGATTACCTTCTGCTCTTGTCAGGTCATTTTCAGCAGAAATCACTTCTGTTTGAGTACCTACACCAGCTTGGAACCTCAGCCGTGCTAAATTCAGAGCTTCCCTAGCTTGATTTAAAGCCACACTAGAAGTCTGCACATTATTCAAATTGGATTGCAATTGAGAATAGTACTGTTCTACATCAAAGCGAATTAGGTCGCGCTGGCTACCAAATTGAGACTCTGCGATCGCAATATTAGCTGTCGACTGAGCCGCCCTTGCTCTTGCAGCTCCGGCATCAAATAAAGTGAGATTTCCGTTAAGTCCCAATGAATAGACATCACTAATGCTGGCGCCATCATTAAACCGATCTGACAGGTTGTAGTTGGCTGCCAAACTAATTTGCGGCCCTAGCTGTGAAAGTGCCTGTCGTCGCTGTTGCTCGGAAATATTACGTTGTGCTAATTGCTGTTGCAATTCTGGGCGATTTTGAAATGCTTGGACAATACTTTGTTCTACCGTCTGCGGCCAAAGACCGGCTATTTGTACAGGATCTGCGGCACTAATATCAGCTGACTCTGACAAACTTAACAACGTGGCAAGCTGACGACGGGCAATTTGCTGCTGCGAGATAGCATTAGTCAGTTCTTGTTGAGCGTTTGCTAAATTTACCTGAGCTTGCAGCACATCAAACCGCGTACCCACTCCAGCCTGTTCTCTGGCTAGAGTATCTCGCAAACTAGCTTGGGCATTTTCCACAGCAGCTCGATTAATTCTTACTTGTTCATCTGCTTGTTGCAAATTATAGTATTGAGTTGTGGTATTCAAACTAATTGTCAAAGATTGATTTTCAACATTCAATTGATCCACGCGTAGTTGTTCTTGGGCAGCTTGGATTGCCGCTTGTCGATTACCGGAGGTATAAACGTCATAATTCAGTTGGGCTGAACCACTAAAAGAGGTGCTGCTTTGAGATGAATTATTAGTAAAACCATTACCCCTATTAGTCACGCTACTGTTAATTCCCAGAGTAGGAAACAAGGCAGCTTGAGACTCGCGTAGCGCAGAACGACTGCGTTCTAGCTGTAATAGGGCTACCTGTAAATCTCGATTGTTGCGTCGTGCTAGTTCCAAAGCTTGTGCCAAACTGATTGGGACAATTCGCTGAATCTTTACTTCCTGCGGTTTGGTAGGAAATTGGAGAGGATTAGGGCTGGGGTTGAGGTAATTGGGAACCTGTACAGGGCTGGAGGTATTCTGGGCTTTTGGGGGAGTTGCTGCACTTGCTGCATTTGGAAAAAGAATAGCGAATGCTACGGTAACCCAGGTAAAATGCACGAAGAATAAACTGAAATTCATAAATAGATTGTAGTTATTAATTAGTTTTTGAGGATATAATCACAACTTTTTATCTTAATTGATCTACGGGAATTTTAAATTCCTCCTCAAAAAACTGATATTAACAAATTACCCTACAATCAAGCCATCCTGAACTCGAATAATCCTTTTGGTTTGAGCCGCGATATCTGGTTCATGAGTGACAATCACAATCGTGATCCCTTGGTCATTAAGTTCTGTCAGCAAACTCATCACCTCACGAGAAGTTTCAGTATCTAAAGCTCCTGTTGGCTCATCTGCCAAAACTAATGCAGGTCGATTGACCAAAGCACGAGCGATCGCTACCCGTTGTTGTTGTCCCCCAGATAGTTGACTAGGACGATTAGATATGCGTCCCCCTAGCCCTACCTTTTCCAAAGCATCTAATGCCCTTTGACGGCGTTTTGGCTTAGGCAAGTTAGCGTAAACCATTGGTAACATAACATTTTCCAGCGCTGTTGCCCGCGCCAATAAGTTAAATTGTTGGAAAACAAAACCAATCCTTTGGTTACGAATATAGGCTAATTCATCATCATCAAAAGTCGTCAGGTTTCTACCTTCAAAAATATAGTCTCCAGTTGTCGGACGATCCAGACATCCTAAAATATTCATGAGTGTAGATTTTCCCGAACCTGACGCACCCATAATCGAGACATATTCCCCTTCCTCAATAGAGAGTTCAATTCCCTTGAGGATTGGAACACTAACTTCTCCCAAGTGGTAAGTTTTAGTAATAGATTCCATCCAAATCATTGTGGGCATAAAAGTTAGGAGTTAGGAGTTAGGAGTTAGGAATTACGAATTACGAATTACAAATTACGTTAGCGTTCGTGTAGCGTCTTTTAGAGAAGCGGGACGTAGCCCATTACGAATTATTTAGTCGCTACGTAAAGCAGTAATTGGATCTAATTTGGATGCATTCCGTGCTGGAATTACCCCAGCGACTAAGCCAACGCTCAATGAGAGTCCAAAGCCAGCAATAATTGACAATAAAGAAATTACAAAGGGAAATTTGAAAGTGTTTGCAGCTATAAAGGCTAATAAAATGCCAGTGACCATCCCAATACATCCACCAACAATGGAAATCATGATCGCTTCGGTTAAAAATTGATTAAGTATTGCAGAATTGGTGGCTCCTACGGCTTTGCGAATCCCGATTTCTCGTGTCCGCTCAACTACGGAAACCAGCATAATGTTGGCAATACCGATTCCACCAACCACTAACGAAATTCCAGCGATCGCTACCACCATTACTGTAAATAAACCCACAATATTAGTGAAGGTACTAACAATATCAGCTTGATTGGTCAGTCGAAAATCATCAGCTTGCGGCGGATAAATGTTGTGACGCAGCCGTAAAAGATTCGTGACTTGAAACTGAGCGGCTTCTAACTGTTCCTGATTAGCGCCTTTAACTAAAATTCCATTTACAGAAACGCCTACAAGGGCATTGTTCCCAACCAGTCTCTTCGACATAGTAGTTAGAGGAATAAAAACCTGGTCATCTCGATCCATCGGCCCCTGAGAACCTTTAGGTTCCATCACCCCAATTACTTCATAAGCCTCTCCCTGAATGCGAATTCTCTCGCCGATAGGATTTACACCCTGTGCAAAGAGGGTTTTTTGAACTGTAGGACCAAGAATAGCTACCTGTGCGGTAGTATCTAGTTCTTCTTGAGTAAAATATCTCCCTTGTTGAGGATGGGTATTTCTAACTTCTGGGTAGTTCAAATCTGTGCCATAAATCGTTGTTGAGGTGTTCTGTCCTGCATATACAACTTGAGCGCTGCGTTGAAGATAGGCAGAAACCATCTGTGCTGATGGGGCTTGTGTAGCGATCGCCTTTGCATCTTCCCAAGTCAAGGTGCTGCTAGAACCTACTCCTTGTCGGACATTTCCGCTTCTTGCTGCACCCGCCAAAATTTGGATCACATCTGTACCCAATGCTTGTATCTGTTGCTCAACCCCCTTTTGTACTCCCTGACCAACAGAAGTAATGGCAATGACTGAAGAAATCCCAATAATTACGCCCAACATAGTTAGACCTGTGCGTAATTTGTTACTCCACAGAGTCTCTGCCGCCATTGTCAAGATTTCCAGCAACGGCACTGTGCGAGTATTCTTAGTTTTGTAAAAGCCCTTAAATATCTTAAACATAAAGTTTTATTTGAAACTCAATACAATTCAGTTAAGCATTTCTTCTTTCTCTTCCTTTGCGTCCTTCTCTAACGAGACGCTACGCGATGGCGTCCTTTGCGGTTCGTTAAAAAAGTTGAACCTTTTTACTCGGTAGTTGAGCCTTTTTACTCGACAGTTGAGCCTTTTTACTCGACAGTTGAGCCTTTTTACTCGACAGTTGAGCCTTTTTGCTCGATAGTTGAGCCTTTTTACTCGGCAGTTGAGCCTTTTTGCTCGACAGTTGAGCCTTTTTGCTCGACAGTTGAGCCTTTTTACTCGGCAGTTGAGCCTTTTTACTCGGCAGTTGAGCCTTTTTGCTCGACAGTTGAGCCTTTTTGCTCGACAGTTGAGCCTTTTTACTCGGCAGTTGAGCCTTTTTGCTCGGCATTTGAACCTTTTTACTCCCCTTTCTGTTCCATCCCCCTGCTCCCTTGCCTGTTTTTAACTAAACCCTATTGATTTAAAACTAACTTTAAGGGGAACCACCAGCAGAACCACCGCCTGAACGACCTCCGCCGCCACCGCCTGAACGACCTCCGCCACCACCTGCTCCACCTCCTCCTAGACCAGGGAAAACTCCTCCTCTTGGTGTTGATTGCGGACGCGATCCTGGTGGGAAACTGAGCAATACCCTTTCGTTTCCTGTCAATCCAGACTTAACTTCAGTAAAGTTATTCGCGCTGACACCAGTCTCAATAGGAGTAAACACAGGTCTATTATTCTTTCCTGCCACAAATACACCTGTGGCATTTTCTTGCCGCACCACCGAGGCGGTTGGTACTACTAGAACATTTTCAACTTGACCGACTTGAAAATCTACTTCCGCATTCATCCCAGATCGCAGTAGCCTTTGAGGGTCTGAAAGTGATACTCTCACTTCAAAACTGGTGACGTTTTGCTCTACTATTGCTTGGGCAGCAATTTGGCTGACTTTACCTTCAAAGGTTTTTCCTGGATAGGCATCAGCTTTAATCGAGACTTTTTGACCAAGGCTGATTTTGGAAATATTTGTTTCCGCTAAATTTGCGACAACTTCATTTGTTGAAGCTAGAGACAAGATTGAAGAAGAAGAAGAAGAAGCTACTTCACTACTGGCTGTTGTCGGTGTCACGAAAGCGCCGGGATCAGCAAACTTCTTTGTCACCACACCATCAAAAGGTGCGCGAATAATTGTGTCATTGATTTCGGCTTGGATGTTTTGCAGCGAACCGCGAGCAGATGTTACCTGGGCGCGGGCTGCGTCAATATCTTCTTGGCGCGTTCCGGCTTTTAGAAGTGCCAAAGCTTGCTGTCTTTGCTTCACCACAGCTTGTGCTTGCTCAATGTCTTCTGGACGTGACCCAGCTTTTTGCAACCCCAACGCTTGTTGTGCTGCATTTACAGTAGCTTGGGCGCTGTCGCGATCTGCACGACTTTGGTTGAGAGTCTGAAGGGAAATACCGCCTGCATTGTAAAGTTGTTGATTGCGGAGAAGATTATCTTCTGCTTTTCTTAGAGCCGCTTGAGTGTTTTGTAACTGTGCTTGTGCTTGGGCAATATCTTGAGAGCGATTGCCTGCTTGTACCTTTTGTAGATTCGCCTCGGCTTCGTCTAATGCTCCCTGTGATTGACCAATATCTTGAGGGCGATTACCTGCGATCGCCTTTTGCAGATTCGCCTCGGCTTGTGCCAATTGTCCTTGAGCAGAGGTGAGTTGCCCCCGCAAGTTGGAATCATCCATGTAAGCAACAATCTGTCCCTGTTTGACGATATCTCCTTCTTTCGCCAACAGGCTTTTCAGGATGCCGGAATTTTTCGGGCTGAGGTTGATTGACCGCTCAGGTTTCACCGTTCCATTCGCTGAAACTGTGATTGTTAAACTCTGCCTTTCTACAGGTTGTGTCAGCACCCGTCGTCTAGCTTCTTGACGGGGAGCAACCGTTACTTGGTAATAAACGGCATAACCAATTCCACCCAAAAGGCAAAGAGCAATTAGCCAAGACCAATTACGTTTCCCCCTTTTTTTCTTTACCTCTGGAACCAAAACTGATGAATCTACGGTCTTTAGTGTATCAAGTTTCATATAATTTCGTTTAAAAAGAACGGCTACCGAGCTAGTTATTCACGGCTAATATAGCCTGGTAGCCCTATACCAACAATGATTTTGAGTTTTTATGTTTTAAAGGTTTATTTGCAGTACCAATCCACTAGGAAGTCTGAAGTAATCATCACGCACTCTAACTAATCTCCCAGCAGGAACAATTTCCTGATTAGGAAGAAGAATATCCCCGTTGGGAAGTCTGAAGTAACCTTGATTACGCAGTCTGGCTATGGATCTAGCAGGAATAATTTCTCCATTGGGATATCTGATGTCACCATTACCAAGTCTGACTACTCTGTTATTGAATCGGTTGTTGCGGTTCCAATTATCCCGATCTCTAGGGTTTCTGATTTCTACAGGATAGGGTCTGCCCTTGGGGTTCCAATTACTTCTGTCTCGATTTCTGTCTTCTCTATAGTTGCGTCTGCCGTCGCGATCCCAATTTTGATTGCGATCGCCAACAACATATACTTTCGTCTGGGCACTTGCAGGCGCAGCCAAGAGAGTGGGAACAACGATCAGGGCAGCAGCAGCTAAGACTATGGATAGCCGATTTGCTTTCAACATGGAATTGATTCCTTATTTGTATTAAAGTTATATGCTGAGGTTTGAATTCAGCAATCTTTAGACAGTTATTGTTGTTTTGGCATCAAGGTGTTTAATATTCCCCTCTTCGTATAAATTCATACATATCAATTATTGCTTAAAACGTCCAAACCAATGTATGACCAAAGTCATTAGTAATTCCAAACTGATGTATGACCAAAGTCATAAGTTTTTTTAATGGGGAGTGGGGAGTGGGGAATGGGGAATAGCAAGAGGACAAAAAGAATTGGGACAAGGGAAAAACTTATTGCAAGTTCTCACCTCTTGTCCCCCTGCTCCCTGCCTCCTGTCCCCTACCTCCTGCCTTTCTTTGTAAGATTTTGCTACCGTCAACAGCGCAGATCGTTTAAGCTAGCTGAAAGATTCTTTGATTAGTGGCTTAAAGGCGGTAATGTGCCTAAACATGTTCGTTTGATTTCTTTTCTAATGGTCTGTAGTTTATGGAGTATGCCAAAAGCCGCTAACGCGCAGGCATTAATACCCCATACATTGCAACTAGATGGGACAAAGTTAGAGAAGCAGGGGTTGACCTTGGCCCAAGAAGCAGCTCAACTGGCTCAGTTTCAACAGATTGATTTAGCTTTGCCACGAGCGCGGCTGGCTAGTCAACTGGCTCCTAAGAATGATAAAGTGTGGCTGCTCTTAGGTGGATTGCAACTGCAAACCAAAGAGTTTGACGGGGCGATCGCTAGCCTGAAAAGAGCGCAATCTATCAACCCGAAAAATGGTGATATTTTGTTTGCTTTGGGTTCAGCTAATTTTCAGCAGAAAAATTACCAAGCAGCTATTGTCAATTACCAAGACGGTTTGAAGTTAAAACCCAATGATCCAGAGGGTTTGTTTAATTTGGGTAATGCTTACTATCTGCTGGGTAGATTGCCAGATGCGATCGTACAGTACAATACAGCAGTTTCTCAAGATAAAAAATTCTGGCCGGCGCTCAACAACATTGGCTTAATCAACTACGAACAGGGTGATATCCCCGGAGCGATTAAGCGATGGCAATCTGCTGTAACCCTTGATAAGCAAGCCGCAGAACCATTATTAGCCTTGGCAGTGGCATTGTATACTAAAGGCGACCGCCAACAAGGATTAAGCTTGGGAGAAGCCGCACTCCGCATCGATCAGCGCTATGCTAATTTGGATTTCCTCAAAGAAAATCTCTGGGGCGATCGCTTACTGTCTGATACGAAAAAATTCTTAGAATTACCCCGTATTCAAGCAGCCTTACAGCAACGAGAAAACTCATCATCAGCCCCTGAACAACAGCCTACTCAATAGAAGTTAGGAGTTAGGAGTTAGGAGTTAGGAGTTAGGAGTTAGGAGTTAGGAGTTAGGAGTTAAAAGTTAGGAGTTAGGAGTTAAAAGTTAGGAGTTGGAAGTTAAATATTTCAACAGTTATCAGTTAATTTGTCCATTGGGAGTCAGAGTCCCCCACAACTAACAAGTGGTGTGTTTCAGTCGGGGTGGTCACGTAGCTCTTGCTGAAGTGTCAAATCCCCGATTGAAACAGTGATAACTTTTCACTGATTTAACTCCTCACTCATAACTCCTAACTCCTAACTCTCCTATTACCACTTGCCTAACAGTACCTTTTCGTAGTACATCTATACTAAACTGACTAAATACAGGAAGTAGTCGCCCAAAAACCTTTGCGGGCGAGTTTTCCTGAAATAAGTCGTCAATTCTTAGTCGTCTGTGGGTAGAAGTGCAATGATTTGATCAACAAACTGTTGATGGTCAACAACTGGCTTAGAAATGTAACCATCAGCGCCGCTTTGCTTGAGAAAGTTTTCGCGATCGCCTTCCATAGCATGTGCCGTCACCAAAATAACGGGTAAGTTTGCTGTTTTAGGATCAGATTTTAACATTTGTGTAATTTTGATTCCATCAACAGATTTACCTTGGTAAACGCTTCTAGACAGAGAAACATCCATCAAAATCAGGTCGGCTTCTCCTGATTGGGCAATTTTCATTACTTCTTCAACATTTTCAGTGTGTTTTACACCCAAGCCGCCACGCTTGGACAAAATTTTGGAAAAAACACGAGCATTAATTAGATCGTCTTCGACAATTAAAACAGTTTTCATGAGATTTTTAGTAATAGAGGTAGAGGTAAGGCGATTAGGCAATTCAAAATTTAAAATGAGAAAATGCAGTCATGGCAAGTATCCTAGCTATGGAGTCTATACAAATTAAGTGTGCAGCATATCATTCGATTAAAACAGCTACCTGCTATCTGTTTCCTTTTTAATAGTCAATGTACATCCTGTCATCAAGGATGATACTACTGCTTTTTCTTTTATGACTATCAATATTTTGTTAGGAATCCCATTTCATCCGTTATGCTGTGGTTGCTGCAATATTGAGTTCCGACGGCTTTAGTGTAGTTAAATTTCAGGGAAAAAACTCATGGCAAAACAGTTAAACCTTCTCGCAACGGGACAGGTAATTACAACAGCCCTGCATACCGAGATGCAACGGTCTTATCTAGAATATGCCATGAGCGTGATTGTCGGGCGAGCGCTACCAGACGTGCGTGATGGCTTAAAACCAGTGCATCGCCGCATTCTATATGCCATGCACGAACTCGGTTTAGTACCAGATAGACCCTATCGAAAATGTGCCCGTGTAGTGGGTGATGTGTTGGGTAAATACCATCCCCACGGCGACCAATCAGTTTACGATGCTTTAGTCAGGCTGGTACAAGATTTTTCTAGCCGCTATCCCTTGCTGGCAGGACACGGTAACTTTGGCAGTGTCGATAATGACCCGCCAGCAGCGATGCGTTACACAGAAACGCGCCTCGCACCCATCAGCCATGAGGGAATGCTGACAGAAATTGGCGAAGAAACTGTGGAATTTGTCGGGAACTTCGATAATTCCCAGCAGGAACCAACGGTGTTACCTGCTCAGTTGCCGTTTCTGTTGCTCAATGGCTGTTCTGGTATTGCTGTGGGAATGGCGACGAATGTTCCACCCCACAACTTAGGGGAAGTTGTCGATGGGTTAATTGCATTAATTGACAACCCAGATTTGCCAGATGAAAAGTTATTTGAGTTAATTCCAGGGCCAGACTTTCCCACTGGTGGAGAAATAATTGGTGAGACTGGAATTCGAGAAGCATATACCACAGGTAAAGGTGGGATTCTGCTGCGGGGAGTTGCGACTCTGGAGGAAATTCCAGCGACAAGGGGAAGCAAGCGACGGACGGCAATTATCATTACAGAATTGCCTTATCAAGTGAATAAGGCTGCCTGGATTGAGAAGGTAGCGGACTTAGTAAATCAAGGACGCTTGCAAGGAATTTCTGATCTTCGAGATGAAAGCGATCGCGAAGGGATGCGGGTGGTAATTGAACTCAAACGCGATACCAATACCCAAGAAGTTCTCCAGCATTTGTATCACCAAACTGCTTTGCAAATGACTTTTGGGGCAATTCTTCTAGCAATAGTGAATGGACAACCCCGCCAGTTAAGTTTGCGTCAACTGTTGCAGGAGTTTTTGAGTTTCCGAGAAGAGACGCTGAACCGTCGCTACAATTACGAGTTGGCGAAGTCCCAAAGTCGTGTGCATTTGCTGGAAGGTTTACTCAAAGCACTATCTAATTTGGATCAGGTAATTGAAATTTTGCGGCAAGCTCCCGATGGCAGTACGGCAAAAATAAACCTTTGTAGCCGACTAGATTTGAGTGAGGTACAAGGAGATGCAATTCTGGCTATGCCGTTGCGTCGCCTCACCAGTTTAGAACAGCAAAATTTGCAGCAGGAATTTGAGCAGATAAGTGAACAAATTAGATTGTTGGAGCTATTACTCAACGATCGCCGAGAGTTACTCAAGGCGCTGAAAAAAGATTTGCGATCGCTCAAACGCAAGTACAACGATCCCCGGCGTACTAAGCTAGCACCTACCAGCACCGATACAAGGATACAAGAGAACAAAGGAACAAGGGGACAAGGAGTAGAGGAAGAAGAGGAACTTAAATCTTCTGAACCAGCAGAAGAAGCGGTTTTAGAGTTTACCCAACGGGGTTATGTGCGCCGCACCCAGCCATCTGGGAGAAAATCAAAAGCTGAAAATGGTCTGCATGATAACGACTTCATTATCCAAACTGTGTTGACTGACACAGAGAAAGACTTGCTAGTACTAAGCGCTAGTGGCAAAGTTTATCCTGTGAAGGTGGGAGAAATTCCCCCAACCACTGGACGTTCTCCACGGGGGAAACCTTTGATTACCATGCTCAGTAGTACTGCTCAAGGCGCTCAAGAAGCAGTAGTCAGCCGCTTTTTGCTGCCGGAAAATCTCGAAACTAAGCAGATGATTCTCTTAACAAAAGAGGGACGGATTAAGCGGCTGTCTCTGGGAGAATTTACTAACTTGACTCGGCGCGGAATCACAATTTTAAAGCTCAAAGACGATGATGAATTGTCATTTACCCAGTTCACCAAACCGGGGGATCATCTGATTTTAGCTAGTTCCGGTGGGCGACTGTTACGCTTTGCAGTCAATGATGAACAATTACCGATCATGGGACGCACAGCGATGGGTTTACAAGCATTTCGGTTATTGAAAAATCAGCAAATGGTTGGCTGTGTCACTGTCGGTAAAGATGACCAACTACTGCTAGTTACTCAAGAAGGATATGCCAAGCGAATGCCTGCGAGCCAGTTAAGAGCGGCTAATCGCGGCGATTTAGGGACGCAAGCGCTGAAATTCGCCAGCAAAACTGACAACTTAGCTGGTATGGTTATAGCGACGATCGCATCTGCCGAGGTAGCTTTAGTGACGAATAAAGAGCGGGTAGTGCGGTTACCTGTGGAAACAGTGCCAATATTGGGCAAAGATGTTAAAGGTGAGAGTATCATCCAACTCAATCGCGATGAAAAAATTATCACCGTTGCGGAAGTGCGATCGTAAATTACGGTGATGTTCAACTTGCGACAACCCAACTTGCAGGATTTAGAGGCGCTAATCCAACTGCGTCTCGAACTCCTGCGGGAGGCTGGCGATATAAAAGGTAGCTCTGATACCACAAACCTAGTAGAAGCAACTCGAAAATATCTTGGAGAAAAAATGCCGTCGGGTGAGTTTTTAGCTTGGGTAGCTGAAGTAAATTATCAAATTGTTGCCACTAGCGGCTTGGTATTTTTTCAACGACCCCCCTTATAACGGCAATTTTTCAGGCTTAGAAGCCTACATTATGAACGTTTATACAATTCCGATGTGGCGAGAAGAGGGAATTGCAACAGCATTATTAAAGAAAATTATCAGCTTTGTGAGAGAAACTGAGGCAAAACGCCTCTGGCTTCACGCCACTGAGGATGGTAAACGTATCTATGAGAAGCTTGGTTTTGTCTCCACTTCAAAAGAAATGGAAATGGTCTGGTATTGAGCTAAGTATTTTTGACTCCAAATATCTCTATAAATTATCAAATAGTTTTTTAATTTTAAAATAACAAACTCTATATAAAATCAAGCAATGCAAGTTATTTACTTGAATAATACTCTCAATAAGCTATATTATTTATGACAGTAAAAATTTACATAACATTTCTTCTCCCTCGGTAAATCTAACTGAAGGCAGATATTTTAATCTGTATAAACAGCAATTGCTGTTTATGTCAAGGTATGGAAACAAAAGTATAAAATATGTTGCCTTTCTAAAAATATTTGTTATATTAGTTTACATAAGGCAATAAACCTTAAAAATTAAGTTTGGAGTCTGAACCATGACAAATGTAACCACAGCAAAAGTAACTACTCCTGTAATTGAAGATCGCAACGCTTGGCGTTGGGGCTTTACCCCACAAGCAGAAATTTGGAACGGTCGCTTAGCAATGATTGGTTTTTCAGCAGCCGTTTTGGTTGAGCTTTTTTCTGGTCAAGGCTTTCTACATTTTTGGGGCATCCTATAAGTTTTAATATCTAAGATGACCTATAAATAAAAAAACCTGGAGTGCTAATTCACTACCAGGTTTTTTATTTTTTTGTAATTAGTCAGTTGTCCTTTGTTTATTTACTAATGACCAATGACCAATGACTAATGACTAATGACTAATTGACTACCGAATATACTCTTTGAGAACGCTGTTACGATTTGGGTGGCGTAACTTGCGGAGTGCTTTCGCTTCAATTTGACGAATGCGTTCGCGGGTGACGTTGAAAATCTGTCCGATTTCCTCAAGAGTCTTCATCCGACCATCATCCAAGCCGTAACGCAGTCTGAGAACATCGCGTTCACGAGGACTTAGACTATCGAGGACTTTTTCAAGGTCTTCGCGCAGAAGGTTTTTGGAAACTTGGTCTTCTGGAGTTTCACCATCAGATTCAATAAAATCGCCCAATCGAGAATCTTCTTCTTTACCAATGGGCGTTTCTAATGAAATAGGTAGCTGGGCAGATTTAGCAATAAACCGCAACTTCTCAATGGTCATTTCCATGCGAGTGGCGATTTCTTCTTCAGTCGGTTTGCGACCCATTTCTTGAGATAGTAACTTGGTAGTTTTCTTAATCCGAGAGATGGTTTCGTAAAGGTGAACTGGAAGACGAATTGTGCGGGATTGATCTGCGATCGCGCGGGTAATTGCTTGACGAATCCACCATGTAGCATAAGTGGAGAACTTATAACCTTTTTCGTGGTCAAACTTTTCAGCGGCACGAATCAAACCGAGACTGCCTTCCTGAATTAAGTCTTGGAACGACAAACCACGATTCATGTACTTCTTGGCAATTGAAACTACAAGACGGAGGTTAGATTGCACCATCTTGTCTTTCGCCCTACGACCAACATGGAGGCGATAACGAAAAGCTGGCAAAGGTAGTTGTACTGCTTCTGCCCATTCACTATCTCTAGGATCGCGATCTAACTGTTCACAGAGCCTTTCCCGAACCCTCTCTAATTCCAGCAAATCAGCGATTTTCCGCGCCAATTCAATTTCTTCGTCTGCCCGCAACAGCCGAATTCTACCAATTTCTTGCAAGTAGAGCCGAATTGAATCTTCGGTATAGTGCTTCTTCTTGCTTTGTGTCCGACGACGCGATTTAGCGGCTTTTCCAGACTTTGCGTCGTCCTCATCAGACTGAGGCTCTAAAAATTCCTCGTCACCTTCATCGATGATCAGCAAGTCCTCTTCATCGTCTATTAAGAGTTCTTCTAACTCGAGCTCAGGCTGATTTATTATTTCTAGGTCAGGCTGATATATGCTTTCGAGTACGTTGTTAGCCTGGTTCATGCCGCGTTCCTCATGCTCCTTGCAGAATCAATTACTCAAGATGTGTTTACTGCTCTTTTAAACGAGCTATTCATCAACCGAAAATAAACTTTTTGGCCGATTTGCCAAAGATATTTTCGGAGGTTTTTTACTTTAGTTTAAGCGATTACTAAAAGTGACTTGCTCATCTTAGTAAATGTTATGTGTGTTGCTATCACACACTGCTTTCAACTAACTGGTCAAATAAAAGACTCGCCTTTATGAAAAAATTTGCCACTCTATACTAATGAGTTCAGACTGTTGGCAGATTTTCCTAGAAAGACTCTTCCGATTGTAGCCTGTTTCACAGAAATTGCACTCTTTTTGTGTATTAATCATGAACTTCTAAAGCAATTATTAGCCACTATTACCAAAAAGACATTAAAAACGGGAGTTATACTCTTAAATTTTTCTCCACTTTTCGGAATTGCAGTGACCCTCTTATTACATTACAAAGTAAGTACGTTTGCTTTTGCTGAATTTCATGTATTTTACACAACATTTATTACTTAGGAAGAGTGAATTTTATGTTAACTCAGACGATTCATCTTAATCTACCCATTTTTACATTTTCTTCACAAATTACGCATTCCTTAGACTAAACCGGGTCTTGACCTTGGGTAAATACAACAAGGGTATAGTGCTTGCCTCAAAGCAGTTAACCTTCTGCGTACCAATTACCTTAACTGAGGAGTTGAGGTTGTGGCAGAATCGACCTGATAGCAGATCAATTTAGGTTTAACTAATTTGGTCTTATTCACACGTTAGCGCACTGTGGCGATTTCAGCCCTATGAAACTTGACAAACTTTTTTTATTGTATACAAGGATATTTTAATCAATACAAAAAGAATTTGTCCTGCGAACTCGCCAGTATAGTCTTATTTAAGGCAAAAGTTCATTAGATACATCCGATACAATAGCGATCGCTAAGGCACTATATGAAGATATTAACAAGTTTGCTGCCAGATGGTGTCCGCTTCCAGTAGGCATTACCTCGAACAAGGAGAATCCTGAAGATTGCCTGATGATTTGGTTACAAAATTTTTTTTACGTAAGTATATTGTAAACTTCAATACTTTTATTCCAGTAACTTTCTGTCATCTTATTATGAGAAATCCTCAAAATACTTATTAATTGCTGTTTGATAGATGAGATTCAGTTATTTTCTTAAAGCATAACAAATGTGTTTCTAGCTGGTGGACAAAAAATCAGCCAATCAGTGCAAAGAGTATTATCTTAACTAAACTTCCATAAAGTTGGTAGTTTAGCTAACACTAGAAGATTGAATTTTTGTAAAATATTGACAATAAGCAAATTATATGGGTACTTAGGGACTTCCAACTAAAAAAATATCCTATCGCGGTGTAGGCAGAGGGGCAGGGAGCAGGGGGCAGGGGGAGAAAGAAAAATATTATCTGAGTAAATTGGATAATTTATTTTCTGGAAGTCCCTTAGCAACTTAAAAATTTAGAATTTTTGTAGTTATGTCGCACTGACTTACCGCTTACGTGGTAAGGCAACCTAATTTTTTTTAATCGATTGTTATGTTAGCGTCCAGTTTTCGCTAGAGATAGGTTTAAAAGCTACCCCTAGCGAAAACTAGAAACTGTAAGCAATGCTTGAACTACCGTGGTGTTGGAGTGGTTTTTAGATTTGGGGCAAAATTAGGTGGTAGAAGTACCTGGTCAACTATATGAACGATGCCGTTGCTAGCTGGGATGTCTGGCTGAGTCACTTTAGCGTTGTTGACTGTGATTGAGTTGCTGGCACGATCAACAGTGATTTGAACAGGACTACCCTCAATTGTTTTAACTTGTCCAGATGTCAATTGCTGCGAGGTAATTCCCCCAGGTATAACGTGGTAGGCCAGAAGCTTGACTAATTGTTGTTTGTTTGCTGGCTCTAAGAGTTGGTCTAAAGTAGTTTTTGGTAAAGCAGAGAAAGCGGCGTCAGTAGGTGCAAATATTGTGTAAGGGCCTGGTGCAGCAAGCTGTTCAGTTAAGCCTGCGGCTTGCACTGCTCGGATGAGGATTTGAAACTGTCCCTGGCTGGCTGCTGACTTTGCCAGTTCTGCTAAATTTTGGGTGGCAATGGTGGCAGTAGGAGTTGGGGTGACAGGAGGGACAGTTACTGTAGGACTTTCGACAGGTTGAGCGCAGGCAGACAGAGCAACCAAGCTACTTATGCCAATAATATTGAACAATATTTTTACTATGCCTTTGCTCGCTTTCATAGCTTTGTCTAAAATCCAGTTAAATAAGGAATTATTGACAATATCTAATGAATTTATGGATATAGTCACTCATCTAACGACATAGTTTGTAGTCTGAAAAATATTAATCCAAAATATTTATATATTTCTTAGTTTGTCATCCACTGAAATAAATAGTTTTTATAGCAATTTTGGATCTAAAAAAGGTAATGGGTGATACGTTTTCACCCATTACCAATGTCACAAATTATTGAAGTCGTGCCAGAGAATTGATATTAGATATCTAAATCGGTAAAGTTGAGTTTAGAACCATAGGTTTCGATGAATTCTCGTCTGGGAGCGACGCGATCGCCCATTAAAATTGTGAAGATGCGATCGGCTTCGGCAGCGTCCTCAATTTCGACTTGCTTCATTTTGCGGGTTTCTGGGTTCATTGTGGTGTCCCAGAGTTGTTGTGGCATCATTTCACCCAAACCTTTGAAGCGTTGGATGGTGTAGTTAGCGTTAGCAGGGAATTTGGCAATTGCTTGATTTTTTTCGCGATCGCTATAGCAGTACTCATGATTACGTCCCCGTTCTACTTTAAACAGTGGGGGACAAGCAATATAAATAAAGCCTTGTTCGATCAGCGCTCGTTGATATCGATAGAAGAATGTTAACAACAAAGTCCGAATGTGCGCCCCATCTACGTCAGCGTCCGTCATAATGACTATGCGGTGATAACGCAATTGGGTGGAATCGAATTCATCACCTTTGACACCTAAACCGAGTGCTGTAATTAACGCTTGAACTTCGTTATTTTTATAAATTTTGGCATCGTCGGTTTTTTCAATGTTGAGAATTTTACCACGTAGAGGCAAGATAGCTTGAGTGCGGCGATCGCGTCCTTGTTTGGCACTCCCACCGGCTGAATCCCCTTCCACGATGAATATCTCCGATTCGCTGGGATCGCGAGAACTGCAATCTGCCAATTTACCAGGTAATGGCGAAGATTCCAGCACCGATTTGCGCCGAACTAATTCCCGCGCATGACGCGCTGCTTCTGCGGCTTTGAAAGCTTGGATAGCTTTATCTAAAATTGAGTCTGCGATCGCAGGATGAAATTCTAAGTACTCTGTGAGGACTTCTCCTACCAAAGAATCAACAATTCCTCGAACTTCAGTGTTACCGAGTTTGGTTTTGGTTTGTCCTTCAAATTCTGGATCTGGAACTTTAACCGAAATTACCGCAGTCAAACCTTCACGGACGTGTTCGCCACTGAGGTTAGGTTCATTCTCTTTAATTTTATTGCGCTTGCGAGCGATCGCATTTAATGTCCGAGTTAGAACTGCCTTCAACCCTTCTAAGTGCGTACCACCATCCACTGTCCGAATATTGTTGGCAAAACCTAGAACATTATCCGTATAAGCATCAGTACACCATTGTAATGAAACTTCTACTTGCACATTGTTGCGTTCGCCCTGCACATAGATAATTTCTTCATGCAACGGCTGCTTCTCGCGGTTCATGTAAGCGATATATTCTTTAATACCACCCTTGTAATCGTAGGATTCTACTTTCGGTGTATCGCTTTTTAGTAATTCTAGACGGTGGTCAGTAAAGGTGATTTTGACACCTGCATTCAGATATGCCAATTCCCGTAGGCGACCTGATAAAGTGATGTAATCAAACTCAATGCTAACAGTGAATATTTGCGTATCTGGCTTAAAAGTAACAGAAGTTCCAGTTCTAGCTTCTTTATAAGGCTTTACTTGCAGTTCACTAACTGGGATACCGCGTTCATAGCGTTGGAGATAAACTTTTTTATCTCGCCAAACTGTAACTTCTACAACCTCAGACAGGGCATTAACAACAGAAATACCAACCCCGTGCAATCCTCCAGAAACTTTGTAACCACCGCCGCCAAACTTACCACCGGCGTGTAGTACCGTCATTACGGTTTCCAAAGCCGATTTTCCGGTGCGCGAGTGAGTATCGACGGGAATACCGCGACCATCATCTGTTACAGTCACCGAACCATCAGCGTTGATATCCACCTCTATATGAGTGCAATGACCCGCCAAAGCCTCATCAATTGAATTGTCCACCACCTCGTAAACTAAATGGTGGAGTCCTCGCGGCCCAGTAGTACCGATGTACATTCCTGGTCTTTTGCGGACGGCTTCCAGACCTTCCAGAACTTGAATCTGATCGGCACTGTAACTGCTCGTCATGTAAACTCTCCTGATGCGTGGGGTTGAAATCGCCTAAAGGCAAATAAAAGCAAAAACACTCCAAAATTGTAACACAAAAGCCTTGCTGGCGTCTGTAGGGCATTTTCTAGAGAAGTTTATACTGGGGTTGCACTACCGTGGAAGAGGGGCAGGGGAAGGGGAGCAAGGGGAGCAGGGGAGGCTGGCGTTGCAGGGGGAGAATAGTTTAATAACTAATGACAAATGACTGATGACTAATGACTAAATTAATTGTGATTTGTGGAGCGACGGCAACGGGTAAATCTGGTTTAGCTTTGGCTTTGGCGATGCGGTTGGGTTCTGTAATTCTCAGTGCTGATTCTCGTCAAGTTTACCGTGAGTTTGATATTGGGACGGCGAAACCAACTGTGGCTGAACAAAAATTGGTGCCGCATTATTTAATAGATATCTGCAATCCAGCAGATATCATGACAGTAGCAGACTATCAGGAGCAAACACAAGCCTTAATTGCTTCTGTTGGTGTTACACCACTGTTTCTAGTTGGTGGCACTGGTTTATATATCCGTTCCATTGTCCAAGGGATGAAAATTCCGAGAGTTGCACCACAGATGGAATTGCGATCGCAGCTTGAATCTCTCGGTCAATCACAACTCTACGCAATGTTACAACAAGTTGACCCCGTTGCAGCACAAAAGATTCATGGCAATGATTTACTGCGAACTTTAAGAGCATTAGAGGTATATTATGTTACTGGAAATCCAATTTCAGAACAACAAGGGGAGAATCCACCCAATTATCCGATTTTGCAAATTGGTTTAGATTGCGATGTTGAAAAGTTGCTTACTCGTATTCAACAGCGTACTGAGAAAATGATAGCAAATGGTTTGGTTGCTGAAGTGGAGTATCTTTGTCAAAAATATGGCGTTGATTTGTCTTTGTTGAATACTTTGGGCTATCAAGAAATCAAGCAATATTTGGCTGGGGATATTTCCTTAGATGAAGCGAAAGAATTAACAATTTTGCATACGCGACAATTTGCCAAACGACAACGCACTTGGTTTCGAGCCTATCCCCAAATTGAATGGTTTGATGCAGATGATCCTAATTTATTAGAGAAGGTTTGGCATAGGATAAATGAGTTTATAAGTTGCATAAGTTTGTGAGATTTTTTTTGCTCATGCAAAGACGCAAAAAATCTTTGCGTCTTTACAGTGCGTGTCCTAAAGAGCGTCGGGGTCTACGCCCATAGCCCGTAGCCTATCTGCTAGCAATTGGGTGCGTTGTTCTGCTTGTTCGGCACGTTGTCGTTCCTGTTCAGCGCGTTCATCTCCAGTCGATAAAACATTACCATCTTGGTAGCACCAGCGTAACCAAGTATCTTGTCTGTCTTCAAATTTACCTTCCCACAAAGTTACGCCTAAACCAACTTGTTCTAACTAATTTTCGGAAGTTTCAAAGTAGCGCCTTCCTCTAAATTCATAAAAGCGCAGGACTTTTTCTCCTAATTGCTGATTCTGATCATATACGATGTAGTAACTCGCCCGCATTTGTTCATAAATTTTCAGTTTTTTGCCCAGTTCATCACCTTCTATATTAGAGACAATTTCAATTACGACTTCTGGAGGTTTGCCAAAACGCCAAACCATATAACAGCGATTTTGTTTTTCCCACCAATTTTGAGGTACTTGCACATCTAAGCTGAGAAAAACGTCGGGTACAATTGCGGGTTGTCCGTCTGTATGGTAAATACCGATATTAGCTGCTGCTAAAAAAGTCTGCTGCTGTAGACTACTGTAAAGAGAGCCAATTAAAAGGCGTTTCTGTTTGGAAGTAGCAAAATTATCTAAAGTGTCATTTTCAGTCATTAACTGGTTGGCATCTGGCACATAGTAATCATCATCATTGATTAAAACTTCCTGAACCATAATTTTATCGAGTATTTGAGAGCTTTATTTCTAGGTTAATTGATTTTCTAGGTTAGTTGATTAATGAAAGATAGAGGTTCTGGCAATATAGACAAAAAGAAGAACATCCCAGAAGAGAGTAACCAAGAAGAGAGGGAATTAAACAAGTAAACCAACAGCAAAACAATACAAACTTTTGGGGTAGTAATTCATTAAGTAACTCTAGCGGTAAAATATATATCGAAGGTTATCGTCGTAAGGATGGAACTAAAGTAAAAGGATATTGGAGAGATAAATAAGCCAGACAAATTGGTATTCTTGGATGAAATGGAGAACCTATACTCTATCTATAGTTAAATCATGCGATCGCAATCTCAGCCTAATCATGCGATCGCTTTTACTCACTTTTGACTGCTATTCTTGCAACAATAGTAATTACAGCTATACTAACCAGCCTGCAACATCTACCTTGAACTTTAAAAAACTATGCTTACCCAAGATAAAAAACAACGCAACTGGAAACCCATTCTCAAAGCATTCGAGGCTGTGCTTGGCAAAAATGGTGTAGTGCAACGCCGCGAAGAACTCATTACCTATGAATGCGATGGTTTAACTGGTTATCGCCAACGTCCGGCTGTGGTGGTGTTACCTAGAACTACAGAACAAGTTGCCCAAATTGTGAAAATATGCAACCAATACTCTATACCCTTCATAGCACGCGGCTCTGGCACTGGTCTATCTGGCGGCGCTTTGCCAGTCAAAGATTCTGTTTTAATTGTCACTTCCTTAATGCGGCAAATCCTCAGCATTGATTTGGAAAATCAACGGACAGTTGTCCAACCAGGGGTGATTAATAGTTGGGTAACGCAGGCTGTTAGTGGTGCTGGTTTTTACTACGCTCCTGATCCTTCCAGCCAAATTATCTGCTCTATTGGGGGCAATATTGCGGAAAACTCTGGTGGTGTACATTGTCTCAAATACGGTGTTACTACTAACCACGTTTTGGGATTAAAAATTGTTACGCCAGAAGGGGAAATTATCGATATAGGCGGACAAATTCCAGAAATGCCTGGTTATGATCTAACAGGTGTTTTTGTTGGTTCCGAAGGTACTTTAGGAATTGCTACAGAAATTACTTTGCGAATTCTCAAAAGTGCAGAATCAATTTGTGTGCTGTTGGCAGATTTTACTAGCATTGAAGATGCGGGAGCAACTGTTTCTGATATCATCAGCGCCGGGATTATTCCTGGTGGTATGGAAATGATGGATAACTTCAGCATCAATGCTGTTGAAGATGTTGTAGCAACTAATTGTTATCCCCGCGATGCTACTGCCATTTTGCTAATAGAAATTGACGGTTTAGAAGTAGAAGTTGCAGGAAATAAGCAGCGAGTTACTGAAATTTGTAAAAAGAATGGGGCACGAAATGTTACTTCTGCTACTGACCCAGAAACCAGATTGAAATTATGGAAAGGACGCAAAGCAGCTTTTGCTGCGGCTGGACATTTAAGCCCAGATTATTATGTACAAGATGGTGTAATTCCTCGGACTCAGTTGCCTTATGTTTTGCACGAGATTAAGACATTAAGTGAACAATACGGTTATCGGGTTGCTAATGTATTTCATGCTGGCGATGGCAATCTTCATCCGCTAATTCTTTATGATAATTCTGTGCATGGAGCATTAGAGCAAGTAGAAGAAATGGGTGGTAAAATTCTTAAACTTTGTGTGCAAGTTGGTGGTAGTATTTCGGGTGAACATGGCATTGGTGCAGAGAAAAAGTGCTATATGCCACAGATGTTTAGCCAAGTTGATTTAGAAACTATGCAATGGGTGCGGCAAGTTTTTAATCCTAAAGGGTTAGCAAATCCTGAAAAGATATTCCCTACACCAAGAACTTGTGGTGAAGCAGCAAATGCATCGGCACTCAAGCAATTTGAAGGTGTGGAAAGATTTTAAGGAGAAAGAATTCAGGAGTTAGGAGTTAGGAGTTAGGAGTCATAATTTATCAGGTTTTGGTATTGTTAAGTAGATTCATGACCAAAATTGGCTCCGTATTATTTCAACTATTCTGACCTCTAACTCCTGAATTCTGAATCATCATTTCTTTACATCATCCGGAGGATTACAACTTTATTTTGTAGTTATATATATTCCGATCGCACTAGGTCACGCTTACAAATGAATCGGGTTGCTCGCCGTTGTATTTCTTATTTACTGTGTTTGGGATTAGTAGCCACCTTAACAGTTTTTTCGCTCTCTTCAGTTTCTTCACTGCCAGTTTATTCCCAAAATATAAATCCTTTAACTACAGAAATTCGCGGTGTTTGGCTCACTAATGTTGCTAGCGGTGTACTATTTGTTCCTTGGGGTATTAACCGTGCTATAAACCAATTATCGACTCTCAAGTTTAATACAATTTATCCTGTAGTTTGGAATCGAGGAAATACTTTTTATAAGAGTGCTATAGCTAAAATGACTACAGGTTCGGAAACTCAACCTTTGCTCAACTTCATGCACGGTGGACAGGATGTTTTAGCAAAAATAGTAACACTTGCGAAAAATAAAGATTTAAGAGTGATCCCCTGGTTTGAATACGGGTTTATGACGCCGCATTATTCACAATTAGCAAGGCGTTATCCCGACTGGTTGACAATTGGGCAAGAAGGTATAAAGTCTACCCAAGATGCCCCACCGGAAGAAATTGATAATGTTTTGGTTAGTAAGGTGGCCTGGTTAAATCCCTTACATCCGCAAGTGCAAGAGTTTATCCAATCGCTAATTTTAGAAGTAGTCAGGGATTACGATGTGGATGGTATTCAACTTGACGATCATTTTGGGATGCCAGTACAGTTTGGCTACGATCGCTTCACTATTGAACTCTACCAGCAAGAGCATCAAGGCAAAAGTCCCCCAACTGATCCTTTTAACCCAGAGTGGATGCGTTGGCGGGCAGACAAAATTACTGATTTTATGGCAGAAATCTATCAAGCTGTGAAGGCTGTTAAACCCAACGTTAAAATATCTCTGTCTCCTAACTATCAAGCTTTTGCCTACAAATACTATTTGCAAGACTGGGAAAATTGGGTAAAAAAAGGTTTGGTTAATGAGTTAATTTTGCAGGTATATCGAAATGACAAAAACTCTTTTATCGCTCAACTGGAACAATCATCGATAAAATTGGCTCAAAGTCTAATACCTGTAGGTATTGGGATATCAACGGGAACGGTGCGTAATCCTGTCAAAATGGCACAAATTAGAGAACAAGTTCAGGTGGTGCGCGATCGCAATTTTGATGGGATCTCCTTTTTTTACTGGGAGAGTCTCTGGGGTTACATCGTACCCGAATCACCCCAACAGCGACGCAAAGCTTTTTTTGATCTGTTTAATGCTAAAACTGTCAGATTATTAAAACCAAAGAAACTTTAATGCCATTCGCGCCAGAAAATACTAGACTTAGCTTTATATTTCTGTGGACTTTCGCTACTTTTGGCGGTTTTTTATTGAGTTTATTGTTTATCGAAGTCGGCGATAAACCAGATATTGGGGTAGTAGAGGCGGCTATCGGCGGATTTGCAATCGCACTTCCTCAAGGTTGTCTTCTCAAAGAACCCATATATTGTATCAGGTGGATTTTGTCAAGTCTTTTGGGTTGGAGTATCATCACTGCGATCGGTATTGGTGCGGTGGGTTGGATAGTACCTAGCACTCAGATTTTCCCAGTGAGAATCCTGTCTGGGGCGGTTTATGGGGCGCTTGGCGGCTTGGGGATTGGATTGGCACAATCATTAGCAATTCCCCAGCCTATGCCGTGGCGATGGATATTTGTCTCTTCGGCAAGTTGGGCTGTTGCTGTCCCCGTGGGTTCTGCTGTTGGGATGATTTTACACCGCCTGATGCAGTTATTCTTAGGCGAAGTCATGGGATTAGCTATTACTTGGCTGCTAGTTGGTATTCTCACCGGAATGAATGCTCATAAATTGCGATTGTGAGTTCTGCCACTCCTTATTCTTTATATTAAGAATTATAAATCTAATTCATGTATACTGAGGTTTGCACTTAAGTACATGCAACAATCTTGAAAAACTGTTAAAAATCAACTTCAATAAGTTTGCCCTAACCTGCAAATGTCTTTTCGCCTTCAAAAAGCAGGATTTGTTAAGCTGACTTTTATTAGCTTTCCTAGATTTCTGACAAGAAGTAGAGAAAGATTCAAATTTCGATGAGCAACAGCTGACAATACTTTGCTATAGGCGCTAAAGTGCATCTACTACAAGCGTAACGACAAGAGAGCGCCTAGAAGAGTCAGTAATACCAGACAGGGACTCTCGCATGAATATAAATCCAACGGAATCAACTATGGAGTTGACAAAATTATCACCACCTCAGATTCTCTTCGGCACAGAAGTAGATGATAAAAGTAGTAGTGAGCAATTTCTACTGAGCATGTATGATTCTGTGCAAGCATCAATATTTGTAGTTGATGTTCTGGAGGACGGAGATTTTCGATATGTGGCACTTAATCCCACTCATGAGCAGTGGATAGGCATTCGTTCAGATGATCTCCGGGGCAAAAAACCAGAGGATATTCTCTCCCCCAACGATGCTGCTAAGGTGCGTCAGCATTATGCTGAGTGTGTGCTATTCGGCAAAACTATTTCTTACGAACAATGTTTGCAATTCCAGGGGGTTCAGACTTGGTGGAGTACGACTCTCACGCCGCTAAGGGATGCTAACTCCAGGATTTATCGACTGATTGGTACTAGTAGCAATATTACTCCTGTGAAGCAAGCAGAACAGGCAGTTGGACTCCAGGTTGAACGGGAACAACTGCTAGAAGCGATCGCAGGACGAATTCATCAATCTGTCGAATTAGAGACAATTCTGCATCAGACAACAATTGAACTGCGGCAGTTTTTGAATTGCGATCACGTCCTAATTTATCGCTTCGAGGCTGATGGCAGTGGGATAATTATTGCCGAGTCAACTGTGACTGATCCCCTGTTGGGAAAAAACATCACCGATCCCTGCTTCAGTGGCAAACATCAAGAACACTACGGGCGAGGTTGCATTCAAGTTGTCGAAGATATTTATGCAGCTGGGTTGCATCCTTGCCATATAGATTTTCTGGCATCTTTGCAGGTGAGAGCCAATCTAGTCGTGCGGATTTTCAAAGAGCAAGATATGTGGGGGCTATTGATTGCCCAGCATTGCAACCAATCGCGTCAATGGCAGCAAACAGAAACGGACTTACTCAAACAGTTGGCAACTCAAATCGGCATTGCTGTTGAGCAGGCAGAACTTCGTCAGCAAATTAAGGATCTCAAAGCAAAGTTGCAGTTGCAAAAACAGAAGCACAAAAATCAGTTGCAGCAAGTGCGAAACTTTGAAGCCTTGGTGCGACGCATGACAGAACAAATCCGCGATAGTCTCGATGAAACTCAGGTATTGCAGACACTCACCCAGGAATTAGCAGAGCTACTGAACCTTGATCGTTGCCAAATCGAACTCTATAGCACCTGTCAAACTCTGGTTAGTATTGCCTACGAGTACACCACTAACTTACCCCAGTGTCAAGGATTGACTAAACAGATTGCAGACCGTCTTGAAGTTTATCAGTCACTGTTGCAAAAACAACCTTTGCAATTTTTGGAAATTGCGCCGGGATGGCAACCAAAGCTATTGGTTATGTCCCAGATGGCTTGTCCAATTTTCGATACTCAAGGGATTTTGGGAAACATTTGGTTGACAAGACCATCACAAGAGGCATTTGATGAATTTGAAGTCGAGTTAGTGCAGCAGGTAGCAAATGAATGTGCGATCGCCATTCGTCAAGCCCAGCTTTACCAACAAAACCAGGCACAGGTCAAAGAATTAGAAAATTGCGATCGGCTCAAAAACCAATTTCTCAGAAACCTGTCCCAAGAACTGCGGACACCAATAACTAGCATCAGCCTTGCAGTCCAAACCCTCGAAAGTGTCCTCACACCAGCAGAAATATTAGATATAGAAATAGTTCCACAACTCTTGCAGATTCTGCATAACGAGTGTGCGCGAGAAAGCAAGTTAATTAACGACCTACTCACACTCACATATCTAGAAGCCGAACCCGATCCCCCAACTTTGATTGCCATTGACTTACAAAGCTGGCTTAACCCCATTGTCGAGTCTTTTCGAGACCTTAGCAGTTGCCAGCGACAGCAGTTAAACCTGAGTGTTGATCCCGCACTCCCGCTTTTAGAGACAGATATCACAGATATGGAGAGGATTATAACCGAACTACTCAACCATCTCTGCAAATATACCCCGGCAGGTGAGTCTATCACAGTCTCTGCTCACCTGATAACGGACGCAGTAGAGCTTAATATTAGCAATTCGGGACTAAAGCTTACCAGCAACGAACTGTCACGCATATTTGAGCCTTTCTATCACCTTTCCAAACATGATCCTTGGAAACATAGCGGCACTGGGCTGGAATTGGCATTAGTGCAGAAAATGGTCAGACATTTAGGCGGCTCAATTTATGTGCAGAGTGAAGCCGGTCAAACCACCTTCACCATCAAATTCCCCCTTTAATTCGTTTTTTGGCACGGTACTAGCTAAATTGTCAGAAGTCTGCTATGATGGCTATTCGTGCGGGTGACTAGCTCAACGGTAGAGCAGTAGACTCTTAATCTATTGGTTCTGAGTTCGAATCTCAGGTCACCCACTTTTTTCAGGCTTTTGTTTTTCTCTCAGTTTTCTCTCACTTCAATCCAATGTACCCCTAAAACAACCAAATAGGGGTGAATACTTGTATTGAGATAAACTTATCATTTATATCTGCAAATATAAGTTTGTCTTATTTATTAATGAATAAACTATCTGATCACGTTATAAACGCCTAACGAATTAGGGAACGTAGCTGTATCAGGCTGTAATACCTCTGTTTTAAGTTTCATGTAATATCAAGCCACAATCGCTTCATGTCACCCTTTACAAAGGCTTACAGAGGCAGTTAGTATAGCTTTGCTGGTTTTAGTATCAATAGTTAACTTCGGTTTAACTTTGGTTGATTCCTGTGGTTTAGCTACAGTGGCAGTATTGGTAACTGCCTTACCAGCGATCGCACCAAAATCTGAAAAATCTATCATGGGAACTCCTACTAAGTAGTGTGATAAGTTGACAAAAAAGGTAGCCACGATAGCTACCTTATGAGTTAACTTATGTTGACTTGAGTGTTACTTGAGGTTGATTAAATCGTTTTCAAGGTCACATTTATGATCGTATGCCTTAGCTAGCTCGTTAACGCTAACTTTTTTGACCTTGGCTAGCTTGTTAACGAGTGTTTTAGTGTAACCATCGTCATACAGTTGACTCAACTATTGCTCCTTACTGTCGTTAGCGATCGCCGTATCATCTGCTTTACTATCGTTAGCGATTGCATTCTGTATTTCTGCTTGTATTTCTGCTAGTTTGCCGATAGCGTAACGATTGTATGCATCCAAAGTTGTGTTAGGCATAACGATCGAACGATCGCTAGCTAATTGATAAGCTTCTGTAAAAGCTTCCATAACTAGTTCGTTAGAAATAGGCTGATATGTTTGTTTAGCTATCTTGATATCCTTAGCGTCATCGGGGATAAGGTGAGAACGACGTTTCAATGCTAGTAACAAGAATATGCGATCGTCATACGCCCAAAGTACTCTTATTTTACCCTTGCTGTCTAAGTACGTGTTGATAAACTCAAGTTGACCATTGTCTAACATCCCTTCCATTCCGCATTTGTTGCGAAACCCACAATGCAAACTTCGGATTACACCATTGAGCAAACACGATCGCAATTAAGCTATGAATGTATGTGCCGCGAAACTCATTCTCGCCATCTGTTTTGATGCGGATACCGCCCCAGTAATTGTTCTCTTTAGCTAACTTTGTCTTTGCTCGGTTCGATAAACTGCCCCATTCGAGGTCTGACGGAATAACGGTTGACCCTCTAATTGCTGCATACTCATAGGCATGGTGTTACTAGTTGCGTAACTTTACCATTTCTGGATTTGTTAGCGTTAACATTGTCAACCACTTGAGAAGCTACTGTAGCATCAGTAGTAGGCTTTACTGTAATTTATTGTGGCACTGTAGGCACTGTAGCAGTTATTGCAACGGGTTCTAAAGACTTAACGAAAGTTTCTAGTTTCTTGCGATCGCTAGCGTTCAGTTTTCTGCCTAGCTTACTTCTATCTAGTAACCAGATAGCGATCTCAATCTTATCGCTAGCTTCTAACTGTGTAGCTTTGATAGTGTCCATCCAGTCTTGCAATGTCGCTGTAACGATATCTACCGATACTACGGATGTAGCCCTCATGTGAACTTTACCAAATACAATAAACGCAACTTGTAGCCACTTTAAGCCAAGTGAAACATCAATCATGTGAGGATCTCGGCTTATTTCACATAGTAAGTTAACTATGTCAAGTTGCAGTTTTCCATTTTTATCTCTAGGATCGAATTCCAACCCATACGCTAGATCGATTGTCAACTCTTTTAATACTTTTTTCTCATTTTTAAATATAACTCTAGCTCCGTCGTGGCTGGCTAGAAAGTAGAATACTTCTTGTTTAGTCGTGGTTTTAGTAGCAGTCTCACGTATTAATATCGCAATTTTCTCATTGAGTATTGCTAGATTTTGGGCTACAGCGAGCGCTTTCTCTGAGGATGGATCTACAAAGTATGTGCTAGCCATTATCTTTAGTCTCCAAAGTTTTGTAGGTATATGAGGGATTAACTCATTGATAACGGTATGATGGCTACCGTCAACCATTAGTTAATTGTGCGATCGCTGCTATCCGTCAAATTTACGGAGCATGTTGGCGCAAGCGGGAAACTTGAACCATTTTTTTGTTCTAATTTGGTAGTGGTCTTGATCTAGTTTTTTAACTACCCAATACTTTGCCTTGTGCTTGGCGTTAATCACAAACCACACAGGTTCCCCAGGTTGATACAAGTCATCGTCGAAGACGGATACACTACCGTTTGACAAGCGTAACCGTTCGTAGTCAACCTTGGAAACGTTAACAGGTACGGTAACGGTATCGTTATAGTACTTGAGAACGGAACGTCCTTGTACACTGTACTGTTGCTTAAGACGTATGGGATTTGTTTTCTTATCAGGATTAGCATACTTGGGTGTTTTCATGCCCACGAATCCGATAACGTCGATCAGGTTTTTGAAGAACGGTTCTATGATGTTGTAGAAAACATCGGTATTGTATAGGTCATCGATCTCTATGAACAGATACGATTTATAATTTTCTATGGTCATGTTGCTAGCCATAGAGAACTCGTGAGGATATGCGATATCTAGGATGATATCGGAGAGTAAGAAATCTGACGAGATTAACCCGCTATTAACGTTGCGTTTGTAGTCAGGTATGGCGTTGATCTTCATTTGTTCGATAATGGTATGTACGGTAGCTTGTTCTTTACCGTAGCGAACGAACAAGGCGTACCAGTTACGCTTGATAACTGATACTGGTTTTGATTCAAGTAGCTGGGAAGTATTAGTAGTTAATAACTGTGTGTTTTTAGGATTATTTATCACCTCTATCCAAGGGGTGAACATAATTACTTTAGCTGTGTATTGACAAATATTAGCTATATGTTTTGTTGTAATTTGCTGTTTAAATAACTTGTCATGTTTATGCTTGTACAGTTTGTACACACTATAATGAACTAAATACTTTAGCAACTGCAAGCTAGACTTGACACACAAGTAGTCAATCACTTCCAAAGCTATTTGCTGTTGAAGTAAGGGTTGATCATCTGTGAGATAAAAACAGGATACCTCCATTTGTTTCTGATGGGTTAGAAAATATTCTATACAACCTTTGGTAATATTATTAATTGCTTGATTATTGTCACGTTTGATTGAATCAATCCAGTCGTGGAATTCTACATCCTCAACAATTCTTTCTCCCCCAACAGAAATCATACTTATGAAGTGCTGTTGAAATATCTCTAGCCTTTGTCCTCTATCCTTAGTGAAACTACTAATTTCTGTTTTGTTGCCATAAGATGAAACTCTCAATTCACATTGTTCTACTTGTTTTGGGTCTGTACCTGGAAAGTGAGCGAAATGAGATTTTCTATATTCACCCTTTTTGAGACAAACAGGCTCTCTGCATACACAACAAAGCAACTTAAGCTCGTCGTAGGAAGAAAAATTACATCCATTTGCATGAACTATTTTGCCACCTAAAGCCATTGCTCTTGCAAATTCCATATCTAACTAATGTAGTATTTAATACTTATATCAGTTATACTACACTTTCTCTTACCTGTATCAAGATTAACTAAGTCTTCATAGTAACCAATAGAGATAAACAGTAACACTCATTACTTGTTACTTTGAATATGTAGGATTGACATTACACTGTGTAGGATTGTGTGTAGTGTTGTAAGCCTTATACTGACTCGGTTATGTAGAGTGTGTAGGGTTACATATCAGGGCGAACGCACGGCATTTCTGAAACCCCTGCTGGATAAGGATCTTGACGAAAAAATAGGCTAAATTTAAAAACGTTGAAACCCTTGCTATTAAAGGATTCTTATACTTTAGATGCGTTTGCCCTGGGGTTACATATATCTTTTTACTTGATTTATGATTTTGTTTGCAGGTCAGAGCCTCATTCCTAAATATATTAGGGATAATACTCTGACCCTACACAACCTACACAACCTACACAACCCTTATCCTGACTGGGTTATGTTGCTACACCTCACTCTTCACTGTGTAGGTTGACTCTACACTGACTAGTGGTGAAGGAAGATGATCATCGTTACCAAGTTGACGTAATCTCAAGCTGTCAATGTAATAACCTTGGCTATTACGTAGTTTCTTTACGTCATCCCATCTCATAGTAGAGTTGCAAAAATCCAGTAGATTGAGGCTAAAAGTACGCAAGGTGGGAGCAGAGCTACCAGACTTGCGGCACCATTGTGTATAGCTGCCAAATAGAGTCTTGCTGTCTGTCTTATCGCTCCCTATTGCACATTTGCTAGTGCCATCTCGGATAACACACTCATCAATCCAACCTGCAATAGAATTAGTACTTATTTGTTGCTCCAAACTATGTTGAGCAAGTTCTGGGTTATCGGTTGCACACCTCAATACTTCAGTAACTGTTTCATCAGAAATACTCAGTAAATATTGAGTTAATGCATTCAACTCAGGCTGAAACTCTTCTTCTAAATTTCTACATTTCTTTTTATCTATAGTGTTTGTGAATGGAATTAAAATCTGTCTCCTTGTAAGCCAAGATGAGTTACGAGTATCAAACACAGGATCATTTGATACCATGATGACCATACCATCAAATCTGAATTGAAATGGTTGCTTATATTTTTCTTCTGCTTGTAACTCATCTTGTCCCGTAAGCGATTTAAACTTTTGTACATCTCCCTGATATGGAGTTTGATCTGGAAATAGTAGTAACCGCTTTTTGTAAGCATTAGCCACTCCAAAGGTTTTACTACAAAAATCTCTAAGAGTAGTGCTACATACGTTGTAGTTACCTACGAGAGATTGTGCAAGTCTAAAAAATGTGCCCTTACCTGTTCCACCAGAACCAATAAGATGTAAGAACTGTTGGAGATCAGAACGACCTTTGAGAATAGCAGCTAAGTAACATAGTAGTATTATTTTGATTGATTGATTAGTGCTTGTAACCTCATCCAACCACTTATCAATCAACCGAAACTCATTACTAGAGTTATCAAATGCACGCGGTAAACACCAAGTAAACCGATATTCTGGTGAATGCTTAAGAACATTTCCTGTAGCTATTTCTAGTACGCAGTTTTCAAATGGTAATAACTTTGTAGGCAACCTTTCTTGCCAACTCATCTCTATCAATTCGATTCTAATTTTACTAATAATGTTGGTGATGTAACTACAAGAGCCATAGCCAGCTATTTCTTGGTTTTTGAGTTCTTTATTGATCAATCCCTCAATACAGATATCATTAACCTTAGTCCAAATTCCAGGTTGTGTAAACTCATAGATCATCCAACAATTAGCCTCACCGTTGAATATCCATTTACCTCTATATTTTTCAGCTATCTCTGTACCTATAATATCGGCTCGTGGAATTGTACCTTGTTTACTTTTGGGCGTACTAACGATTGCAGCATCGGTTTTTTCTAGATATTCACTAGTATCTGGCAATAGTGGAAATAATGGTCGTGTTGGCGCGTATTCCTCTTGGGTAAAATTAGCAATTCCTTCTACATCTTGATTATCAGAATCAGAACTGTAATACTGATTATGCATCGTTAATAGTTCCTTTCTTTATTGTGTTGTTTAGGCTGAAATAGTCTGATTTGTACACGACCTAGCTATCTTATAAATACATAACTAACCTATTCTTGAAAGAAGGGATAACCAGACTTTCTCTCAAAGTGTGGTTAGGTACTATACAGAATACCCTCAGCCCGTTTCGTACCTACCATCGGCATCTTGGCTATTCGATGCTTCTGTTATCTCAGGGCGTCTTGGGTATTCAGTTTTTTCAAAGTTCAGCTATGTCCTACAAACCCAACATAACACTAGGAAAATCTAATGGGTAGTCGTTTTATATCAGTATTTCTATTTGCAAATGGCGTTTTCTCCTACTGCTCAATATATTGAGGAATACACTTAGAATTCTGATAATTGTATCTTTATTCAGCTACAAAAGTACTAGCATAATGTTAGTTATCTCATCTTCAGACACATTGTAGATAGCAGCTAGTAGTTTAGTGGACTTCTCATCAGTACATCTCAGTTTATGAGCGATCGCAACTGCTGACTGTAACGGAATCGCTTGGTTAGTAGACTGCGTTAGTAGATCGAGTGTTGTCTTAGTTGTTTGACGTTTTTTGTATACTGTGTCATTCATTGCGGGGGAGTGACCAAGAGACATAGCTCTTTTTTCTAACGGTATACCAGCCATCATCCCATTTAGATTAGCTAGGTGACGCAAAGCATGAGTTTGAGTGAATTTATTATCTTTCAGCCAATTGCATAACATTTGCCTAGCAGTTTTAGTGTATTTGTGCCGTATCGACACAGGGTTATTACTTTCAATTCTGACTATTGGCAACCTACTAGATTTTATTTCTAATTGTTCAATCAAATCTAAATGAGTAGGTGGAACCAATGGACGTGCTAACCTATAACCTGTTTTAGTCGTAGTTCCCAATAACGTCTTATCACCCACAACAGCAATCATATCTTTGTTGTTAGGGTCATTAAGCGCCGCTATAGTGACGTTATCTCGTGTAACAAATGGTTTATCAATATTCTGAACTGCAAACACTTCACTAATTCTGAACCCATATACCACTTGCATTGAGAATACGAACATCCAAGATTTACGAGACTCAATGTTATAGCGTTTATCATCAATGGGTATATTTAATACCATATCTCTCATTTGTAGGAAGTCATCAAGAGAAATACTTTGTAAGTCATCTCTATATTTAGTTTGTCTAATATCTATCTTTTTTAACTCATCACTCAATCCAGTATTACCAATGATGTCTGCAAGTTTTTTCATTGAACGTACACACATTTTGAAGTTTTTAGTACCAGATTCTTTACTGTCAACTATTAATTTAATATCGGCATGATTTACTATTTTTTCTATTGGCAATAGTTTGTAAAAGCGCCCATAAGCGTCATACCAGCAAGTTTGATGAGATGGATTGTTTCTATCTCGTTTTTGTTTTTTACCGTTGTAACTGTTCCAAAAATTCTCTTCTACTAGAGCGATCGCTTGCTCAAAAGTCAGCAGATCATTCTTGATGACGTTTTTCTCAAGTAGGAACTCATCGTACCAATTCCAGAACTCTGTCTCACTGCTATACCGTATTAACGCTTCACTAACCTGTTTTGCTTTTTCTAGCGCCTTGACTATCCCTATCTCGGTAAAGTCACAGTTACAAGCCTTAGCAGTTCGTTTATCACCAATCTTAAATTGCAATAGTATATATGTACCAGATGTCTTGACTTCTCGTTTTAGTCCTACACCTTTTGGGGTTTGCTTCTGGATGTCTTTGAAGAGTGCTAATAAGCGTTCATATCCAATTAAGTGTTTGCCTAAATCGCTTGCTGTGACTTGATCAAAACTTTCTCTCATTTTTCTCTCAACCTACTTATTGGATTGAGAGAAAACCGATCAGAAGTAACAAATAAATGGGCTTGTAGAGTTATTGACTAGCTCAACGGTAGAGCAGTAGACTCTTAATCTATTGGTTCTGAGTTCGAATCTCAGGTCACCCACTTTTAAAGTATTTTCTAAGCTTGTTAATCAATAATTCAGATGGCAATCTGATATAGTGGTTCCCATTCAGACGCGGTACAAAATTATATCACTAGGTGTAGGGGCACAGCAATGCCCATTAATGTCAACTTAACCTAAAAGTACGTCTCGTAAGAGAGCGTCTAATTGCAAGAAGAAGTCCAAGGGTAAAAAAGGGTTTCCTAAATTCAAAAAACACTGTCGTTCAGTGGAATATAAAACAACTGGATGGAAGCTTTCTACTACTGGTAA
>NZ_JAIVFX010000027.1 GCF_020829625.1 Nostoc sp. XA010 | reverse complement strand
GGGTGTTGAAAATAAAGTCCACTACGTCCGTGACGTTACCCAAGGTGAAGATGCATCCAGAATTCGCACTACCCCTCTGACCCAAATATTTGCACTCGCTCGTAATTTTTCACTCAATTTATACCGGAATAATATGTTTAATAATATGGCACAAGCTCAACGTTTATGTTCTTTTGGATTAGACACACTCAAGGGGCTTTTTAGAATGAAATAGCCCTGCACTTGGTGAATTACGAAATGCTATCAAGAATAAGTTTGATGCTGTAGGAAAGAATATGAAAAAGGATGGTGGTGTAGATATTCTCTTTGACAGTGACAAAGAAGCAGCAAATAACTTATTTGACAAACTTGCTGAGTATGGTCTGTTTGTTGTGCGGAAGGGGGAGTTGGAGTCTTGGCTTCTTCAACTTGCTGTGCCTGGACACGGGCCCAATTGGTTGATTAAAATCTTTGAGAAAATGGGAGAAGATCCAGAATCGCAAGATTATCTCAAACCCTCAGATGATGATGTCTGGAGTTTCTGTGGTGAAATAAAAAAATGGTTTACTAATCCAAATAGGAAAGGCATACCTTCATAGAGTCTTTGATAATTCCAATTTCTTCCGCTTTCTTCTTAACCAAAGACTCAATAAACTGAAATACTGATAGCAATTCGAGATGTGTTAAGAATGATTTCTCTCTAAACTGAGTTCAGCAATAGCCAAAGCTTTTTGGTACAGTATTCTAGAAAATCCATATCACGAGAATAGGCGTTCGCCTTTGACGTTGGCGCAGCCATCGTTAATTGCAATTGCCAGTTTATTGCTCAAAATCGAAAACGCAGTTGCTATGATCAAACGCCTGCTTGTGGTAGAATCTCCCGGAAAAGTCAAAAAACTCAGTCAAATTCTGGGTTCGGATTGGAAAGTTCTAGCCAGTTGTGGCCATATCCGAGAACTCAGCAATGAAGGAGACGATTCCTTGGGCTTCGTCATGGACGGCAGTAATGTTCGGTGCAATTACGTCCCGCGTGACCAACGAGCGAAGGAAACAATTCAGAAGCTCAAGTCTGCGGTGAAGCAGGTTGATGAAGTTGTCTTAGCAACTGACCCAGACCGGGAAGGCGAGACAATCGCTTGGCATCTAAAGGAAACGCTGGGTTTAAAGGAACCGAAACGAGTAATTTATACTGAGATTACAGCATCGGCAGTGCAAAGTGCGATCGCTAATCCCAGAAAGCTAGACCAAAACTTAATTGGTGCTGGGCTGTGCCGAGATTGCCTAGATAAGTTGGTGGGTTATAAAGGTAGCCCTTTAGTTTGGGCATTGAATAACGGCGCTAAGAGTGTTGGCAGAGTCCAAAGCGCCACGTTGCACCTGATTTGTCAGCGAGAAAACGAAATTCTGGCTTTTGTCCCCCAAGATTACTGGAGTGTCTGGGTAGATTATGCTGAAGGATTTCGGGCTTTTTACAAAGGGACGGTAGATTCTGCAAAAGATGCAGCAGACCAAGAAACTGAAACTCACGATGACGCGAAAGTAGGTAATAGTCCAGAAACACCGGAGTCTAAGCGCGTTCTTTCAGAAGCAGAGGCTACACGTTTAGTTGAAGAAGCACAGCGACATCCTCATCAGGTGATTCATTTTGAAGGAAAAATCGTTAACCGCCAGCCACCTCCACCATTTACAACTTCCAGCCTTCAGCAAGCAGCCGGTTCAAAGTTGAGGTTTGCTCCCGACAAAACCATGATTGTGGCCCAAAAGCTTTATGAGGCAGGGCTGATAACATATATGCGAACAGACTCAGTAATGCTAAGTCCAGAATTTTGTGCCAGCGCCCGTAAATGGTTAGAGCAAAATGATCCTCAGAATGTACCGTCGCAAGTCGCCAAGCATCGCAGTAGCAAATCGGCTCAAGAAGCACATGAAGCGATTCGTCCAACGGATGTATTTCGTCCCTCAGTTCAATTGCGTTTAGAACTTCCTGATGATGAGTTTAATCTGTATGTGATGATCTGGAAACGGTCAATTGCTTCTCAGTGTCGGGCTGCCCAATTGCGTAAAACTTTAGTGATTACTCAGTCTGGTTCTCTACTGTGGTCAGCTAGAGGGCAAGTGATTGAATTTTACGGTTATGCCCGGTACTGGAATAATCTTAGCAAGGATAGTGTTTTACCTTCATTACAACAGGGACAAGCGCTGAAACTGGAGAATGCTGGACATGAGCAGAAGCAGACGCAGCCACCACCCCGTTATAGTGAACCAAAATTGGTGCAACTGATGGAACGTAAAGGAATTGGCCGCCCAAGTACCTATGCTCCTACTGTTGCTACCTTAAAAAAACGAAATTATGTTGAGTTGAAAAAAGACCATCTGCAACCGACAGCGTTAGGGTTAGAAGTTGATGCGTTTTTGCTCAAAGCACTGCCTGATTTACTAGAGGCGGAATTCACAGCAAAAATGGAAGATGCCCTTGATGCAATTTCTGAAGGAAAAAACTCTTGGCAGCATTATTTAACTAGTTGGAATCAGAATTACTTTGTACCAGCGCTTTCCAAAGCTAAAACTGTAGTTGCGAGTTCCCCAACAGGTAAAGCTAATGTGATAAGCGAGCGGAAATATGAAACTTCCAAGACGCGATGCCCTGAATGCAAAAACTTTCTCGCCAAAATTCCGAGCAGTAAAGTCAAAAAGAAATATTTCCTCAAATGCACAAAAGGCTGTGAAAATGTCGTGCTATTTTGGAGCGACTTTAACAAAACTTGGCAGCCACCACAAACTAAAACAGTTCAGGCTGAGAATCAACAAAAGGCTCCCGTGAAGATGACGGCATATCCCTGCCCAGTATGTAAGAAACCTTTAGAAGAGTACAGTTATATCAAAGAGGGGCAAAGTAAGAAAATGTTGCGATGTTGTGACCCACAATCCCGTAAAGACACCAAACATAAAGATGTGGCTTATTTCAGTACGCCAAAGGGGTGGTGGAGTCCTAAGTTTGGGGAGTTAGAAGTTAAAAGTTAGGAGTTTTGAATTAATAACTCCTAACTTTTAACTCCTAACTTCTAACTTCTAACTTTATTTACTTTAACCGCGAGTTCTGCGGGGTTCATCTGCTCGTAGTGTTCAAAAGGTTGATGAATCCAGGGGTTATCAGGCAGATAATCAACATAATAATTGGGTGCTATAACTGAACAGGCTTTATACCAAAGAACGGCGGTGCGAATTTCCTCAATGGGGAAATCAGTATTTTGCTGGAGCCAAGGTATAGTCTGCTGGAGTGTGATGCCAGAGTCTACCAAATCATCCACTAGGAGAATGCGCGAACCTAACTTTTCGGCAGTCATCGTTAAGTGGCGAGAGAAAATTAAATTATTTCTTTCTTGCTTACCAGCGCCACTATAAGATGAGGTTGCTAAAATTGCCAACGGCTGCTGGTATATGCGCGAGAGAATATCTCCGATTCGTAGTCCTCCTCTGGCAAGACAGATAATCTGGTTAAATTCCCAACCGGATTCATAAATCTGAATAGCCAGTTGTTCAATTTTTTGGTGATAATCTGACCAAGAAACATAAAGGTCTGGCATAAGTCTAACGGGAGTGGTAGATAGCTAGTATTGAAGGCAATCGCAGACTTTTTATTTTAGTATGAGTGCAAAGTTTTATGAATGATTCTACTGCTGATGGCGATGCCCAACGAAATCCTCTTACTGAAAAACTCGACTTAAAAACCAAGCTGGCTTACGGTGCAGGGGATTTAGGGCCGGCAATTACTGCAAATATCTCTGTCTTTTATCTGCTGATTTTCTTTACCAATGTCGCTGGTATCCCTGCGGGTTTAGCTGGCACTATTTTGATGATTGGCAAAATCTGGGATGGGGTAAATGATCCGCTTGTCGGGTTCCTGACTGATAAAACGAAATCTCGCCGTTGGGGCCGTCGTCTTCCTTGGATGTTTTATGGAGCAATTCCCTTTGGAATTTTCTTCTTCTTGCAGTGGACTGTACCGCAATTTAGTCCAAATCAGAGTGAGAATATCTGGCCGCTGTTCTGGTATTACGTAGCAATTGGGGTGCTATCTCAGTCGTTTTACACAGTTGTGAATTTGCCTTATACGGCGATGACTCCAGAACTAACTCAAGATTACGACGAGCGCACCAGCCTTAACAGCTATCGCTTTACATTTTCCATTGGTGGCAGCATTCTGTCATTGATTTTAGCGCTAATTATTTTTATCAAAATTGCCGATCGCCAACAAGCATATCTCGTTTTAGCAGCAGTTTGTACTGTAATTTCGATTTTAGGATTATATTGGTGCGTTTTTGGAGTCCGCGATCGCATCTTGGCTTTTGAGGCTAAACGCATCCTAGCCGAGGAACCTGCATCTCTCCCCTTCGGCGAACAGCTAAAAATTGTCTTCAGCAACCGACCTTTCTTATTTGTTATTGGTATATATCTTTTTTCTTGGCTAGGTGTGCAAATTACAGCCAGCATTATTCCCTATTTTGTAGTCAATTGTATGAGACTTAAAGAATCAGATGTGCCCACAGTGCTGATTGCAGTCCAAGCAACTGCCCTGCTGATGCTATTTGTCTGGGGTGAGTTGAGTAAAAAAGTCGGGAAAAAAGTTGTTTATTTTCTGGGAATGAGTTTGTGGATAATAGCCGCCGCCGGACTATTTTTCTTACAGCCTGGTCAAATAGTTTTGATGTATGTGATGGCTGTCATGGCAGGTATTGGTGTCTCCACAGCTTATCTAATTCCCTGGTCGATGATGCCAGATGTGATTGAATTAGATGAGCTGCAAACTGGACAACGCAGAGAAGGCATTTTTTATGGCTTCATGGTTTTGCTACAAAAATTTGGTTTAGCTTTCGGGCTGTTTTTGGTGGGAAATGCTTTGCAAATATCCGGTTTCAAAGAATCTGTAGCCGGAAGCCCACTACCCATCCAACCTGAATCTGCACTGTTTGCGATTCGTATTGCTGTTGGGCCTATACCTACAGTTTGTTTGCTTTGTGGCTTAGTTTTAACGTATTTTTACCCAATTACCCGCGAAATGCACGCAGAGATCATGCTGAAACTCAAAGAACGGCAAGAGAAGAAGGGGAGTTAAAGGAGTGGGGCAGGGGGCAGGGGGCAGGGGAGACAAGGGGACAAGGTGAATTTTTATGCTTGTTCACGAGTATCAAAGACTCATTAATGGAGTTCAAAGGCTCATTAATGGAGTGCAAAGACTCATTAATGGAGTTCAAAGGCTCATTAATGGAGTTCAAAGACTCATTAATGGAGTTCAAAGACTCATTAATGGAGTTCAAAGGCTCATTAATGGAGTGCAAAGACTCATTAATGGAGTGCAAAGACTCATTAATGGAGTTCAAAGACTCATTAATGGAGTTCAAAGACTCATTAATGGAGTTCAAAGGCTCTACCAGACGAATGCCGAACGCCCAATGACTAATCCCTTGTATTTGCGATCGCAAACTGACTTAACCTAAGTATATGCCTTTGACAGAGGTAAATTCAAACGCTCTGTTCCATACTTAACTAAAGAGCAACTATTTAGAGACAACTGAACTAAGTCTCAACTACATTTGCATTGCCTTGTAAATTGGTTAGTCGCTTATTGTTGCAAACCATGCAGGTTACAAGTTTGATTGCAAATCCTCTTAAATAAACTATCAAAAGTTTTCTGTCTCCGCTTAAATAAAACACCTTTGCCTCATTCCCACTTTTGGAAATGAGGCAAATTTCTATGCAGCGCACACCGCACGGTTAATATTGTCATAGGGGATGTGGGTAAACCGAAGACTCTTACATAAGGCAATCTCTTAAAGCTTTTTCTACTTCATCTAGTCAAACTCTTTACCGATACGATTTTCTCGGCTTCATTTACCCTAATCTGCGCCAACCCAAATTGTTCAATTACGGCTGCATTGGTCGTTAAATGTCTACTCACCTCAGCCACCCGGTAATGGCTCTCCTGTGACGCTAAAGCAGCTGGTAATAATAACTGATCTGCTAAATGTTCATCTACTGCTGCGCCGGTTTTATGAAACTCAAGTAGTTGCTGACAAGCAATTTCTGCAACTGTTTCCGCCGACAACCGTAATCGTCCAAATCCACCAAAGCCAGTCAAGCTGTTCTCATACTCAGCAGTTAAAAAAATACCCGCCCCAGGTGCTATACCTCTTTCTCGCAAAGCGTGTACAGCAACTTTCAAATGGGCTTCACGTAACAAATTCTCGGCACGATTCGCCATCCGTTGGGGAATATGCGAAGGCAATTCTGTTACCACTGCTAGCCCTCGCACCTGTTGTAAATTTCCCCGTTCCAACAAGTTAATCCCGTTGAGTTTACCACCGCCATCCACCTGCAACTGTACCTCTCCGCCACCTTTGGGAAACCACCCCCAAGCGCCTAACTTGACTTGGGCTTCTACACCCATGCGTTGCAGTATCGGCAAATAAACTTGCTCAATGTACGTCACTGTCGGGCTAAAGTTCACATGAGTTCCACCCTTTAGTGTGACTTGGGAATTGCCAGATGCTAGTGCCAAAGGTAAGAGAATTGTCTGTAAAACTAGAGCGATCGCACCTGCAGAACCACCAACTTGTGCTTTACTAACATCAAAGGTATAAGTTCCAGCTTGCACAGCACTACCTGGGATGAATTCCAGTAGCATTGAACCTAAAGCATCACCCTGTAGTTGGGCATTACAAATTCTCGCCGCAGCCCGAACTGCGGTTAAGTGTTGTGCTGCTAATCCTGGCTTTGTGCGTCCAGCGCGAATGCCTGAAATTCGTATGGGTTCGCCAGTGATGGCTGCTAGACTTAAGGAAGTGCGAAGAACTTGTCCGCCTCCCTCTCCGTAGGAACCGTCAATTTCAATCATGGGCGATTTTGGAATGGTGGATTTTGGGTTATCCCCACGGCTCTTAAAATCAAACCACAAATTATAAACGTCTAGCAGCTAGTTTTTTGAAGACAAGTTACACAAATATACAGAAAAAGTTCTGAGATGTGTTTTTTGTAGTTTGCTAATTTTGAATTTGCAATTGAAGAACCTTGCTTTTACCGGGATTCATCAACCGATATGGATCAACTATTTCCTTAAATTTTAACTGCTCAGGATCAATAACTTTTCTGCCGCCCTCTTCAATAATATACGTGTGGGGATTGGCAATACTCACACCGTGTTCTTCGTGATAGCGGATAATTTCGTTGAGACGTTCTTCGGTGGTGTAGCGCACAAGTTGCAAAGCACCAGGAACTACCGCACCGTTCACGCGAAAGAATTCCAAATGCATCATTACCTCATCGCCGAAGTGATGATACATGTGTTGTACCAGTTGCAAACTGCGGTCGTGAGGAAACATACTTTGTAAATAGGTAATACCAGTATCTACACTCCGGGCGTGTAAGGTAGTGTGGTTCCAGCAAAATTCTGCTAAATGTATACCTTTACCCGCTTCCTCGGCTGGTTTTTCATAAGTAATTTTGCCGCCATATTGCTGCACCAAACCTGGTAAGAATTCCAAACTCGATTCAGCAATTATCAAAAATGCTGGGTGAGTCCCTTCAGGAATATACTCTTGTAGGGCGTGAAAGTATTGAGGAATTGGGGATGCAAATACAGAAATCAACTTCTTAATCATGCCATCAGCATTGCCAAGAGCCTGACCAAACTTTGCTGCTGTCATAAAGTCGTCAAAGGTGACAATCACTTCTGCCCAAGGATAAGCAGGCCCCAAGGGGATTTCTACTTCAGTGATAATGCCGTTAATTCCCCAAGCATGATTCACCTTTTGCACGTCGTCGCCGCGTAATTCGATCGCACGGGGTTCATCTTCTACAGTTACCACTCGCAATGCTAGGATATTACCGCGATCGCCTAATAACCCATATTGTATCGAACCAATGCCCCCACTACCCCCAGCAATAAATCCGCCAATTGTGGCTGTGCGGTACGTGGAGGGGGCCATGCGGATTTCCCAGCCGATTTCTCTGGTTTTTTTATCCAACGCCGCCAACTTTACCCCAGCTTCTACCCGCGCCACCCCTGGCTTTACCCAAGGAATCCCCTGCATCCGCGTCATATCTAAAATTACGCCACCATGCAACGGTACGCATTGCCCATAATTCCCAGTTCCCGCACCTCGCACTGTCAGGGGTACACGGTGTTTCGCGCAGGCGGCGGCAACTTTTAAAACCTCTCCTTCATTGGCGGGACGCACTACAATATCCCCGACTTTTCCCTCTAGTTTCGGCACAAGTACCGGGCTAAAGCTGTGATAATCCTGGGATAATTTTGCGACTTGGGCGGAGTCAGTGATGGTTTCTATACCTTCTAGAGAATTAATTAGGGCATCCAATGTCGTCATAGCTTATATCCTTTTTTTAACCCAGAGGGACGCTGAGGGAAGCGCATAGGCGCTTCTCTACGAGACGCTACGCGTAGCTTGCTTCCACGAAGTGGTACGCCTTCCCGCAGGGTAGGTTCGCAGAGAATTAACTCCTCTGCGTTCCTCTGCGTAAACCTTTGCGTTCCTCTGCGTTTTAAAATCTTAATTCTCATGTTTCACTGCACTTTCATGCCACTTACTTAATATAAGGTCAGATAAGGCACTCAAGCTGACAAAAATTAATACACCCAATCCAGTTGTGAGAAATAATGCTGCAAACATCCGAGGAATTTGTAAGTTGTAGCTGGAAATTAAAATTCGGTAAGCAATGCCAGATTTTGCCCCACCAGTACCAGCGACAAATTCGGCAACAACTGCGCCAATTAATGCTAAACCACCGCTAATTTTTAAACCACCTAAGAAATAGGGCATGGCGCTGGGTAAACGGAGATACAGGAGAGTTTGCCAGCGAGAAGCTTTGTAAAGTTGAAATAGGTTGAGCAAGTTCTGGTCAACGCTGTTGAGTCCTAGTGTAGTGTTGGATACGATGGGGAAAAAGGCGACAATCCAAGCACAAACTACTAAAGCGGCAAAAGTGTTATTTTTTAACCAGAGAATGATTAAGGGTGCGATCGCAACTATCGGAGTTGTTTGTAAAATTACTGCATAAGGAAATAAACTGCGTTCAATCCATTTACTTTGGGTAAACAAAATCGCCATTAGTAAACCAGAAATAGCCGCAGCAATAAAAGCAACGACTGTGATTTGCAGTGTAATTAATAGTGATGGAAAAAGCTCATTCCAGTCAGTAATTAAGGTTTTAAATACTAATAAAGGGCCAGGGAGTATATAAGGAGGAAGATGTGTTATCCGCACAAATATATCCCATAAAAATAATGCTATAATGCCAACTACCATCGGTGCCAAAACGTCAGCAGAAAGAAACTTGCTCGATGTCTTTTGTGATTTGGTGCGACGGATGAATAGCATATAAATTCAAAATTTTAAATTGGCGCAAAGCTCATAGCTTTAGCTAGATGCTGAGAAATTTCACGGCAATACTGGTTATACAGCAATGATGTGCGAAAGTCATCGTTACGGGGGTAGGGAACATCAATTTCTACATCAGCTACAATCCTTCCGGGACTTGTCCCCATAACTAGCACGCGATTTGATAAGTACACTGCTTCGTAAATATTGTGGGTAACAAAAACCACAGTCCAGCGCTGTTGAAGCCACAAATCTAGTAAATCACCATTGAGTTTGCTACGAGTAATTTCATCTAATGCGCCAAATGGTTCATCCATCAATAAAATATTTGGCTGAGTAACTAATGCTCTAGCAATTGATACTCGCATTTTCATCCCACCTGATAATTGGCGGGGATAGTTCTCTTCAAAGCCTTCTAATCCTACCAGCGCTAATGTCTGCTGCACCAATTTTTGGCTATCTTTTTTAGACATTCTCGCCAACTTTAGCGGTAGACGAACATTCTCCCAGACATTTACCCAAGGCATGAGTGCGGCATCTTGGAAAACAAAAGCCAGTTTTCTTGCTTGCTGAGTTATACCCCAGTCAATACTACCAGAACTCGTGCGCCCTAATCCGGCAATCAGTCGCAGAACTGTACTTTTACCGCACCCGGAGGGGCCAACTAAACTAACAAATTGCGACTCTGGAATTGCTAAATTGAGGTCTTGCAGGGCAACAGTGCCATTGGTGTAGACCTTGCTAATCTGATTGAGCGTGATAACGGGATGGTGACTCATTCAAAAAATCTGGAGAATAGCAAGCGGCTTACTTCTTGTAATAGCCTACTCCTTTATTCACAAATTGCAAGGTGTATGCTTCTTTGTAGTTAACGTTAGATTTAGAAATCTTAGTATCAACCATGCTGTCAAAGAGTGATTTCCACCTTGCATCACTCATCGCCCCAATCCCTTGTTGTTCGGCTGCATCAGAAAGGATAATCCCATATTGTTTTAGCTTTTGAATGCTATAGACAAGTTGCTCATCCGTCATTTCTGGATTATCTTTTTTAATTAATTGATTACCTGGTTGGGGATTTTCTAGGTAGCTATACCAACCTTTAATTGAGGCATCAACAAATCGCTGCACTAATTCGGGATTTTTTTCTACTAGTTCTTTTTTTGTTTCAAGAGTGGTTGCATAGGGTTGATAACCATAATCTGCTAATAAAAATACTACTGGCTGAAAACCACCCTGCTTCTCAATAGCAAAGGGTTCAGATGTAATATAACCTTGCTGGGCTGAGTTTTTGTCAATCAAAAAAGGAGCAGGATTAAAGTTGTAAGGCCGCTTTTGATCTTCGGTAAAACCATACTTTGTTTCAAGTAAAGGCCAATAGGTGATATTAGCAGAAGCAGAGACATAAATTGGTTTGCCTTTGAGGTCTGCAAGGGTTTTAATTGCTGGGTTGGGATGTGCAATAAGACACCAGGGGTCTTTCTGGAAAATTGCTGCGACTGTGATTTTGGGAATACCTTGTGCTATAGCATTCACGGCATCAATGCCATAACCCATAAAGAAATCTACCGCATCCCCCATCAACAATTGAGTACCACTGGGAACCTGCGGGCCACCCATTTTGATGGTGACATCTAAACCATAGTCTTTATAAATACCAGTGGCGATCGCCTGGTAAAATCCGCCGTGTTCTGCTTGTGCTATCCAGTTTGTACCAAATGTAACTTTATCAAACTGAGAATTGCTAGTTGATGGTTGGTTGCTGTTAGTACAACCAGCAATGAAGCTACTACCAATCAAGATAGAACCGTATTGAATAAAATTGCGGCGACTAAGGCGGTGAACGGCTGTTGATAAGGGTGATGACGGATTCATAAAACAGGATGATATTATCTTCTATTTGCCGTTGTAACTGAATCTAAATGTACATTCTAGAATCAACTTTTGATTCACTAGCGAATAAGGCTGAATTTCTAAAGCAGCTTTAAAAGCTTTGATGGCTTCACTATACTCTCCTAGTGCTGCATAACACAAACCCATACCGTGAAGCGCCCCAAAATGTATTGGATTTATCTGCACGACTATCTGACAATCTGCCAGAGATTTTTGATAATCTCCAATACTGTAATACAGAAAAGCTCGACGATTCCAAGCTTCTGCAAAATCTGGCTGGTCTTTGATTAGTGCTGTCAGAGCTGTTTCGGCTTCAGCAATTTCACCTGCATCAAGTAATTTTTGACTGCGATCAATTATTTCCAGCCCATAAATTCCCTTTTGCTGAAACCAAATCCGCCAGATTTTTCTGGTTGCTTTTTCGCGGACTGTGGCATCTGGGTTTTTCAACTCTTCAAGTAAGGAATTGATAGGTAAAGAATCCATGAATTTGAAATCCGTGAATATACGTTTGTATTAACTTTCTCACAAAATATATCTATTAAATGATTTTTAAAGCCATCTTTAAATTTGCGGCAATTTATTGCTAATTATGAATTTTCTGTGTTATTTATTGTATTCAGCATACGACTAATACCACGCTCGATATTTAGAGTTATAAAAATAAAAACAGATTATAGGTAGTTGACAAATACCTAGTGACTAATAGCTTATAAAAATATCCCCAAAAAAATAATGACTATGCCAAAGCAAAACGACGTTTTTGGCGCAAAGTAAAAAATACTTGATTTTAGTTAAAATTGCCAGCTTACTTGTAACCCAACGATATCCACGCCACCTTCAAAATTACCTTTGAGCGTACCTGCTGTAGTACTTGACTGGTTAATGTAGCTATTGTTTACAAATACGTGCGTATAACCAATATCGAAATTGAATGACTTGGAAGGCCGATAGCTAGCACCGAACCCAATCAAGGTGCGATCGCCACCGGGTAATCGGGGCGTATTAAATTCTTCCGTAACAGGGCTAGGATCGTAAGTGATACCCGTTCGCAGTGTTAAGCGATCGCTCACAGCATAATTGGCCCCAACTCCAAAACGGTAAGTATCATTCCAATTCTCCGGCTGTACGGTATCTGCTTGAACTGGATTGTCAAATTTAACTCGCAGTTCTTGAAAGCGGCTCCAGTTTGTCCAAGTTACATCACCGACAATTGCCAAACGAGGGTTAAGTTCTTGATATACAGCAAGTGATAAGGTATCGGGCAAGTTTAAGACGGCGCTGGCTCCTGTGTCTGTAAATTGTCCCCTAGCAGTTAATGCTCTAGCGCTTGCAGGAACTGTAAAATCAGCATTTCCCCGAATGTCTTGAGTAATTGGCGATCGATAACTCAAACCAATCCGGGTACTTTTGGATGGTTCATACATCACTCCCAAATTGTACCCTACACTCCAATCGGAGCCTGACACTTTGACAAAACCATCTGCCTGTTGGGATTGGGTACGTAAACCAACACTTTGCCCAATTAAACCAAAGTTAATCGCATTCGAGAGCGTTGTCTCGGCATACTATATATTAAGATCGGCACCAACAGACAAGTTATCACTCAACTTAGCTGCCACAGTGGGATTAATATTAATAGTAGTGAGTTTAGACTCGACTGCCTGGTAACGCCCAACCCAGTTACTATCGTATTTGCTAGATAATCCAAAAGGAACGTTAATACCAATACCCAGTTTCAGGCGATCAGAAACGCTCCAAGCAGCATACAGGTTTGGCACAATAATATCAACGCCTGCTTCTCCACCATTACCACCTGACAATGGAACCCCTGTTGCTACAGAACCCTGGTTTTGAAAAATGATTGTCGGGAAAATGACATAAGAAGCTCCAAAAAAGGAATTATCTCGTAAGCGAGTCAAGCCTGCCGGGTTAAAGAAAATTGTGCTGGCATCATCAGCAGTGGCTGCACTTCCTGCAAAAGCATTTCCCAAACCCTTGACACTCTGTTCGTTCAAAGCAAATCCTCCAGCAAATGCAACGCTGGCTGTACTGTTTACTGTCAGCGCTACCAATATTGGTATTAAGGACAATTTCACCCGCAATTGCTTCAATGTATGCATTTGGAATTTTATATCTTGTCTATCTTGTAAGTTGTTTTAAATTTTTTATTGATTGTGAGCAGATTGAGGCTACGCCTACGCCGCCATTGATGACCATTTGGATGAACATGGCTATATTATTCCTGGGTTGGGAGATGCAGGCGATCGCTTGTTTGCTACAAAATAAGCTACTAATTTCAATTTACACCAAACGCTACCCTAGAAATCAGTATCGTTTCAATCTTGAAGTTTCAAATATGATAGCCTCGCCCCAACAAAACTACCTTAGCCCTGAAGAGTACCTCCAAATAGAGGAACAAAACTCTATCAAACATGAATACATCGACGGCTATATCTACGCAATGGCTGGAGCGCTTGACGCACACGTTACTATTTCTCTTAACCTGGCATCTCTGCTCCGTAATCATGTGCGCGGCTCTGGTTGTCGTGTTTACATCGCTGACATGAAAGCCAGAATTGAATCTCTAAATCGCTTTTATTATCCCGATGTTATGGTTACTTGCGACCAACGAGATCAAGAAACGCCAGCTTATAAAAGATTTCCCTGTTTAATTGTCGAAGTTTTATCTAATTCTACTGAAGCCTTTGACCGGGGCGACAAATTCGCCGATTATCAAGCCCTGGAAAGTCTGCAAGAGTATGTTTTAATTAATACAAAACGTCAGCGAGTCGAGTGTTTTCGACGCAATGAGCAGAGGCTTTGGGTTTTACAATCTTACACAGCAGAAGATAAATCATTTCGACTCAACAGCGTGGATTTTGAGGAAACAATAGCAGCACTTTACGAAGATGTAGTTTTTGAATAATCAACTTATGATTGGTATGCTACACAATCTTTAGTAAACTAAATATCTATTAATATCTTCAAGGCTTCCTAACCCGGCGGGGGCATTGAGCAAAACAGACACAATTGATTGTATAAAAGTTATGGCGCTTATAGTTCAGAAATACGGTGGTACATCTGTCGGTTCAGTCGAACGTATTCAAGCTGTTGCACAACGTGTTTACAAAACTGTTAAAGCTGGAAACTCTCTTGTAGTAGTGGTTTCAGCAATGGGCAAAACCACCGATGGACTCGTCAAACTAGCTAATGAAATTTCTTCAAATCCTAACCGCCGGGAAATGGATATGCTGCTTTCCACTGGGGAACAAGTCACTATCGCCTTACTTAGTATGGCTTTGCAGGAACTCGGACAACCAGCAATTTCCATGACTGGCGCTCAGGTAGGAATTGTTACCGAAGCCGAACACAGCCGCGCTCGGATTTTACATATTGAAACTACTCGCCTAACTCGCCACATAAATGCAGGTAAAGTAGTTGTAGTAGCAGGATTTCAAGGCACATCCAACGCCGGAGAAATGGAAATTACAACTTTGGGACGTGGTGGTTCTGACACTTCGGCAGTGGCGATCGCAGCCGCATTACAAGCAAATTTTTGTGAAATTTATACAGACGTTCCAGGGATTTTAACTACAGACCCCCGCTTAGTTGCCGAAGCCCAGTTGATGGATGCCATCACCTGTAATGAAATGTTGGAACTAGCTAGCTTAGGCGCAAAAGTGCTGCATCCCCGCGCTGTGGAAATTGCTCGCAACTATGGTGTTCCTTTAGTAGTTAGGTCTAGCTGGACGGATGCTCCCGGTACTTGGGTAACATCAGCCAAACCCCAAGGGCGATCGCTAATCAATCTAGAAATTGCCCGTCCGGTGGATGCTGTAGAATTTGACACTGACCAAGCAAAGGTGGCTTTGTTGCGCGTACCCGATAGACCCGGGATAGCAGCAAGGTTATTTGGCGAAATTTCTCGGCAAAAAGTAGACGTAGATTTGATTATTCAGTCAGTTCATGAAGGTAATAGTAATGACATTGCCTTTACTGTCACCACACCAATATTAAAACGGGCAGAAGCAGTAGTAGCAGCGATCGCCCCAGCACTGAGGAGTCAATCTAACCCCAAATCTGACGAAGCCGAGGTAATGGTAGAACATAATATTGCCAAAGTCAGCATCGCAGGCGCGGGAATGATTGGGCGTCCTGGTGTAGCTGCAAAGATGTTCGCCACTTTGGCAGAAGCAGGCGTGAACATCCAGATGATTTCCACCAGCGAAGTGAAAGTAAGTTGTGTAGTCGATGCCACCGAATGCGATCGCGCCGTCATAGCACTCCGCACTGCCTTTGAGATAGAGGCAGGGGGGCAGGGAGCAGGGGGAGCAGGGGGAGCAGGGGGAGCAGGGGAAGCAGGGGAGGCAGGGGAAAATAAATTAATTTTTTTATCCTCCCCACTCCCCGCTCCCCACTCCCCGCTCCCCACTTCTCCCGTTCGTGGTGTAGCTCTCGATTTGAACCAAGCGCGTCTTGCTATTCGCCAATTACCAGATCGGCCGGGGATGGCGGCGAAGTTGTTTGGACTGTTAGCGCAACATAATATCAGCGTTGATATGATTATCCAATCTCAGCGCTGTCGGGTGATTGATGGTGTTCCCAGACGAGATATTGCCTTTACAGTCTCGCGGATAGACGGGGAAAGTGCAAAAAAAATGCTTACCCAAGTAGCGGCAGAATTAGGATGGGGTGAAGTTGTTTTAGATAGTGCGATCGCTAAGGTGAGTATTGTAGGTGCAGGTATGGTGGGACAACCAGGTGTAGCCGCTAAAATGTTTGAAGCACTAGCCGAACACCAAATTAATATTCAAATGATTGCCACTTCAGAAATAAAAATTAGCTGTGTCGTGGCACAAGAGCAAGGTGTTAAAGCTTTGCAAGTCATTCATGCTGCTTTTGGACTAGCTGGTAGTGAAAAATTTGTCGTGCCAGCGTAGAACTAAATTTTTAATTGTTGATTATCTATTTCTGAAATCCCATTTTTCCATCATGGCTACCATTTCTGAAAGCCGACGTTCACCACACCAAACTAAATCAAGTTTTTTGAGTTGATCAAGCCTGATACCACCCTCTTCCTCAGCAATGCGGTGATATTCTTTATCTCCCATTGCTGCTAATAAATGTCCGAAGATAATAATTTCATCGAACTGAGGATTTGTCTCTGGATCGTTCAAGATTAGCATTGCTCGTTCTTGAGACAGTCCTTGGAGAGTATTAGCAATAAATCGTGTGGGAAAGTCAGCATCCTTAAGTTGAGGATAACGCGACACTAATCCAGCCAACAGCACTCCTAAATAAGCCGCCGCTTGGGAATTACTCAGTACCTGCATCTGTTGGATAGCAATCTCAGTTAAATTGCTAAAAAATGCACACCCTAACTGCTGTTCGATGGTAGTAACTGGATCTGAGACTAACGAGGTTTCTAACTGTGCCTCAAATGATGCTTGATGCTTCTGTGGTACTTGGGTAAGTAAGATTTGCTTGGCGCGATCGCTTACAATCATCATGCCATCAAGTCCAAAGCTAAAGTCCTTGCCCGGTTTCAAACCTTTACTCACTAATATTTGAAAGACGTTACTTTGAGCTTTTTCCTCCATCTGTTCATATTGGGCTTGTCCAAGGAAAATTTGACAAAACCAACTGTGGCAGTCAGAATCACATTCGAGCATTACCTCGTTAACAATCAAATCAGTTAACTTTTCCGATCTCAGAATCCTTTGCCATTCTACAATCAAACTCTTAATGGCAGCTATATCACGGCAATTCAGCGCCTTGAGCAATTGACGCTTCGCAGTAGCTCTCACGTCTTTTTTCCGCCCAAATATGTTGATTTTCAACCTTCTATATGGGGTTATGAATAATTCAAACTTCTATTTTTTACTCCATTGGAGGACTAGGTGTCATGAGTGGGATTGCTGAAAAATCAAGATCAAAATATCCCCGCTTCCTACTTACCTCCTTTACCAAATGTCGTTTAATATACAAACTTTACTCAAGTCTGGTAATATGTAACCGTATTAACGCTTTTAACATTTTTTAATAAAAACCATATTAGTAGTAATATGCCACATTAGCTAATAATTAATACTTTTACCTGCCAGAATGGCATTAATTTTTTTATTAAGTATTTTTTAAATGAACTTACCAGTAAAAACACTTAAGGTATAATAATAAAATTTATAAAACTATATTTACATTGATGAATATTCATTTACTAAATGGACATTATCGAATACTAAAAGTTCTCAATGATAATGAAAAGGGAAAAACTTATCTAGTTGAAGATGTTAATCTTGCTGACAGCAAATTTATAGTAAAGCAGTTACGTTTTCCTAGTAGCAGTCCTCAAAGTTTAACAATTCTACGCCGCTTGTTTGACAGTAAGGCAGCAACTTTAGAAAAACTAGGACAAAAACACGAGAAAATTCAAAAGCTAATTGCTTATTTTGAAGAGAATGAAGAATTCTATATAGTCCAAGAATTCATAGTCGGTAATCCTTTAACTGACGAAATTATCCAGGGGCAACCTTTGAGGGAAGACCAAGTAATTAGTCTTTTATCAGAGATATTAGAAATTTTGGTGATTGTACATAGCGATGGCGTGATTCATCGGGATATTAAACCAGCAAATATTATTCGCCGTGAATCAGATAAAAAGTTAGTTTTGGTTAACTTTGGCACTTTTAATGGAGCCATCGCTAATACCGTTGACAATCTGGAATATATGCCGATAGAACAAGTTAACGGTAATCTCAAATACAACAGCGATATATATGCTTTAGGTATCGTTGCGATCGCAGCCCTTCTAGGTTTATCTGAAAACGAAATATCTAATTTGCGAACTCATAAAAATCGGCTGACGGGTGAAATAGTTTGGCAGAAAAAAAATATAAAAGTTAATAAAAACTTAGCAAAAGTTATTAATAAAATGGTGCGTTTTAACTATCGTAAGCGCTACCAGTATGCCACCGAAGTTTTAGACGATCTGAAAAAGATAACAAATGTTGATCGCGATCAGCAAAAACAGGATCATAAAAAATTATTAGTAGTTCTGGCTGGGGTAGCTGGCTGTATCACACTTGCCGTTGGAGCGTGGCAATTGAGGTTGCTAAAACCTCTAACAAATGCTCAACAGACATTATACCAAGAGGGAGTAAATAAATATGAGGCAGGAAACTATGAAGGAGCAGTTAAAGATTTAAATCAGGCTATTGAATTAGATCCAAAAAACGCTCTAGCGTATAATAAGCGAGGCGATGCTTATTATCGATTAGGAGACTACGAGCAAGCACAAGCAGATTCTAGCCAAGCTATTTCGCTCAATCCTCAAGATGCTAATGCCTATTTTGACCGAGGATTTGCTTTTTCTGAATTAGGCAAATACAAAGAAGCGATCGCAGACTATACCCAAGCGATTAAGTTAAATTCTAAGGATGCTTATGCTTACTATGGCCGCGGGTTAGCCCGTACTCAACTGAAGGATAATAAAGGAGCAATTGGAGATTTTAACAAAGCGATCGCTCTCAAGCCTCAGTATACCGAAGCCTACTTACAGCGAGGGATTCTTCGCCGTCGCCTCAGACAAAGACTTGAAGCAATCCAAGATTTTGATACGGTAATTAAGATTAATCCTAGCGATGCTAAAGCTTATTATCAAAGGGCTTTAACTCAATCTATTAATAAGCAAAAATATGCAGCCCTGAAAGATTATACAGACGCAATTAACATCAATCCTAAATACATTGAAGCCTATCTTAATCGTGGTGATGTTTACAGCGATTTGGGAGATAACCTCGAAGCTACTGAAGATTACAACACTATTTTACAGATTGATCCTAAATTTACTGCGGCTTACATCCACAGAGGTATTCACCGCTTTTCTTTCGGAGATTATAAAGGCGCTATTCAAGATTACACCGAAGCGCTAAAACTAGATTCTAATAATTTAGCAGCTTATAATAACCGTGGTAACGCCTATCTCGAGCTGGGAAATAAAAAAGCTGCAAATCAAGATTATTCACGAGCGATCGCAATTAATCCTAACAATGCCTTAGCCTACTATAACCGGGGCGTGATTCGCACTAAGCAGAAAAATAAACAGGGAGCGATCGCAGATTTCAGAAAATCTGCAAAACTATTTCAGCAGCAAGGAGAAAAAGATAGTTATCAAGATGCACAAAGAGAAATTGCAATTCTACAAAATAAGTCAGCATCAGTGAAAGCTACCCGCCCTAAATCTGGGAAAAGAGAAAAAAATTGAGCTATGATCCAATACAGTAATACCATTTTAAGAGGATATTTTAATAGTCCTCTAGTCGGGTAGCAAAATGTTTTAGATCCCCCTAAATACACCTTAAAAAGGGGAATTTTGATTCGATTCTCCCTTTTTTTAGGGGGGTTGGGGGGATCTTTCAGGGTAAAATATTACTAACACCAAGCGCATTGCAATATGTCTATTCATCGTAATAAACCGCAAGCTTTGACATTTTATGTGTCCTTGTAGACTAATAAATTATCGCTCAACATGAGTCATAGTGTTTTTCGACGACTCAATTAGGATGCCTATATGCTAACTCTTCTCACTTTTTATCCAGACAACCTGGAATTATTTAACAGTAATCATGTCGATACGGTACTGAAACAAATTGATAGTTCTCGCAATATTTGGTTGCGCTGTATTCACTTTCGCGACCGCACTGGAACAGCCAAAATTATTAAGCACTTTGGTCTTAATCCATCGCGTGTGAATATGATTTTCAACCATTCCCCTGTAGGAATTGATGAAAATGTAGAAGATTGCTTATTTGACAGTTATGAAATATTAACTCCTCAAATAAAAAATCACGAGTTTGAGGTTGCTCGTGGCAATATTGTGCTGGGTAATAATTTTATTATTACCTTTGAAATCACTGAATTAAAAGTTTTAAGTATTTTAGCTAATAATCTGCAAAAACGAACTAAGGATATTGAAACGTTAGGAATTGACTATGTTTTTTATCTCATTTTTAAAGAGGTTTTGAATAATTACCATACTGTATTTGAATATATTTCTAGAAAACTTGATGATTTAGAAGATGAAGTTTTAGATAATTCTGGTGATGAATTAACATACCAAAAAATTGCCACCATGAGGCAATCGACTCGTTCAGGACGCCGTAATTTTCAAAGCATCAAGTCACTGATGGCTATTATGGATTACGAAGATTTCCAATGGATCACCCAACCAGTGAAGGAACTATTCAATCAAGAATTAGTTCATCACGTTGATAAACTTTGGCAAGAATATCAAGCGTTGAGAGCCTGGATGTCAGAATTGATGGAAATTCAACGCGATAATATTGCTAGCAAAACTGGTGAACGAATTAATCGTTTAACTATCCTCTCAACTATATTTTTACCAATTACTTTTATGTCTGGTTTCTATGGCATGAACTTCAAATATATGCCGGAATTAGAGCAACCTTTGGCTTATCCTGCTGTGATCTGCGTGATGGCATTAATTGTAATTGGTAGTATCGCTTATGCTAAAAAACAACAGTGGTTGTAATGTCTTTCAGATTACAGACATTGGTGGAATAGGAAAATTTACATCTCGTTTAGCATTCTTATAATTATCCATAAAGGGAACAATAAAGCCACTATATTCACATAAGTATTACAAATAATTACAAATGAAGTTTATGCTTAAATTGATGAAACTCTATGTAGTATTATTGATTTGAGTATATATGTATCTTTACTTAACCGTAGGAAAAATTATGTCTGAAAGCAAACCAGAAGAACTGAATTCACAAGCACTACCCTTCTTTGCCAGATTTTTAGAAGGGCAAAGCTTTGAAGACCTATCTGATAAAGAATCAGAAGGGATTGGCGGTGGAAGTTGTGGTGTAACCAAGAAGGAGAATGATGAACTTGTCCAAACTCTAAAGTTTCCATCTGATCAAGAAGATTTAACGAAAAAGTATCCCTCTGATAGTGATGAACAGATTTTTACTACTCAGAAGTACCCTTCAGACGGTGATGATCATGGGCCGGCAGAATAACTGCATACTTTTGATTAGACTAGAGATGTAGTTTTTAACAATATTCTTAGAATAAAAATACTGTTAGCTTTGCCAACTCCATTTAGGGGTTGGCTTCCCATTAAAAAAGCTTATTTTTTTTATAGTTGACAGTAGGGAAAATACAAAAACCTAATGAAAATATTTTATGTACGTTGACCGTGATGTGGTTTTATTAATTACCCATAGTAGTGATTATTTCACAATAGATAGAGTTGCAGAAGCTGTATCAAAACGAGGCGCACAGCCATTTCGCCTTGATACTGATAAGTTTCCGATGACTGTACAAATCGAGGCGAATTTCAGTAACTCTGGGAGCAATCATAAACTGGAATATGGCACTCGCTCCCTAAACACCGAGCAAGTGCAAGCAGTATGGATGCGACGTATCTGGCAACCCGACTTAGGTAAAGAATTGGCTCCACAATTCCAAGCAGCTTGCTCTAGCGAATCACTCGCAGTCTTAGATGGCTTTTGGGACAGTCTGAGGGGAGCTACCTGGGTGGATGATTTACAACGGATCAGTGCAGCCGAAAACAAATTACGCCAACTAAGAATTGCATCGGAAGTAGGTCTTGTCATACCTGGGACTATCGTCACCAACAATCCTCAACAAACACGAGAGTTTTTTGGGGAAGTTAAAGGGAAAATGGTTGCCAAGCTACTCAGGCCTCTTTCTTATGGGATGCAAGCCTCCTCTTTTTTCATGTATACCAGCGTCGTTAAAGAAGAAGACTTACTTGATGCTGAAACACTGCGCTATTGTCCAGTTGTGTTTCAAGAACAAATCCCCAAACAGCTAGAACTACGCGCAGTCTATGTGAATGGTAATCTCTTTGTCGGCGCACTGGATGCGTCTGAGTATGCAGCATCCACCCAAGATTGGCGACGGGGAACAAAAGAGGCTCTTACCTGGCAACCATATCAATTACCTGATAAACTAATCCGTTGCCTGGATGCTTTTATGGCAAGGTTTGGACTGATTTTTGGAGCATTTGACTTCATCAAAACGCCATCAGGAGAATATGTTTTTTTAGAAATTAATCCCACAGGAGAGTGGGGAATGCTGGAGAGAGATTTGGAATACCCGATCGCAGATGCGATCGCAGATGCACTACTTTCAACAAGTCCTAAGCAAAATGCTTTTACTTAAAAATTCATAACCAACTGACAGCCTTTATAAATTTAGGAACTTATTAATTTTTAATTTTTAATTCGGAGCGAAGCGACGTGACTGTTTTAATCATTACTCACAGCCAAGACAACGAAAGTATTCCTCTAGTTATTCAGGCAATTGAAGCCCAAGGAGGGAAAGCATTTCGTTTTGATACAGACCGATTTCCCACAGAAATCACCTTAGATGTTTACTATGCTAAAAGTGAGCGAGTTACTCTAAGCGTTGAAGACCAGACATTAGATTTGAGTGAAGTGTCAGCAGTTTGGTATCGCCGCATTGCAATTGGGTCAAGAATTCCCGACTCGATGGACAAGCAACTCAGACAAGCCTCGCTCAAAGAATCTCGCGTCACCATTGACGGAATGATTGCCAGTATTAAGGGCTTCCATCTCGACCCTCTGCCAAATATTCGCCGAGCCGAAAATAAGCAACTGCAATTACGAATAGCGCGAGAGATTGGTCTAGATACGCCACGTACTCTGACTACAAACAATCCAGTGGCAGTGAAGCAATTTGCCCAAGAGTGTAAGGAGCGAATGATTACAAAGATGCTCTCTTCCTTCGCTATTTACGATGAACAAGGACGAGAAAAAGTTGTGTTTACGAATCCAATTTCATCTGAGGATCTGGATAACCTCGATGGATTACGTTTCTGCCCAATGACGTTTCAAGAGAAAATTCCTAAAGCATTAGAATTGCGGACAATTATTGTAGGCAAACGTGTGCTGACGGCGGCGGTTGATTCTCAAGCTTTGGATAAGGCGCGTTACGACTGGCGCAAACAGGGAATTGCCTTACTCGACGCTTGGGAACCATACAATCTGCCTGAAGATGTCGAAGAGAAACTCCTCAAACTCATGGCAGAATTTGGTTTGAACTACGGAGCTATTGATATTATTTTGACTCCTGATGGTCGTCATGTATTTCTTGAGGTTAACCCAGTTGGTGAGTTTTTCTGGTTAGAACGCTGTCCTGGCTTACCGATTTCTCAGGCGATCGCACAGGTTTTACAAAATTAAAGTTAAGAATTATTGAGTGCAAATTTAGAGAAAATTGGTATTAGATTTTAACCATATTAACCTAATGAGCATTTAATTTGCATAACACTAGGGCTGAAGTCCTTACTACAAGCGAATCAGTCTGGAAAAATGAATGACGATTAGCTTAATCAGTCGAATTGTTAGAATTTCCCATTCGACTTTAGACAAGAAAGAAGTGATTCGCGTGGATTTTCTACAAACCACTTCGAACAATTTACTCATACGGTAAGCGAGGCTATACCGAATGCTTATCACGTAAACAGTTAACCTCATTCGCAATTGCTAACAATACTTTCATCCAGTTAGACTTTAAAATACCATCACTCAGCTCTCAACGTGTGGAATGTAGGGTATAGAATTCGAGTGAAGAGATTCCCAAATAAGACTTGTAGATTCAGTTGATGTTGATGTATGCAATTACTAGTTAATGAACTGTCCCTCTCAATGATTCAGCATCAACGGGTTTGATTAGGTAAGTCTGCAATAGATGCCCAACAATGGAGGCTATCAAGGGTAATTTTTGGCAGAATTTTACAACTGGTGAACGAGCGCTGTTATTAATCTCTGCTAGTTTCAGATTAAGGTCAGAACACTTCTCCAACCGCCGGAAGAACTCTGGGTGATTTGTATTCAAAATCAAAGGAAATGCCCCTGCGGCGGTGTTATTCGTCTCTTGAATGACTCTGGTATTATATTCGCGCGGATCTATCCCAATGGATTGATAAAAGGTTGCGCGTTCAAATACGGTCAAGGTGTGAGTAGCAAAAACACTCAGCAAAAAGAAACGCACCCATAATCTAGCTCTCCAATTGTTCCATAGTTGAGGTTGCGATCGCAGCAGTGCTTTGAAAAAATCTCCATGTCGATTTTCATCCTGACACCAACTCTCAAACTTACGGAATAGTGGATAAATTTGGTGTTCTGGATGTTTCTCCATGTGTCGATACACCAAGATGTAGCGCCAGTAGCCAATTTTCTCAGACAGGTAGACTGTGTAAATAATCCACTCTGGCGGGAAGAAGGTATAAGTGCGATTTTTGGTTAAATAACTTAAGTCAAGGGAAAGATTAAAATCTGCCATTGACTTATTTAAAAATCCCGCATGGCGTGCTTCATCCCGCGCCATAAAATTAAAAGCATCCGCCAAAATCGGATTGCGGTTTTTCAGACGGCGTGATAACTCTTTGAACAGCAGAAATCCAGAAAACTCTGAGGTGCAGGAACGTTCCAAAAAGTCAATAAAGGCGACGCGCGTTTCCCCATCAATGTGATCCCAACACTGCTGAAATTCCTCATCACGGACAAAGTGATGACGGTTATAGTCAGCTCGTAACTCCTCTACAATTGCCAGTAACTCAGCTTCCTGGGACGAAATATCCAACTGCGCCGCAGCTTCAAAGTCAGTAGTATAAAACCGAGGTGTTAATAATGTTTCTTGAACAGGCGCTTTTACACCTGGTTTTAGCAACTCATGTTCGGGAGCCAGCGCGGTCTTGGGGGTTTCCCCCATGAGCGACTGGCGTTGGCTTTCCAGAGACTTAACCATAAGAATCCTTTGATTTTTTCATCCTTTAAAAGTTATCTAAGCATAAATAGTTGTTTGTAGACATCAGTTAAATTATTGAGAGTAAATTGTGAGAAATAAACTTATTACCCGTTGTTTCAGGAGAGTTTAAATGCCTATTCCACAACCAGTTTTGTTACTACTCAAGTAGGATGTGCCTAAAGGTGAAAATCAGAAAAACCTAAATAAATACTAATATCTTTATAGTCATATATAAATTAATAGTTAAATAATCTTAGGAGAAATAAAAATGGCTGGGATCTACATCGGCAGTGATACTTGCCAGATAGAGTTATGCAGATCCTCTCTAAACCTAGAATAACAATCTTTTAGCTGACACTGGCAGGCATCCTGAGTCAGTGACTGCCCAGAAACCTTGCCCCTGAACATGAAGGAAGCAACAATGAGTAGTAATCTAGCCATCAAACTGCGCTCTGGAACTCGACAAGCCCACACCTCAGCAGAAAATGTGGGATTTATGAAATGTTTTCTGAAAGGAGTTGTGGATAGAGACTGCTTCGCCAAGTTCTTAAGCAACTTGTATTACGTCTACAGCGAACTAGAAGCAGCATTAAAGAGCCATTTAGAGCATCCTGTAATTAGTGCGGTTTATTTCCCCGAACTTAATCGCCAATCCTCGCTCGAAAAAGACATGGTGTTCTATTATGGGGATAATTGGAGAGAGAAAGTTACACCTTCACCTGCTGCCCAAAAGTACATTAACCGCATTCGGGAAATTTCTATTAGTGAACCAGTCTTATTGCTAGGTCATGCCTACACTCGCTACATGGGCGATCTTTCTGGGGGTCAAATGCTACAAAAAGTTGCTCAGTCAGCCCTGAAGCTTTCTGGCTATGAAGGCACATCCTTTTATAATTTTGAGCAAATTCCTGACAAAAAGGCATTTAAGGATAAGTATCGTCAGGCATTAAATGAATTACCAGTTGATGATATAACAGCAGAACGGATTGTTGCAGAAGCTAATAATGCCTTTGGGTTCAATTTACAAATAGCTCAAGACTTAGAAGGAAATTTAATTAAAGCACTCGGTCAAGTTATGTTTAATAGCCTAACTAATTAGTCGTTAGTCATTAGTCATTAGTCATTCTCCCCCTGCTTCCTCTGCCTCCCCTACTCCTCACTCTCCACTCGCTACTCCCTTCATTCATTGGAAAGCAACTCAATGGTTTTTCTATTACCTGGTGTCAAGTTTGATCTGGATCTGATTCAAAAGTACGACACTCGCGCACCTAGATACACCAGTTATCCGCCTGCTACAGAGTTAAGCGAAACATTTACTGAAACTGATTTTAAGGCCGCGATCGCAGCCTCGAATCAACGCAAAACTCCTATGAGTCTATATTTCCATATCCCCTTTTGCCAAAGTGCTTGCTACTTCTGCGGCTGTAACACGGTAATTTCCAACAACAAGAATATTGCGAAACCTTACGTGGAATCTTTGGCTCAAGACATTAAAAACACCGCAGCTTTAATCGATCCAGATAGAAAAGTGCTGCAAATCCACTGGGGAGGCGGTACTCCTAATTACTTGGATCGTCACCAAATAGAATTTTTATGGAAAAACATCAATAGCCATTTCAACATCGATCCAGAAGCAGAAATCTCAATTGAGATTAATCCTCGTTATATCGATAAAAACTACATTTTCTTTCTGAGAGAAATTGGGTTTAACCGTATTAGTTTTGGCATTCAAGATTTTAATAGCCAAGTTCAAGTAGCTATAAATCGTGTCCAGCCAGAAGAAATGCTATTTGATGTTATGAGTTGGGTTAAAGAAGCTAAGTTTGAAAGTGTGAATGTAGACCTTATTTATGGTTTACCTTATCAAACCCGCGAAACATTTCGGGAGACGTTGAAAAAAACTGTTGAGTTAGATCCTGACCGAATTGTTGTCTTTAACTTTGCATATATACCGTGGATTAAACCTACACAAAAAAATATTCCTCAAGAGGCGCTACCCGCAGCAGAAGAAAAGTTAGAAATTCTGAAAATGACCATTGAAGAATTGACGAATAACCAATATCTATTTATTGGGATGGATCATTTTGCTAAAACTAATGATGAACTAGCGATCGCTCAACGCAATGGTACTCTCAAACGCAATTTCCAGGGCTACACTACCCACGCTGAGACAGAACTATTTGGTTTTGGTTCTACATCCATCAGTATGCTAGAAGATGCTTATGCTCAAAACCACAAGGAATTAAAGGATTATTATCACACAATTGCAGCAGGTGCTTTACCTGTTAGCAAAGGTATCAAGCTCACTCAAAATGACATCATCAGACGGGATGTGATCATGGGTATTATGTCTCACTTTCATTTGCATAAGCAAGATATTGAAAATAAGTATGATCTCAATTTTGATGAATATTTCTCTGAGGAACTAGAGGCGTTAAAACCACTAGAAGCCGATGGTCTAGTTATTTTATCAAAAAATCAGATCCAGATTACAGATATCGGTAGATTACTAGTCAGAAATATTGCCGTCATCTTTGATACTCACACAAGAACACGAGAGACAAAATTTTCTCGTGCTATTTGATACCACTTTTACAAATGTCAGCTACATATTATCCCCTCAATCTACCTTGAAAATCACGATTGAGGGGATTTAACTAATTAAAACTTACGCATCAGGTATCTATAGTCGTAATTTGCCAGCCGAGGGCAAAAGCTACTACTAACCCCATGCCTAAGTTCAGAATTTTTCTTGATAAATATATAGATTACATCATCGTGTAGCTGTTTCCCCATTTTTTAAAAGGAACAAAGGATACTCTTTTAGTCTTGATATTATTTCTCAATAAAGTGGTATTGTTAGATCAACTTAAATCTGCTTTGTCAAAGTCACTTGCGTACAGCTTTGCCTTGTGACCAAAAAGAGTAATGGGGACTAGGGGAATTATTGAAAAAGAGGCAAGGGAGCAAGGAGAAAGGAAAAGAGGAATTGGGGCGGGGTGCGCTTTGCTTGGGAGAAAGTTTCCCCTTTTCCCCCTGCTCCCTGCTCCCCTGCTTCTTCATTTCCCCCTCCTCTCCTCCCAATCCCTAGATCCCCAACCCCTCACTGACCAATAGCAGTTTCAGTCACCAGGCGTTACATGTGTATATGGTGGTGTTAATGAGGATTGATATTTTACTCAGAGTTTACAAAAGAAAATCAATACGCGTTTTACCCTTAATACTCAGTTTGATACTGGTTTTGTTTGTCGGAAGCCGCACTGTAGCTGTACCAACAAAATCCACAGAGATATTATGGGATACCTATGGAGTGCCGCACATCTACGGTAAAGATGACCAGAGTGCATTTTATGCCTTTGGTTGGGCACAAATGCAAAGTCATGGAGATTTACTTTTGCGTCTCTATGGTCAAGCACGGGGACGCGCAGCCGAATATTGGGGAGAGGAATATCTGGAGTCAGATCGTTGGGTACAGACTGCGGGAGTACCAGAACGCGCTAGTACTTGGTACAGAGCACAGAGTCCAACTTTTCGTAGTTATCTTGATGCTTTTGCTGCTGGGATCAATGCTTATGTAAAACAAAATCCGAAGTTAATTGACGATCAAGTTGAGGTGGTGCTACCAGTTAAGGCAGAAGATGTCATGGCTCACTTACATCGGGTACTCAATTTCACCTTTGTGGTCAATCCGGAGTCAGTATTAGACCTGAGCAAAGAAAAGTTGCAAGCAGGATCTAATGGTTGGGCGATCGCACCAAGTCATTCTGCCAATGGGAATGCCATGTTGCTAGCAAACCCACACCTACCTTGGTCAGATTTATTTTTGTGGTATGAAGCTCAAATCACCGCACCAGGGATTGATGCTTATGGAGCAACACTTGTAGGTATTCCTGTATTAGCGATCGCCTTCAACAACAACTTAGGTTGGACTCACACCGTTAATACATACGATGGTTGGGATGTTTATGAACTCACACTCGCAGGTAATGGGTACCGCTTTGATGACAAAGTTCGTAACTTTCAGACAAAAACCCTCTCATTGAAAGTGAAGCAGAAAGATGGCTCCTTGCAGGAGCAACCATTAGTAGTGAAAAGTTCCGTTCATGGCCCTGTGGTAGCCGAGAAAAATGGTAAAGCCGTGGCGCTAAGAGTTGCAGGTCTTGACCGACCAGGTGTACTCCAGGAGTGGTGGGATATGGCACGAGCAAAAAATCTTGCCCAGTTTGAAAAGACACTCCAGCGCTTGCAATTGCCAATGTTTACGGTGATGTATGCGGATCGGGAAGGGCATATTATGCACTTATTCAATGGTCAAGTTCCAGTGCGCTCTAAGGGTGATTTTGAATACTGGCAAGGCATAATCCCAGGAAATACATCTAAAACCTTGTGGACAAAACTTCATCCTTACCAAGATTTACCGCGCATAGTTGACCCGAAAAGTGGCTGGTTGCAAAATACAAACGATCCACCTTGGACAACTACATTTCCAGCCGCCATTAAAGCAGATAATTACCCGCCTTACATGGCACCTCGTTTCATGGATTTTCGCTCCCAACGTTCTGTAAGGATGCTGGCTGAGGATAACAAAATCTCTTTTGATGAAATGGTTGCATACAAACACTCTACTCGTATGGAACTGGCTGATCGGATTTTGGATGATTTAATTCCGGCTGTACGCAAGTACGGTCAGGACTTAGGGCAAAAAGCAGCTAATGTCCTAGAAGCATGGGATCGACAAGCCAATGCAGATAGTCGCGGGGCTGTATTATTTGCCTTTTGGGTACAACAGATGGACTTAGATAAAACGTTTAGTAAACCTTGGAATGAAAATTATCCACGCACCACACCCGATGGTTTAGCTAATCCTGAAAGTGCAGTTGCAACTCTGCAAGCAGTTGCAGCAGAGATAGAAAAGACTTATGGGGCGCTTGATGTACCGTGGGGCAAGGTTTTTCGGCTACGGTTGGGTGATATGGATTTATCTGCTAATGGTGGGGATGGGGAACTGGGAATTTTTCGGGTACTGAATTCTGCTCCCGGAGAAAATGGGCAATTCCAAGCCGTTGCGGGTGATTCCTATGTGGCTGCAATTGAATTTTCCAACCCTGTACGGGCAATGGCACTCACCAGCTACGGTAATGCAACTCAACCCGGATCGCCCCACATTAGCGACCAGTTACAGATGTTCGCCAACAAAAAATTGCGGACTGTATGGCGCGATCGCTCAGATATTGTTGCTCATTTAGAAGAACGTAAAATATTCTGAGTTCAATAGTCTGTTTCTAGCGCTTGCGATGTCTGCGACGGGCTACGCCTACGCCCAAAAATTTCTCATTTTCTGGAGATATTTGGAGCGATCGTATGTATGACCGTCGCTTCTCTACGTTCCCTGCGGGACGGTGACGCGTAGCTTGCTTCGACCTAGAAATACGCTTGAATTAAAAATTGAAAAATTTTTTAATTCCCCAAAGGGGGTTAATAGGAATTTATTTGGAAAAGCAATTGCAGTTTGCAACAAGTAATTTAATCTAACATGAGCCTAAATAACACTGCTAATTTTGACTAGTGAACCAGGAGGCAAGATGGAAAGCAACACTATACCGTGGTGGATATATGCATTACTTTCGGCTGGCTTTGCAGCATTGACAACTATTTTTGCCAAAATTGGCATAGAAAATATTAATTCTAATTTAGCAACAGCAATCCGAACTGTTGTTATCTTAGTAATTGCTTGGGGAATTGTATTTTTTCAAGGAAATGTAGTTAATATCTTAGCTATTTCCCCAAAAACGATGATCTTCTTATTATTATCTGGAGTATCTACAGGGTTATCATGGATTTTTTACTTCCAAGCTTTACAAACCGGAAAAGTCTCCCTTGTCGCACCAATTGATAAATTAAGCTTGGTATTAGTTTTATTGTTTTCAGTTATGTTTCTGGGAGAAACATTAAACTTGAAAATAATATTAGGAAGCAGTTTAGTAGTTGTGGGGACTTTAGTTCTAATCCTTTAAACACTTAATTACAAGTGTTTCAGATGTTGAGATAGAACAACCTTTACCAAAAATATAATACGTTATAATTTACCCCCAGCAGATTCTTCTATTTTCTTACGAACATTAAGTGGTCTCATGTCAGTCCAAGCTTCTTTGATGTAATAGACTTGTCCGAAATATTAACTTATGAAAAGAAAATGCTAAAACGTTTAATTGAGGATCTACCATTTTTCCAAATGTCTATAGTGTTTGATTATATCCAAAAGTATCCATCCCGAACAAAACAGATTTTAGCAAATAGTCACCAACAGTTACAACCACTGTTAAATTGCCCTATAAATCGTCACAACGAAATCAAAACTAAAAAGTCAAGTCAAAAAATTAAAATCAATGCGCCTGGTGGAGGTCGCCCGGAAAAATTATTAGTAAGCAAGCAAGTATGTTTATGCATATTGCAATGATTCGTATCATGGTCATACGACTTGCATGATTTTTTACTGGCTTTGACTTTTCAAACATCCTCTAAGGCTTTCACTGCCTTTTGCATAAATCGTGCTAATTACGAATTACAAATTATTTTAATTCATCTGCAAAAAGTTAGATTATTTTTTTATATCTTAAGGTAGATATAAAAAAATATAATTCTAGTGTCTAGTTCGAGAAAAAGTAACTTCTAGAGTTGTGTATTCAATAATTCCTGATTTATCTGACAAAAATTTCGTTTAGTATTTTTATTTATAGAATAAAAATACCAATTTCCATCTGAACCTTGATGTAAAGTTTTTTGTCTAACTTTTGGATTTAGCATTTATCCCATCTGGTAGAAAGAATTGTGAATCAAAGTTGATAACTTAGATACAAGTGAGATTGTTGAGGCAGTTATGAGTATTCTTGCTTGGGTAGTTTTACGACTTTTAGCAGGTGCTATGCCTAACGGCGGGCTACGCCTACCCTAAAGCTGTTTATCCTGGTTATCAAGGTGGTGGAATTCTCTCCACAATGATTTTGGGTATCATGAGGCTTTTGTCGGTGGAAGTCTGTTTACTTTACTACGAACAGGAACTCTACAAATTACTGCGGCTGGTGCTGGTTTAACTCTTCCAAGTATTTTAGTAGCTGTGATTGACGCAATTGTTGCTATTTATCTATGGGGATTAATCAGAAGAAGCAGCAATGCTTAATTGCTGATTGGCAGTTATCAACACTAACATGACTACTGTATTTTATTGGTCTTCTAGTGAACCAGTTTGAGAAGGTATTAAATCTTAAATTAGGTAAATATTGAAAAATACTAGGAGACAATAAAATAGTTTGTTAATTCTGTAAAATCATAATTTCTGGAAGTGTAAATCTATGTTTTTTCACAAAAAAGAGCCTATTCATGCAGTTAACGTGACTGAACCAAACCCTCGTTTTGCTCAGTTGCTTTTAGAGCAGTTTGGCGGAGCTACGGGAGAACTTAGTGCAGCACTTCAATATTGGGTTCAATCATTCCATGTTGAGAATGCTGGAATTAAAGACATGCTTCAAGACATTGCGATCGAGGAATTCAGCCATTTAGAAATGGTTGGTAAACTCATTGAAGCTCATACTAAGAATAGCGATCAAACAGAAGCTTATAAAAGTACTCTCTTTGCAGTCCGAGGGATTGGGCCTCATTTTCTAGATAGCCAGGGTAATGCTTGGACTGCAAATTACTTAAATGAAGGCGGAGATGTAGTACGTGATTTGAGAGCTAACGTTGCAGCTGAAGCTGGCGCTCGTCAGACTTACGAAGAATTGATTAAGTTGGCAACAGACAAAGGAACCCAAGAGACTTTAGTCCATCTGTTAACACGAGAAATTTCTCATACCCAGATGTTTATGAAAGCTCTAGATTCGCTGGGTAAGTTGACAGATCCGTTCTTTGGTAATATTAAGCCAGATGAAACTGTTGCTCTTTACTACAATCTATCTACAGACAGCAGTGGGCAAGATGAGCGTGGCCCTTGGAATTCTGAGCCAACATTCAAATACATTGCGAATCCGTTAGAAAGCCACTCTTAATTTCAAGATTGCAGTTAGAGGTTCTTGAAAACTCCCAATTATTAGGTAGGCAAACAGCCCACCTTGTTCAGCAATGGTTCAACTGTTTGTCTACATCAGGGATTTTTGAGGGAGAATTTAGCCTTATCTAACCTAAAGCAATCTTAAATCATTCGTGAACAACAAGATTCCCGATTTCTTAGAGAAGTCGGGAATCTAATTCGAGCAGTATTTACTGATATTGATTTGGATGCAACACGCACTTTGAATACTTTGGATACATATCTCTGCGCGATATTGAAATTAAGCTACACTGAACAAGTCAGAGCGATCGCCTCTTCAAATCTACCCCGACGTTTCTGAATTCAAAAATTAATTCAACTCAAAATCAAAACTAAGAATCAGGAGATTGATTTGTGATTGTCAACGCTACGCCAAATGGTTGGGAAGTTATTTATCACCGCGCCCATGCTTTATTAGCAGCTCAACTTGCAGGACAATGGCGGCGTAAAGATGCTCCAGTAAGGTTATATGAAACCGTCGCTGCAATTTCCCATCACGATGACCTAGAAAAAGAGTGGGAAGAGGACATTCTTACTGAAGCAGGTGCGCCACTGGACTTCATGCTCTCTTCAAATACCAATGTAGATGCTAGTGTCCAGAAATTGGCTGATCTGGCTAAGAATGCCCGCTACCGTGGACGATGGGTGGCTTTATTAATTTCCATGCACATCAGCCGTTTAAATGAGTCAAGTCGGGGTAAGGGTTCCAAGCTAGACAAACTTTTAGATGAGCAACTGCAAAACCAGCAACGTTGGCGCAAAGAACTAGGCATCAAAAAGGAAGAAGTTGATGCAGCCTATGCATTTATGCAATGGTGCGATCGCCTTTCTCTCATTTTATGTCAGCAAGAACTACCTGATGATGAGCGATTTTTAGAAATTAGCAAGGGCCCTGATGGTCAACGTTATGACATCATGCAGCGCAGCGATAACTTGGTTGTTGTCAAACCTTGGCCCTTCGAGAACGAAAAATTTACAGTCAACGTTGAAGCCTGCGACCTCTCCCAAATAAAATTTAAGAGCAGCGCTGAACTAACTCAAGCACTACAAGAAGCTCCCATCAAAGTATTAGAGTGGACATTCGTTAAGAGTTAGATAGTTGTCGCCGCCATAGTCAGCAATTCAAGCCTCCAGATGGGGGCTTTTGGTATTGGAGTTTCTCTGGCTTTTCAATAAAAAAGAGCCAGAGAACTAACTCTCTAGCTCAAAGCTGGAGACAAGTAATCATCGAATAAAGGCTTGGGTAAAAACCTAAATTCTTCCCAGGTTATGCAACCCTAAGACGACGCCCACTCCTAAGATATGACCAAAGGCAGCAGTTGCTAAAAGGGCTGGTAAACCAAAACCACCAAATAAATTAGCTGAGGGTAGTTTTGGTTCTGCGTTAGGATATCTGATGGTAAATTTACCAAAGGCAATGGCAACAATATTAACAATAATGATAATCAGTGCAACTGTTGGACTCCATTGCAGAGGTGTGGTTGCGGCAGCGAGTAAGGTTGAACTAAACACCTGATTTGCTCCTGAAATTTATTAATGATTGCAAATATAATCTGAGACTTTCCGAAGCAAATTCCAGAAAGTACCCGATTTTGCATCAATATTTAACAGTTATTCTCACTACTTAATACAACATGGGTTCAACGGCATTAATTCAGGACTTATACCAATTTAATGTGAAGCTGCACTAAATGAGTAACTCTCTATTCTTGGCGTACTTGGTGAACCAGCGCTGTAGGCGGGTTTCCCGCCGTAAGCGACTGGTGAACCCGAAGGGCGGTTTGTTTAATATTCTGTGCATCTTCATACGGAATTGGTATTAGGCAAAAATCGCCAAAAAGCTTAATTCATCGGACTACTTTCTTTACAATACCCTGTGCATCCGGTTGCTTTTCCCTTCCTCAAACTCACGTTAATGCATGTATCTATGGCATTATATCTGCACAAAGAAGACGAGAACTATAATTTTTATCTATCAAAAGCATTAGATATTTTGAATTAATATAGCAATCCGACTTGAAATAAGAGAGAATACTAAGCTCAAAGTAAGTATTTATAAGCTTTTCAGCAATTTTGATTTTTGCAAAAATTTTATAGTTTCTATAAGAGAAATATAATTTTCATCTATCAAAAGGATGAAATCTAAAGATAAAAATTTTCTATATCTAAAGAAATTAAATATTTGTATTTAATCTAATAGTATACTTCTGGCAGAAGATGTAAAACAATATTAGGCATAGTAAATTAAAATCAATATTAATTAAGGTTCCTAAACAATTCGGACAAGTGTGCTATACACGAGTTTGGAACAGCTTAAAACTTTGTTAAAATCAGCAACACACAAACTATGAACTCTACCACCGAAAAACGTATCGCCTTGATTTCCGTCCACGGAGACCCGGCGATTGAAATAGGGAAAGAAGAAGCTGGGGGACAAAATGTTTATGTGCGTAACGTGGGTGAAGCACTAGCGCAGCTGGGATGGCAAGTTGATATGTTTACTCGCAAAGTGAGTCTGGAGCAAGACTCGATTGTTAAACACAGCGACAATTGCCGAACTATTCGTTTAAAAGCTGGCCCCCTTGAGTTTGTGCCGCGAGATGAAATTTTTGAATTTCTGCCAGAATTTGTGGATAATTTCCTCAAATTTCAATTAAAAAATGACTTTACATACCAATTAGTTCACACTAACTATTGGCTCTCTAGTTGGGTGGGGATGGAGTTAAACAAAATCCAACATAGTAAACAGGTTCACACCTACCACTCTTTAGGAGCCGTCAAGTATAACACTATAGAAGATATTCCTCAGATTGCTAGTATGCGATTAGCAGTGGAAAAAGACGTGTTGGAAAAAGCAGAGCGAATTGTAGCGACAAGTCCGCAAGAACAGCAACACATGCGATCGCTAGTTTCCACTAAAGGTAATATCGACATCATTCCCTGCGGTACAGATATTCAGCGCTTTGGATCGATTGCACGAGAAGCAGCCAGGGCTGAATTGGGAATTGATAAAGAAGCCAAAGTAGTATTATATGTAGGGCGTTTTGACCCACGCAAAGGGATAGAAACCTTGGTGCGTGCAGTAAACAAGTCTGAGCTACGTGACTCCAAAAATCTCCAGCTAATTATTGGTGGTGGCAGTACTCCAGGTAACAGCGACGGTATTGAGCGCGATCGCATTGAGCAAATCGTCAACGAATTGGGGATGAGTGACTTTACCACTTTTGCGGGTCGTCTGAGTCAAGATATTTTGCCAACTTATTACGCAGCTGCTGATGTTTGCGTTGTTCCCAGTCACTACGAACCTTTTGGACTCGTAGCGATCGAAGCGATGGCAAGTAGTACACCAGTGGTAGCAAGTGATGTCGGCGGACTTCAGTCTACTGTAGTTAATGAAGAAACTGGTTTATTGGCAGCACCACAAGATGTAGATGCCTTTGCATCTGCCATTGACCGAATTCTCTTAGCTCCAGAATGGCGAGATGAATTGGGTAAAGCTGGTAGAAAGCGTGTCGAAACTAAGTTTAGCTGGGATGGTGTAGCACATCAACTGAGTGAACTTTACACCGGACTGTTGCAGCCACAACCAGTAGCGTCAACAGCAAAAGAACTAGTGGAGTCAACAGCCGAATTAGTGCAGTCAGCAGCAAAAGAACTAGTGGAGTCAACAGTCGAATTAGTTCAGTCAACAGCAAAACAACCAGTTTTGGTTGCTAAATAATTCTCTTAGGTAACAGATAATGGTTAATGGGTAACTCGGAAGTAAGCAATAATTTTATTTTCCTAGTGGTTACTCACCATTACTCAATCATTAATTCTAAATATTCTCTAGGCTGAGTGATTTCCATTATTAGTTCAATTAGTGGATATTACTTAGCTTTTTTATATAGCCATTAGCTTAGAGACCATTTATAAAGTAAATCTTTAGGTGACTAGACGAAGTATTTTATAAATCTAATTCTTCTAAATGATTAGTTTTGAATAGTTTGATTGTTTCCTCTAGCCAGAGACGATCATTAATTTTATAAAGCTCTTTTAAACTCAAGTTATAACTAACTCCTTGCATAAAACCTCTTTGAGTTAAATATTACGAAATTACAATTTTAGGCTAAGGGGCATCCAAGAATTAAATTACTCAATTCCTACATCCAACGTCACTATCCAATTTTTTCTCCCCCTGCTCCCCCTGCCTTCCAAAACAATTGATTATTTTTTTAGTTGGAAGTCCCTAACATTCTTTGGGGGATAATAATGTAGCCAGTGGTGCGATCGCCCAATACTAAGTTACGTTGTTCTCCCCAATACCACCAGTATGCAGAAACATAGGCGCAAATTAAGCTATCTAATTGATCTTCAACTACTTTGAGGGCTGCGCTTGTGGTGGGAATTTCGGAGGGAAACAAACCGCAGAGGCGCAGAGGGCGCAGAGGAGGAGAGAATGAGGGGAGGATATCGAGAAGATAATTTTGGAGTTTGATTAGTTCTAGGCGGCGCTCAGTGAGTCGTCCTTTTTTGTATTTGAGGATGCGTTCTAAGTTGAATAGGTTAACGATTGCTGGGTGGGGAAAGACTTCTATTTGATATCTGCTGAGTTTTTGCGGTTCTATGGTGGGTGCGTGTGCAAAACCGCGTGATTCTAATTCTAAGCCAAAGTTAATGGTGCGTTCTGCAAAGGGTAGCTTTTGATTAGCTGGGTAGCATCCTGCATGATATTTACCAAAGTACTTGTGGCTGAGTTTGTCGGGGAGGCGACTTCCAGTGGAGTTGGGTATGAGGGTAGGTGCATCTACGGCGATGATAGCTGGTTCGTCTGGTTGTACGCTTTGATCAATCCAGGTGAGGATGTCTGCAATGGCTTCTTTACGATCTAGATCAAGTAGTTGCAGTTGTCCATCTATCCATTCTAAACAGCATAGTCCACTTGGTTGAGATTTCCAGCCTAAATCAATGCCAATAAATTTCATGGTCATAACACGAATTTGCGATTATTTTCGCATTTCGCGGCAACATTCACCTAAATTTACTTGCTAAAAATTGTGATAAATAATCTTATAATCTTAAATAGCTTGTCTTAATTTATTTTATGTCGCAATAAATTAATCAAGATTATTCCAATGAAAGTTTTATTTCTACATCCCAATTTTCCCTCTCAATTTCGCAACCTAGCGACAGTTTTAGGTAAAGATCCTAATTGCCAAGTCGTGTTTGGAACAAATCGTCGTGAAGGCGAAATACCTGGCGTTTTTAAAGCTATTTACACTCCTTCTCGTGAAGCTGCTCCCCAAACCCACCATTACGTTCGCAACCTGGAAAATGCTGTTCTCACCGCGCAGGCTGTCTATCGCGTGTCAGAAAAATTAAAGTCCGAAGGTTTCATTCCAGATATAGTTTATGGTCATTCTGGTTGGGGGCCAACTTTATTTATGAAAGATATTTTCCCTAAAGCAGAATTATTATGTTATTTCGAGTGGTTTTACCATGCTCATGGTTCCGATGCAGATTTTGATCCCAATGAACCACTGAATGCTGATGATGAATGCCGCATCCGCGTAAAAAATACGCCGATTTTGACTGATTTATATAGCTGCGATCGCGGTCTTTCTCCAACGAATTGGCAGCGTCAGCAATTTCCCAAAGAATATCATAGCAAAATCACTGTAATTCATGATGGTGTTGATACCAAATATTTTGTTCCTAAACCAGGCGCAAAGTTAGTTTTACCAAGAATAAATCTGGATCTTTCCCATGTGGAAGAGTTGGTAACTTATGTGGGACGGGGGATGGAACCTTATAGAGGATTTCCGCAGTTTATGGAAACGGTGGCGCTAATTCAGCAGCGAAGACCTAAGTGCCATGTGGTAGTTGTGGGAGAAGATAGGGTGGCTTATGGAAAAAACCTTCCTGATGGTCAGACTTATAAACAATTAATGTTAGAAAAATTATCTTTGGATTTATCGAGGCTGCACTTTACAGATAGGCTTCCTTACAATGAGTATCTTCAGGTTTTGCAAGCTTCTTCAGCTCATGTTTATTTAACTCGTCCTTTTGTTTTATCCTGGTCAATGTTAGAAGTCATGGCAGCAGGATGTTTACTAGTAGCTTCTAAGACTCCGCCAGTATTGGAAGTCTTACAGGATGGGGTAAATGGACTGCTGGTAGATTTCTTCTCTCCTCAGAATATTGCTAATAGGATTGAAGAAGCACTGAATAATCCTCAAGAAATGAAAGCAATTCGTGCGAATGCGCGAGAGACTATTTTGAAGCGTTATGATTTGGCAAAACTATTACCACAGCATTTGCAATGGATGTTTGCTGGCAAAAATTCTAATAGTTTGAAAAAGCGTCCAACTTCTAAGGGATTTAGCAAAAATTAGATAATATTCGTTATCAGTGATTAACCTCTTGCATAAATATTTTTTGCCTCAAGCAAAGGTGCAAATAAAAGCTGAAGAAAACGACTTTTGTAATAAGTATATTAATTATTAGTTATTGGTCAATAACTAATGAAAAATGAAAAATGACAGAGAGCAATATTTAAAATGCGAATTATTTTTACCATTGCCCATTATTTCAAACCTAGCAGTGAGGGTCGTCATGCTTCCCAACGCAAAGACCCGCAACCACGCTTACAGGCGTTAACTAATAGCCTTACCGCCTTACACCAATTATTTGGTAAATCTCAAAGTATCATCAATATTGCTCAACGAATGGCTTTCCCTGCTAACCAGCCGCAATCTCACGAATTAGATATTGTTATTTGTACAACCAAAGATAATCATCTTCTGAATCAGCTTCCCCTACCATCCCATTTATATAGGCATCATTCTAGCAATGCAGAACCTCTACTTTTAGGATTTGAGTGCCAAGCTATCCTGCAAAGTTGTCTCGGTCAGTATGATTACTACTGCTTCCTTGAAGATGACCTAATTATCTATGATCCTTGGTTTTTTATAAAATTAAACTGGTTTACCCAACAAGCAGGTGATTTAAATCTGCTCCAGCCAAATCGTTATGAAGTTTCCCCTTACGCTTTGGTTCACAAAGCTTACATTGATGGAGATTTAGCTTTGCGAGTAACTGCTCCCTTTCAAAATGTGCAGGAGCAACAGGAACTCAAAGGTACAATTATGAATGCACCAATTACCTTTTGTCGTGCCCTCAATCCTCATGCAGGCTGCTATTTTTTGAATGCAAATCAGATGACTTATTGGGCTAATCAACCTTATTTTCTCGACCGAGATATTAGCTTTGTTGGGCCTCTAGAAAGTGCTGCCACCTTGGGAATTATGAAAACATTTCGGATTTACAAAACCTCACCAGAGCAAGCAACTTTTTTGGAGATTCAGCACTTTGGAACAGGATTTTTGGGGCTAATTGGAGGACAGGTGGGTTTAGCAAAAAGGTGAATATTACAAGGTAATCATCAATTAATACGGTTTTTGAAGGGCGATCGCAACCAACTGCCACTAGTACAATGCCTAAGCTAGTTTTGCGGTTTTGTAGTAACACAAAGCGTGATTAGAGGATAAGGACTAAAGTCCTTACTACGAACTTAGTTATCCATCAATTTAAACTTGATAGACCGCTAGAAACGGAAACGAGTTGAGTTAATAACACCCTGACGCCCAAACAATTATCGGAAATAAACGCAGTTAATGCCAAGTTATAAGACAATACGGTTCAGTTAAGCCAGAAAAATAAATTTGGGTAGGTTGGGTTGAGGAACGTAGACCCAACCTACAATTATCCTTAACCCAAGCGTATTGAGTTATAAGACATTTTCCCTTAGTACCCTTACGTTTTATCAAGTTAAAGTGGCGGTAGACGTGTTGGAGATAAATATTTCTAAATGTATGTTACAACTTCTTACGTTTTGGTGTTAAAAAACTAAAAAAATCTAATTATTATACTCATGTAGGATAATTTTAATGCTTGTTTAGGAGTTATAGCTATGACTACTAGTACCCTGCTGCAAGAAATAGAAAAGTATATCCCTATTGTGGGAGATATAAATATTAAAAGTCCATTAGCATACCAAGCAACTCGTGGGGCGGTTGAGGTAGTTAACACAGTTCAGATGGCAGTGGCGGAAGCTTATATCAACGGATTAGAAGTTCCTGATTCCGTTCTAGAATCGCTTTTCGACACCTGTATGCCAATTTTCTTTCAGTATTTCCCATCCCTACTAGCACCGTATGAATGGGTATTAAAAGAAACTGATCATCTCGCCGAAGGCTCGCGGGAACTAATGAAAATTCAGTACGACTTGCCTCAAGCCATGCTGAATACTATGTTAGGGGAGGGAAAACTCATTTATCCTAAGTACAGCATGGGATTGTGGGAAAAAGGAGCATTAAACCTTGAACAATCACAGATGCACATGATTGATGATGTGATTGAAAAGCTAGACATCAAGGATGGAGACAATATCTTAGACTTTGGGTGCGGGTGGGGATGTGTTCCTAATTACATTCTTTCTAAGTTCCCCAATGTCAAATTTACGGGTCTTAATTTGAGCCACGAGCAATGTGAATATATACGCCGCAAAATGCAAGATCCTGACAGTTATCTCAGTTCAGATCGGTTTACCCTATATGAAGGTGATTTGAATAATGCAAATTTCGAGACGAAGTTTGATAAAATTCTCTCGATTGGTGTTTTTTGTCATGTTGGTAACTTAACGGGAGCTTTTAAAAAATTAGCTTCGTTTCTGAAGGATGATGGCAAAGTTTTAATTCACATCATCACAGTCCGCATCCCTAACAATATGTCTAGCGTTTACACTCACAAATATATTTTTCCACACGGTCGGTACTGGAATTACGATGCAGTTCCTAGCCATAGACAAGACCTCAAAACAATTCAAAGATGGTATCTTAATGGCTCTAATTACTCTAAAACACTAACTAACTGGTTACAAAATTTTGACGAGAACCAGACAACAATAAAAACATTAAACTATGGCATGGATTATGCCAAGTTTCGCCGGATATGGAGATTTTATTTGATATGGTTTATTCGCAATTTTGCTAGTTGCGATGGAGAATATAATGGTAATGGTCAATTTTTAATGGTTCATGCTTAACTGATAAAAGCTAGTGTTTCGCCTGCTAGGGAATGGACATTCTGCCTGTCCTTATTTAACTGGCTAAAGATGCCTTCTTCACAAAAATATCTTCAAAATGTTAAATCCTTGGATTCTTGGCTGAGAGGCTATTTATAAAGTAAATTTTAAGTAAAGTGGGTTACGCGCTGCTTTAATGCACTTTACAATTTAAGGTTTGCTTTATAAATGGTCTCTAAGAGTCTGTCTGAATAATAGATTTCTGCGTTAGGGATCTCCAAAAAATAAATTATCCAATTTCTGGACTTCACTACGACTTTCCCTCCCCCAGCTAAGATATCCCTGTCCCCCTGCCTCTGTAGCGATGGTATATTTTTTTATTTGGAAGTCCCTTAGCTATCACCAAACCAAGTAACCGTTATGATAGTTGAGGTCTGTTATGCTTTGACTAAACTAAGATAAAAGCATAGCGATCGCTACCATTTGAATGTTAATAACTAATCGCTTTGCAACCAGTTGACTTTACCACTCTCACAGCTGCTTGTAGCGAAATCCGCGCTAACTGGCTACCATCACGCTTAGAACAGGTTTACCAGCGCGATCGCTACACTATTGCTATGGCATTACGCACCCTGAAACAGCGAGATTGGCTACAAATTTCTTGGCATCCTCAAGCTGCACATATTTGCATCGGCGATCCACCACCGCGATCGCCAGATACCTTTACCTTTAGCCAACAACTAGTACACCAATTGAATGGTTTAGCACTGGTGGCGATTGAAGCGATCGCCCCTTGGGAGCGGGTTATTGATTTGCAATTTGCCCGTCGTCCCGGAGAAACCGCCCTATATCATGTCTATGCAGAAATCATGGGCAAGTATAGCAACGTCATCCTCACCGACGCCAACAATATAATTATCACCGCAGCCCATCAAGTCAGTCAGCAACAATCTAGTGTCCGTCCCATCCAAACTGGACAACCTTATGAAACACCGCCAAAACTGACTGGAACTGTCCCCAGTTTGAACGAATCTCAAGAACGTTGGCAAGAACGGGTAAGTTTAGTGCCAGGAGCAATCAAGCGGCAATTGCTCAAAAGTTATAGTGGCTTGAGTGCTGCACTACTAGAGTTAATGCTGTTAGAAGCAAATCTCGCACCAGAAACATCCACCGATACTCTTAACCCCGACGACTGGCGACGGCTATTTGAACGCTGGCAAGAATGGCTGCAAGCTTTGAATTCCAGTAAATTTCAACCCGGTTGGACAAAAGATGGCTACACCGTAATGGGTTGGGGTGCAGTTGAAAAGGTCAAAAATATCCAGGAGCTACTCAACCGCTACTACAGTAACCAAATTGACCAACAATTATTTTCTCAATTGCGCCATCAGTTGAGTCAGAAATTGAATAATATTCTGGCGAAATTGCGGAATAAAGCTCAAACCTTTAAGACGCGCTTGCAGCAATCAGATAAAGCCGATGAGTATCGGCAAAAAGCTGATTTATTGATGGCTCACTTGCAAAACTGGGAACCGGGGATGAAAGAAATTATCCTTGCTGATTTTGATACAAATTTGCCAGTAGCGATCGCTCTCCAGCCAGATAAAAATGCCGTCCAAAATGCCCAAGGTCTTTACAAACAGCACCAAAAGCTCAAACGCGCTCGTGCTGCCGTCGAACCGCTACTATTAGAAGTGCAGACAGAAATTGAGTATTTAGAACAAGTAGAAGCTGCGATCACTCAGATAGACACCTACCAAACAGCAGAAGATTTGCGAGCTTTAGAAGAAATCCGCGAAGAGTTGATTGGACAAAAGTATTTAGAAGATCCAGAATATCGCAGCCGCAGTGCCAATGAACCCCCCAGCACCAACTTTCATCGTTACCTTACCCCCAACGGCTTTGAAGTATTAATCGGTCGCAACAATCGCCAAAATGACCAATTGACCTTTCGTGTAGCTGGGGATTATGACTTATGGTTCCACGCTCAAGAAATTCCAGGGAGCCATGTGCTACTACGTCTAGAACCCGGTGCTGTTGCAGAAGAAGTTGATTTGCAATTTGTAGCTAATCTTGCCGCCTACTACAGTCGCGCCCGTCAGAGTGAACAAGTGCCAGTAGTTTACACTCAGCTAAAACACGTCTACAAACCCAAAGGAGCAAAACCGGGAATTGCAATTTACAAGCAGGAAAGCATCCTCTGGGGAAAACCACAAATGGTTATTAGTCATTAGTCATTAGTCATTTGTCAAAATTTAAGAATTTTTCCCTACTTCCCCTACTTCCCCTACTTCCCCTACTTCCCCTACTTCCCCTGCTCCTCTACTCCACTCCTTTTCTACCCTGCGATTTGCTGAATTATCCTGATAGATAGAAGCTTTTAAGCTTTGTTCGGATATTTTTTGATGAAGTTTCACGAAAAATTTGTGTTGACTGTTACAATATTGTTAAGAAAAGTTGCCCGTTGCATTTTGGGAACGCGCATTGGGTTTTAACTCTCTTGAGAAGACAACGCAAAAAAAATTTTATAGACCAGCTGTGGGAGGCTGGTCTTTTTGTTTTTTAATCAGTGCGCTCTGATTTATCCAACTTTACCCCTATAGATTAGCCAAACATGTCTAAAAATAGTCAACGTGGACTAAAAGCACCCATCTTTACACCAATAACAATCGCTGAAATAGAGTTTCTGGATAAACAATAAACCCCTGAAAGCGTGAGCCTTCAGGGGTTTTAATGGTATGCCAGGAACCGGACTTGAACCGGTGACACGAGGATTTTCAGTCCTCTGCTCTACCAACTGAGCTATCCCGGCTGGGGCTTTTGTGAGCCACGATTAATAAATGTAGCAAACATCCAATAAAATAGCAAGCCCTTGGAGAAAAAAGATTTATGCGGCTTTCAAATTCAACTTAAACCAGATGAAAACGGCTACAAATAGTAGAAATTGAACAAGAACAATACTTGGTCCAGAAGCAAAATTGAAAATACCTGACACAATGATGCCAGCAATGCTGCTGATGGAACCAACTATCACCGACATAATTAGAAAACGGCTAAAGTGATGACTCATCAGTTTGGCGGTAGAGGCGGGAATAACCAAAAAGGCATTCACTAGTAAAACGCCAACAGCTTTAATCGCTACAGCAACGGCGAGTGAAAGCAAGACCACAAACACGTAGCGGTACAACTGGACGGGAATACCTTGAACTTGCGCTACATCGGGGTTAAGGGTTAATAAAATTTGCTGCCGCAGGGTTGATAGTAAAAATATGCTGCCTCCCACAAGTACTAGCAGCGTCAAAATCAAATCTGTGGTATCGATCGCTAGAATATCGCCGAATAGCACAGCCATCAAGTTGCCACGATATCCTTTAATTAGGCTAGTGAGAATCACACCGATCGCTAATGCCCCAGATAGCACTATGCTAAGGACGCTATCACTACCTAAATCGGTTTTGTCGATGAAGTAGAGGACAATAACCCCAAAAACCAACGTGAAAGGTAACAGCATCCAAGTCGGATTTATTTGTAGCAACACACCTAAAGCTACACCTACTAATGCTGCATGACCAACCGCGTGGCTGAAAAAGGACAACTGGCGCAAAGTGACAAAACTGCCTAACATCCCGCCAAGTATTCCCATTAACACAGCACCTACGATTGCACGCTGCATAAAGGGGAATGTTAACAAGCTTACCAAGTCATTGCTACTGGCGATCGCTAGCCTTGCTATCTGACAATCATTGAACAAATTCATACTTATGGACATTAACTAATTCTGGGAGTCTAATTACGAATTACGTTAGCGTAGCGGTAGCGACGTAGGAGCGTCATTACGAATTATTTTAATGTTGATGCTGGTAACGGCTAAAACCTGGGCCGTAGGTTGCTAACAAGTTTTGCGGTGAAAGGGCAATCTCTGGCTTACCAGTACAAACAATACTTTGGTTCAGGCAAAGCACGCGATCGCAATGGCGATTTACCATATCAATATCATGAGAAACTTGCAATACCGTCCAACCTTCCTGACGCTTTAATTCATTTAGCAAAGCGTAAAAATCTGCTGAACCTTGTACATCAACACCAGCAAAGGCTTCATCTAGTACCAAGAGTTTGCGAGGCATTACCAAACAGTAAGCCAATAAAACCCGCTTGAGTTGACCACCGCTAAGAGTACCAATAGCTTGATGCTGTAAATGATAAGCATCGGTTCGCCGTAAAGCTTCTGCTACGGCTGCCGATTTTTCTCGGTCTTGTCTCCACAGCTTGGAAAAAAATAAATCCCTTTTTTTCGCTTCCTTGTCCCATCCAAGTCCTACTAACTCGCTGACAGAAATGGGAAAGCTGCGGTCAAAAATGAAGTTTTGTGGCATATAGCCCAACAGATGACGTAAACGCCCCAGCCTTGCAATTGGACGACCTAAAACTTCAATCGTACCAGAACTGCGAGGTATCAAATCTAAAACCGCTTTTACCAGAGTACTTTTACCAGCACCATTGGGGCCGACTATAGCTGTATCTGTTCCTGGCAATAATTCAAAAGAAACATCTCGAACAGCTAGATAGCTTCCTTGATAGACAGTTAATCCTTCTACTTTCAAAATAGCAATGTTATTATTCATTATTTAAATTGATAAATTATGAGTTTTAACTCCTAACTCCTAACTCCTAACTCCTAACTTATTTACATGCAGTTTGCAGAGTTTGCAAGTTAGCTTTCATAGCCTTGAAATAATGCTGTGGATCTGTTTCGCCAGTTTCCAGAGAATCCAGAGGACGCAAAGTTAATTTTAAATCTTTGGAGAGGCTGGATAGAAGTTTGTTATCTACTCCTGGTTCGCTAAATAAAGCTTTAACTTTGTACTTTTTCACTGCATTGACTGCATTTTGCACATCCGTTGGTGAAAGTTGATCTTCGGGAATTTGTACCACAGCAACTTGCTTGAGGTTATAGCGTTGAGCTAAATATGGAAACGCATCATGAAAGGTAATAAAGGTACAACTAGGAGTTTTCTGCAAAGTCTGCTGAAATTCGCTGTTTAAACTTTCTAATTCTTTAATATAAGTCGCAGCATTCGCCTCATAAGTTGCTTTGTTCGCTGGGTCAGCAGCAATTAATCCATCCCGAATATTAGTTACCTGCTGTTTTGCCAAAACTGGATCTAACCAAACGTGAGGATTACCTTGGGCGTGTTCATGGTCGTGGTCTTCTTCCTCTTGGGCCGTTTTTACAACGGGTGAAATTTCATTTAAGGGTTTAATACCTTTACTAGCATCAATTTCAGCTAATTTCCTATTTTGGGCATTTTTGACAGTACTTTCCAGAAATTCCTCCAAACCTAAACCATTTTTTACTAACACATTCGCAGTTGCGATCGCTTTGACATTTTGTGGTGTCGCTTGGTATTCATGCACCTCCGTACCAGGTGGCACTAGAATTTCTACATCTGCCACATCTCCAGCTACTGCCTTAGTAAACAAATATATCGGCAAAAATGTTGTCACTACTTTAGTTTTTCCCGCCTGCATCGACGGCGTAGAAGCAGCTTCCTGTGCTTGCGGCGACTGTTCAAAAGCTGTTCCCTGATTCGGATTCGATTGGCTACAGCTAGCTATTGACAACATTAGCAGAGCAATTATAGACAAGATGCCGCTTCTTTGTCTGCCTGTTCTAAGTCCTCTGTAATTCATCATCACGGTATTTTCCCTTTAAAACGGATGCTTGTTCTGCCTCTGTCACAATTCCTATTGACAATGAGACTGATTATTGATTTTATACTATAATAATTCTCATTCTCATTCAAAGCACATCATATCATTCGGGGTTTCCTGTGTAATGAATAACAACAAAACTTTTTCAGATGTTACAGCCCTCTGCAATTTAGTTTTCCCTAAATAATTAGGATCTCTTGACTTCTTTTGTTAAAAAGTTTGCTTACTTCTGATAAGATTGTTGACAAATATTTTCATAAAATACACGTTTAAAAAAACGTGGTTTGGGTGTGAATTGGAGATCAGTGTGAGGGGAGAAATGCAAAAATTCTGTAAATATCTGCTAGTTAATCCAGTAGTCTGCGGTGTCATTCTATTTTTTAATACTGCTACGTTTGCAGGTGAAACATCCAACACGTCTGAAATCAATCAACCACAAGTTTTAGCTAATCCAGACATAAGAGCTACGAACATAGCGCCAGATCAGATAACGGCGCAAGTTACCTCAGTGTCTCAATTTTCCGACGTGCAACCCACCGACTGGGCATTCCAAGCATTGCAGTCTTTGGTTGAGCGCTATGGGTGTATTGCAGGATACCCAAACAGCACTTATCGTGGTAATCGGGCATTAACACGATATGAGTTTGCTGCTGGTTTGAATGCTTGTCTTGATCGGGTTAACGAATTAATTGCTACAGCCACCGGCGATTTAGTTAACAAACAAGATTTAGCCACATTACAAAAGCTGCAACAAGATTTTTCAGCCGAACTAGCAACACTGCGAGGTCGTGTGGATGCAGTAGAAGCACGCAGTGCTGAATTGGAGGCAAATCAGTTCTCAACCACAACCAAACTGCAAGGACAAGTTATCGCAGTCGTTAGCGATGTTTTGTCAGGAAATACAGTCAACGGTGCAGAAATTACAGACGAGAATACAACTTTAGGGGCACGAGCGCGGATAGAACTTGTGACCAGCTTCACAGGACAAGATACGCTGTTTACCAGAATCCAGGCTAATAATATTCTCAGCCCTAACATTGGTACACCAGAGGGCAACTTATTTTTTACTGGGGACGGTACTACTGATGCTGCCATAGATGCACTGTTCTACAGATTTCCCTTGGGCGAAAAAACAGAGGTTGTGGCTATTGCCAACGCAGGTGCAGCAGATGACCTTACCACTACTGTTAATATTTTTGACGGTGATGGTGCTTTTGGTGCTTTATCTACCTTTGGTACACGCAACCCAATTTATTATCAGATAGGCGGCGCGGGGTTGGGAGTAACGCACGAGTTCGGTGACAAATTGGCACTAAGTTTAGGGTATTTGAGTGGTACAGCTAATGACCCAACGCCCAATAATGGTTTGTTCAATGGTTCTTATGGTGCGCTGGCACAGTTGACTGTTAAACCAAGCGATCGCATTACTATTGGTTTAACTTACATCAATTCCTATAATCAACCACTATTCACAGGTAGCAATGCAGCAAATCTCGCACCCTTGGATTTAGATGGCGATGGTACATTAGATTCCCGATTTTCCAGTAATTCTTACGGTGTCCAAGCATCCATCGGCATCACTGATAATATCGTCTTAGGTGGTTGGGCTGGATACACCAACAGCCGCACATTAAATGGCGATCGTGGAGAGGTTGACATTTGGAACTATGCCGTCACTCTCGGCTTTCCCGACCTTGGTAGAGAAGGTAACTTAGCAGGTATCATCGCTGGTGTAGAGCCGAGAGTAACAAGTTCTAACATCGCAGGATTAGATAGAGATCAGGATACATCCTATCATCTTGAGGCGTTCTACCAGTATAAGCTGACTGACAATATCACCATTACCCCAGGAGTCATCTGGTTAACATCGCCAGATCATAACAATGACAACGATGATGTTGTGATTGGCGCACTGAGAACCACATTCAGTTTCTAATTTTCAAAATTTCTAAAGAAGACGCAAATTTAACTTTTGCGTCTTTTCTTTTGTGTGATATCAAAAATAAAACTCAATCCAAATGCTGGGCTTGATAAACTCAGGTTTGCACAGCAAATTCTTCTGGATCAATTCCCCAATTTACCCAGTGAATTGCTTCATGCGCTGAGTTCATATTCGGTGGAACTCGCAAGGCGTGAATAAATCCTGTACTGGGGCAAGTCATTTTTAATAAGTAAATTGCTTCTTCATCGACATCGTTATCTATTTTTAATAGAGTATATTCTTTCCAAAAATCTAATTCAATTGCCTGTAATTCTTGGCAAATTCCTGGCATTCATGTTGAGGATAAAGAATGTTGAGGACAGAGATACAGAAATCAAACTCAGTCATCCAGTCAACGTGTTCTTCAGGTTTAAAGCAGTCATGAAGTTGCGTTTCTATCCACCATGAAGAATCCTCTAGCTGCTCGTTTAATTGAGTACTAAAATTGTCAAGTAAGCTATTGAGCATTTCATGATTTAAGGAATGATCCGCCACTAAATAGAGACAGTTATTTAACTGTGTATGTACTTGGTCTCCAAGCTGTTGATTTAATTGACTCGAAAGTTCTTGAAAGAAATGACCTGAGAATAAGCTTCCTAAATTATTTGGTTCACGAAGGTAACTCTCGATTAATTGAGGTGACAGTCGTTTTAGCATCCAGTTGTAAGCTGCATAAGGGCTATCACAAAAAATAATTTCAGGCTGTTCAACATCCATTGCAACATAAGTAGCTTTTACCGCTTCGGCTGCTTTTTCCTTATCAATTCGCTCAGTTGAAAGCGCGATCGCTCTCCACTTTTCCCGATAAACTGGAATCAAAGCCTCTTGCTCAGGCGTTAACTTTTCAATCAGCGACATATCGCCAACCTTCAGGCTCGTATTCCCGTTGAATTTTCACCATCCAGTCACCTTGGAAAATAGAAATAGCTTAATGCTCCTCATGGGCAAGCAAGGCCGACTCTGAAAAGACACGCAAATAGAGTGTGCTATCTTTATCGTATAATTCTGCGTCTCCCTCAGTAATGCGATGCTTATGCCCCGTAACTTCGCCTTCTGCCAAAGTTAAGTGAGGTATTTTTTGTCCTTCAATTTGCTGCACAGGCAGTAAGATTACATCACCTTGGCGAATCGGTTTCATGGTTTTGCTTTCCTGACATGGGTACAAACCCACTTCGCTTTTGCTCTCAAGTTTGGTTTAATTTTGGCACAAGCTCTTAGGAATTTGGGCATTAGGCATTGGGCAATACAATAGTTATTCTCTTGTGCCCCATTCCGCACTCCCCACTCCCTACTCCCCAATGATATTTTGAAAACTGTAGTCGCCAATTATGCGTTAGATAAGTTAAAGATTGAAATAGCTGGAAATTCACACCCAGCGTTCTCCTCCTCTACCCTGTGGGACAGACTGGGCCATAAGTTCAGCAGATTTTATCCCAAGCAGGCAGTTTATGTGAGGATTAAATCACTGCCCTAAGCGTGACCTTTTATCTTGACAATTTGCAAAAATTAGCTCAATTTGACTGTTTAGCTTAGTAGCTCTTCTTTTTATTGAAATTTCCATGTCAACTCTCGTCATTGTCGAATCTCCAACCAAAGCTCGTACCATTCGCAACTACCTGCCAGCAGGCTATCGGGTGGAGGCGTCTATGGGTCATGTGCGTGACCTCCCCCAGTCGGCTAGTGAAATTCCTGCTGCCGTCAAAGGGGAATCATGGGCGCAGCTAGGGGTAAATGTGGACGCCGACTTTGAACCGGTGTATGTTGTCCCGAAAGACAAAAAGAAAATTGTTACCCAGCTCAAAGAAGCCCTCAAAGATGTAGATGAACTGATTCTGGCAACGGACGAAGACCGGGAAGGTGAAAGCATTAGTTGGCATTTATACCAATTGCTGAAGCCGAAAGTTCCGACTAAGCGGATGGTGTTTCATGAAATTACCCAAGAGGCGATCAAAAAAGCTCTGAAAAACTGCCGCAATATTGATGAGCAGTTGGTTCGCGCCCAAGAAACGCGGCGGATTTTAGATCGACTGGTGGGTTATACCCTGTCTCCCTTGCTATGGAAAAAAATCGCCTGGGGATTATCTGCTGGGCGAGTACAATCTGTAGCTGTCCGACTTTTAGTCACTAGGGAACGCCAACGCCGCGCTTTCCATGAGGGTACGTACTGGGATTTGAAAGCTAGTTTGTCAAAGGAAAAAACCCCCTTTGCTGCCCAGTTGGTAACATTAGCAGGAACCAAAATCGCTAACGGCAGTGATTTTGACGCAACGACGGGACAAATTACCGCAGGTCGCAATGTCTTGTTGCTAAACGAAGATCAAGCGGTAGCCCTCAAGGAACGCCTAACTGGGAAAACCTGGAATGTTATCGAGATGGAGGAACGCCCAGTGACGCGCAAACCGTCACCACCGTTTACCACCTCGACGTTGCAACAAGAATCTAACCGGAAATTGCGCCTCTCAGCCCGTGACACAATGCGGGTTGCCCAGAATTTGTACGAGCAGGGGTATATTACCTATATGCGGACAGATTCGGTGCATTTGTCAGATCAAGCGATCGCAGCTGCTCGGAGTTGTGTAGAAAAGCTCTACGGTCAACAATACCTTAGTCCCCAACCCCGGCAATACACCACCAAATCCAAAGGCGCACAAGAAGCGCACGAAGCAATTCGTCCAGCAGGTAGCACCTTCCGCACCCCTCAAGAAACTCCTTTGGGCGGTCGAGAACTTGCTATCTACGATTTGATTTGGAAGCGGACTGTAGCCTGTCAAATGGCTGATTCCCGCCAAACTCAAATTACCGTGCAATTACAAGTCGAGGACGCTGGATTTCGTTCTTCTGGCAAACGGATTGAATTTCCAGGATACTTACGTGCCTACGTCGAAGGTTCAGACGACCCCGAAGCAGCACTAGAAGACCAGGAAGTGATTTTGCCGAATTTGAAAGTAGGAGATCATCCCGATTGTACAGAGCTAGAAGCAGTTGGGCACGAAACCCAACCGCCAGCTAGATACACCGAAGCCACTTTGGTGAAAACCTTAGAAAGCGAAGGTATCGGTCGTCCCAGTACCTACGCCAGCATCATTGGCACAATCATTGACAAAGGTTATGCCCATTTGGTGAGTAACGCTCTTATTCCTACCTTCACCGCTTTCGCCGTCACCGACTTACTGGAAAAATATTTCCCGGACGTTGTTGATCCTAGTTTTACCTCAAAGATGGAGCAAACCCTGGATGACATTGCCACAGGTGAAGCGAAATGGCTACCCTACTTGCAGCAATTTTATCTGGGAGAGAAAGGGCTAGAAACCCTGGTAAGAGAACAGGAAAGTCAAATTGATGCCACCAAAGCTAGGACTGTAGAACTGGAGAATCTAGATGCCAAAGTCCGCATTGGCAAATATGGCCCATACATTGAAGTTGAAAATGGTGACGGAGTTATCACCGCTTCAATTCCCAAAGACTTGACACCAGCCGACCTCGACCCCAAACAGGTAGAAGTATTGCTGCGACAAAAAATCACAGGCCCTGACCAGGTAGGTCGGCATCCCGAAACTGGCGAACCGATTTATGTGAAAATTGGCGCCTATGGCCCTTATGTCCAATTGGGTGACAAAACCGACGAAAACCCCAAACCGAAACAAGCCTCCCTACTCAAAGGTGTTACCCCAGAAACCGTTACCCTGGAAATGGCTGTTGGTCTGTTGGCACTACCCCGGACATTGGGAGTTCATCCAGTCACTGGCGGCAAAATCCAAGCAAGTTTGGGGCGCTTTGGCCCTTATGTGGTTCATGACCAGGGTAAGGAGGGGAAAGACTACCGTTCTCTAAAAGCTGCTGATAATGTATTGACGATTAGCTTAGAACGTGCATTGGAATTATTGTCTGAACCCAAAAAAGGACGTAGTTCCACAAACAGCAAGTCCAAGGCAGCTTTACGCGAATTGGGTACACATCCAGATGATGAAGAAACAATTAACATTTACGATGGCCCATACGGCCCTTACATCAAGCATGGCAAAACTAATGTGAGTATACCAGAAGGTCAAACGGTAGAAAATATAACCCTGGCTGAGGCGCTGAACTTGTTGTCAGCTAAAGCATCAACAGGGAAATCGACTCGCAAAACGACTAAATCAACGACTTCCAAATCTAAGTCAACTGCTAAGTCAACAACCTCTACGAAAAAAAAGGGCGCAGAAGGTTAATTGCAAGTCAGCTAATTTTGAATTTTGGACTTCGACTTTGCTCAGTCGAACGATTTTGGATTTAAAGAATTTTGGGGTTCATTCCCCGCGCCTGGTAAGCGAAATAAATCTAAAATCTAAAAAACGCTCCTACGTCGCTCTAAGCGTACTCCTACGGAGAAGCAAGCTACGCATAGCGTCTCCAAGAGTTGCCATACCGTTGGCAGAGCCTCTCTAAGAGTTGGCTTTACGCTACGCTATCGTAAATCAATTCGTAGTCAAGAGTCCAAGTTCGATCCCTAACTCTTGACCCTTAATATCCATCCTTGATAGGATGCAGTTCAGTAGGTGCAAGTGTGATACTCTAAAAAGTAAGGGAAAACACAACGCCAAATTTTAGAAGTGGCTTATGTCCCAAACACGGGATTGTTTATCAGCCCGGTTGGAAGCCAGAGGTGCGAAAATATACCAATTTCTGCGTACCTGTTAATCAAAAATTGAGGTAGTATCTCAGGAGTCGTCAGTTCATGGACTATATAGAAAAGGTGCTGGAAAAGGTTAAGGAATTAGCACGGAGGCTAATTGAGAGCCTGTTTGGGCCAGAGGCAGAACCGGAACCGGAACTGATTCCGATTCCTGTAAACGATCGCTCGCGTCGTCGCCACTAATCTCAAAGTGCTCAACTCGACGTTGCAACCCTTAAGCATTCTGGCGCTGCATGGGCCAAACTTAAATTTGCTAGGACAGCGAGAACCAGGAATCTATGGTGCGTTGACTCTAGCTGAAATTAACCGCCTGTTAGAAGAAGAGGGATTCAAGATACAGGCGAAAGTTTTTTCTGTGCAGTCAAATCATGAAGGAATTTTGGTAGATACTATTCATGCCGCATTAGGACAACATCACGGGATTTTGATTAATGCAGGGGCATATACCCACACAAGTGTGGCATTGCGAGATGCGATCGCGGCTGTTAACTTGCCCACAGTCGAAGTACATCTAAGTAATATTTACCGTCGGGAAGATTTTCGGCATCATTCGTACATCGCTCCAGTAGCGATTGGGCAAATAAGTGGTTTTGGCGAACAAAGTTACTTGTTGGGCTTACAAGCTTTGGTGAATCATTTAAGAGTTAGGAGTTAGAAGTTAGGAATTAGGAATTGGTAGTTGGTAGTAAAGTTAGGAATTAGCAATATTTCATTAACTCCTGACTCCTCGCTTTTAACTAGATAATTTATGCGTTACTCTCCTATAAGTCGGTTTAGAGGTACTTTACTCGGAGCATTCCTGGGAGAAAGTTTAGGTACTGGTAATATAAAGTCTCAGAGTTACCTGGATTTGGGCAGAATGACGGTTCTAGGTACTGAGAGTTTGATTGTGTTTGGTAGATTAGATTTAGATGATTGGATAGCGCGTCAGCAACAAGAATCTCTTCATTTAGCAGCAACTGATAACATATCGATCAAAATAATTCTTGCGACACTACCAGTAGCACTTTTTTTTCACGAAAATCCGATTAAGCTTCGGGAAAACTTGCTGCATGTCCTAAAAATCTGGGAGGATGACCCAATAATAAGGGATGGAACGCTAGCAGTAGGATATGCGATCGCTCTTGCCTTAACTGAAAAACTTAACCCCCGAACCCTCATCCCACAAACAATTTCTTTTCTCGGGCAAACGCCGACATCAATACCAAAAAAATTATTAATAGTTCAGGATTTATTAGAGCAAGGGGCAGGATTATCAAGGGTGCAAGCTGAGTTTGCTAAAGAAGAACAGCTCAGTAGCACTATTGCTATGGCGTTCTACTGCTTTTTGAGTACCTTGGAAGACTTTCGGCTGGCAGTTTTGCAGGCTACTCACAATGGCAATTTCATGGAACATGCTACGCCTCTAAACTTACAGGCTACAGGTGCAATTACTGGTGCCTTGTCAGGAGCATATAACGGTATAGGCGGAATTCCGATAAATTGGCAAGTCTTGCTCTTACAGAGGAATTCTCCAAGATGGGGACTAACTAGCTTTTCCCAAATGTTAAAATTGGCGGATGCATTTGTGGCGGTGTGGTCGGGAGTGTATGATCTTACCTTAAATCCAAGGGAGTTAACTGAGGAGGAATGTGAGGTGGATTTGCTTTCAGTTTACGCAGCTCCTCGCGTTATTCGCTCGCGTTAATCCTATTTTTACCGAATAACTGTGTAGGTACTAAACACTGAAGACTACCAATCTAGCCAAAAACTAAAAAACTTATATACTAGAATTTTTCAGAAAAACTTTGGACTGATTCTGTAGGTAGCTATTGTGGCAAATCAGCTTTAATTAGGCTCCGTTACTGGAGTTGCGATAGCCGCTAATCAAACTTCCCTGATGATTGTCTTATTTTGAACCATCAAAGTCAGCAATTGCAGGCAGAAATAATGAAAATAAAGCAATTTTTGCAGTTCTTAACCCAGCAATTGACTAACTGGCGGCGACAGTACAAAGGACTACGCCGTAAGGGAAAGTTAATGAGAAGTCCCAATAGCAAAACCCATAGAAGGGAACTTCTAAGGACTGTGCTTAAGAATATAATTCTATTTTTATCAAAAACTAACGATAAAAGCGAGCGCCGAAAACAAGAAAGAGCGCTCCAGTCAAAAACAAAATCGGTCAAAACTAAGAGTACTATTTATACAGTTGCTTTAGATTGGGTACATGAACAGCGTTCCTTGGTAATTTTAGCGATCGCTCTAGTGTCCCTCACTGGCGTTATAGGGCATAAATTATACAACCAGACTCAAATTCAAGTAGGAAATCCCGCGCCCCAAACAATAACTGCGCCTTACACAGCTAACATCGAAGATCAGAAAAAAACAGAATCACAGCGCCAAGCCGTTAGTCAAACATCCTTACAGGTGTTGATGATTAATGTGCCAATGAACGAGCAAATCAACGAAAATTTGCAACGACTTCTAGATGATGGCAACGAAATTCGCGCCGTTGCTGGAGCTTTTCCTTTTTTTGATCCTCTAGTTTTGTCCATCTCTACCCAGCGTTACCTCCGCTCTTGTCCTGATTCGGAATGGCAAGCACTGCTAATAGCTGTAGAAAATACTAAAAATCAGCATCAGAAAGGAACAGGACAAACCACCGCCTCATCCGCACCCAATCAGGAACACCAACGGCGCACAACACCAACGCCACAGAAGACAAAGCCTGTTGATTTTTCTCAAAACACTGACTTTACTCAAGCAGTGGCAGAACTAGAATCTTACCGCCTCACTTCTAAGAAAAACTTGTCTTTAGTGATTTCCCAAATTTCCCAAGCACGGCAAAGATACACCCAAGCCACTGCCAAACTTTTACAGTTAGAGACTGTTACCCCAGAAGCAGTATATGAGGAATCCCTACTTTTGAATTTGTCAGATGAGGAGTGGGGAAAAACACAAATGGGAATTCATCAGAGTGCAGAGCGGATTCTCACCCAAGGTATCCCACAAGGACTGCCAAAAAATATCTTACAGGATGCGGTGAGTTTACAATTGCAGTCCTTTGTACCAGAATCCGCCGAATCTTTAGCAAAGAAGCTTTTGTTAGCTGTACTCAAGCCGAATCTGCAAAAAGATGAAGAACAAACCAGAGAAAACGCTCAAAAGGCTGCTGCTGGGGTGCCACCCGTGATGGTGAAGGTACGGTATGGTGAGGTGATTGTCAGAAAAGGAGCGCAGATTACTGCATGGAACTTTAAGGTGCTGGAGCATTATCACCTGGTTCGCCGCGAGGTAAAATGGCGCGAGTTAGTGAAGTTAGCAGGTGTAATTGCGATCGCCATTGGTATTTTTGTCTGGGTAGAACGGCATGTCAATTACGAATTGCGACAACGCGATCGCCTATTGGTGTTATTGCTGACTTTGAGTGTGCCAGCATTGGTAACGATGGGATTGCCTTATACCACCTGGAGTGCCCTTGGTTTATTGTTGGGAAGCTTTTACGGCCCCACTTTGGCGTTAACAGTTGTCGGACTGCTGTTGCCAATATTAGCTATTAGCTTGGATATAAGCAAGGCTGCGCTTTTAGCTTGTGTAGGGGGAGGAATATTAGGTAGTTACATAGCGCAACGATTGCGATCGCGTGAAGAATTAGCATTATTAGGTGTTGCGATCGCTTTAACTCAGGGCAGTATTTATCTGGTTGTTAAAATCTTAATTGGTCAAGCATTTGGTTCAACTTGGTATCTCGTCCTCCGAGAAGCCGGATTGTTTGCTTTATCCGGTTTAGGCTGGAGTGTTGTAGCTTTAGGCTTGAGTCCTTATCTAGAAAAAGTTTTCGATTTAGTTACCCCAATCCGTTTAGCGGAACTGGCGAACCCTAACCGCCCTTTATTAAAACGACTCGCTACTGAAACTCCTGGAACTTTTCAACATACGCTGCTTGTCGCTACCCTTGCCGAAGCTGCTGCCAAACAACTAGGATGCAATGTTGAACTAGTCAGGGCTGGCACACTATATCACGATATTGGCAAAATGCACGACCCTCTTGGATTTATTGAAAATCAAATGGGAGGGCCGAATAAACATGATACAGAGATTAAAGATCCTTGGAAGAGTGCAGAAATTATCAAAAAGCACGTAACGGAAGGGTTAGTGATGGCGCGTAAACACCTTTTGCCGACAGCAATTCAAGCTTTTATTCCAGAGCATCAGGGAACGATGCTGATTGCCTATTTCCATCATCAAGCCCAGCAAATGGCGCAGGCAGATCCAAGTTTAACAGTAGACGATGCAGATTTTCGTTACGATGGCCCGATTCCTCAATCACGGGAAACAGGAATTGTCATGTTAGCAGATTCTTGCGAAGCAGCGCTGCGATCGCTTGAAGCATCGGCTAAACCTCTGGGAGAAAAGCGATCGCTTAAAGATGTTTCGACTGAACAAGCTTTAACTATGCTAAATAATATTCTGCGTGCCAAATGGCAAGACAATCAACTCGTAGATTCAGGATTAACACGAGAAGAAATGTCAAAAATTGCCCAGATATTTGTAGATGTTTGGCAGCAATTTCATCACAAACGGATTGCTTATCCTAAGTTGAAGGCTAATGGTGCTGTGCGAAATTCGTAATTAAGAAACTTAGTACAGCTTTGCGTAATAATTGTAGCGTTTTTAATGCAAGGGGACGCATTGCCATTGTTAGTCTATGCGTTGCCATTGTCAGCCGATGCATTGGCGTTGTCAGTCGATGCGTTGGCATTGTCAGTTGATGCGTTGGCATTGTCAGCCGATGCGTTGGCATTGTCAGTCGATGCGTTGGCATTGTCAGTCGATGCATTGGCATTGTCAGATTTAATTCGTTACAAATTAATGAAATGCTGTATTTAGCTTTAATCTCGTTTCTGACTTTTCACGTTATCTGGAAAAACTAACGCGAAACCTAATCCCCCAACCCCCTTCCCTGGTAAGGAAGCTACGGTGTACACACAAGTCTTTTGACCTGCACCTTTGTTGCATCGATGTTTTTTTACCTTGTATGTACACCGTAGGGTAAGCAAGGGGGAGAATTCAAAGCCTCTCTCCTGCAAAAACAGAGGTTTTCCAGATCCCGTGAAAAGTCAGAGTCGTTTGGTGTTTGGAACTCAAAGTTTGTTGTTCCAAGCGAACTACGCTTGGATAATAAAATCAGATGCCTTGAGAATTGGCGCACCAGTTAGAGTCACAAATAGACCACCGGTGCCGAAACCAGCCGTGCTGCCATTTTCGTTGTAGAACAACTGCCCACTCACAGCATCGTAGACAATTGTCGCCGTGCTAGTCCCCGCAGAAGAAGTGATTTCAAAATCACTCTCGTTACTAAAACCTATTCCCGCAACAGAAGTAATTGTATTAAAGGTAGCCTTATCCAGTACAATCTTGTCACTTTGTGTAGTGGCTGCAAAAAATCCACTGTAGAACCCACTAATGCTATCTAGACCAACATCAGTACTGTTAAAAGGAGCATCGGTATTGTAAAGGAATCTGTCAACACCCTCACCACCTATGAGTACGTCATTGCCAGCACCGCCAACCAGAGTATCATCGCCAGCACCACCGATGAGGGTATCATTACCAGTTCCACCCCGTAGCAAATCATTGCCACTATTGCCGTTGATGATGTCATCACCTCCCTGACCATTAATCACATCGCCGGAGTCTTTAAAACCCGTAATGTTATTGTTAAGGTCATTGAGGAATGTAACGATGTTCGTCGGGTTAAATAGCTCAGTTTGAGTGGAGTTGGCATCGAAGACATCAAAACTGTCAACGATGCCTCTCTGGTTGTCAAACAGGATATTGCCAATAGCTGGGCTGACATCAGATGCTGGTAAATTATTCAGCTTTTCTAACTGGAAGTTTTCTAGAATGATTTTGGTATTGCTTGTATTTTCAAAAGTGAGTTCTAGATTGTTGCCATTTTGATTTAATTGCAGATTTTTAGCAGTCAATCCTAATCTAGTAAAATCCAAGGTATCAACTTCAGCAATTACCGCCGTTGATGGATTTAAAGTATCAACTTCAGCAATTGCCGCCGTTGATGAATTTGAATCAATACCTACGGTACCTACGCCGCCAAAGTCGGTTATGGTGTCGATGCCATCGCCTCTTGAGAAGATGAATGTGTCTCGACCACCACTACCAGTGAGCTTGTCGTTACCAGCTTTGCCCTCGATGACATTGTTGTTGAATGTGCCGATGAGGATATCTGCATCAGGCGTGCCCGTGATCAATTTCTGGACACTACCCAAAGTGGTGGTTGCTACTGCACTGGTGTTACTCACATCTTGGCCGTCATCGACGACAAACTCAATTGTGGTGTTAACAGTGGTAGCTGTACTGTTGTAGGTAACGCTGCTGAGGACTTGTCGATAATTGGCAATGGTATCCGTACCACTAAGAGTGAGAGCGCCTGTAATGGGGTTGTAGGTAGAGGTGATGTTGCCGATGGCAGTGGCATTGAGACTCTCGGTTGCGCCATTCAAGAGATTGGTAATGGTGATGGTGGCACCAGCTAGGGTACTGCCATTGTCGCCGAGGGTGAAGTTGCTATCGATGATGGAGACGGGAGTACCGCTAAAGGTAGTGCTAAAATCAATACCCTCTGAGTTGCCGTTGAGGTCGAGAACGGGGGTGCGGTTGCCAAACACGACATAGGTTTGCCCTGAGCTAATGTCGTTGGGGTCGGCAAAGGGTGCTGCGATAATCAAGTCATCAATACCGTCGCCGTTGATATCTCCGGCACTGCTAAGAGAGTAGCCGGAACGGTCATCTGAATTGATACCGTTGATGGCAAAGCCATTTGTGCCGTTGAGGTTGAAGAGGTTGAGTTGGGCACCAAAACCCTCTTTTCTGCCAAACACCACGTAGCTTTGCCCTGAATTGGTGCCGTTGGGGTCGGCAAAGGGTGCTGCGATAATCAGGTCATCAATGCTGTCGCCGTTGATATCTCCGGCACTGCTGACAAAACTGCTGAAGAAGCCGTCACCTTTATTGAAGCCGTTGATGGTGAAACCATTAGTGCCGTTGAGGGTGGAGAGGTTGAATTGGGCAGCAAAACTTTCCTTGCTGCCAAACACCACGTAGGTTTGCCCTGAATTGTCGCCGTTGCCGTCGGCAAAGGGTGCCCCAATGATCAGGTCGTCAATACCGTCGCCGTTGATGTCTCCGGCACTGCTAACAGAGTTGCCTAAAGAGTCATCTTCATTGATACCGTTGATGGTGAAACCATTAGTGCCGTTGAGGGTGGAGAGGTTGAGTTGGGCATCAAAACCCCCCTTGCTGCCAAACACCACGTAGGTTTGCCCTGAGATAATGTCGTTGGGGTCGGCAGAAGGTGCCCCAATAATCAGGTCGTCAATGCCGTCGCCGTTGATGTCCCCGGCACTGCTAACAGAGTTGCCTAAGGAGTCCTCTTCATTAATACCGTTGATGGTGAAACCATTAGTGCCGTTGAGGGTGGTGAGGTCGAATTGGGCAGTAAAACTTTCTTTACTACCAAACACCACATAGCTTTGCCCTGAAGAGGTACCGTTGGGTTCGGCAAAGGGTGCCCCGATAATCAGGTCGTCAACACCGTCGCCGTTGATGTCTCCGGCACTGCTAACAGAGTTGCCTAAGGAGTCATATTGATTGATGCCGTTGATGGTGAAACCATTAGTGCCATTGAGGGTGGAGAGGTTGAATTGGGCAGCAAAATTTTCCTTGCTGCCAAACACCACGTAGGTTTGCCCTGAGGTGATGCCGTTGGGGGAAGCACCATCTGCCCCGATAATCAGGTCATCAATGCCGTCGCCGTTGATGTCTCCGGCACTGCTAATAGAGTTGCCTGAACGGTCATCTGGATTGATGCCGTTGATGGCAAAGCCTGACGTGCCGTTGAGGGTGGAGAGGTAGAATTGGGCATCAAAACTTTCCTTGCTGCCAAACACCACGTAGGTTTGCCCTGAGGAGTTGCCGTTGGGTTCGGCAAAGGGTGCCCCAATGATCAGGTCGTCTAGACCGTCACCGTTGATGTCTCCGGCACTGCTAATAGAGTTGCCTGAACGGTCATCTGGATTGATGCCGTTGATGGCAAATCCCGACGTGCCGTTGAGGTTAGATAAGTTGAAAACTGAATTTGCCATGAGTTCGTCCTTTTGTTTGAAAAGTAAAATTTTGATGTTTGGAACTCGAAGTTTGGTGTTCTGAGCTTTAACTTCGGTTGTTTGGAACTCGGAATTTGGTACGAATTGTGACAACGCGATCGCTCGAAGCATCGGCTAAACCTCTGGCAGAGAAGCCAATACGGTTCGGATAAGCAGGGGAGGCAAGAGGGTATATGTTCAGTCATTCTTCTCTCCCCGTGCTTGCCTCAACCAAGCTTAACCGAACAGTACTAGGAGAGAAGCGATCGATATTAAATCTCTAATCTTCAGTACGTCGCACACCAGCCAAAATAAAATTAACTGCTGCTTGAGTATGCTGCTCAATCATTTCTGGACTCAGTAATTGCAAATCGGGTTTAGTATGCTTGATGTTTTCGTAAGCGTTGAAGTATAAATTACAAACCCCAATAATATGTAGGGTGGTGAGAAATGGATCGATCTTACGGAAACAACCTTCAGCCATCCCCCGTTCTAAAATCTTGATGAGATAGCTAAAATTCTCTTGCCAATTCCCCTGTTTGAAATACTTTCCCTGATTTTGGTTTGCTTCTTGAAACCAAAGCATTCCTCTGTGCGGGTGAGCAGCTTCATAAGCGATCGCTCCTTTGACAAGTACCTTCAATGCCTCCTCTGGTGGGAACTGATCCAAATTTAGCTGCTCAAACCCTTCGTGCATCTCCACCGCCGGACGTTGCAGAACAGCTTCATATAGTCCTTCCTTGCTCTGGAAGTAGTAGTAAATCATCGCTTTGGTGACACCTGCACCTCTAGCGATCGCTTCTGTCCGCGCCCCACTAAGTCCATTTCTGGCAAACTCCGCTTCCGCCGCATCAAGAATCTGCTTTTTCGTCGCTTCTGCATCGCGCACCTGAGGCGTATCCTCGGCAAAAACCAAAAATTAGATTGCCAAATGAAGAGATTATGTTCTATGCAGAAAAACTCTACCGCCAGTGGTAATTTAGATTTGCAAAACCTAACTGCGCTTTACAATTAAGTAGATACTGTAGCTAATTACTGCTGGAGGTACTCAAATATGCGACAGCTAAAATCCGCCGAGGAAATGCCTGGTAGCTATGGCTTACCCCTCTTGGGGGAGACTTTGGAAATATTTCAGGATTCAGAGTTGTATTTGTGGCGACGATTCCAGCAGTATGGTTCAGTTTTTAAGACGAGCGTCATGGGGCGTAAACGTGCTTATTTAATTGGCCCTGATGCTAATCGGCTGGTGCTGGTGGAACAGGCGGAACACATGTCATCGCGGATAGGATGGTATTTCTTAGAATCAACATTTGGCAATAATATTTTATTACAAGATGGGGAAGAACATCGCCTAACTCGTCGCTTAATGTATCCAGCATTTCACGGAAAAGCGATCGCTACATATTTCGACACCATCCAAAATATTGTGCAAGACTTCCTCAAAAATTGGGGACAGAGAACGATTCCCTTAAATTCTAGTTTCCGCCAGCTTACCCTGATGGTTGCTACTCGCCTGTTTTTGGGAAGTCAGAACAAGAGCGAAGTTGAGCAAACCAGTCAGTGGTTTACACAACTGCTAGATGGCAGTATGACGATATTCAAATTGAATGTCCCTTTTACTTTATATGGCCGCGGTCAAAATGCTAGGGGTAATTTAGTGGCTTTCTTGCGTCAAGTAATCGCACAGCGTATCGAGAAAGGTAACTTAGAAGAATCAAAAGATGTTTTGGGATTGCTGCTAGCAGCTGTTGATGAAGACGGGAATAAATTCAGCGAAGCACAGATAATCAACGAGGCATTACTACTCCTGTTTGCTGGACACGAGACGACAGCCTCTTTGCTGAGTTGGGTAATATTTGAACTAGGTAATCATCCCGAATGGCGAGAGCGACTGCGCCAAGAACAATTAGCAGTTGTGGGAAATAATCCCCTTAATCTGTCTCATCTCAAACAACTTCCAGATTTAACCAACGTTTTAAAAGAAGTAGAACGGCTTTATCCGCCAGTGTATGCCTATAATCGTGGAGTCCTCAAAGATATTGAGTATGCAGGTTATCGCATCCCAGCAGGTTGGTTTGTGACTATCTCGCCGATGTTGACTCACCGTCTACCAGAACTGTATACCGATCCCGATCGCTTTGACCCCGATCGCTTTGCACCACATCGTGAAGAAGATAAGAAACATCCTTTAGCACTAATGGGTTTTGGTTATGGTTCGCACCGATGTTTAGGCATGGAATTTGCCCAAATGGAAATGAAAATCGTGCTTTCCACACTGCTTCGCCATTATGACTGGACAGTAAAACCTGATTATTCTGCGATCGCTCCAATTCGTCAGCCTTCTAAAGTTAAAGATACTCTAGAAGCATATATTGATCCTTTAGTGATAGAACAGCCCTTGAAGAGTCAAACATAAATCTTTGATGAAACAAATCGATTTTCCGCATCTAGCATGAAATCGTAGGTATTTAGAAAATCAGACTGCCACTTTTCAGGTTTTTGGCAAATTGCGAGTGGAAGCTGAGAAAAAACATAAACTCTCATCTGCTCTTATCAGACAGATAACAGTGAAACAAATTCTTACATGATAAAAAATAGCTTTCTAGTAAGCATGGTAATTGTTAGATGGTTAACATACTATGGTTAACCCAAGATGTTAACCCAATGCTACGCTACAGTTAGAAAGCTTGAGAGGCAACTATGACTGCCCTGATTCTGAACCTCAGCCCCACCATTGAACTGACAGATGAGCAGTTCTTCCAACTGTGTCAAAATAATCGAGATTTGCGACTTGAGCGCACGGCAGAGGGAGAATTGATTATCATGCCACCAACTGGATGGGGAATCGGAAATCGGAATAGTAAACTGACACAGCGCTTAGGTAATTGGGCTGACGCTGATGGTACAGGTTTGGCTTTTGACTCTTCTACAGGTTTCAAACTTCCTAATGGTGCAAACCGTTCTCCAGATGCGTCTTGGGTGAGCCGGGAACGATTAGAAGCCCTGAATCCAGACCCCGACAGATTCCTACCACTCGCTCCAGATTTTGCGGTAGAATTACGCTCTGCTTCAGACAGCTTAAAGACTGTGCAACAAAAAATGCAGGAGTATATTGACAACGGTGTGCGTTTAGGCTGGCTGATTGACCCCCAGAACCAACAGGTGGAAATTTACCGCCCAGGACAGGAAGTTGAGGTTTTGCGCTCGCCTACTAGCTTATCAGGAGAGGATGTATTGCCTGGGTTTGTGCTTGATTTGACGCAGATTTTAAGTTAGGCGATCGCTTAATTTCGCTCATTTCACAATCTGGGCAACTTGCAACTATAAGTTAATAAAAATTTGCAGTCAAAAACCAAAAATCAATATTGACTAAATATTAAAAACCCTGTCTGCAATAACCCGATAACAAAACCCAAAACACCACCTAAAGTTACAATAGCTTGCAATTCATTTTTTACAATTCCCTCAATTGCAGCTTCTAAATCAGCCGGTGAAGTTGATTTTACGCGGTCAACTATCACTTGATCTATCGACAAAATTGGAATTGCTTGCGCCACAATTACTTCTAAATCTTTTTCCAAATACTTATCTAATATTAAAGCCAATTCTTGACTCATTACTTCTAAAGAAGTATTGACAACCGGTGAAGTACTCAGACGATTTAGCAGGACTACAGCAATATTTTCCCAATCAACAGAATCAGTTAATCCTTGTAAAAAATCGCTGCCACTGTTTTGTAAGTAATGGCGGACACTTTCGCGGGTGGTCTTTCGGAGTTGGCGCACCGTCCCCATTGGCAAGTTTTGTAATGATAAATTTTGCAGTAATTTCCTAATGCGATCGCGCATTTGCAAATCTTTAGTCAATTCTTGCAAGCGAGTATTAGCAGCCTCTTTTTCATCCAAACAAAAAGTTCGTAGTCGCGTGAGAGTATTACGTAAGCCAAACAAATTTGCTACTACCCAATAAGTCCCACTGGTTTTTTCGCGGAAGCCTTCATCAACAATTTGAATTGTGCGATCGGTCAAAAAATCAACTATCGTCTGCCGCAGCACATCTGGCGGTAAAACTGCTTGCAACAACCAATCAGCAAGCCGCGTGGCTTGTTCTTCACTCAATTGAAATTCCAGCAATATCTGATCAAAAATTTGATTTATCTGCGCTTCCAAAAAGTCTTCACGTCGCGCTAAAACCTTGAGTAGCCGTGGCAGGGATTCCCCTATTAAATCCCGCAAAATTCCCGCCACAATTTTGGCACTTTTCTCGTTTTTATCTGTTTTAATTTGTTCAATTGCCAGCCGCAACAACCAGAGAATTGCGCCTTGCACCCGTTCTGTTTCCAACAGACGCCGCGCCAGATTTTGCAATTCTTGTGGTGTCAAAAGTGACCCCATGATTGTCTTAGAAATGTTCAGAGCCAAACGTTCCTGGTTGCGGGGAATCAATCCAGGGGTGAAGGGTACTCTTCGTCCAGCAATGTAAATTGCTCGGTAAGGACGGAACAACATTTTGATGGCTATGTCATTTGTGAAATAGCCAATAATTCCACCCAGTACCGGGGGAGACACATAAAGCCAAAGATGAGACCAGTCCAAGGGAAGAATTAAAAAAGTTAGGAGTTTAGAGCCTAGAGTTTAGAGCTTAGAGTTAGGAGTTAGGAATGATAAATTTTAAATGAGAATTTATCACTACTCATAATTCATAACTTTTAACTAATAACTCATAATTTACTAAGCACTAGCACTCCCATCATACCGTTCACAATGGGGTAATGTGTGGCAACAGCAAAACCAACTTGCCGCGCTAACTCTATTTGCTCTCTCCCGATGGGAAAGCGGTCTAAGCTAGGGCTGATGTAAGCATATTCTTCTTTTAACCCTAAATAACTGGCAACTGGCACTACAAAACTGTCCAGATACAACTGCTGAAGGGCACGTAGCTGAGGATTACTCGGTCGATGAAAGTCTAAAATTGCGGCTTTAGCACCCGGCTTCAAAACCCGATATAACTCTTGGAGACTGCGAGGAATATCTTTAACATTTCTTAAACCATAGCCCATTGTTGCGGCATCAAATTGGTTATCCTCAAAGGGTAAATTTAGCACGTCGGCTTCTACCCAAGCGATGCCTACGGCGGGCAAAGCCAACGCAGGTTGGGGGTACTGCCAATGTGAGCGTTCTTTAGCTTTTTCTAGCAGGTTAGGTGAAAAATCCACTCCGTAAACCTTCCCTGTTGCCCCTACATGCCGTGCCAGACGTAAGGCTAAATCACCACTACCGCAACACAAATCTAATGCAGTATCACCCGATTTAGCTGCACTCCATTTCACTGCCATTTCCTTCCATATTCGATGCTGTCCCAGACTCAACCAATCGTTCAACTGGTCATAAACCGGAGCAATACGGTTAAAAATGGACTGAATTTCGTTAGTCATTGGGTATTGGGTATTGGGCATGGGGCATTGGGCATTGGTTTTTGACTAATGACAAATGACTAATGACAACTAGTAAAAGCGATCGCTATCAGTTGGGCTGATAAATTAATTAGCATTAATTCATCTTCCCGTAAAGTGCAGGGTTGTTTCCACTGTAGGGATAATACGCCCAAAAGTTGATTACGGTAGCTAATTGGGATAACTAAATGTGCTTGCACATCCGTATCTTTGTAGTGAATAGCATCAACTAATTTTGTGTCTTTAAGTATATTTAAGGAAAGTTGCATTTGCCCGGTGGCGATCGCTTCCTTTGTTAGTGGGTCAACAGATAGCCAATTCTCTATTGTACCTGTATCGCTGTAAGTTCCTTGAGTCGCAATCAGAGTATTTCCATCTGTCAGTTGTAAAATACATCCGTCTGTTCCAAAAGTATTACTCACAGCCCTAGCAATTGGAGCGAGAGTTTCTTCTAAGCTAGAAACTGCTTGAGTTACCTGTACCAAAACACTCAGCAGGGCTATTTGAGCATGAGAACGGCGTAATTCTTCTGTACGTTGCTTGAGCAAGTCGTAGGTTTCTGCTGCTCTTTGCACCACTGCCTTCAGTTCGCCTGGGTCCCAAGGCTTGGTGATATATTTGTAGACTTGTCCTGCATTAATCGCCTCTACCAAGTCTTCAATATCAGTAAATCCGGTGAGAATTATCCTAACCGTATCGGGAAACTGAGGTACAGTCTTGCTGAGAAACTCAGTTCCTTTCATTTCTGGCATCCGTTGATCGGAGATAATCACCGCTACCTCCCCTTCTGCTGCCAAAACTTCTAGGGCGTTCACTCCACTATCAGCTTTCAGAACATTAAAGTCGCGTCGAAAGGTGCGATAAAGCAGATCGAGATTATCTGGCTCATCGTCAACTACCAGGATTTTCAGCTTTTTTGGTTGTTGGAGAGTTATCACTTGATATTGGAGTTTATCAATTTCGAGATTGGGCTTATCCATAAGATATTTCCTGTAAATATTCACTATCTTGTTATATTCCATACCAAGCTTAGTTGAGAATAGCGAAAATTTATCAAGGGTTTTTACGGAGTTAGCTTGCATGTTTAAATACGGCAAATGTGAGTGTCACAGAGGATATTTGCCTGCCCCAATATCTGAAGCAAGAAAAAATTGCACAAGAAGAATTGACTAGATAAGTTTCTACAGATCAACTCAAAGCAGTAGTTAACGTAATGTGCAACTTATCCTTAGAACCCCACTTCCATTCCTCTCCCCGAAAGGTCGAGCTTTGATTCTTGCTCCCATTCCCTTGTAGGGAAGGAGTTGGGGGTTAGGTCTGAGAGAAAGTTGCACACGGCGTTAGTTATACTCAAAACTTGCACCAGCCCCAACAACCGCCTCAGAATAAATTCTGTATTGCCAAGCAAGTGGGCAGGTGCAAGATATAACTATGGGTAGTTCATAGATTAGAATAAGACTTGCTCATGAGGTATTAATCAACCTCTCAAGTTGAAGCTCGCACTCTGATTATGACTGATCTACCACCCAACGCTCAGAATCCCGAAGAAAATGCTACTAACGATGTAGCACAAGAATTACTGCGAAGGCTGAGGCAAAAACAAGGTAACTGGGTGGAATGGGGAACGGCGATCGCCTCGTTGCTAAAAACCGGTTACAACCCCCAAGACATTTTTGAGGCGACTGGATTTGAGCCGATTCAACAAAATCAGGTGGTTGTTGGTTCTCAAGTTTACAATTCTTTAGAAAAGTTTGGAGTATCGGAAGCAACGCGATCGCACTATGCTATACGCGGCAGTGATGTTTTATATGAACTGCGTTTGCTCACCCAAGAAGAACGCGCCGCCGCCGCCGAACTAATCTTCGTCCACAATGTTGATGCCGATGAGGCACGGGAAATAGCAAAAGCACTTAAAGAGTTCTCTTATTACCGCACTTTACCAGAAGGGTTTTCTGCCCATCCTGGGGATGCTGTTGCTCATCAAGTTTGGAAACTGGCACGCCAAAATGCAGATTTACAACAGCGATCGCGCCTAATAGCCAAAGGTTTACGCTTTGCTCACACGCCAGCAGCAAGACAAAAAATCGAACAGCTACTGACTGATTTTACTACTACTCCCCAGCGTCCAGCGCCAATTTTACCCTTTTACCGTCTGGAATTTGAAGAACAATTACCCCGAATTTTGCCCGTGGTAGGCGACTTGCCATTATCACGACAAGACTTGCAAGCTGTGCCCATACTGACAGAAATTGAACCATTTCGGTTGGTCAAGTTTTCTGGAGAACAAGCTTGGATACCATTACCAGGTTGGCAAGTGTTGTTAGCGGCAGAAGATCCAGTAGTAATTTTAGCAAATAGCGATCGCTTCCCCATCCAAACCCAAAGCCAATTAGGTCCGGTGGTAGTAGTGGTAGATCGTGCCCAACGAGAATGGGATGCCTCCAGCTATTTTGTTGTCGAAAAGGGTGGTGAATTAGATTTTCAGTGGTTTGAAACTGAGCCAGAAATTCCCTTATTAGGACAAGTTATTATCATCGTGCGTCCTAAGAAAATTCTGGATGAAGAATTAACTAAGGATTCCTGGCAGATTGATGAATAAATTTAATTTTAGACAGAATTAACTCCGTGATGTGATCTGTTAAGACTGTCCAAACACCACATAGCTGATCGGGCATTGGTTCAATTTTTTGTTTAGCCAATGCTGCCACTTGCTTTAACTATTGTACTTGGTACATACCTCGCCACTTGGCGTGGAATATTTTTAAATAGAGTTAATTGATACCCCGTCCCTTGTAGGCAGTCTTTTAACTCAGCAATCTTCATCTTGAATTTGACAATATCAGTATTTATACTTGCTATAAAGATACCAAGTAATACCATTTCGCTTTAAAATCGATACAAATAGCCAGCAAGGGGGCAGGGAGCAGGGAGCAGGGGGAAAGAATTAAAAACTAATCATTTGTATCAGGCATTTCGTGAAATGGTATAAAACGTGAATTATTTTGATTGAATAAAAGTGTTTGACCTGAAGGGGAATCTCAATAGATTCTCCTTCAGGATTTTTATGTTTGGGGATCTCTCTGAAGACTACTGTTTGATTTTTGATAGAGCTATTAGCTAATTAATTTGCAATTCAAAAATATTTGTCATCACAGATAAACACCAATGATTTTTCATATCTGCGGTTTTGGAATTAAAATTATTAAATATAAAAATATCAATGTCAGACACTAAATTTACTGCTCCTGTGGCTCAAGAATCACTCCACTTAGAATTGTCCGAACGATCGCCTGTTCCTTCTCTGCGGGAGAAGATTCTAGCAATCCGCAACAGTCTACGCCCTGGACAACAGCAAATGGCTGACTGGCAATCTGGCCCTTTGGCTATTTCTGCCGTTCCTGGTGCAGGCAAATCTACTGGGATGGCGGCGGCGGCGGCGATCGCGATCGCACGCCAGTATGAACGTTCATCCTCCCGCAGTCACTTGGTAGTTGTTACTTTTACTCGCTCTGCTGCTGCCAACATTAAAGCGAAGATCCGCAAAGACTTAAAGAAATTATCCTTACCTCAGACAGGCTTTTTTGTCTATACCCTACATGGTCTAGCGTTGAACATTGCCAGTCGCCATCCTGATTTGTCAGGTTTGCAGTTAGAAAATGTCACATTAATTACACCAACTCAAAGTCACCGTTTTATCAGGACAGCCGTAGAGCAATGGATTGCGAATAATCCAGGAATATATTTGCGGTTATTAGAAGGTCATCAATTTGACGGAGAAGAGACAGAAAGATTGCGTCGCCAATCGGTGCTGCGAACAGAAGTATTGCCAGAATTGGCTAATACGGTAATTCATGAAGCAAAAAGTTCTGGGATATCGCCAGAAAAATTGCGGGAGTGGAGTAAACAAACCACAGACGAATATACAATTTTGAGCGTAGCGGCGGGATTGTATGAGCAATATCAAAAGTTAATGCGATCGCGTGATTTCATCGACTACGACGATATGATTTTAGCCGCACTGCGCGTTTTAGAAAATGACAGCGCCCGTCGCATCGAGCAAAACCAAGTTTTCGCTGTCTTTGAAGACGAAGCCCAAGACTCTAGCCCATTACAGACGCAGTTGTTAGAAATTTTGGCAAGTGATGGGCAATATGGGGGAGTGAGGGGAGATAAGGGAGATAAGGGAGATGAGGGAGATAATTCTGCACTCCTAACTCCTAACTCCTCACTCCTAACTCCTCACTCCTCACTCCTCACTCCTAACTCCCCACTCCCCACTCCCCACTCCCCACTCAACTTGGTACGAGTTGGCGACCCGAACCAAGCGATTAATTCTACCTTTACCCCAGCCGATCCGATTTATTTTCGGCAATTTTGCGAAGAGTGCGATCGCATCCAACGATTAGCAACGATGGATCAAGCTGGTCGCAGTACTAGAATTATCATTGAAGCTGCTAACTTTGCCCTCAAATGGATCAATAATCAATCCTTAGCAAAAACGAATAACGGACAACAGATTCCTGACAACCGACAAGTACCATTTCGCTTGCAGACAATTCGCCCTGTTGAAGCTGGTGATCCGCAAGATAACGCCAACCCAGCACCAGTAGGACGAGGATTGGAACTTTATACTCCGCGTGATATTCATCACACCGTTGAATTGTTATCTCAAAGAGTAATCGAGTTATTTGGCGAAGACCCAACACAAAATAGTGCAGCGATTTTAGTGCGAGAAAATCGTCAAGGACGATGGTTAGCAGAGGCTCTGACACCTGTGTGCAAAGAGCATAAAATTACACTTTACGATGTGGGAGAACGCGATCGCCGTTCCCATGTTCCCCAAGAGATTTTAGCATTACTACAATTTTGCGATCGCCCCCACTCCCCCGATTACCTCAAAGCCGCACTAGAAGCATTAGTACAGCGCCAGTTAATACCTACTCAAGACCTCAACGCCCTTGCTAGTCTCCCAGAAGAATTTTTGTATCCTGGCCCCCTAGCAGCACCCCAGCCAGAAACAGTCCAAAAAGCTGCTCGTTTGTGTCGCAATTTACTTCGCGCCCGGTTGGAATTGCCCCTGTACCAGCTAATTTCCTTTCTCGCCTTGACCTTAAATTACGACCAGGCAGAATTAGCAACTGCTGACAAACTCGCAGAACGGGTAAACCAGCAGATAGCAGGCAATAGTTCAATGGGGGGAATGCTGTCAACTTTAAGTGAAATCGTCAGTTCCGAACGGTTTGAACCAGTGGAAACCGAAGATTCGGAAGAACGTTACACTCGTCGCGGTCAACTGACCATTATTACCATGCACAAAGCCAAAGGGTTAGATTGGGACTATGTGTTTCTTCCCTTTCTCCACGAAAACTTGATTCCTGGGAGATTTTGGGTTCCTCCCCAAAGCCAGTTCTTAGGGGATTTTACCTTATCAGAAGTAGCCCGCGCCCAAATTCGTGCTGCTCTCCACGGAGAATCTACCATACCAGATGTTACACAAGCATGGGAACAAGCAAAGCACTTGAAAATATCTGAGGAGTACCGTTTACTATACGTTGCGATGACACGAGCAAAGCGTCTGGTGTGGATGTCAGCAGCGCAGAAAGCCCCATTTACTTGGAGTAAACCGGACAATTTACAAGAACAAGCGCCTTGCCCGGTTTTTCCTGCATTAAAGCGCCAATTTCCTGAATGTGTAATGAATTTAGGAGTAATGACCAAACAAGCGTGATCAAAACTTTTAAGAAATTAATTGAAATCCCCGGTTAGTAGCGATCAGATTGTGAATATTTGTAGAAAATAAGCTACCTATAGTGGAAGTTGCCGTTTGAAAATTGGTGTTATAAATTGGTGCTGAGATTTTAATCAGAAATTGATTTACCAATGAAAACCCAACAATTGACAACGACACAAGAAAACAGACCCAGCAAGACAAAAAAACAGTCTTTTCCTGGCATTAGTATTGGTACTCCTAAAGTACCATTCCGCCAATGCAAGAAAGCTGTACAACAGCATGAGTTACTCAGTGACTGGGAACACGCAAGTTAATTTTGTAACATTCTCTCATACCAACTTACTAGTTGTGATGCATAAATTAGGAGTGTAATGGATTCTTTTGGTCTATTGCCATAAGCCAACAATCTGAGTATTCCCCTTCATGTAGCTCATGGGTGGGCAATAACTTTACTTTGACAAAACCAGATTTTTCATAGCAACGGATAGCGCGAGGATTGTCAACATGAGGATCTATGACAATTTTATGAGCTTGTCGCTGTTCAAAAAGATAACTAATAGCTGCTGACAAGATTTTTGTACCAATTCCCTTGTTCCAATAGCCGGTTTCGCCTATGAACAAGTCAATTCCGTAGACATAATCAGTTTGATCGAGATGATACAATTGTCTATCAGTTTGGGATAAGTCATTAAGCGCACAATACTGCAAATAACCAATAGGGATATTTTGATAGTAGAACAGACACGGAACAACCGGGTCATCTCCCCTGATCATAGGTTTGTACGATTCTATAATTTTTTCTAAATCAAAAGGATTATCTCTTCCTTCATAAAATTCCAAAACTTGTGCATCAGTTAACCATTTTGCCATCAACTGATAATCATATATTTTATCTTCCATTAGACGAATAGCAATTTCGTCTTGTTCAATTAGCATTTTCTATGTAGATAGATTTTCTAGCCAATATTTAAATAATTATAGTTTGTTCAAAATGTCTATCATCTTGCAAAAATTCTGAAAAAGCAAAAGGGAATCCCATACCCGCTTCGTAAAAATGGAATTCCCTTTAAATTTTGCCTTACCTCTAACAAAAGATGCCTATGCCAAACTTAAATTTACTCAATTGCCACCAGAGACAACAGATTTATTATGTATAGCAGTGTCTTCAGGCTTTCTCTGCCATTTGCCATCGCTGCCTGGTTCGTATTCATTCTTTACACTATTCCAAGCAATCTCACGCGCACCCTCTTCACTTGAACCATTACTTTGAGCAGCGTTAAGTGCTGCTAGAAAAATCTGCTGTGCGTGTTCGGGCAACTGTTCTTGAATTTCAGCAGGCAATTCATTTATTGTTTGATCAGCCATAAACTTACTCCGATTATCTCAAGTTAAGTTCATGTTAAAAAACTTGCAAGAGAATTTCATCTTTCTGCAAGTAGAGAAGCAAATAATCATACTTTTGGCTGAGTTAAGCGATTTTTAAATCAGCGATGCAATAATATTGATGCTCATCGCTAAAATTGTGGTATTGAAAAAGAAGGATAATATGCTATGTAACAGAGTCAAGCGCCTCATATCGCGTGATCTCGTCTCCACATCTGAAACTTGACTAGTCATGCCAATTACAAATGAATAATATAAAAACTCCCAATAGTCTGGATAGTCGTTATGAGGAAAATCTAAACCTCCAATGATTTCTTCACTATTATTACGATTAATATATTTGTAATAGCTGTGTGCATATTGCACTGCAAACATCGTATGCACTAGTAACCAGGAACCGACAATGGTCATAATTGAAAGTATGACATGTAGGGTAAGCAGAATTGTTGATAACTCTTTTTTATCAGTTAGTAAAAACCCGATCGCTAAAACACTAGCACAAGCCGCAGCTATTACCAGCATGAATATAGCTAAATGTCCTTCATATTCATTCTCAGCATAACGGCGAATTTTTTCTGGGGTAGCTTTGATCATCTTCCACCAGGTTACGGCTAAGAAAAAGTCAGCGCCGGAGTTCCAAGCGCAGAGAATGCGAGTAGGTAAGTGTAGCCAAGATGGAAGAATTATTGAAATTAATCCAGCGATTCCGACAGCAATCATCAGTCGGGGTCGGTGGTCAAAGTTTTTAAATAAATTAAGTTTCACAAAACGAATTATTTTAACTTGGCTCTAATCGTTTCTATTCGTTGACGATTAACACCCAAATCGCTTTGACCTAAGCGTGAAGCCGAACGTACTTGGATAACATTAGCATTCCGGTCTAGATAGAATTCTACATCATCCACAAATCCCAGTAAAGCGCTTTTAAATTCTGCATATAAATAATCTTGGCTTTCGGTAATTATTTTAGTTCTTGGTAAGGACTCAATAATCTTTTTAAGATTACTAATCGCTTCTTCTGTGGTAGATGTAAAAGTCAATGGTGCAATTTTGTGAACTGCATCTGTACTCTGACTAGAAACGCAGTTAGGAGAATTAGGGCAAGGTGCTAATTTACCGTTGCTAATACCTAAATTATTTGGTCGTTTACCAGCAAAAACCATAATTATGTTCCGGGTAAGTGAATAAGTATACTCTCGCACATTTGGTTGAATCACTGTAATACTTTGCCGTAATCGCATCTTCTGGCAAATGACAGATTCATTAAAACATGGGTGATGCGTTCGCTCTATGATCCGGTAAGTATTGTCTAGGCGAAAACAGATTATGACGCAAACAATTTCAATCAACGACTCTGGGCGCTTGCAACTCACACCGTTAGAAATTCCATCCCGTCTGCTGTTGGGGCCTGGGCCCTCCAATGCCCATCCCGCAGTTCTCCAGGCGATGAATACCTCACCAGTTGGGCATCTTGACCCAGCTTTTCTCGCACTCATGGATGAAATTCAGTCGTTGCTACGCTATGTATGGCAAACAGAAAACCCACTTACCATTGCAGTCAGTGGTACAGGAACAGCCGCAATGGAAGCAACCATTGCCAATGCTGTAGAACCTGGTGATGTCGTTTTAATTGGTGTGGCTGGTTACTTTGGTAATCGCCTTGTGGATATGGCTGGACGTTATGGCGCGGATGTGCGAACCATTACCAAACCTTGGGGACAAGTTTTCAATCTAGATGAACTCCAAACAGCATTAAAAACTCATCGTCCAACTATTTTAGCCCTAGTTCATGCCGAAACCTCCACCGGCGCACGTCAACCATTGGAAGGTGTCGCTGATTTGTGCCGTGAATTTGGCACTTTGTTATTGGTGGATTCAGTCACAAGTTTGGGTGGCGTCCCCTTGTTTTTGGATGCTTGGGGAGTTGACTTAGCCTATAGTTGTAGCCAAAAAGGTTTGGGTTGTCCGCCTGGTGCTTCACCTTTTACAATGAGTCCGCGTGCCTTTGAGAAATTGCAACAGCGCCAAACAAAGGTTCCAAACTGGTATTTGGATATGTTGCTACTGGGTAAGTATTGGGGCGCTGAACGCACCTATCACCACACAGCACCGGTTAATTTATATTATGCATTGCGGGAAGCACTGCGTTTGCTTGCAGAAGAGGGGTTAGCAAACTCCTGGCAGCGTCATCAGAAAAATGTAGAATATCTCTGGGAAGGGTTGGAGAGTTTAGGACTGAGTATGCACGTTGAGCAACAGTATAGACTACCAACGCTTACCACTGTCTGCATTCCAACAGGGGTAGATGGGAAAGCGATCGCTCGGCAGTTACTCAATGAACATAATATTGAAATTGGCGGTGGTCTTGGCGAACTAGCGGGTAAAGTTTGGCGCGTCGGATTGATGGGCTTTAATAGTCGAAAAGAAAGTGTTGACCAACTTTTAGCAGCACTACGGCAAGTTTTGCCTAAGTAGTTTTCGGGCAATAGTGGTGCGTTAACAGTAGCTTAACGCACCTGATAGACAAGGCGTAGGCATCGCGCTAAGAGGATGTTTGAAAGGTCGCAAAGTATACTAAAAATCACACTTCCATTCCTCTCCCCGAAAGGTCGAGAGGCTTTGAAACCCCCATTCCCTTGTAGGAAGGGGGCTAGGGGGGTTAGGTTTTGGAGCTTTTGGTGTTAGCAATAATACTTTTCAAACAACCTCTAACATTCGTTTGATAATTAAAGCAAAGCTGATGCTCCACACTTACTTGCTCTTTGGACTTATCCCAAAGATTAAAGAAAGAGCAGGTTAATTTTTGTAGGTCTATACAATCGCATTGTTAGTGAATACAATGGCATTGTTAGTCGATACAATCGCATTGTTAGTCGATACAATGGCATTGTTAGTCGATACAATGGCATTGTTAGTCGATACAATGGCATTGTCAGTCGATACAATGGCATTGTTAGTCAATACAATCGCATTGTAGGTCGATGCATTAACAATTCACGAGATTGGGTTAAGATGCCACGGTAATGCAAAATGCGACTTGTTCACATTTTATGAAAAACGTCGGCAGAATATATCTGTAGAGTATTCCTCAGTAGCTCACTGCGATAAAAAACCAACAAACAGTAGAGGCAAGAGTATTAGTAGGGACACAATTAATACGAGGGTTGCTGGCTCGATTTTAATCTGGTTCTTCTGTGGATCGCGCATTTGGCACTCCCTCGAACAATAAGTATATTAACTCAGCCTAAAGGATGTTTATTCCTTTTTCCAAGCCCAATCAGGTTGAAAAATGTAAATTTTTTAAGTACACTAGTGCATTAAATTTACATTTTTTTGATTTTAATAACTGTTAATCCCTTGATTCATCCCCCCATCTGCTTATTTCTTCCAAGGTAGTTTAGTTCCCATTTCAGTTAATGCAGAAAAGATGAGATAGAGAACGAGTAACCCAGCACCCGCCAAAAAAGCCAGTAAATCGTTATCCATAAGTGCATTTGCTAAAACTTCGCTAATCATAGCGGAATCACTTCATATTTAGCATTTTTCTACAGCCCCAATACCGTTCAGTTAAGCTTTCTTTTCCCCCCCTGCCTCCCCTGCCTCCCCTGCTCCCCCTGCCTGCCTTAGCGGAAAAATTTCCTTAACCCAAGCGTATTGTCTACAGTCCTACAATCTTTGGTCTTTTGGATGCAAACTGTACCATCCATACCAGTGACGCACTGCTAGCCAAACGGCTGAAAGCAAACCCGCGAGGCTGAGGGTTAGTCCACTGAACGGTACTAATAATCCAAAGATGGGTAATACTGCTCCAGCAATAGTGCAGATAATAGCAGCAAGGGAAGCACTGCGACTTGCCCCCAATCCCCATGTCAGAAACAGTAAGATAATGGAAATTAAAGTCCAAGCTAACTGAGCATTCATGACGCGAGCTAGATACGTCAAAGTCAATAGACAAGCAAAGAAAATACTAGCAGCGATCGCAATATTTTTAAAACTCATTGGCAGTGACAAATATAACAACAATATCCACCACACAAATATTGCTGGTGCTAGCAATAAAAGACGCGGAATTACGCCAGTGTGACGAATAGGTTCGGTGTTGGTAAACACTCCAAATGGATTTTTGACTGAAACATTATCGTCAAATTTCCAAGTAAATTGCGTACTGCGTCCGTTAACTTTAATCTCATTCGGTACAACACCACTAGCAAAATCAGCCGGAGCAAAGTTAGCAACTGCTATGAGGCTAAAATTAGAAAGCAACTGTCCTGCGGCGCTATAAACCCAGCGAGGCCCTCCTTGAGCCTGATAAGTGACTCGAAAAGTGGTTTCTTCCCCTGGTTGTAGCTGGAAGGGAAAGCCATAGTCTCCCGGATTGGTTTGTTGTAACCTAGTACCATCACGTTCAACTTTGTAGCTAGCAAGAAGTGTGTAGCCGTTAGGTGGGGGTACTTCAAAGAAAAAATTATTAATATCCTTGAGTTGGTTAACTACTTTATAGTCAGCAGTATAATTTGCCTGATAAACTGAGCTACGACCTGGAACATCTACGCTTTGGTCAAGCTTGACTTGAATTTGCGAACCAGCCAACGTCAAGAAGCGGTTGATTTCTCGTGTCTCATTTACCTTGACAATCTTGCCATTGACTTGAGTGTTATAAGAGTATGGCTCTCGAATAGAGTAGCGGACTTGAGGGGCAAATTGTTCGAGCTTTTCACCTGCAACACTTTCAGCAACTTGAGCCACCCTTGCTTGTTCCCAGTAGTGGTAGCGATTGCTTAAAGTTGAACAGAGAAAAAATCCCGGTACTAATAGAATTAATACTAGAGTTAAATGCTGTAATCCTCGCAGCAGTTGGGAATAACCAACAGCCCATTCGCCGATGAATATAAATTGTTCCGGCTGGCTTCGGCGGAGAGAAAAACTGATCAGTGCGATCGCAACTCCCAAAGCTACGACCAAAAATACTAATAACAGTGAAGCTTTGAGCGCCTGGGTTCCAAATTGGACAAGCTCAATTGAATGCGTCAAATCGGGTAATCCGGGAATACCTTGTGCAGAAGATGACATTGGTTAATTTTTGCAGAATTTGGAGAACCAGACCCATAAAATCTCTTAAAAGTTTCTGGAAATGGGTATAAATTATTCTCCAATCTGGTCATGGTTATAAATGCCCAATTCAAGTTTGTATTTTCAGAATTTCCTTTAATTTATTCTCATAGAAAAATTCCTTTTCTCCCATCGCTGGAACTAAATCAGTTAACCAGGTTGCTTTCTCGTCATAACGTGCAAAGAAAGGACGTTTACACCAATTGGGATCGCGTCCTTGCAAAAAAGAAAGTACAAATACTTTCTCTCCATAAATCTCAGTTACGCCATCCACTGCAACTTTACCTGGTAGCGCTGACATCACTGGGCCACGAGCTGTGCGAGCTAACCCAGACACTTTTTGTATTGCTGCTTGATAAATTTCCCAAGCTCGAATAATTGGCACTTCAAAGTAATGTTTTGCTCCAGTATCTCGTTCCATAAACATATAATAGGGAACGCAACCAAGGCGAACTTGTTCTTGCCACATCTGTATCCATACTTCCGAAGAATCATTAATTCCCCGCATAAGTGGCCCTTGGGTGCGAATTTGTGCGCCTGTATTACGAATGCGTTGAAGCGCTGCTTGGGCAATTTCAGTTTTAATTTCTGTCGGATGATCGTAGTGTGCCATAATCGACAGATGTTTGCCTGAGCTAGTCACTTTCTCAAACAAACGTAAGACATCATCAGCATCTTCATCTGTAACAAAGCGATAAGGCCAGTAAGCTACCGATTTAGTACCAATCCTAATTGTTTGGATATGTTGAAAACCCGAATTTAGCAGTGGTTCAATATATAAAGCCAGATGTTTCGCTTTCATTGTCATTGGATCTCCGCCAGTAATTAAAACATCTGTGACTTCTTGATGTTGGCGGAGATACTCTTGAAAAAGTCCTGATTCACGAGTAGCAAATTTCATTCCGTCCATCTTCACAAACTGGGGCCAACGGAAACAAAATGTGCAATATGCGTGACAAGTTTGACCTGCTGTTGGAAAAATCAAGACTGTTTCCGGATATTTATGTTGAATTCCTGGTACTTGTTTTCCATCTAAAGTTGGAATATTATGTGCCTGTCCGCCTGGATGGGGGTTAAGTTGCGATCGCATTGTATTTACTACCTGACGCAGGTCTTCTGGCGTGGAATTTTGCAGATGCCAAATAACCTTGTCTAGAGATTCAGGAGCCAACATTTCTTTTTGAGGAAAGGTGAGGCGAAAGATGGGATCATCAGGAATTTTTTCCCAGTCAATCAGTTCTTCTACTACGTAATTATTGACACGGAACGGCAATACTTGGGCAACTGCTTTCATTGCTAAACGCTCTGCTGTTGAAAGTTTTTGCAGTTGAGGAAGCCGATCTATATCTTTAATTTCATATAACTGAAGTTTTTTAGGGTTAAGTTGCGACATTTAATTAATATTATTAATTTATATAAAAAATAGAAGAAAAGGCGAGCGCCTTTCCTCTATTTTCTTACTTAAGTCCAGACTGTTCTTTACTCTTGAGCCTGTAATTCTCGTCGAAAGTAGCAGTAATTTTTGAACCATCAGGATTCGCCCAAACAAAAGTTACCATAGTTGCAGAACGACTAACCTCAATTCCTTGACTTAAGATTGAGCGTACCTCTGTTAAGGACATTTCTGGTTTTAACTGTTCATACTCTACACGGCTGAAAGGATTAAGTTTATTTGTAGCAGATTGTTCATGCTGCTTAGAATCGAAAACCGCTTTACAAAAGCCGTATCCTAAACCAGAACCTAAAGCTATTCCTAGTGACAAGACCATAGCTAGTGGACGGATAGAAGGACTGAACAGACCGATATAATTTGGCATAATGGCAATCCTCACAAAAAAGTAATGAGACTCAACAATAAGCAACTAATACACATTTCCAAGAATGCAATTAAAGAACATCATCATGGTTTTTAATTAATGAATTAATCTTCAATAGCACCCAATTCTTTAAGTGTATTTTTTTGTTCTTCCCCTAGACCAGATAGCCCCTTAATATTCATTCCTTCATAAGGTCTTTTTGACATGAGTGTTTTGATACACTCTCCAGTTTTGACATTCCATTGCTTAATAGCTCCATCCTGGGAACCGCTAAACAAAGTTCCATCCGAACTAAAGGTAACAGAACGAACCCAATTATTATGTCCTTGCAAAATAATTAGACGTTGACCTGTGTGAACATCCCAAATTTCTACAGTGTGATTAACACAAGCACAGCCAATAATCTTACCATCAGGGCTAAAAGCAACAGAACGTATCCAATCATTATTGACTAAAATTTTGCAACATTCGCTAGTCTGAAGATCCCATAGCCGTACTGTCTTGTCATCACCGCCACTAGCTAATAACCCTCCAAATTGCCCTTGTGAAGGGAGGAGCGGGCTAAAAGCAACAGACCATATTCGCATAGTATGCCCTTCCAAAACTCGAATGCATTCCCCTGTATGAACATTCCACAGGCGCAGTGTTTGATCATCACTTCCACTAGCAAGGATTTCACCATCAGGACTAAAACTGACAGACTGCACCCAATTTGTATGCCCCTGTAATGTTTCAAAGCATTGGCCAGTCCGAACATTCCATAACTTGATGTTGCAGTCAACACTACCACTAGCTAGAATTTGGCCATCATGACTAAAAGCAATAGAGCGGATGCGATCGCTATTTTGCAAAACTTTCACGCACTGTCCACTCAGAGTATCCCAAAAGCGGATGGTTTGGTCATCACCGCCGCTCGCTAATAGTCCCCCAGCGAGTGGACTAAAAGCAACAGACCAAAGGCGGCCAGCATGTCCTTCCAAAGTGCTGATACATTGGTCAGTCTGAACATCCCACAGCCTAACGGTTTTATCATCATTGCTACTAGCAATTATCTTCCCATCTGGACTCAGGGCTAAATCATGTACCCAATTGGTGTACCCCTGCAAGATTTGGATACATTGATAAGTTTCGATGTCCCAAAATCGAACGGTTTTGTCATAGCCACCACTGGCGAGTGTTTTTCCGTCAGGACTAAATGCAACAGACAGAATAGAATTACTGTGTCCTTCTAAAGTTTTTAATAATTTTCCTGTTTGAACATCCCAGAGTTTCACGGTTTTGTCATCGCTACAACTGGCGATGATCTCTCCTCCTTGTGAAGAGGGGATCGGACTCAAGGCTATAGAATGGATTAAATTGGTGTGTCCTTTTAAAGTATTTAATAACTTCCCCGTTTGAACATCCCAGAGTTTCACGGTTTTGTCGTCACTACAACTGGCGAGTATTTCACCATCAGAACTAAAAACTACGGACTGGACTAATTTAGTATGTCCCTCAAGAGTTTTTAAACATTTACCTGTTTTTACATCCCACAACTTCACAGTTTGGTCAGCACTACCACTAGCAAGTATTTTTCCATCAGGACTAAAGGCAACAGAACGAACGAAGTTGTTATGTCCCTTGAAAATTTTCCAGCATTGTTGAGTACTTAGATCCCAGAGTCTAATGGTTTTATCGCTACTAGCACTGGCAACAATTTTGCCATCAGGACTGAAAGCAACAGACCTGACCCAGCTAGTATGTTCTTCAAGAGTCATGAGGTGTTTTTGGCTATCAACATCCCAGAGTTTTACAGTATGGTCATCACTACAACTAACTAAAGTTTTACCATCGGGACTAAAGGCAACAGTTCTTACCCAGTTAGAGTGTGCTTTCCAATGAAAAAGTTGCTCGCCATAGGTAGCTTGCCAAAAGCTAATCCGACCATCAGCGTCACCTGTAGCAACAATTTCTCCCTTTACAGGATTAAATGCCACTGACAAAATACTATCGAAGATTCCTGTAAATACAGACTTAGATAAATCAGAGTTAGCAAAGTTAACATTATGCAAGTTCACACTTGTTAGGTAGGCTTGCCATATCTTGAAATTAGAAAAATCACATCCAGTTAAATCAATTTCCAGATGACAAAGGAGGTTAATAATATTCCCGCCAGCATAGCCCGATGTCAGAGGAGTGTTTACTCGGAGCAATTCTATTATTTTTAATAAATGTTCTTTAATCCGATCTTTATTACCAAACTTATTAATTAACTTTTCAATAACAGGTTCTAAAATTAAACGAATTTGGGCATTTCTAACCTTTCCTTCGGTTTGGGCTTTGAATAAGGCATGGCTTTTTAATAATGAAATATTTTCTAGATTAATCTCAGAGATAATTTCTTCACTAACCTGGTTAACAAATTGGCTAATAATATATTCCATAACTACAGCTTGGAGCATAAATTTTGCCAAACCCTTCTCGTTAAAAATTAGCGATCGCCGTCGCAATGATTCTAAAGCTTCAATTAATTGTGGTTGTGATGTCGTTGAAATAACATCTGCTTGTAATTCGATAAATGAAGTAGGCTTGCAATTAATTCCTAACCAGTATAAAATTTCCTTTTCTAAATTTGATAACCGATTAAATTGCTGTTCTAATAGATTGCGAATATCTCCAAATAGCACGGAAATATCACAACTAATGAATTCTGATATATTGCTACCAAAAACCTCTTGAATCGTATTACAAACGATTTTTAAGGCTAAAGGATTACCTGCATACTGATTAATTAATTTGTTCCAGTCTTTCTCTGAACCAAAAAAATCACCTTTGCCCACAAATATGCTTTTTGCAGCGATGTTTTCTAGCCCACTTAGGTGCAAGGATTTAACTTTAAGATTGCTTCCTTCTAAGGTGATAATTTCTTTGGGACTTTCACGACTGGTTAAGACTAAACAGCTTTGATGAGGCACTTCCCCAACTTGTCGGAAAAATTCTCCATATTCTTCATATCCTTCTCGATATTGACCGACATAATCGCCTCCAAGCAAGACCGACTCTACATTATCAAGTACCAATAAACAGCGATGTTTCCGCAAATAAGCAATCAATTGCGAAATTCCTACTTCTTTCGGTTCATTCTTTTTAGAGAAGAACTCAATCAGGTCTGCAAAAATCTCCTTAACAGAGGGTGCATGACGTAGCGATCGCCAGATAACATACTCAAACTGTCCCTGAATTTTCTGTGCCAGCTTGATAGATAACGCTGTTTTGCCAATTCCCCCCATACCGAATATTGCCACAAGCCGACAACGGTCTTTGTTTACCCATTGCTCTAGAACGTCTAACTCCGACTCACGCCCAAAGAAAACGGGGACATCAGGTGCTTCGCCAAAATCATGACATGATAAGGCATTAACAACTGTTGATAACTGATATCTTTCCTGGATAATACTCCTAATCACCTCTAATTTCCCAGGAGTACTTCCAGCAATGTCAAACTTTTGGTAAACCGAACCAAGCCGCTTCCGCACTGCTGCTGCACTAATTTCGAGAGTGGTTGCAATAGACTCTGCCGTTTGACCAGCTAACGCTAGAAGTAAGGCACTTACCTCAGCCTCAGATACATTGTGTTCGGCTGTAACCGTTCTCAAGAAACTTTCAGGAATTTCCGTCATGAAGTAAATTTCTCCAGCCACAACTATTTATCGATATGTGAGGTCAATGTGAGATATATTTCTACTTCTTTATAAAGTCTTCTCTGGGCACATAGAACGGGAGAGGACATCAGCCCTGAAAAAGCCTAAATTTTACCTCTCTCCCGCAAAAAGAGAGGCTTTGAGCCTTACTCATCGCGTAGCTTCTCTAAAAGAAGCACATTGACAAGACACTACTAAACTATACTCTAAATTATCAACTTGTCAATTTGGCTTATCAATTGATTGACAATATTCATAAAGTAAATGTAGAATCTATTACAAATTAGGTGTGAATCGCGAGGATAGCTGAAGTAACTAGCACTGAGGTACCCCACAATATGCCAACACCTGACGTTTCAAATTCTGCCCAAGAATTATTTGAGTTGCTTGAGAAAGATATTCTTGCTTGTCACGCTTGCAAGGATGGAATGATTGAAGTGACTATCCGCAAGATCGGAACCGAAGAGTTTGAGTTGCGTGTCATCTCTTTCCGAGGTTCTTTTCGTTGTGTTCATGCGGATCTAAATAGGTATTTAGACGAGTTACGGATAGATACAACAGATACGCCAAGTCAGGTATCTATTTATCGCGATCGCTTTCGTGTGGGGTTGAGGGAATTGTTAAAGAAGGGGTTTGGACTACTCAGACTAGACTTTTCTCGATGCAAGAGGGGAAATACCGCGCCGATATTTGGCTGGATGGTATCTGAATTGTTGGATAAGGAATGAGTTTGGTTGTTTTTGCCAATCATTATAACCAATTACTAACTATTAACCATCAACAGCCACTAATTTCATCTCAAGGTTTAGAGAAACAGTAAAAAATTGTTTTCGTTCTTGAGGTTAACAAGTGAATAATTTTCCAGCCCAAGAGAGTCTAGAAAAAGATTACAACAGGGTTGACATGGTGCTAACAAGTGCCCCGTCAACCCTGTTATTTTTTATCTATTTATCAGGAGGAAAAAATGACTACGAATCGTCACAGCTTTTTATTTCGTTTGACTACCCAGGTTCTTAAATATTTTGCTTGGTTCATATTTGGCCTAGCGATCGCTTACGTTTTGTCAGCTGTTTTCGGAAGCTCACATATTGCGATGAGTCTGCTACCTTTTGTTTTTTATTGGGTCATTTTGCGATGTGGGTTAATTCTCCTGTGCTTAATATTAACGACAGTAATTTTTGAATCTGTTCGTTAGCATCTCATATACAATATTCGACTTTCACATTTTGCATCATTCTCAACTAATATCCTCGCTCACTCTAAATGAATAATATTGCTGCTAGCGTGAAAGTCTGAATTCCTTTGCAAAGCTTTTTAGAGCCGTGAAAAATTTCGTCTCTAAGTATCTCTGACTGTATTTAGGATGTGTTAGAAGATTTTTTTCAATCTAACACACTACCTTTTTTGTCAAACATCAGCCAAAAATGATCAATTGGAGACGGAAGGAAAAATGACAAAAAAACATAGCAATTTTTCTGGACAAGAACAGTTTCATCCTGTATTAGTTATCTTAGTAGCAGGTTCGCTCTCTTTAGCAATTGTTGATCAGAGCAATCGCCCTGCATACTTTGATATTGTGAAAATTGCAGTCGTTTATTTTTTTGGTACAACTAAGTCCCAAGAAAATATTAATAAGTCTAACAACCTAGATGATTCAGAAATCGCAGACAATTCAGATAGTCCGAAATGTAATGATAGTCACGACAAGCCTAAATGAAGAACTGAACTAGTTAAAGAAACGGTAAATAAAAGTAAAATCAAAAGCCCGGTCTTCATGACCAGGCTTTTGAGCGTAAACAATGGGGCTATATTCCCCGAAGGTTAGTTATAGAGGTTCAGTATAATATCGATGCTCTAATAAGTGATACTACCTTGCTGTTCTCGATTCCGGAAAATTCGCTAAAAATTTTTGAGTAGCCTTTTTGTCCCAAAATACAGCAAGCGGCTGGTAGCTTCAGCGTGTAGAATCTAAAAATATTAATTTTCCGGCTTTTGCTGATGAATAATGAATTTGATAGCTGGCAAGAATGGCTGACAGTATTCACCTATCTAGGTTTTACGGTCTTTATTATCTGGCGCGTGTTTTCCACCCAGAAGAACTAAAAAAGCTGCAATTTCATCAGGGACTTTTTGCTCAAAGCGAGAAATAACTCCTAACTCTTGTACAAACGCGATTAATCGCGTCTCTACTTTTCAGATCCCTTTAAATCCCATACCTTGTTCTACTTGAACTGCAACTTTACGAGAAATCTGAAAGCGAACACCAACTTGGCTAAGTAGCGAAGGTTACAATATAAACGTGGCACATGATGGCATTGCTGGTTTAACATTAGCACGGGAGTTATCGCCAGATTTAGTTATTCTTGATTGGATGCTTCCAGGGCTGCCAGGCTTGGAAATCTGTCGTCGGTTGCGGGCGAATGGTATTTCCGTAAGAGTAATTTTACTGGTAGCAAAAGATGAAGTTAACGATCGCGTCGCAGGTTTGGATGCAAGATCTGATGATTATGTAGTCAAACCATTTACTATAGAAGAACTCCTAGCTAGAATCCTTGCTCATTTACGCCGCACTCAAGAAACAGATCAGGATATTTTTCAGTTTGAAGACTTGAGTTTAAATCACCGGACTCGCCAAGTTTACCGGGGTAAGCGGGCAATTGAGTTAACCGCTAAAGGGTTCGACTTGTTAGAATATATACTCTCGTATCCCCGTCAGGTATTTACTAAAGACCAAATTCTACAAAAAGTTTGGGGTTACGACTTTATGGGTAATTCCAATATTATTGAAGTATACATCCGCTACTTGCGCCTAAAACTAGAAGAAAATAATGAAAAACGCTTGATTCATACCGTGCCTGGAGTAGGGTACGTACTGCGAAAATAGTCAGCCCTAACCCTTGGGGACGCTGGGCGATCAGGGAAATCAAAAGTCAAAAGTCAAAAGTTAAAACATTTTATTTTTATTCATATCCTTGGGTTAATATCATTTACTCTCAGAGGAACGATACTAACCCAAGGATTTATTTGATAAAATAATCAATTTCCACACCAAAATAGCAATTCGTAATACTCTCCGTAATTGAGAAAGTCAGATTACATTTGGCTGGGTTTCCACCATTTGTATCTGTAGTCTTATTAGTTTTATTTTGAATAATTGATATAAGATATGTGCAACAAATAGTCAGTCTTAAGGACGATAAAATTGCGAATAAAAACAAATTTTGAGCAATCTTGGATTGTACGTTGTTTTCTAGCAGTATTGCTTTTCGGTCAAGTGTGGCTACATTTCCTCCAAGGAAAAACGTACTATCGCAAGATTCTGCAACATCTAGTGACTGCTGGGCCAGGTTCTATCTCTCCAGTTCTCCTTGTTAGCGGTTTTGCAGGGATGATTTTTACTATTCAGATGGCAAGAGAATTAGTCCAATTTGGGGCTATCAATGCTGTGGGAGGTGCTTTTGCCTTAGCTTTTTGTAGAGAATTGGCTCCAATTTTGACCGCTAGTATTATGGCGGCACAAGTAGGTTCTGCTTTTGCAGCAGAAATAGGTGCAATGCAAGTCACAGAGCAAATTGATGCACTTTATATGCTCAAAACTGATCCAATTGATTATCTAGTAGTTCCTAGAGTAATTGCTTGTAGTTTAATGGTGCCTTTGATGACTATTTTAGCTTTAGTTACGGGCATTTTGGGGTACAGCCGGGATACGTGCAAAATGGGACACGTTGTAAAGTTTTGTAAAGAAATCAGGTTGAAACCATTGATTTTAGGTTCAGTCGAGCCAGAAATTGTTGAAGCGATCGCTCGATAGTTCTGT
>NZ_JAIVFX010000026.1 GCF_020829625.1 Nostoc sp. XA010 | reverse complement strand
TATCCATAATTGAGCCTTTAGGGTGTGTCTCTCCACCGAGGTTAAGAGTGGTGCGCTATCACGGTTTACGAATCCTGATAGTCTCTACCTTTGCCGGATATTTCCAACACAAGGAATGAATTGTATTAATTAGCTTATTTTCCTTGTTAACCGGATGACGATGGTTCAGGTGACACTTCGCTTTCTCTACCCATTGGACTCTTGCTTGCAGTAGGTGCTTTCAGCAATTACCACCTATTCCTGCTTTCACCCCCGCTTTACACCTTTGATAATCAGTCTGGGATGTAGGGGCTACCAGAATTCTGGTAGTTTGTGTGCTTTTAATCCCGCACCAGGATAGTAGGATTTGGTGTATTCTTGATTGGGTTATAATTCAAGTTAATCGTTTGAATATTTTTTTCCTTTCTCATCTAGCTGTCTGGGCTAATGCTTGGCTAGATTTCCTCACCTACATGGATATTGAGTTGTCACTGGTTGAGGATTGAAGTGCGAACTCTACCCGGAGTTGGGTTACTCAACCATTCAGGGCAAACGCATCTAAAGTATAAGAATCCTTTAATAGCAAGGGTTTCGGCGTTTTTAAATTTAGCCTATTTTTTCGTCAATATCCTTACCCAGTAAGGGTTTCAGAAATACCGTGCGTTCGCCCTGCTCAACCATTGCCAGTCATCCCCCTTGTTCAGGTTTCGACTGAACGAATCGCACCAAAGGTTCCGGTATGCCCTACCGTACTCAATTAATTCTTTGGATTTTAAGTCTCTTCAAAATCTAGCTTTCCTAAACTGCTACACCGTTAGGTGCGACTACGCACTCAACCGATCTTAGTTAAGTTTTTACGTTGTTTAGTTATGTTGTTTAGTTATACTTAAAATTTTTAGACTTAATCCTAATTTTATCATAACCAGGAATTAGGCGACTAAAGTGAGCCACTCACTTGCGGGGGGAACCGCGTTGTGGTAAGTTGCGTTGCACGAGTCGCTGAATCTGGGCACTGAAGTGTCTAAATCTCTACGCTTACTGGAAAACTTGTAAAACTTGAGGCAACTCCAATGGCTTGGCAGCGTCCTGACGGTCGTCTTCCCTACGAACTACGTCCGATCAGCTTTTACCCCAATTTCACCCGCTTTGCCCCCGGTTCTGTTCTTGCAAGATGCGGTGATACTCAAGTCCTTTGTACTGTTAGCGTTAATAAGGGAGTTCCAAAGTTTCTCGAAGGAACTGGTAAAGGCTGGTTAACTGCTGAGTACCGGATGCTACCATCTGCTACCCAAAAACGCCAAGAAAGGGAATTATTGAAATTATCTGGACGGACGCAAGAAATTCAACGTCTAATTGGACGCAGCTTACGCGCAGCAGTGGATTTTGAGGCGCTGGGAGAACGCACGCTGACTGTGGATGCCGATGTGTTGCAAGCAGACGCTGGAACTCGGACAACAGCTATTACAGGCTCGTTTGTGGCGTTGGCTCATGCGATTTCTAAATTGTTGCAAGAGGGGGTGTTGGAGCGATCGCCTCTGTGTGGACAGGTAGCCGCCGTATCCGTAGGATTACTTGATGGAGAGCCATTTTTGGATCTGGATTATATCGAAGATGTGGCTGCAACAGTAGATTTTAACGTGGTGATGAATCAACACCTGGGAATCATTGAAGTCCAGGGAACAGCCGAAGAAGGCAGTTTTAGCCGGACTCAGTTGGATCAACTCCTAGATGTCGCCCAAAAAGGAATTCAGGAATTGTTAATTGCTCAACGCGAAGCGATCGCTGACTGGGAGGCGCTGTTTGTAATTAATTAGTTTTATTAATTTTTAATAAGAATTGATAAATGTATCCTTTGTGGCGTTAATCAACAAAGTATCAAGTAACTGCGTGTAAATAAAATAATTATGAAAATAGTTAGTAGTTAGTACGACTGACCGAAGAGGCTTCTGGGCAGGGAGCAGGGGGAGCAATCCCTGCCCAGAAGCGGTGAAGCGGAGCGGAACATGGGTACAAGCCCCGCCCTTCCAGGACGCAAGACTTGTGCGGAGTACAAGCTCCGTTTCAGTCCCTCCCCCTTGCTCCCTGCTCCCTGCCCCCCTGCTTCTTTTGACTACTAACTACTTTCCGTTGAAGGTGATAAGGAGGGTCTATGTTTTTCCAGCCTAGCTAATCCACGATGTTAAATGTTTCAAAAGTTAAAAAGGAGGATTGTAATAAGTTCGGTATTGTATTGCCAGAAGCCAGCAATATAATGATGAAGCCATGAACAAAACCGTTGAAGTTCTACCCGATCAGCCAGCGCTGGTTGCACGAGCGCTAGAATTAATTCTGTCGAAGTTAGAAACTGCCATTGAGCAGCGAGGGCAGTTTAGCATCGCCTTATCTGGCGGCAGTACACCTAAACCGTTATACGAAGCGATCGCTAATCAAAAACTGCCTTGGGATAAAATTCATATATTCTGGGGAGATGAGCGTTACGTACCACCAGATCACCCCGATAGCAATGAACTGATGACGCGTCGGGCGTGGCTAGATCGTGTTGATATCCCAGCAGCTAACATTCACCCCGTACCAACCTTGGAAGCTAATCCAGAACTGGCTGCTGCTAAGTATGAACAACAGCTTAAAGAGTTTTTCAATTCTTCTGGGGTGGAGTTTCCCTCCTTGGATGTAGTATTACTAGGAATGGGTGATGATGCACATACTGCATCTTTGTTTCCCCATACAGAGGCTCTCAAAGTACGCGATCGCCTAGTTACCGTGGGTAACAAAGACGGAAACCCCAGGATAAGTTTCACATACCCCTTCATCAACGCTGCGAACAGTGTGATTTTTCTAGTTGCTGGTGCTAATAAACGACCAGCTTTGGCACAAGTCTTTGCACCTGTAGCCGATGACTTCACTTACCCATCCCGTTTAATTCGGCCCCAAGGAGAACTTTGGTGGCTGCTAGATGCGGCAGCAGGTTTGGAACTCCAACATTAAACTTGGGAATTGGGTATAGGGCATTGGGCATTGGGCATTGGCAAGAGGACAAGGAGACAAGGAGAATTGGGGACAAGGGGAAAGACTTGTTGCAAGTTCTTACTGATGTCACCCTGCCCCCTGCCCCCTGCTCCCTTTCCCCGTGTCCAATTAATAGTTCTATCAGCAGTAATTGCTAGAATCTAAAGCTAGGGCCGCCCTCTGCTTGCCAGTCCTACCTATATTTATGATGATCTTGAACAAAGGCTAAATATCGATGATCGTCTGCCCTAATTGCAATCATCCCAACCCTGATGGCGCTGTCCAGTGTGAAGCTTGCTATACACCCTTACCTGCGACTACCAACTGTCCCAGTTGTGGGGCAACTGTGCAGGCAGATGCTGCATTCTGCGGTCAGTGTGGCTATAACCTTCACTCCGCAGGAGTTCCACACGTTCATAATCCGGCAGTTGTAACAGTTACTCCCGATGTTCCTGTGGAAGTTCCGCCGTTAGTTTCACCCGATCCACTGTTAGAACTTTTACAGCCAGATGCTTTGGGAATAAGTGGTTATACTAGCTCCCATCCTCCCGAATCATCTTTACCAGCAACAGAGGTGGCAGCTCCGCCAGAGATGCCTGTGGCAAAAAGCAGCCCTCCAGAACCAGCGCCAAATATCGCAGCTCAACCGATAATATCTATACAAAGTATTCCTACTCCACCACCGTTGGAACCAGCGCCAGCCCCTGAAGCCGAAGTACAGGAGCCAGCCGCGCCAGCACCCACCGCAACTGTTGCCAGAACACAATTGCAGCAGGTTACAGGGCGGTTAATCCACGTTCAAAGCGATCGCTTAATTGAATTGCCGCAAAATCTCTCTGTGATTCATATCGGCAAGCCCAATGACCGGATTCCGCCAGATATAGATGTTTCAGGATTTCCCAATTCAGAAATTGTCTCGCGGATTCATGCAGATATTCGCGTCGAGGGAGATGCTCATTATGTAGAGGATGTAGGAAGCTCCAATGGCACTTACATTAATAATTTGCCACTTTTACCAGGAAATCGTCATCGCTTAAGACCAGGCGATCGCATCAGTTTAGGTAAAGGAGACTTAATGACATTCCTCTTTCAACTTGCTTAACTGATTCTCTATCAATTGTGACATCAGTCTAGGCATTTTCTGGCTATCCTCCGGCATCCCTTTGGAGGATAAACAAATGAACCGCATCAAACAAGCGACGGATAACTATGTTGTTCTTGATAGCCCCATAGCCGTCGCTTTGATGTGCGAATTATTGCATTGATCAGCAACTCCATTACCATAATAATTACACTAGGATGGATGAAAATACACTGCCAATTTTAGATTTTGAATTGAAGGGAAAATCTAAAATCTAAAATCCAAAATTGAATGACCTATGAAAGAACCAAGCAAAAATTTTGAACCCTTGCTTACCAGAGAAGCCCCGCCAGTTGTTGAACGCATGGGGCTAACCTGGCTAATTGCAGCAGCGATCACAACTGCTTTACTGTGGCAAATACCAGCAGGGGATTATATCTTATACCCATTTACGATCCTGGCAACTTGGTTTCATGAAATGGGTCACGGCTTAATGGCACTCCTCTTAGGGGGACAGTTCCAGAAATTGCAGATTTTTAGCAATGGTTCCGGTGTTGCAACCTATGGCATTCGGTCGTCATTGGGGCCAATTGGCCCGGCAATAGTCGCAGCCGCAGGCCCAATGGGGCCACCTCTTGCTGGTGCAGGTTTGATTCTGGCTTCCCGCAGTTTTACAGCAGCTACCTTGAGTTTAAAAATTTTAGGGAGTTTTTTGCTATTTTCCGCATTAATTTGGGTACGTTCCTCCTTTGGATTGGTGGCAATTCCCTTGCTGGGTTTAATAATCTTGGGTATCGCCCTGAAAGCACCTCGCTGGACACAGGGGTTTGTCATTCAATTTCTAGGTGTACAAGCTTGTGTGAGTACGTACCATCAACTGGATTATTTATTTAGTAGTTCTGCTGGCTCCCTTGGACTTTCTGATACAGCGCAAATGCAGCGATATTTGCTTTTACCTTACTGGTTTTGGGGCGGGTTAATGGCGATCGCATCTCTGGTGATTTTAGTCCAAAGTCTCCGCTTTGCCTATCGTTCAGAATGAAAATACAGATGAGCGATCGCCCTCTTGCAGTCACGAATTCAACCCTCAGTATTTTGATTGCTGAATTAAGTACAGAGTGCCTAAAAATACAAGCCTTAGTTAACCAGTTACAGTTACCTAGTTTAACTGTTAACCAACAAGCTGAAATTCTTGCAGAACTTTTAGCTGCTGCGGTTCATCTGCATAATCATTGTGGCGAAGATTTTCAGACGCTAATTATTGAGGAAATGGAAAATTTGCCTGATGATCAGGATTGAGTAGTGATTTTAGTCCAAAATTGCGATCGCTAAGTATTACCTAAGCTGAAACTTGAGCGCGAATTTCATTTGGACAAGAACGACCTTGTTCAACATCAGCAATATTAGCAAAAGTTGTTTCTGCAATATTGTGGAGAGCTTCTGCTGTAAAAAAGGCTTGATGTCCGGTAATAAGTACATTGGGGAACGTCGTCAGACGTTGGAAAATATCGTCTTGAATAATTTCGCCAGACAAATCCTCAAAAAACAATTCCGATTCTTGTTCGTAGACATCCACACCGAGATAGCCAATCTTGCCAGACTTCAACCCCTCAATCACTGCTTGGGTATCAATCAGCGCTCCTCGGCTAGTATTAATTAGCATCACGCCTGGCTTAATCTTTTCTATAGCCTCAGCGTTAATCAAGTGATGCGTTTCGGGAGTCAGGGGGCAATGTAGGGAGATAATATCCGAGTTGGCAAATAGCTCAGGTAGCTCTACATACTTTCCACCTAGTGCCTCCAATTCTGGATTGCGATAAACGTCATAAGCGAGTATGTGACAGCCAAACCCCTTCATAATCTGTCCTAAAATCAGACCGATTTTGCCCGTGCCAACAATCCCCACTGTGCGCTCATGCAAATTAAATCCCAACAGTCCATCTAGGGAAAAATTGCCTTCTCGGACACGGTTATAGGCTCGATGAATTTTGCGATTCAAGCTTAAAATCAATCCCACAGCATGTTCTGCTACCCCATAGGGCGAATAGGCGGGAACACGCACAACGGTAATTCCTAAATCTGCTGCGGCTTGTAAGTCTACATTGTTAAACCCTGCACAGCGCAGGACAACCAGCCGAGTTCCCCGTGAGGCGAGAAGTTCTAAAGTTGGCGCGTCAACCTGATCGTGCACAAATACGCAAACCGCCCCAAATCCGGCGGCGAGGATAGCCGTATCTCGATTTAAGCGGGGTTCAAAAAACACTAACTCGTGTTGGGCGGGAGAATTTGCATCTGACAAAAACTTGCGATCGTAGACTTTTGTACTGAAGACTGCTACTTTCATGCAAAACCTCAAATTGTATGCTGCACAATGTTCGACTACATGATAACCTTGGCAGTTAGAGAAGCGATGTCTACGATGGGCTATTCGGTAGCTTTGAACAGAAAAGAATTCAGGATTGCTTCAAGGTAAATGAGTGACTTTTGGCTGCTCAAAGTAGCCATACATCACCCGAGAAACTTGACGAATAAAATCCCTAGCTCTAATGTCATTATTCGGTCTTCGCACGAAAATTCCTGCTAAATAACGCTTACCTGATGGCGTTTTAATAATACCCGCATCGCCTAGTACAAACCGTAGAGTACCTGTTTTATGGGCAATATTTGCACCAGAACCTAAGCCAGATGGTAGCAATGCTCTATTATGACAACGAATCATAATACCTAAAACTTGGGATTGACTTGTATCAGAAATTAACTGATTATTTGTAACCAAAGCTGACAGTCGTACCAAGTCTTTTGCACTAGTTTTATTAGTTCCTTTAAAATCTCCTAACATATTGCGAATCACTGTGCTTTGCAATCCCCAACGACGAAACTTTTGATTTAATTTAGATACACCACCTAAACGATCAATAATCATATTCGTAGCAGTGTTATCACTAATAGTCATCATCTTGGTTGCAGTTTGCAAGAGACTAAGCTTAGTTCCCACTCGTTGATACTGCATATTTCCAGAACCGCCAGTGACATGCTTCCGTCGCATCACCAAAGTTTCGCCTAGTTTGATTCTCCCTGCATCTACTTCTTGAAATAAAGCAATCAAAATCGGATACTTAATTGTGCTAGCAGCAGAAAAAGCTTTATCACCATTAAAACTAAAATAATCACCTGTTTCTAAGTCCATAAAAAAGATTCCAGGAGTAAGGAATCTATAGCGAGCCATTAATGCTTTAATAGGAGTTTTTAGTTCTGATATCTCGCGTCCTAAAGGAACTATACCAGTAAATTTAGTAGTATTTATTGGGTTGACAGGATCGGTTAGAGGAACCGGAGGAATAAATTTAAGCTTTGGTAGTTGTAAATTAGATTGATTTGCACTCCAGTGATTTATATTGCCAACCTGATTCGGATTGGGATTTGCTTTTACTGGGGACGATAGTAAAAGAATACTTGTAAGGCTCAGTAAGAGCGAGCGTATTTTCATGCAGTGCTGTGAGGATACTGTTGGATTTATTTACAGAGATTTTCCGAAGAAGTTAATCAAATCCGGATTGATTGACATAGTAATCATTAAAATATCCGATGTCAATAGATACTAATCAGATATTTTTTGGAATATTGTAAACAATAATTGTAATAAAAAATTACAAGGTAGAAGATATAAAATATGCTCATATTACATCAGTTAATTGTGTAATTATACAAGTAATAAGAGATTATGATTGTGGTTTTAATTTTGGTAACAAGGATTTATACATACCAATGGAAATAAAAAAGCACCCGCAGGGAAACCAATTAAGAAGCGAAAACTAAAGACTATAAAACGACTAATAGTCATTGTCGATTGAGGATTTTCTAACTGTTCTAAAATTTCTACAAGAGACTTACCTCCACAAGGTTGGATGTTTGTTTCAGAGGTCATCTTGGTTAACGTGATGAATAGATATAGCGGTTCTCCTCCGTTTCTTGCTGTGGAAGGGTTTCATCTTCTTGAATTAGAGGAAGGGGTTGTGCGGTGGGAGAGGCGATCGCTTTCGTCTAGTTTTGGCTGTCGCCTATATCAATTTTTATGAAGCGTAGCTGTCCAGTGACCCTTAATGTGATTAAATATGGGGCTTTGAGATATATTCACATGGTTACTTTCGAGAAAAAATTTTGTGATGTCTTTTTCGATGTCTACACACCTTAATTAGTCATTGGCGTTCCCGATCATTCCGTTACGCAGATAAAGCGATAATGTTATAGTAGTATAGGGAATATGGTAAAATTTCCCTTACTTCACGGCATTTGAACACTCGAATGTGTGAATGGTATAGCTGGAGAGGTGTCCGAGCGGTTCATGGTGACGCACTCGAAATGCGTTTTGGGGAAACCCAACGGGGGTTCGAATCCCCCCCTCTCCGTTTAAAATAATTGCCGAAGAACTAGTCAAACAGATGATGTTTGGCTTCATAGATGGTATGTATGAGTATTTGCAAGTAAGGGCATACACATGTGCGCCCCGTTGTGCGAAACGGGATTATATTTGCGTATTTACTTAGTCAAATATTGCTCAAACTACATTAAAGTATACACTGGCAACAAAGATTTTTGGGATAAACTAATGCCATCGTGTGAGGAGTGAACGATGGCAAATCGCAGTATGGGGAAAGTGCCCTCATTTATTGTTATCAGTGTCTGTTTATATCTGGGTATTAGTATAGGAGTCGTTATCCGGCTTGGGCAATCACAGCGATTAAACGCTGCTACTACACCCAATGAACCTATATCATTACCATTAGCTATCCCTGTTACGCCATCAACAATAGAAGGGAAAACCTTTCCAGCTACTATTACTATCAAAGCTGTTGGGGATATTATTCCCGGCACTAATTTTCCTAACTATAGATTACCCCGGTTTCGAGATCAATTATTACCAAAGTCAGTGAGAACTCACTTGCAAGGATCTGATATCTTGTTTGGTAATTTTGAAAGTAGCCTAACTAATTATCCCTACACTGCCAAAGATATCAGTCGAGGACAAGTCTTTGCCTTTCGCTCACCGCCTGGATATGCTCGGCTATTTGCTGAGGCTGGTTTTAATGTGTTTAATATGGCTAATAACCATGCAATGGACTTCGGCCCGGTAGGGTTCAAACATACAAAGAAAAATCTTGAGGCTGTGGGTATTGCAACATTAGGTCATAAAAATCAAATTCTTTATCTGCAAGCTAACAATATCCCTGTGGCAATGGTCGGGTTTTCTCCTTATGAAATGTATAATTCCATCCATAATTTAGGAGCAGCGCAAGCACTTGTAAAAGAAGCTAAAAATAAGGCCAACATTGTAATAGTATCGATGCACGCGGGAGCCGAAGGAACAGGGGCACTACATGTTAAAAATAAGACAGAGTTTTTTTATGGAGAAAACCGAGGTAATTCGATTAAGTTTGCTCGAAACATGATTGATGCAGGAGCGGATTTAGTATTAGGACATGGGCCTCATGTTCCGAGAGCGATAGAAATTTATAAGGGAAAAATCATCGCCTATTCTTTAGGTAACTTTCTGGGATATCGAACTTTATCTACAAATGCCCAGACGGGTGATTCTATGATTTTAGAAGTTAAACTTAACTCGGCGGGAAATTTGATATCAAGTAAAATTATCCCCGTGCGGATGAATGGGCAGGGAATCCCCCAAATTGATAGATATTTTCGGACTGTGAAACTTATGCGTTCTTTGAATACTCAAGCTTTTCCCAAAAATCCGGTGAAGATTAATAAAAAGGGGGAGGTTGTTGTACAAAAGAGTAAATCTGGCAATTCGGTTAATGTAGAAAAGCCCACGAAGAACTTAACCTCTTCCCGACCTTTAAGGGCAAAAATTCAAAGTATCTATCCTAAAAAGAGAGAGATTTAGAGAGAGGTTTTTCAGATAATATCATGTCCGCTAAAAGACTTATCATTAAGACCGCAGGGGGCAGGGGGCAGGGGGCAGGGAGCAGGGGGCAGGGGGCAGGGAGCAGGGAGCAGGGAGCAGGGAACAGGGAGCAGAGCAGGGAGCAGGGGGAAAGAGAGTTTTAATATTTTTGCATACATGCCCGGAATAATAACTAATTAAGGGACATGATATAACGGAAAAAATCAAAGGAGTAAATAAAGAATTTAGTTAAAGATGAAACAAGATACAAAAAGATGTTTTTGTATTAGCAAGAGGCGTTCAATTTTAGATTGTGAATTTTGGATTTTAGATTGAATAAAAATTTTAAAATTGACTAATTATTGTCATCTTGTAGCTTTTCCTGAGATTTCTGATCATTCTGGGGTTGAGTATCAGTCGGTGAATTTTGCTTGTCCAGCGTCGGTACTACTACAGCAGAAGGATCTGACTGTTTGGATTCTGGCTGTTTGAGTTCTGACTGTTTAGATTCTGTTGGTGGCGCTGTTGGTATAACAACAGGATTTGACGGAATTATCGGTTGAGGAGAAGCAGAATTCTGATTAGAAGCGGGTGAGTTATTTTTTGGTAGTGGTGCAGGGGAAGCACTACGAGATGAACGAATAGCCCGTAGTTTTTCGACTAGCGAAGGTGTAGGGGAAACGCTAGGTGAAGGTGCGGATTGTTCAACATCGCCGCGTTGTGATTCTGTTGTAGAGCTGCTGGGAGTTTCTTCTGGGGAAGAACGACGATTACGCCGGCGCTGCTTGGAATTATAAACAGGTGCTGATTCGCTTCTTGTGGTGGTGTTAGTCTTTTCACCCCTCTCTAAGCTAGGAACTTTCGTAGGTGGTTCTTGAGTTGGCTGTTCAAAAAGCGGTTTTGCGGTTGGCTGCGGCTGAGATTTGGGTAAGATGTTAGTGATGCCAAAACCCGCCGTAGCAGCAACTAGGGCTACACCTATACCAATGAATATTTGAGATGACCCCAGTTTTTTTGCCAGTACATTTTCTTTGGCGATGCCTGGGTTGGGCTGCGCCAAACCAGATGGTTTATGAATGCGATTCTGGGAAGTTTTCCCATTCCCAATTAAAGTTACTGCCTGCTGGGCAGATAAATTGACAGTTGGCACTGCATAAGTGGCTAAGGCTTGCGGTGTTGTCATATTCACGCCATTTCCAGGTAGCAGTTGTAACCACTCAGCAACTGTCGCTGGCCGAAAACGAGATTCCACCGCCATACCGCGCATTACTGCCTGGTTGATAGAAGCACTCAAGTGTGGTTGCAGTTCGCGAGGGGAAGGCATTTGTTCGCGATCGCGCAACAATGCTGGGATAGGAACCTGTGCTGTCAAAAGTGAATACAAGGTTGCTGCTAAACCATAAACATCCGTGGCGGGGGTGCGCGGCGCTTGCGTCAAATACTGCTCAATGGGAGAATAACCTTCAGAAACCATGCCTGTGTGAGTCTGCCTGACACTGCCATTAAATTCCCTGGCAATGCCAAAATCAATCAGTACTACTTCCTGGGTTCCTTCACGGAGGATAATATTATCTGGTTTGACATCTCGATGTAACAAACCATTGTTATGCACTACCTGCAAGGCTGCACCAATTTGCCGGATGTAATGAATTGCTGTGGCTTCAGGTAAAGGTATCCCTGGTAATACAAATGCGTCTCCCAAGGTTTCGCCACGAATGTATTCCATCACCATGTAAGGCAGTCCACTATCGACAAAAAAATCACTAACTCGGACTATGTTTGGGTGAATACACGTAGCTAATCGTCTGGCTTCATCTTGGAATTGGCGCTCAAATTTTGCAAAATCAGGATGTTGTCGCAGCCGTTCATTGATGGTTTTCATCACCACCTCCTGACCCAAGTAGTGATGCGTAGCTTTAAACGTAATGCCAAAGCCACCCCGCCCTATTTCTTGAATTAGGGTATATTTTCCATCCTGCAAAATTGTGCCTGCTAACATAAATCCTGAGTCCTGAGTGAGCAGATAACTAGCGAGTCCTGAGTCTTGAGGGATTCCTAAAAGATTTTCCCATATTTTTGATATGGGGCAGGGTTTTTGCCTGTCTATCTTACGGGATGATTTAGTTGTTGGAATCCAAGTAAGAAAGACCTCCTCATGAACACAACAGTTTTATCTTTATAGGATAACGCGAGAGTCAAGAAATCCTGAAGTAGGAAACAGGCTCAATTTGTCTGCCACGCTTTTGATGTGATAAATAACACGTTACTTGCTACAATGCCAAAGAGAAATTTTGTAATTTTTAGTAAGTTAATAATCAGCATATTTCGGATATCTTAGTGAAACGCGACACTATTTATTACCAAATAATTGATTATTTTTGAACAGTAACCAAGTCCAACGAATTTATTTTAGGACTTACACAAAATATCTCTCAAACTCTAATTTCTCCGTGCCGCGCCAGTTGCTACCCTGCGGGAACGCTAAGAGCGAACAAGTCGGTGAACCCGCCCAACGCACTGGCTTCTCTGCGCCTCTGTGGTAGCCTGCGGCAAGCCGCTTCTCTACGTTCCCTGCGGGACGCTGACGCGAACGCGCAGGGTATCGCAGACAGACGCTCCGCGTAGCTTGCTTCTCCGTAGGAGTATGCGTCTACGTTATTCCCTAACTCTTACATAAGTAATACAAGAAGCAAAAACTGAGAGTTGCTCAGAAATATTAAAAGCAACTGTGCCCCGCGATTAAAAAGTTTTTTATTTAACCACAGAGGCGCAGAGAACACAGAGAGAAGAGGTTAAATAAGAATTATTTCCACCTACTTGAAAAGGGCTAATCCTATCCTCTTTTTTCAGTTTTCGGGAGAAATCCAGGTTAATATTCTGAATGCTCACTTTCTTAAAATCGCTGACCTATGCCTAAATGCACTTTGCTTTCTCCTTGGTCATTAATGCCATAGTCAGCCCGAATTAAGCCTAGTGGTGAATTTAAGCGCACTCCAGCCCCATAACCAAACCCATAGCCTGCTTTGCCTCGCACACCTGCTGGATCTCCTAATACAGTATCACCGGAGCCTAAGTCTGAGGCAAAATCGGCAAATAATACACCCCCTACGATTGGTAAGACGGGGAAGCGATATTCTGCGGAAGCTAATACATAACTGCGGCCACTCCCTACATCTCCAGAATCGTAACCGCGTACTGAGTTGGAACCACCCAAGTTAAAGCTTTCGTAGGGCGGTAAATTACCAAGGACAGTACCAGCTTGCAGATTTACTGCAAATACTTGTGGTTGTTTGGTGTTAAATAATTGCACTGGCAAATATTGGCTGTAATTGGCTTTGAGGCGATTTAGGGAAATACTTCCTTGACCGATGGGGACAGATTGTTCTGTACTCAAACTCAGAACGGAACCTTTCGTTGGATTGAGGGGATTATCTCGTTGGTCTTTGGTGGCGGTGAAGGATACGGTAGTTAGGTCGTCAATACCAGTTCCACTCGCAGATAGGGGATTGCCTTGAGCGTCGGTCGGGGTAATATTACCTTGGCGATCGCGAATACTAGTTCGGGTATAATTTAATCCTAATGAGGTATTCCAGTCATCAATTGGTCGCTGTAAGCTGACACCACCGCCAATTTGACCTTCTCGAACTTTGTCGCCGTTAGCAAGCTTAATCTTGTCGTCAAAGGTTTCCGAAAGTTCCTGACTACGAAAACCATTCACAGTGTACCCTAAGCGATCGGGGTTAGTTATCCGATAGGGACTAATAAATTTGCTATTAAACTGCAAGTCTCGGCTACTTACACCAAGATTCACACCTAAAGTATCATTAACACCACCAACATTCTGATCTTGATAGCTGATTGTACCTATCAACCCCTGATCGGCATTGTAACTACCACCCACGTTAACACCACGCGCCCCACTTTCTTTGAGTTGGTAGACTAAATCAAGTTTTGTCGCATCCCCTTCTAAGGCAACATTCACCTGCTCAAATAAACCAGTCCGATATAGCTGTTCTATGTCTTGTTTAACTATATTTTCTTGGAAGATTTGACCAGGTTTTAGCTTGAGTTGCTGTTGTAGAAAATCTGGTTTGGTGCGTCCTCCCACGGGATTACCCTTGCTATCAATGGTTTTACCCTCGTCGTTGATAAAGCGAAACTTGATATTACTCACCAAGCCTTCAGCGACATTCACAGTGAGAATACCTTGAGAATTAGGTTTAATTGATAACACCCGTGCCAAATTATAACCATTGTCGGCGTACCATTTGTTAATTTGTGCTACTGCTTGCTGGAGTCCAGCAGGACTGATGGTGGTTCCAATTTGAGATTGCAACTGTTGTTGGGCTACTTGGTAAGTGAGTACTTTAGCGCCAGATAATTGTAGCGATTGCACAATCACTGGTTGCACTTGATAAACTACATTTAATCCAGCCTGTGTGCTAAAGCTATTCACACTGACATTGCTAAATAAACCTGTATCTAAAATTGCAGTTACATCTTTTTGTAGCTGGCTTTGACTAGTTTCTCCACCTACCTGGGTTTTAATTACTTTGCGAACGATTTGCTGCAATTCTTGATTGGCTCCCACTACCTGTACATCTGTAGCCGTGACTACTAAGCGGTTGTCTATAGCAGGGGTTTGGGGAGGAGAGGATGAAGCAGAGGTGATGAGGGGGATTGTTACTGATTGTTTTAGTGTTGCCTTGTCTACTGGTTTTAAAACTACTGTGGAGTTGTTGTTAACAGCTGTTGGCACTGGGGCAGTATTTTGGGAAAATTGTTGTGCAACTATAGTTTCTGGCGAAGCAATTGTTTCTATGCGGGTGGGAGTATCTTCAATCACTGGCACTACTAAGTCATCAGTTTTTGTAGTTGGAGTGACGGCTTTAGTAGGTGCAGCCGTTGCTTGCTGAGTAATATTGGCAGCAGCCAAAGTAGCTAAAGTCAAAATTGCAGTAGCAGAAATTTTCATAATATATAATATTTAAGCTAATTAACTGAGAGTTAGTTATACAAAGGTTCAGGAATAGGGATAACACTAATTTCCAGCTTATTTGCGGATTTACCCATTCATACCTTTGTATACACTAGACAGTTAATTACCATTTTTTGTTTCACGCTAGCAGTACGAGAGGCTTAGATCCCCATTTACTATTAATTCTGTACGACTGGGTAATAAGTATTGCTTTAAAAAATGAACGAATATAGGACTAATATTTGATTTATGGCTCGGTACAGATCGAAAATCCTAATTCCTTATTCCCTACTCCCCACTCCCCGCGCCCGTAAATAGTTTCAAAAATCAAATACGATTCCTATGAACCTATCCCACTAATAAGATTTGTGCCAAAAAGCTTAGGTTGATTGAGAACTAAAAACGAAAAATCAAGGTTTTCCAGTACATTTTATGAAAAGAAGTAGGAGTTTTTAGAATAGTGGGATAGGTTCATAGAGTTTTAATATTAAGTAGTATTTTTATCCGCTTCTAATCAATATTTCTATTTATTAAGAGAAGATTATAGTGAGAAAGGAGTTACCGTCGGCAACCCCTTTCTCACCATAATGATTCTTTTTGTTAAAAAAATATTAACCCAAGTTGCGGGTTATCAAAATCTGGGTGCTTTTCATAGAACTCAGTGCTGATACCGTTTCTTTGTGAAGCTGCATATATTTACCCTCCGGCTACGCCGTCCCGCCTTCACAAGGGGGGACTGATTATGTGCATCTTCATACAGAATTGCTATAAGTCCTAAGCAAATTAAGAAATACTTAGCATTTTTGTACTTAGTAAAAGTGCCGACACCACTTGCTTTATGCCGAGAAAGCTGTCCACCGCAGTAGCTACCCTTGTGGGTGGTCTTTCAACTCGAAGCCGAGGCATCGGCTAAACACTCCGCTAACGCTAACGGAACTCGGCACTCTTCATGGCATGATATCAGCATCACTTGAGACTCACAATACTTACTGCGAGGTTCTATGAGTAATGTATCCCGATTATCCCTAACCTCTAACTCTCAAGCTGCAACTCCTCCTTTACGGTTACTTGTATTAAGTAATGGTCATGGGGAAGATATGATTGCAGTTCGGATTTTACAAGAACTCCAACGACAATCCAACCCACCAGAAATCTTTGCTTTACCTCTAGTAGGTGAAGGACGTGCTTACCAACAGTTGGATATTCCCCTCATCGGTTCAGTTCGTACTATGCCTTCTGGCGGCTTTATTTATATGGATGGCCGCCAATTAGCGCGGGATGTACGCGGTGGTTTATTACAACTTACCCTTACGCAAATAAAAGCTATTCGCCGTTGGGTGAGTTCTCAAAAAAAATTAGGTAATAAAAGAGCGATTTTAGCGGTGGGAGATATTGTCCCGTTGTTGTTTGCAACTTTCAGTGGCGCTAATTATGCTTTTGTAGGTACGGCGAAATCTGAATATCATGTACGGGATGAAGCTGGATTATTACCACGAAAATCTAAAGATGTGCATTGGGAAAACTTTTCTGGTTCAGTTTACCATCCTTGGGAACGTTGGTTAATGAGCCGTCGCCGTTGTAAAGCGGTGTTTCTTAGAGATGCACTGACGACGGAAACATTAAAACAATGGCCAATTCCAGCTTTTTATTTGGGTAATCCCATGATGGATGCTCTGCAACCGACCTTTTCACGCCAACAATTTTATAGTCAGGATAGCCAACAGCAAGAAATAGTTCGGCCTTTTGTAGTGACTCTTCTTCCTGGTTCGCGTCCGCCAGAGGCATACGCTAACTGGGAAACAATTATGATTGCTGTATCTGCGTTGATGGCAAGTTTCCAGGAGCGAAATTCGATTTTTTATACTTCTAATAGAGTAGTGTTTTTAGGTGCGATCGCTCCGGGTTTAGACTCTCATATTTTATCCCAAAGTGTGCAATCCCAAGGCTGGCGCATTGAATCAGCATGTCCTATCCAAATTGCCGATCCAAATGTTTTGACATTTAAACAAAGAAATGCATATCTATTGCTGACACAAAAAGCTTATAATGATTGCCTACATTTGGGAGATATAGCGATCGCGATGGCAGGTACAGCCACAGAACAGTTTATCGGTTTAGGAAAACCTGCGATCGCGATTCCCGGTAATGGGCCTCAATATAACCGTGGTTTTGCTGAAGCTCAAAGTCGTCTTCTAGGCTCATCTTTGATTTTAGTTGAGCAGCCAGCAGAAGTTGCCAAGGTTGTACAGTCTCTATTCAAAGATCCTGATATTTTGCAAATTATTGCCGAAAATGGTCTACGACGCATGGGTAAACCCGGAGCAGCACTACGCATTGCAGAATGTTTACAGGAACGATTTTGATTGGGCATTGGGAATTGAGTAACAATCAATAGTTCTTCTTCTTTTGCTCCCTCTGCTCCCTCTCCTCCCCCTGCTCCCCCTGCTCCCTCATCCCCTCACGCTACCAACCCAGAACGTAAAGCCCTTACAGCAGCTTGGGTACGATCATCCGCACACAGTTTATTTAGAATATTACGAACATGCGTCTTCACAGTACCAACTGTAATGTAGAGTTTCTCGGCAATTTGCCCATTGCTACACCCAGCTACAATCAATTCTAGGATTTCTAGTTCTCGTTGAGTCAGGGGATATGTTTCCAAAACTTGCTCGTATTCTGATGCCAATGCCTCAATTTTTACAGTCTTCGGCGTTTTATCAGAACCTTGGATCTCTCCAGGAATACCTTGCCGCATCTTCCGCAATACCACGTTGGCAATTGCCGGATCAATCCAAGAATTACCGCCGTGAGTTGCTTGGATTGCCTCAGTTAATTTACTGATACTTGTTTCTTTCATGTAATAAGAATCAGCACCCGCCGCGAAAGCTGCAAGTACAGCATCCTCTGTGTGATCCATTGTCAAGATCAAAATCTTGGTTGTCGTTTGCCCAGTTTCAGCTTGGTGGCGTTTAAATTTACGAGTGAGTTCAATGCCATCCATGTCAGGCAAACCGATATCTACAACCGCTACATCTGGCTTTGCTGTTTCCAAAAGTTTTAGTCCTTGGGTAGCATTTGCTGCTTCGCCAATTACTTTCAATGCGCTGTGAGACTGTAATGCTGCTCGTAGTCCCATTCGCGTTAAGTCATGATCTTCAATTAAAATAATGCTAATTTCATTCATTGCTACACTCGCTCTTAGGCTGTTTGCATCTTTCAAAGTATTACTTTTTGTAAGCGCTATCTATTTATTTTCCTCAAACTTAAGATAGATGATCTTTCAACCACCCTGCATCCACCGATAGAAATAATAAACCTCCTATCTTTTAACATTTAGATAGAGAATAAATCTAGCTAGAGATATATAGATACTTGCACAATAAGTATGAAAGATTGAGGCTAATGCAAAATTGCTCCTCCTGTGCGAAAAATTCAGCTTTCAGATGCCATGATCTATTAGTTAATTACTATTATCTTGTATAAAGCTTACAAAAATGGACAAATTACAAAAGGTAAAAATTATCTTACGAGAAAGTGAACGATGGTTTCGAGCCATTTTTAACCAAACCTTTGGATTCCTCGGATTGATGCGCCTGATGGGCACCCTCATGGAAGAGAATTAGACGGCGTTAAAATTTGGTGGAATTACTAGCAGCAAAGTAATTGGTTGTTCTCGGTGGGAAGCTTGCTGTCCCGACTTTTGACTGGATGTGGAAGGCTGCGATCGCCAGGAAAATACTAACACGGGTCTAGCGATCGTTAAGAAAATTGCCGAAATCTCAGGAGGTAGGATTACTTCAGATTCACAAATTGGTATAAGAAGCTACTTTTTCATCTACCTAATTAATCAATCTTATAAGTATAACTACTCAATTTATGGTACACGACAATGCTATGCAACTCTCACCAATGGCTGACGACGGTCGCTTGCTGACTCAATTACAATTGTTTTAAGCAAAGCAAAAGTATTTTATTTTACTTTATATTAGCTATGCTTGCTGTTTTCAGACCAATAGTTTTTGGTTTGTTAATTACCGAAACAGACTCATAATACAAGCCTTTAAATTTATTTATGGTAATTATTAATTTTTAATTTTAAATTCGGAGCGACGTGACCTTCTCTAACTTTTTAGAGATGATGGCAAAGGTCAACAAGTATTGAATATTGTGCGAAATGCCTTAGTCAATAAAGTTACAGATTTTAAATATCCGAAAATCTTATATTTTAATTAGATAATCTCAAAACAGGAATGTTATACATCAACCTATGTTTAGCGGCAAAAATAAAAACCGATGGAAGATACGCTGAAAATTTTGGTTGTAGATGATGATGAAGTAGACCGGGTGGCAGTCCGTTGTGCCTTGACTAAAGCAGGTATTCAAATGGAACTATCTGAAGTAGCCGATGGCAATAATGCGTTTTCTATTTTAACCACTACTGCTTATGATTGTGTTTTCCTCGGCTCTCGCTTACTAGATCAGGATGGACTAACCTTAATTCAACAGCTACGTTCTTCGGAAATTAAAGTTCCTTTAGTAGTCTTAACTGGTCAAGAAGATAAACAAACTGCTGTCCAATTATTGAAAGCTGGTGCTACAGACTATCTCTCTAAGTCTAGGATATCTCCAGAAAATTTAGCACAAGTTTTGCGGAGTGCGATTCGGGTTTATCGGGCTGAAATACAGGTAGCTTTGGCAAAAGAGCAGCTTAGAGAAAGTCATGAACAACTTATTCGTAAGAACCAAGAATTGGAGAGACAACAGCAACAGCTTCAAATGCAAAACTTCAAGCTATCAGAAGCATCAGTGCTAAAATCACATTTTTTGGCAACTATGTCTCACGAACTCAGAACGCCGATGAATGCGATTATTGGTTTTTCGCAAATACTGTTGCGTCCTAAGTTCGGGCAACTAACGCACCAGCAGGCAGATATGGTTGAACGCATCTTGAATAATGGGAAACATTTGCTGATGCTAGTCAATGAAGTTCTTGACTTTTCCAAGCTGGAGGCAGGACGATTAGACTTAAAAGGGGAAAGATTTGATATCTCAAAGGTAATAAATCTTACTGTAAGTGAAATGCGTTCCCTAGCTGACGCCAAAAATCTATCATTGTTAGTGCAAAACGATTTACAAAATAGCTTGGTATTTAATGATCCAGTTCGGATCAAACAGATTTTAATTAATCTGCTCTCCAATGCCATTAAGTTTACAGAGTTTGGTGAAGTTTGGGTTGAAGTTAAAGAACTACCTGCAAATCGATTAGCAATTATTGTTCGGGATACAGGTATTGGCATAGCATCCAGAGATTTTAAACGTATTTTTGAAGCATTTCGACAAGTCGATCAAACTCTCACTCGGAAATATCCAGGTACAGGTTTGGGTTTGGCAATTATAGATTCACTGGTGCGAATGATGGGCGGCAAAATCTTTCTGGAGAGCAAATTAGGGGTCGGTTCAACGTTTAAAATCGAATTACCGCGTCAAATTACATTATCGGCTGTAGAAGGCGATGTACCCTTACAGGTAGATGGCGAACGGGTTTTTGGTTCTACTAAAAATCAGCATCATTCATCTTCTCAAGCTAGGCAAGCATCAGTAGGATATCCTAGATTTAAACTATAAATTACCTTAAAAAAACTGATAAAAGTTGAGAAATTATGTCTGTAGTTGAAAATAATAAAATTTTTCGTATCCTCGCAGTTGACGATACTCCAGATAATCTCATTTTGGTTCAAGCAATTTTAGAAAGTGAGGGGTATGAAATTCATTTGGTTTCAGATGGAATAAAGGCTTTGCGCGAAGTTGAACAAGCTCCACCCGATCTGATTCTTTTAGATGTGATGATGCCAGGGATAGATGGTTATGAAGTCACACGTCGGATTCGGAATAACCCAGCAATTAGTTATATTCCAATACTGCTGATTACAGCCTTTCACGAATCCAGTGTTGTCGAAGGTTTAGATGCTGGTGCTGACGATTTTATTCGGAAACCATTTGATACTGATGAACTATTAGCAAGGGTGCGATCGCTGTTACGTCTCAAGCACAGTTTGGACGAACAACAAAAAATGGCCCGCCAACGGGAAGACTTTGTTTCCCGTCTGACTCATGATTTGCGAACTCCCTTAGTAGCCGCCGATCGCATGTTGAGTTTGTTTGAGATGGAAACATTCTGCAAAATTTCGCCAGAAATGAAACAGGCGATCGCAGTTATGATTCGCAGTAACCAAAATTTGATGGACATGGTAAATACCCTCCTTGAAGTTTATCGCTTCGAGGCAGGTAAAAAAACGTTGAATTGGGAAGAATGCGATTTACGTGAGATATCTCAAGAAGTAGTGAGCGAACTAAGTCCTTTAACTGGTGAAAAAGGGTTGATTCTGGAAATAGATACCCGTGAATTAGATTCACAGGGTAAAAACGCTGGTATTATTATGGGCGATCGCTTGGAACTACGGCGGGTGATAAACAACCTGATTGCAAATGCCATCAAATTTACAGATACAGGAGGCATTACAATCCGCATTTTTGAAACACCACCTAATTCAGAAAATGCAGATTCGGTAACAATCGAGATCCAAGATACAGGATATGGGATTGCACCCGAAGATCAGGCAACAATTTTCGAGCGATTTCGCCAAGGCAAACATAAACGCTCAGGTAGTGGTTTAGGGCTACATCTATCCCACCGGATTATAGAAGCGCACGCAGGGAATATCCAGGTAACATCTCAAATAGGTAAAGGTAGTTTGTTCACTGTACAACTACCTAAAAACATTTAAGTTCTTCACCTTTACCTTCATATTTTTCTGATCGACTGCTAATCCTGACAAACCTTCAATGCTGGGTAAGGGGTGAATTTTCTTCCCAGCTCACAGCGGATTATAGCCTCTAATTCTTCGAGCATATAGGGCTTGCTGATGTAATCATTAAATCCTGCCTTGAGAATACGCTCACGATCTTCCGTGCTAGCTAAAGCTGTGACAGCCACCACTGGAATTCTGCGAGTTAGGGGTTCAAGCTTTAGATGACGCACAACATCCATACCGCTAAGACCTGGTAATAAAATATCCAACAAGATTAAGTCTGGTTGATATTCTTTAGCTACCAGCACCGTTGCAGAAGAATCTGTTTGACAAATGAATCTATAACCCATTGACTCAAGAGCATAACTAATTACCAGGAGACTATCATCATCGTCTTCTACTGCCAGAATCAAGGGCTGGTGAGAGTTTTGCTTCTTTTCATCACTCATGAATGAATGTGTCAAATACATCTCTTCTCCAGAAGATTTTATTAGGATTCATCGTCTTTACTTGGGCGATACAAGGAGGCTTACCGCGAACAATAGAATAGTGCCCAGTTAGGAATAACTTGTGTTTTGCTTTTGTCTAATTGATAACTCTAACCCATGCAAGAATACCTGAGGAAAGAAAACCTCAAGCTGACAACTTTAGCAGATACTTTTTGATTATACGCAAAATTACAGAAGATTTTCCCAATGAGTTGATAATAACTTTAGATAGATGATTATTTCTAACTATATCGCTTTACCTGTGTATGGTTTTAGATTTTAAAGATACCGGATAAATAAGTAACCAAAGCTATTTACTATTAAATTCTGTACTAGAGTTGGTGTAGTTGATACTAAATTACTCAGGATAATAATTTTCAATACGTACTATAAAGTTTTGTTGAACTAAGCTTGATTTTATCCATTTTTTTCGCAACGCAATACTCCTGCGGTGTCGTTGCACAAATGCCTAAGCTGAAACCTATGTGAAACGGTAGTTTTACTTTTTGAACTTCATCGATAATCTATGACAGCCAGGGTTTTGTCGGATAGAAGAAGAATTCAGAAATCAGAATTCAGGAGTCATATCATGTTCGGCAAATCACTTATAATATAGGACTCATATTTGATTTTTGAACAAAACTCAGTACACCTTTATTCCTTCTTCCCAGTCCCCAGTCCCCAGTAAAGAGTCCCTTACCTCTACGAGTGATTCAGAAATCAAATCGGATTGCTATATGTAATTGCGTACTTCTTTGGAGAACCCGTTGGCGCAGCCTCTCGTAGAGAAGGGTATGCAACGAAGTGGAATGAACGCGAGTACGTCTCGTTGGCGCAGCCTCTCCAAGAGTTGAGAAGCAATCGCAAAGGTTTGGGATTACTGCGCTTCGCTCGCTTTTGACTAAGTATTAAGTCGAACATGATATCAGCAATCTTGACGCTCGTTCCTCTCTACGAGACGCTGCGCGAACGCTATCGCTAACGCTACGCTATCTGCTTTTTCGGTCAGAATACCTTTCCTGTATTCTGACCCCTGACTCCTGAATTCTGTTTGAGACATTCAAACTTTTGAAGGGTTTTTGCAAGCGAGGCAAGCGCTACCATAGCAACCAAGCCAATTTAATATTATCTTCTGATTTTTAGTCCCCGAACTATCGGGGGATTTCTGTTAGTAGGTAGTGAAATGCGTAACTATTTTTTAACCACACTATAGATAGATGAATTGAAATCAAGGTAATTCTAAATTAATTATAGAAAACACTGGTATATATTGGGTATGGCTTTTAGTCATGCCTTTTTCATGAATAATACCAAGCAAGTAAAACCTATAAATAATTAGGTTAATACCTAGTTTACCTCTGGATCTAACTTTAGATTAATATCAAATTAAAGAATATTTGGTCTAATGCTAAAGCAATAAAAAATATCATCAAACTCTGCCAGGTTAGTTTTATAAAATCCCATCTCTAAATAGACTAAGCAACAAAAACCACTACTATCATATATAGATCAATATTCCTATCATTCTATGGATAGTAGAAATAACTATTTTACAAAGTTATTATTCAGCCTGTTAATGCCTGAAAAACGTGTATCCGCCCTGGAATGATACCAGGGTTTTTTTTATCAATACTCAGATAAGTCAAAGATAGACTCTCATCGGAATAGAGGTAAATTGACTCTTCGAGTCATCTCCCAAGGGGAGCCAGTCGCTTATCAGCTTTTAGAATATTTGGATACAGCCTATAGCAGGATGAACTAAAGCAAGGGTCAGTTTAAATTAATCCTGGTGTAGTAAATGCTTGGTATATATAGAGGCTTGGTTAAACCAAGCCTTTTATTATGACTGATTAAGTAATTATGTATCAGTTTTTAGGATATTTGGATACAGTTTATAGCAAGATGAACTGCTAGAAAAGTAAGTTTAAATTAATTTGGGATCTTTGCCTAACGCTCTTTTATAACTTTTGACTTTTGACTTCCCCGTTCGCGTAGCGTCTCCTCGAATCCTAAAGGGAGAGGCTAGCGCCTGCGTAGGATGCCCGAACGCGAATTTCTGTTGAGCGGAGTCGAAACACAGCGCCTCCAAGAGTTGGGGCTTCCCGCAGGGTAACCCAGCACCAAGAATCCTTGATTTTGTTGGGGTTTCACGAATGTTCAACCCAACCTACAAATATTTGATTTTTTCAGAGTAATAAAAGAGCGCTAATTAGGCGATTGCAAAATCATCATCATCTTTATGCGGTAATTGCATTAATACGGATTTACAATAGCTCCACAGATGCGATTCTGATATCAGGGAATAAAGATGGATACCCCTGGTGTTGACCAGGGGCTTTTTATTTAGGGACTACGCCTTAAACGTCAACACCGGACTCAATCGCGCCACAACGTCCAGCATTTCTACCTCAACCTGGATATCAATCACAGACTGAATCGGTTTGTAGGCAAAGGGTGCTTCTTCAATTCGGCGTTCTTGACGCAGGGTGATGCAGTCTACTCCGATTAATCCCAGTTCCGCCTCACTTTGAGATGCACCTCTGCGGTTGAGGTCAAAGCGAGAATGAATTCTTCCCGCCTCATGTGAGGCAGAATTACAAAATGCTGCATTGCCTCTACCCACCATCAGATAAGAATAAGCACCCATTAAACCAGGGATAATCACAGGTTGCCCTACACCTTCTGAACCATCCCTGACCTTCTGGCAAGGTGATGTTATGCGGCAAGTCATAACACACACTTTCATTAGAAAACAAGTCTTTTGTAGTATTTTGTATTTTTAGCAGTTTATATACTACGTCTGTAAAGAAATTTGAAGTTTAGCTAAAAACTTTTAAAAATCTCTAGACTCTCTAGCCGGCTAGAGAGTCTAGGATAAATTCAAGGCGACTCTCTTTCCAGTTATTTCTGACTGTTAACGGATTTCCCCAGTCATCCACTCTGGTTTGGCTAACTTTTCCACTCTATCCCGTAAATCTATGACTCTCCAACTCACAGTTCCCAACATGGCTTGTTCTGCTTGTGCAAACACCATCACTAAAGCACTTCAGGCAGTCGATGCCAATGCTAGCGTTCAGGCTGATCCAACAACCAAGCTTGTCAGTGTAGAAACTCAAGCATCAGAAACAGCAATTAAGGAAGCGTTGGCTGCTGCTGGCTATCCAGTTGCTTAATCTTTAAAGATCCTCCCACATCAATCACAGGGGTTCATCTAGTTATGGATACTCTCACACTCAAACTTCGAGGCATGAGTTGCGCCGCTTGCGCCAACAACATCGAAAAGGCAATTCGCTCTGTTCCTGGGGTAAGGGACTGCAACGTTAACTTTGGAGCAGAACAAGCCGCCATCAAGTACGATCGCTCTCTAGCCAATTTAGAGAAAATCCAAAGTGCGATCGCATCTGCGGGATACTCTTCTTACTCACTCCAAGAAGAATTACTCACCGAAGAAGATGATGCAGAAATTGCTAGTAGGCAAGCATTACAACGCGAACTCTCCCTCAAGGTAGCGGTGGGAGGTATTATCAGCATTTTCCTATTTTTGGGGTCGTTCCCCATGATGACTGGGTTGAACTTGCCCTTAATTCCAAGCTTCTTACAAAATCCTTGGATACAGTTAGTGCTAACAACCCCCGTCGTCTTCTGGTGTGGTGGATCTTTTTACCGCAATGGCTGGAAATCTCTCAAGCGCCATACGGCGACGATGGACACGCTAATTGCTTTGGGCACAAGTGCAGCATATCTATATTCTTTGTTTGTCACTGTTTTCCCGAAATTTTTTATTGTTCAGGGCTTGATACCTCATGTTTATTATGAAGTTGCAGCCATTGTTATTACCTTAATTTTATTGGGGCGGTTGCTGGAAAATCGCGCTAGGGGACAAACTTCTGAAGCCATCCGCAAACTCATTGGATTGCAAGCTAGAGATGCCAGAGTTATCCGTGATGGAATAGAAATTGATGTTCCCATCGCCGAAGTCAAAATTAACGATGTAATTTTGGTGCGTCCTGGTGAAAAGATTCCCGTAGATGGTGAAGTGATTACAGGCGCTTCGACGGTAGATGAAACGATGGTGACGGGTGAAAGTTTGCCAGTCAAAAAGCAGCCAGGAGATGAGGTGATTGGGGCGACGATTAACGGTGCGGGTGCGTTTCAGTTTCGCGTGACACGAGTCGGAAATGATACGTTTTTGGCTCAAATTGTCAAACTAGTGCAACAAGCCCAAGGTTCTAAAGCACCAATTCAACGCTTGGCAGATCAAGTTACAGGATGGTTTGTACCAGCTGTGATTGCGATCGCGATCGCCACTTTTGTCATTTGGTTTAATTTCACTGGCAACCTTACCTTAGCAACAATGACAACGGTAGGTGTACTAATTATTGCTTGTCCCTGTGCTTTGGGTTTAGCTACCCCCACTTCTGTAATGGTGGGGACAGGCAAAGGTGCAGAAAATGGCATTTTGATTAAAGGTGCGGACAGTTTAGAACTAGCACACAAAATTCAAACCATCGTTCTAGATAAAACTGGCACTTTGACTCAGGGTAAACCCACTGTTACAGACTTTGTGACTATCAATGGTACAGCTAATGGTAATGAAATCAAGCTTTTACAGTTAGCAGCAACGGTAGAATACAATTCTGAGCATCCTTTAGCGGCAGCAGTGGTGAAATATGCCCAGTCTCAAGAGGTGAGTTTAACAGAGGTAAAGAACTTTCAGGCTAATGCAGGTAGTGGTGTTCAAGGAGTTGTTTCAAATCAGCTTGTGCAAATTGGTACACAACGCTGGTTAACAGAACTTGGAATTAACACCGTAAGTCTCCAGCAGTATAAAGATGACTGGGAAGCGGCTGGTAAAACAGTAATTTTGATTGCTGTAGATGGCGAACTACAAGGAATAATGGGTATTGCCGATGCCCTCAAACCTTCCTCAACAGCAGTAGTGAAAGCCTTACAGAAGTTAGGTTTAGAAGTAGTAATGCTTACCGGAGATAATCGTAAAACTGCTGATGCGATCGCAGGGCAAGTTGGCATCCAACGAATCTTTGCCGAAGTGCGTCCAGATCAAAAAGCGGCGATTATCCAATCTCTTCAGAAAGGGGAACTGGGGACTAGGGATTGGGGACTAGGGAAAATTCTTCCCAATACCCAATCCCCAGTACCTAATCCCCAATCCCTTGTAGCAATGGTAGGTGATGGCATAAATGATGCCCCAGCCCTAGCACAAGCTGATGTGGGAATTGCTATTGGAACGGGCACAGATGTAGCGATCGCAGCTAGCGATATCACTCTAATTTCTGGCGATTTGCAAGGAATTGTTACAGCTATTCAACTTAGCCGTGCCACCATCAACAACATCAGGCAAAATCTCTTCTTTGCCTTCATTTACAACGTTATTGGTATTCCCATTGCGGCTGGAATTTTGTTCCCCATCTTTGGTTGGTTACTCAATCCAATTATCGCCGGTGCTGCGATGGCTCTTTCTTCGCTCTCTGTTGTTAGCAATGCCCTCAGATTGCGTAAGTTTCAACCAAAAACTATCTCATAATTGCAGGATAATTTAGGAAATGTTCAGTAAAAAAATGCTTTGGGGAAGCCTTACAGCTTTAGTGCTTCTCACTGGAACATCAGGCCTAGCTTTAGCAGAAATGCCAGCCCACTCGCCAGAACAAAACAGCCAATTTCACCGGATCGAGCAACCTTTGGGCTTGAAAGTTGGGGTTGCGATCGCAGGTTTAGCCTTGATTGGACTAGAGTTGTGGTGGTTTCTTCTCTATAAAAGTCCTGAGTCTTAGATGAGGAACAAAAAAATTGCTTTATTTTTTAATTTTTAATCCCGCCCTGCGGTACTAGTACCGCAAGTCAAAAGTCAAAAGTCAAAAGAATTGTATTCCAAGGTCTTGCACCATTTGAAATAGTATGTTTAATTCCGTCCTGCGGTACTAGTGTTTTGAATGATCGGGCAAATTGTATCCTCATGCTGTCCTCCCATATTCTTCCAGCCTGAAAGTAGTCCCTTTATTTCAGACCGTAAAGTTAACAACTGATCAATTTGATGATCAATTTGTAAAAGCTTCTCTTCAAGCTTTTCTTGAATTTCACCACAAGGAGCTTGTCCTTGGTCATAAACCTGAAGAATATTTCCAATCTCCTCTAAGCTAAGACCAAGATTTTGTGCCCTTTTAATGAACGCTAGACGAGTCAGCACATCCAATGAAAACTGGCGGAAGCCTCCTTCTGTTCGTTTTGATGATTTAATTAAGCCTAAACTCTCGTAATAGCGAATTGTCCGAATGGGGATTTTGCTTATATCTCTTACCTGACCAATTAAAAGCAGTTTTGTCTCCTGAGTTAACACGGCAGATTTTCCCAACTATTGTAATTATTATTACATATTTTTCTATTTGTTAACTCATTTAAGAGTTTATCCAAATGCTGGTGTCAGTAGTTTATTTTTTATTTGATTAGAGATATTACTAGGTTGTGATTTTTCAAATATCTATTTTTAATGGATATTAGCTTACATGGGCTGAGATTTGGCTAGAATAATTTTAACATTTTCAATAAACTTAACTCAATATTTTCTCTCTCTAATTTGCTTCATTAATTGGTTAACTGTTTCTCATGGTACTGAAAGTAACTGTTTTTTCCTAGTTATCATGTTACTTCTAGATTAACAGCTTCACCTCAAGTGAAACCATAAAAATGAATCTCAACTCACAGACTTTTAGCTCAACCCGTAAACCTAAAAACTTCAATAATCCAGAGCATTTTATTGAGGGATGGTATTGGGTAATACCCTCTAGAAATCTGCGGGTAGGTGAAGTAAAACCTGTCACGATTTTGGGCAGAGAACTAGTGATTTACCGTGGTAAAGACAAAAGAGTAGCTACCTTTGATGCCTACTGTCCCCACATGGGCGCTCACCTTGCTGAAGGGAAAGTTGAGGGTAATGCACTACGTTGTTTTTTCCACCACTGGAAGTTTGATGCTGAAGGAATGTGTATTGATATTCCATGTTTAAATACACCACCTTCCTTAAAATTACAAACTTGGCCCACTGCTGAGAAGTACGGGATGATTTGGGTTTGGACTGGAGAAATCCCACAACAACCTCTACCTTTTGTTCCAGAGTTGGAACAAGAAGAGTGTGATGTCGCCATCGATTCTCACTTTTTAATGAACTGTCACCCCAGTGTGGTGATGATTAATGCCATTGATGCTCAACACTTTAATACAGTTCACGAACTGCCAATAGAAATTATTTTTGACGGACAGGAACTGAACGAGAATGCGATTATTTTCAGTAATATTACACCCATCAAAGACAATTTCTTTTTCATTAAGCTCATCCGTCTTTTCTACAAAAAGGCCATAACTTACAGCGTTTGCTATTGGTACGGGAGCATTGTCATTGTGACGCTTGGCCCCGATTTCTTCCATGTCCACATGATGTTTGCAGTTCGCCTCCACGAAGGCGGAAAAGCTGAAGGACAAATCCTGTTACTTACTAAAAAACGTAAAGGATTTTTTGGTTGGTTATGTAATCGAGTTGTGATATGGCTGACTAAGATTGCAGGTAAGTTCTTTCTTATGGGTGATATTAAGATTGTCCAAACAATTAAGTTCGATTTCAAAACTCCCATCAAAATAGATCAGCCAATCATACAGTTTATTAACCATGTTGAAAAACAGCAATCCCTAATGTGGGAGACTTGGCAAGAAGCGCGATCGCGCGATGTGGAAAGCAAGCCCAAGCGTGAGAGATGGCAAGATAAAATGAGTAATGATTAAAATCGTGTCTATATGCCCAGAATTCCCTCAAGCTGGTAGATCAATTAAATGCACACGAAATCATAGCATTGTCAACAATCTTTGCAACAAATGAATCGCCTCTAGGGGCGTACATCTGTACGTCCCTAAAAATGTAGGTATAGCAGGTATTTTGTCAAATGGTATAACAATTAATAAAAGCTCAATGAAATTACTTTGAACTTTTAATTTATTTTTTACTGGGCTAGCAAATAAATAAAAAGAAGTGGCAAAGCCACTTCCTAATTCCCAGGTAGAACCTAAGTTATGAGTATAACCACTACAAAAGTTTGAAATAGTATAAACAAACACCAATTAAGTTAATATCTATGTTTTCCTTATTTTCTGGGTCAGAAAATCCTGATTTTCATCAGCCAAATAACTGTATATTTACCTAGTTTTATGGTTGCAATACAGACTGAAATTTATCTAGCTCATCGCTAAGATATGCCAGTTTTGCCTTTTCATCAAGAAGCTGTTCTAATTGAAACTTTACCGCCGTACCAGTCTCAATAGCTACAGCTTTCTTCATCTGCTTTAACTTCTCGTTGCGGATGTCAAATTCTGTCTGAAGTGCGTCTAGTTTTTGTTGCGATCGCCTTTTATAATCTATAGATTTGTAAGTGCCGTGTAAATGTGAAACGGCTATCACTGACTTGGATTCAATAAAACAATAATTTCTGCTAACCTGATTCCCAAAGGTTTCCAATGGGGATTGCTAGAAGAAAAAGTACTATCCCCAGACACCGCTTGGTAGTCATTAGGATATTTCTGAGCAGCATTAGGATCAGTATCTACTCGTAGGATGAGTTTGCCCTGATAGCGGGATAATCGGCTACTATCTAACAAAATAGTACCGCCGTAGTCCCACGCCAATCCATAGAGTTTAAAATCACCTAACTTCTTGCGTAATTCGCTCAATGGGGTTCCAACGCCGATACCTTCGCGGGTTTTCCAAGCCCAAGCCAGGTTACGCACATCTAGAGGTTTTGTACGAGTATTATCACTCCAAACTACTAACAGAGAACGCCCCTGATTTAGGTTTACCTGAGTAGCTGCAAAACTACCCATTCCTTCAGCACCAGAGATAGTTTTATGAACGAGATGAGATGCACCAAACAGTTTGACTAAATCTTGCTTGGTAGTTGTGCGTGTTATCGGCCCAACTCTTTCCCCAGGAACGATTAAGGTGTTTTTTGAGGGTTGCGTAGACGCGCAGAGGCTTGTCGTTAGACATCGCGAATTATTTAGCGGTTGATTAGTTTTCTGGGGTAATGCAACTACTGGGTTAGTTAATAGTAAAGCTAACGCAGCCATAGCGATACCTTTAATAGATGGGTTCACAGCCTACCTCTGGGAGAATCCGATTTGGGAGTATTCAATATATTCAATCATTACTTTTCAGCTTTAACTTCTACAATTTCCCAATTACGGATTCCCGATTTCTCAATAACTTTATTTCATCACTCTAGTTGCGTTGAAAATTGCAAGTAAAGCTACTCCCACATCAGCAAATACAGCTTCCCACATTGTCGCTACGCCTAAAATACCCAATCCAATGAATACACCTTTAATTGCTAACGCAAAAGCGATATTTTGCCAAACAATTGTACGGGTTTTCCTGGCAATTTGTATTGCTTCTGCCACTTTTGAGGGTGCATCTGTCATAATCACAATGTCGGCAGTTTCGATCGCTGCATCTGAGCCTAACCCACCCATTGCTATACCAACATCTGCTCTAGCAATCACTGGCGCATCATTAATGCCATCCCCAACAAAGGCAACTTTACTATGCTTACTAACGGTGCTGAGTAACTTCTCAATGGCATTGACTTTTTCTTCGGGTAATAACTCTGCTTCATAAGCATCTATACCTAGCTGTTCAGCAATGCGGGATGCGATCGCTTGATTATCTCCTGTCAACATTACTGTTCTCTCTACACCCATTCCCTTGAGTGCTTGAATAGCAAGTCTTGCATCTTCTTTCACTTCATCAGCAATGACAATATACCCAGCGTAAATATTATCTACTGCTAGATGAATAACTGTTCCTTCTAACTGGCAATTATCATGAGCAATATTCTCTTTATGTAATAAGCGATCGCTTCCCGCTATCACTACTTTATTTTCAACCTTGGCTTTAATTCCATAACCTGCGATCTCTTCATAATCTCTCATATCAAATTCATCAATTTTTCCACCATAAGCTTTGCGGATAGATTGAGCGATGGGATGATTTGAGTGCAATTCTACTTTGGCGGCTAATTGCAGTAATTCTTGTTCAAGGTAGCCATTTGATGGTACTATTTCTGTTACTTTAAATACACCGTAAGTTAACGTTCCAGTTTTATCAAAAACAACTGTATTCACTGCATTTAAAGCATCTAAAAAAGTAGAGCCTTTAATCAAAATACCACGTTTAGCTGCACCTCCTACGCCTCCAAAGTAACCTAAGGGAATACTGATAACTAATCCACAGGGACAGGAGATAACTAGTAAAATTAAGGCGCGATAAACCCATTCAGAAGAAGTTGCACCAGCAATAAATAAAGGAGGTAATAGTGCAACTGCTAGAGATGTAAAAACTACTATTGGCGTGTAATATCGGGCAAATTTAGTAATAAATTTTTCTGTTTCTGCTTTTTTACTTTTGGCATTTTGCACCAAGTCTAAAATCTTGGCAATGGAAGAGTCATCAAATAGTTTTGTTACTCTAATGCTGAGAACACCCATTTTATTAATCATCCCAGCCAAAACTGTCTCAGATAGCCTCACCGATCGCGGTACAGATTCTCCAGTTAATGCAGATGTATCGACTTGAGAATTCCCATCTATAATCTCACCATCTAAGGGAATCTTTTCTCCAGGTTTGACGACGATAATATCTCCAATATTTACTGTATTTGGGGATACTTTTTTTAATTCTCCCTCTGTTTGAATATTGGCATAGTCTGGACGTACTTCTAATAAAGCTTTGATGGAATTACGGGAACGACTAACGGCAATATCTTGAAACAATTCTCCGATTTTATAAAATAACATGACTCCGACAGCTTCGGGTAACTTATGAATTGCGATCGCCCCTAGTGTCGCTACTGCCATTAAAAACGTTTCATCGAATATTCTACCTTTGAGGATATTGCGCCCAGCAGTTTTTAAAACACTCCATCCACTTAATAAATAAGCAGGGATAAACAGCAGATATTCACCTATTGAGTAGAATGTATTGTGTAATTGATTTTCAAAAATTACACCAGGCGCATATAAACTTAAAATTGCTATCAAAGGCAATATTTCATCTTTCAGATTGAATTCTCCACCGTGATCGTGATTGTGGTCATGGTTATGATTCTCATCATGATTATGATTCTCGTGATGGTCATGTTCACAGTTGCAACAACCTGAAGATTCTGAATGTACTTTCCGCTTCATTTTTTGTGTTGAGGCTAGTAAATTACTTAATATATGAGCCTTTTTCCAAATGTAATGAAAAAAATAACTTTTTACAAGTTGATAATTTAAGAACGAGAATCTATATAAAACTTATTGCTAAATATTTATCCTATTTTTAGCTAAAATTAAGCTTTTTAAGCTTCTAAAGATAGCTATGCTGATTCTTAGTTGTATACAATAATGTACGACATGAATTTTGTTCGTAGTGAGCGATTTATCGCTCTGCATAAGATTTCAAAGGAAAATATCTCCTGACATCAAGCCAACAATAATCATCTTGGGGATATAAAGCGGATTTAAATTTGCTGAAATACACAATTTAGGTTTTAAAGTCAGACAGGCTTGATGTCTGACTTCTGAATTCTGCTGTAGCAACTAATTTGCGGTCAAACTGGGTAGCTCAGGAAAATTTTTGGGTAACAAGTGTCAGCCTAGCTATTCTTAGGAAAAATTCACTTGAAGTTTGAAAGTGAATCGAATACCCTAAACTAGTAGACAATTTTCTCAAGGAAATTTATGAACAAAAAAATTCTTCTGAATTTGCTTTCCACTTCCTCAATCTTTGTGTCGATGATGTCTACGCTGGCAGTATTTAACCCTGCCCATGCTAGTATTACTCAGCGAATAATGCACACACAAGACGGTCGTACCTGTATCACTAACCCACATGGTGGAACAGATTTTGTGTGCATTCGAGATTCAGAGAGAAAACAAACATATACCTCTACACGTTCCTCAACCATTGCCACATCAGTATCAGATGAGAATATTGCCATGTTGGACTTTACTGAGGAGGAAAGCGATGCTGCAATTAACTTGTTTAAATGTGACTGTCCATTTTGTTTGAATTCTTTGCGTCAGTTACGCGGTACTGGAAACTTAGTGTATTAAGATTGAATAGCGCTTCTAGCGACTATAACTTCTGTTAGATACGCGTGATTAATCATGTATAGAATATATACGAAACCAAAAAAGCATTTTTAACTAAGTACCACTACTAGTCTGTCAAGTTTAAATTAATAGGTAACTAAGTTCGTAGTAAGGACTTTAGTCCTTATCTTTTAAGCACTAAAGTCCTTACTACAAACCTTCAAAACTAGCTTGGACATCGTACTACTATATATTTGGTCAAATCTAAATTCATTCTTGGGGCAGTTTGTAGGGGCAATTCATGAATTACCCCTACAGCGTGTCTAGTTTTGCTTAAAAGCGTCCTGTTTATTCAACCACCTCATTCACAGGGAATCTATCAATCAACTGCATCGCCCGATGGGCATTACGCTGGAAAGAGTCTGGTAAATGGGGAACGTGGGGTATTTGTGATAATAAATCCAACGTCCGCCGTAAAATTCTCACCACGTCGCCTTCATCTAAAGTGGTGTTCTCGCAGAGTTCTATCCACTCCATTCCTAGCGCCCATTGTTCCACGATCGCAATTAACTCAAACTCCAACCATATAGGCAGTGCTACGTTATACCGCCGTTGTAGTTGGAACATTTGGCGGCGAATTCCCCGCAATTTTGCTAAGGCTTCTGCTACTCCATGACTAAGCTCAAAGTTAACTTTGCTATCTGGACGAGGGGTTTCCATCACCAAAGCGGCGGCGGCGGCGGCTAAATGATGCGGATCTAAGTTGTCCAATTCACCACTAGCGAATACTAAACCTAGCCACAATTCATTCTCGCCTCGAATGGCGGCAGCGATTCGCCCTAACACTGTGGGCACTAAGTTATCTAAAGCGCCAAAGTGTTGGAGAATTGCGATTAAATTGAGAAATTCTTCCCAATGACGTTGTGACTGTTGCTCTACTTGCCCTTGCAACTGTTCAAGTTCGGCTTCTAGTTCGACATAGCGGGCCCGACGCTTGAAAAGTGTGGCAGCATTGCCTGATTGATGTAGGGGATGAGCTTCTAATTGCTCTTGGATGGCAGCAGTGCGACTGAGTTGTTCTGCTACTTCTGGTGCTAAATTCAAAGATTCTATTGGATTGGGAATACGCGCGGCGATCGCAAATGTTTCCTGATTACCCCGGCGCGACTGTCCTGGCTTCAAGGGCATCTCTGGCGGTGGTAGTAAATCAGGTGACACCTCAATTCGCGGCAGTTCGGCATACAAATCGACTACATCCCCTGTCGTTGCAACATACCAACGGTTATCATGCCCCAAGCATACCAAGTAAGGAGCTTGACCAGAACCAGGCGATTTGCCAACTAACACTGCGGTTACGGGTGTAGACACTGTGATGTTTTTGCCCTTGAGACTCAACAGAGTTCCTGACACTGCAAATCCCAACATCATCCCCAATTCTTCTTGTCTATCTTCCTGCGCTTGCTCTTGCAAAGTTTTTAATATCTGGCGTTCTACTTTCAGGCGTTGCCGCAATTTCTCATAAATAGCCAGTTCATTTTCATCAACTGCGGCGATTTGCTCATGTAGTTGAGCTAATTGGTTTTGCAGCTCGGCAATCTCATCGTATTCTGGTCTTAAATGCAAGGTGGCCATGTACTGCCCAAAGCTGCGTTCTATCAGTTCCCTGGTTTGCTCTAGGGTGTGTGTTTGCAGCAAGTTGAGTACCATGCCATAACTGGGCGTAAACTGGCTTACAAGGGGGTCTGGCTTGGATGTTCCCAAATACCCCGCTTCTTTGGCTCCTTCAAAAGGAGTTTGGACTGTCACCACATGACCTTGTTTATCCATCCCTCGGCGGCCTGCGCGTCCCGCCATTTGCAAGAATTCGGAAGCGTTCAACAGGCGGTGTCCAGTATCGGTACGCTTGGAAAGGGTAGAAATTACCGTTGTCCGGGCGGGCATATTAATTCCTGCCGCCAGTGTCTCAGTAGCGAATACTACTTTAATCAGCCCCTGCTGAAATAGTTCTTCTACCAGTGCTTTCCAAGCAGGTAAAATTCCGGCGTGGTGGGCAGCAATTCCTCGGTACAAGGGTGCAATTTGTCCAGAACGCCCTGCTTCGGGATTGCGGGCTAAAAAGTCATCAATCTGTTGCCGCAAAATCTGGGACTCTTCATTATTTACCAGCCATAAATCCCCCACTTCCGCCACAGCTTTATCACATCCCCGGCGGCTGAAGATGAAGTAAATCGCTGGTAGCATATCCCGTTGCTCTAACTGGCTCAAAGTATAAATGATTCCAGGAGCTTCAGGTCTACCACTTCTTCCCCTCTCCCTTTCTCCCCCTCTCGCCTTCTTCTTCTGAATAAGGCGGGGGTTAATTTTGGTTTTGCTATCATTCAGCAGGGGAAATAACCCTTTGGGATTGCAAAAGTGAAATTCCAAGGGAACTGGGCGAAAATCGGAGTAAATCAGGTCAGTTGGCCCGTGAACGCGATTTAGCCAATCGGTGAGTTGATCGCTGTTGGCAACCGTTGCTGAGAGGGCTGCCAGTTGCACTTCACGGGGACAATAGATGATTGATTCTTCCCAGACAGTACCGCGCTGGCGATCGTTCATGTAGTGGCACTCATCAAGTATCACCGCTTCAACGTCTACTAATGAGATGCCGATTTGCCCAATGGGTGTGCCATAGAGCATATTTCGGAAAATTTCTGTGGTCATCACCAAAATCGGTGCATCTCTGTTAATGGAGGCATCTCCAGTTAACAGTCCGACTTGATCAAACCCGAATTTTTCTCGAAAGTCACGCAATTTTTGATTCGACAGCGCCTTTAGGGGAGTAGTATAAAATACACGTTTTCCTCGCGCTAGAGCGCGATAAATAGCGTATTCCCCAACTAATGTTTTGCCCGAACCTGTGGGGGCGCATACGACTACGGAGCGTCCGGCGTTTAGGGACGCGATCGCTTCTTTTTGAAACTGATCCAGATCAAAGGGAAATATAGACCCTAAGTCAAGTTCTGGAGACGGCGCAGGATAATTCACTCAATCACATTTGCAACCAGATTGTTTACAAGAAAGACTGGGAAGTTTAAAAGCCCCTAAAGAAGAGGTACGTAGTACCGTATTCTGTCCTTTAGGTAGGGGATGAAAAACGACTCAGGTGGTTTTAAGCAGCGTCAATATTCTATGAACATTTGAGGTTATAGTAGGATTATGCCACAGGTAGAATAACCGCTAGCACAAATGGATAACCAACCCCAAAACGACTGGCTAGGAAATAATAATGGATAGTGGGCGGCGAACACCACAATAAACATAGCCTTAGTAGCCAACGCGCACCATACCAGAAAACAACACTATTTATTGATTAATTATAAAGTACCGTAGGGCATACGGGAACTAGAGAAACGATTCTCTAACGCTTAGGGAGATAAGCCCACTGGGGTTGTTTAAATTAGACTCGGCACTTTGTTCGATTGAACGCGTATCAGGTTTAAATATTGCCGCAAGGATAGACAATTTTAAGGCATGTTATTGAACTAAGAATCCTCGTCTCTTTAGAGCAGGGAGTGTCAATATACTAACGAGTCTTTTGTCAACTTCGTTATTAGTCATTGGTCATTGGTCTTTTGCAAATGACCAATGACTAATGACTCTTTATTATTTTCCCAGCTCTTGCGATCGCTCTGTGGCAGCTTTGACTGCTTCTATTAAAGCTGAACGAAATCCTGCCTGTTCCAGTTTGGCAATCCCCGCAATGGTTGTACCACCGGGACTGGTAACGCGATCTTTAAGTTCTGCTGGGTGCATTTTGGTTTCATGTAACAGTTTCGCTGTTCCTAGTACGGTTTGCAATGCTAGTTGATTGGCAATTGCTCTAGGTAAACCTGCGGATACTCCGCCATCTGCAAGTGCTTCTACTAGTAGTGCCACGTAAGCGGGGCCGCTCCCAGATAGCCCTGTGACTGCATCCATCAGCCCTTCTGAGACTTCCACGACTTCTCCCACAGCAGAAAAAACTTGCTGTGCTATTTGGTGGTGCTTGGCATTGGTGTATGCACCTGAACAAATGGCGGTAATTCCTGCTCCCACTGTTGCTGGGGTGTTGGGCATTGCTCTAATAACTGGCAATTGCACAAATGCAGCTTCTAGCTGACTCAAAGGCACACCCGCTAATATGGAAATGATTAGGGGTGAGTGTTCTTTATTAAGAATATCAATATCTGTTAATTCTTGAGCGATCGCGCTAAACACCTGCGGTTTTACTGCCAAAAAGACAACTTCTTTGACTTGGGCGAAAACCTCGCTATTATCTGTAGTCACAGCAACATTATATTGCTGTTTTAAAAAATCTAGGCGTGAAGATAGCGGCTCGCTAACTATGACTTCTGATGATTGATAAATTCCACGCGCAATAAGGCGGGATAAGAGCGCTTCTCCCATTACCCCACCACCAATTAAGCCAAATTTTATAGTCATCGATCGTTTGTCATCTGTCATTAGTCGGTTGTCCTTTGTCATTTGTCACTATTATCAAAACCCAGGACTAATCACAAAGGACAAAGGACTAACAACTAATTTAACTTTATTGTGCCATCCGGTTCGTTTCGTTGCCCCAGGTTTGAGTTGGAGAACCTGTAGGACGAGAAGGACGTGCTGGCGGTTGCGGTACTTCATGAAGAACGCCACCTTGGGTGCTAACTTGGACACAGCTTGGCGTAAACAAGAAGATGCTTTCACCGATGCGCTCTTGATGTCCATCTAGTGCGTAAGTACCACCTGCAACAAAATCTACTGCTCGTTGAGCTTGATCTGGGTCCATGATTGTCAGATTTAATACCACTGACTTGCGTTCTCGCAGCGCTTGAATTGCCTGGGGCATTTCTTCAAAGGTGCGTGGTTCGAGTACTAAAACTTCCGAAATTCCGTTAATTGCTCCTGGCATACCAATCACATTCCCCATTGGCTTTGAACCTGCTGCGATATCATCTCCCATTGTAGGCACTGGTTCCCGCCAGCGTCGATTTTGAGCGGCTGGGCTTTCCTGTGGTGCTGGTGGTTGGGGATTTTCTTGCTGATACAGATTTTGGTAATTATTATCTCTATCTGGTTCTTCTTCGTAATACTCGTATTCAACTTGCTCATTTAGACCCACAAAGTCTCTGAGTTTGGAAAAGATATTGTTCATTGTCTGTGTACTCTCCTGGTGCGAATAGCCTATATTGACTTGGCTTAGGATTGATTGAGTAGGAGGAATCGCTACATCGGTGGATACTACAGCAAGTATACTGCTACTTGTAACCCATACTACTAGTTTTGGCGATGAACTGACACTTCTTGCAAAGGTCTGTGCATCGCCTAAACATAATAATGAGTCAAGATTATATCCTAAGGTTTGTCCGAAGGAAAGCTCTTTTTACCCCATTTTTCCTTAGCGATTGCTCTTGTCAATACTATATCCTTTGTTTCTAATTGCACCAGTTTGTTACAAAATTCTTGTCATCAAATCCTGATCTCTATTAATACTTAAGAGCAAGGCTGATAATCAAAGGCTAAGAGCGATCGCCAAACAATATTGTTCCTAATCGTACCATCGTTGCACCTGCTTGCACTGCCAGTTCGTAGTCGCCTGACATACCCATAGACAAGTGCTGCATTTTAATGTGTGACCAGTTCTGCTCCTGGATTTTCTTTGCTAGCTCACGATTGAGATTAAATGCATTCAAAATTTCCGGATCATTTAATCCTGAAGGTGGAATTGTCATCAAACCTTGAATTTGTAAATTTTTGTATTGATTGAGTGTGGGTAAATCAGCCAAAAGTTCTGGCACACTCCAACCAGATTTGTTGGGATCGGGGAGAATTTTCACTTGCAGGCAAACCTGGGGACTCACTCCTAGCTGTTGTGCCAATTGATCTAAACGCTGTGCCAGCTTCAAATTATCGACGGAGTGAATCCAAGGGAATTGTTCAATAGCTTTTTTGGCTTTATTGCTTTGCAAATGTCCAATAAAGTGCCAGGTAATATCCGGTAAGTCTTGCAACTCGGCTTGTTTGCTGGCGGCTTCTTGGATACGACTCTCTGCAAAATCACGAATTCCTGCGGCATAGGCAGACCGAATGGCCTGGGCAGGAACTTGCTTGCTAACAGCAATCAATTTGACTGAAGTTGGCAGGGAGGAACGAATGGAAACAATACGTTCGGAAATCGAACTGCTCATTGGAAGGTGCGTTGGAAAACACTCTGAAGCTGATCGTACTCCTGAGATTGTCCACTGCGCCGCAGGGTACGTAAGCGATTTTCCAACATCATTCTCGCCTCAGTACGTCCTAGAGACTGGAATTTAACACCTTTAACGTCATTTGCAACCAAAAAAAACAAGCGCTGGGCATAAAGTGTAGTGAACAAATCCTGGTTTTCATCAACCATACAGATTTTGTAAAGTAAACCCCAAGTTGGATGGTTTATGTAAGTTTCTGCGTTTTCTGGATTCATTTAAGAGTCAAGGTGTAGTCAAGGTGGAGTATGTATATCTTTTCGCAGTGAATTCCAAACATTCAGACGATAATACCAACATTCGTCAGAATATTTCCTTAAAATGCAAAACTGCGGTTGCGAAGACCTTGATCTAGTTTCTAATGGGCAGATGAAGCTAGTACCGCAAGGCGGAAGTCAAAAGTCAAGAGTCAAAAGTCAAAAGGTTTTAATTTTGCGCTTTCCGGTTCTAATTTAATGGTAAGTTGATTTCCGCCGACCTGTACTAGTGGTAGTGAAGCGAAATGGTACAACATGACACGCGAAGCGTAGACTCGAAGAGTAGAGGCTTGTCGATAGATATAACCGTATGCTTTGGTGACTCAAATACACCAACCTGGCGGCACAAGGCATAAAACAGTCCTGACCCTCCTGTTGAAAGTTTAGCGTGGTAAGGGAAAACACCCTTTGAAATTCCCAACGGCAACAGCTAACTTTTCAACTTCTTTCCATACTGCCACAACTATGGCTGAATGGCACAAAATTGGGAGTGGGGAGAAATCAATTAAAAATTAAAAATTAAAAATTAGAGAACTTTCGCCTGCTCTTTCCCTATTCCCTATCTAACATTTTCAGTGCTGCCAGTTGTGCCTGGGCTTTGTGCAGAGATTCATACCATTCTTTCTCAGGATCACTGTCTGCGACAATTCCCGCGCCAACTTGTCCCCAGACAATGTTGAGTGCTGAGTGGTGAGGGATGTGTCTTGAGTGGCGAAATAAAGAAAAATTTACTCCTCCTGCCTCCCCTGCCTCCCCTGCTCCCCCTGCTTCTTGAGACACTGGGGCTAGTAGCAGGGTGCGGATTAAGATATTTAAATCTAAATGACCACGCCAATCTAAATAGCCGCAGGAACCGTAGAACAAGCTGCGCCGCACGGGTTCTAGTTCTTCGATAATTTCCATGCAACGGACTTTGGGACAACCTGTGATTGTGCCACCTGGAAACGTGGCGCGAATCAAATCAATGGGAGTGTATTCGCCTTTTAAAGTACCTTTGATGTTGCTGACAAGATGCATCACATGGCTATATCGCTCAATTGTTAGCAATTCGTCAACTGTAACCGTTCCCCATTCACAAACTCGCCCTAAATCATTGCGTTCCAAGTCCACCAGCATGATGTGTTCTGCACGTTCTTTGGTGTTGCTGAGTAAATCTTGTGCCAGTTGCATATCTTGTTCTGGAGTGACACCACGCGATCGCGTCCCGGCGATCGGTCTGGTTTCGGCTTGCCGATTTTGCAACATTACTAACCGTTCCGGCGAACAACTGATCACTTCTCCCCAAGGCGTTTGCCAATAGCTGGCAAAAGGCGAAGGATTGATTTTTTGCAAGGCTTGGTAAATTTCCCAACCAGAAGCCGATGTAGACGCTTGAAATCGCAATGAAAGATTTGTCTGAAAGATGTCTCCAGCTTGAATATATTTTTTCGCCTGGTTTACAGATGTTTCATAATCTGCTTGCGATGTCAAAAACAGAGGAGGTGAAGAAGACACGGGGACGTGGGGACGGGGAGACACCGAGAATTCTTTCTCTGCATCTTTCTTTACTAACTTCTTTTGTAATTCATCAAGTCCACTTGCATCACTGGCGGCTAGCCAAAGAATTTGTTGCGCGTGATCTAAAACGGCAAAACAGTCTGGTTCATACCAAAAAACTATGGGAAATGGTAGGGGATCAATTTTATGACGTGGTAGCTGTTCAATTTCCCATGCCACATCATAGCCTACCCAACCCAACCAACCGCCTGTGAAGGGGAGATGGGGAGACGGGGAAGCAGGGGGAGCAGGGGAAGAAAATACTACCTCATCCTTCTCATCCACCTCATCTCTCCCTACCCCTTGCTGTAACAACTTTTCTAAGAAGGGAAAAACTTCTCCTACTTTTGGTGTCCACATCTGGGGGATGCCATCAACTAGGCGAGGAGCGCCTGCACAGATAGAATATCGGCTGAGTTGGGGATGATCTATTGGCGTTGGGTAGGGACTTTCCAGTAGGGTAGCAATTCCCGGTGCGGAGGTGGAGTGAAAAAGAGCAGCAAAAACTTTCGAACCTGTGCGCTTTTCTAAGGGTAGCGATCGCCAATACCAAGCCTTGATCATACTGTTTATAAGCGTTGCAAAATTAGACCTGAGTTCCTATAGCTAGCCGTATTCCCCAGAATAAAATTAAAGTTGCGATCGCAAGCCAGTCACGCCCTTTAAATCGTAAGTCATGCCACTGCACTCTATGCTCATTGGGACTGGTAAAACCCCGTACCATCATTGCATTCGCCATTTGATCAGCTCGTAAGAGCAGATTTTCTAACAGTCTCTCTGCGACTGTCATCCAAACTTTGAATCCTCCTTTCAATCCTAGCTTTTTCCAATTAATTGCCCTTGTCATCACGGAGCGAAATAAGTTTTGCACTTCTTCTAAAACCAGGGGAATAAAGCGCAAGGATAAGGTTAAAGTTAAAGCAATTTCGGTAACAGGCAACTTGAAGCGTCTCAAGGGTTGCATTAGACTTTCTATGCCAGATGTGATTTCTTCTGGCGCGGTTGTCAGCAGATAAAGGTTGGTGCTGTAAATTACGGTAAATATAATTGTACTCAAACGTACAGCCAAATCCAAGGAGCGGCGAGTTACTTTGACTGGGCCTTTGTGAAATAGCACATAGCTGTATTTGCTATTACTTGCTGGCTCTTGAACAATATTTTTGGAATTTACTGGCTGGGTTAATATTTGTTCATTAGTTGGAAGGCGTGGCTGATAATCTACACCCATTGCATCAGGACTGATGGCTCCGATCGCTAAGACAAAAAACGATAGCATTAATAGCCAACCCATTTGCTGCTGCCATACTCGGCGAGGAATTCTGGCAATTAAGGTGGCAAGAATCAATATTACTACCAGCAGCACCCGCCAAAAGTTGTTAGCTAAAACATAGCTTGTTAAAAAGCTCATCAACCAGGCGAACTTGACTCGCGGATCGATTTTATGCAGCCAAGTTTGGGGTTGTTCTAAATAAAGTCCAAGTGGCAGCGATCGTAATAAATCCATTTGAAAGTTAGGAGTTAGGAGTTAGGAGTTTTGACTTCTGGGTTAACCTATTATGTTGACATAGGCTTAAAAATAGCAATTTTGGCTTTAACTCATAACTCCTATAAAAAAGACGCGATCAATCGCGTCTCTCTTGTCTCCTAACTTATTTTGACGCGAGTTGCTCTATTAACATTACCAATTTCGGCATCACGGACTTTTTTGCTCCGCCACAGTAAGATAATTGGTGTGCCTTTAAATCCTAGCTGTTGCCGGAATTGGCGTTCAATGTAGCGGCGGTAGTTGTCGTTGAACCGTTTGGAATCATTTACAAATAGAGCGATCGTTGGTGGTTGGCTACTTACTTGTGTACCATAATAAATCTTGCCCTGACGCCCACCACGGGATGCTGGCGGTGAATGCCAGCTAACAGCATCTGTTAAGACTTCGTTAATAACTGATGTACTGACACGGCGTTTGTGTGATTCAGCCGCAGTTTTCACCAATTCGAGAATTTTCTCTACCCGTTGTCCTGACAAGGCACTCACAAAAATTGTTTCTGCCCATTCGGTAAAATGTAACCGTGATTGCAGAGTTTTTTCGTAATCGTAGATTGTGTAAGAGTCTTTTTCGACAGCATCCCACTTATTAACGACGATGATGCAAGCTCGACCTTCTTCGATAATCCGCCCAGCTAATTTTTGGTCTTGCTCAGTGACTCCATCAACGGCGTCTATTACTAATAAAACCACGTCAGCACGGCGAATCGCTTTGAAAGCACGGTTAATACTAAAGAATTCTGTGCCGTATTCGATGTGTTTCTTTTTGCGAATGCCTGCGGTGTCAATCAAACGGTAGGTTTGCCCCTCTCGTTCAATGACGGTATCAATAGCATCGCGGGTTGTGCCAGAAATTGGGCTGACAATTGCCCTTTCTTCCCCGACAAAAGAATTCAGTAAGCTCGATTTGCCTACATTCGGGCGTCCCACAATTGCTACTTTGATTTCATTCGTGTCTGGGATGTCTTCAATAGCAGGTATGTGGTTAACTAACTCGTCGAGTAATTCTCCTGTGCCACTTCCATGAATCGCGGAGATGGGGTAAGGTTCGCCCAATCCCAATTCCCAAAACTCGGCAGCTTGCATTAAGCCTTGGTCTGGAGATTCACATTTATTTACAGCTAGTAGCACAGGTAGGGGTTGTTGGCGCATCCATTCGGCTATTTCTAAATCTGCCGAGGTGGGGCCTGTTTGACCATCTACGACAAAAATAGCGCCACACGCTTCTGCAAGGGCTGTCATTGCCTGTTGGCGAATCAGTGGTAAAAATTCGGTGTCATCGTTAAAAACTAAACCACCAGTGTCTACCACCAAAAATTCACGACCATTCCAGAAAGCTGGTAGATAGGTGCGATCGCGTGTCACTCCCGGTTCATCATGGACAATCGCCGTTTGTTCCCCGGCGAGTCGATTAACCAGGGTGGATTTGCCCACATTTGGGCGTCCGATAATTGCAACAATTGGCAGTGCCATAAAACCAGGGTAAGTGAGAGACGTAGTATATCACGTACTTACATTTTACTCTTTTTAAACTGGAAGTTTTAATAACTTTCTAATCATCTGAAGCGATGTCAAAGAAACCTCTCCCTGGTTTTACTACGTAAAACCGTCCCTCTCCGAGTCCGAGAGGGAAAGACTTGAAGGCAGGGAGAGGTTTATCGAATTCACGTTAATTTAAAAAATAAAAAAGGTAGGAAATCCTACCTTTTACCCAAAAAAAGCATTTTGTAACCAAATACCAAATTAAATATCACACAAGCTTTTGACGAATCTATTGCAAAACTATGACAAGGGTATGACATTTAATCTGTAATTGACTTCGCTAGTGCTGCTAGTTGCAACCCAGGCGAATAACTTCCTTCTTCCTTGATCCGTTTAATTTCAGCATCTGCTACCCGCAAATTTAATTTTTGTCCCAACGCCCTTACAATATCTCCCCGGTCAATTACACCAGCGACAGCACCAGCCGGAGACAACACGGTAATTCGAGGTAACTGCTCATTTTCCAGCTTGTTAATTACCTCAGCTATCGTTGTTGCTTCAGCAACAGTGGGTATTTCTGTCAAGGGATGCACAATGCTATGTAAGGTTTGGGTTTCCCATTCACTCCTTTGGGTTAAACGAAAATCGTCAATGGAAACTAGACCCCGGTAACGTCCATCAGAAGCAGCAAAATAAACCTGTGAGGGATTGGTTTCTAACAGGTATGAATCGGCAAACGATCGCAATGTCTGATCGGCATCAATTACCCGAAAGTCACGAGTCATCGCATCAGCCGCCACGACTTTGAGTAGGCTTTCTTGCAATGTAGTCATGTTGTCATAGCTATTAGCGTTGCGGACAGCAAACCAACCTAACAGCGCAATCCACAAACCAAGTACTAATTCTCTGGTTACAAAATCTACAACAAATCCTAAAGCGATCGCACTGTAACCCAAAATTTGCCCAGCCCTTGCAGCCCAGTGTACGGCTTGAAAACGATTACCTGTTATTTGCCATAGTGCTGCTTTTAATACTTGCCCTCCATCTAGAGGTAAGCCGGGAATCAGGTTAAATAGAGCTACCACCAAGTTTATTCTCGCTAAATCTCCGACCATGACACTGAGTGGACTAGTATCAGGTATCACAATAGTTACTAGCTGGAGCAGTAAAAATAGTCCGATACTCACCAAAGGCCCAGCGATCGCTACTTGAAAAGCTTTGAAAGGAGTTTTAGATTCTTCTTCAATAGCAGCAATCCCGCCAAACAGAAATAAGGTAATTGAATTAACTCTAATGCCTTGCGATCGGGCTACTAAGCTGTGACCCAACTCATGTAGCAACACCGAACCAAATAGCAACAGTGCCATAACTATTCCAGCACTCCAAGCTATAACAGGCCCCCATTCCTGATAAGCTACCCCAAAGTTAAGAGTTGCCAACCCTAAAATCACAAACCATAACGGGTCTAAAAACAGGGGAATTCCAAATAAAGACCCAATTTTCCAATTTGTTTGCATTACATTGTCCTAAAACTAGATATCGCCAGTAGTTCCTATACCGCAATGTTGACGTATATACTTACACATAATTTCTGAGCATTAATTCAGTAGTGCCGAGTTATGAAATGCTCTTATTTCTAGAATAGACAATTAATGCCTGTGAGCAAAACTCTGAAGTGGGGAATTGTGCATTTAAAAGAGGCAGAGGGGAAAACTCTTTTCCCTTGCTCCCTGCCCCTTCTCTTGAGTGTGTTAGATGGAAAACGTAAAATTTAGATAATGCCGAGATTACTCAATCCTAAAACGGTACCAGTGCCGATCAGGTGACCAGCGCTCATTGCGGCGAGGAATGTAGCGGCACTGGGATTATTGAACAGCGACGGAAAGGGCAACGGCATCTTAGGGCCAACGTGAGGATAGCGAATTGTCCGAGGAATAATCAAAAGACATAACAGACAAATGCCAGTAATAATTGCCGCTTCAGTCAAGTTCCATGCGGTGCCAGTTTTGGGTAAAGTAGCTTGGGCTGCTAATAACATTGATGACATCATGGTTCTTTCTCCTGCATGAATTAACTTACATAACCCTTAGAGAGGGGATTAACCCGTTTCTAAAGTTATATAAATCCTCCGTTGATTAAGTAGCTGGAATCGTCCCTCAAGGGGAAGGTTAATACCTACCCCCTCAGTTAGAGTGACCACACGGAGGCTGACTGGCTAATGCTTATAAGTTATTTTGCTGGAGAAAGAACCAAAATCGTTTTTAGGAGTTTTGTATTGATCGCGGCGTTGCTTATAACGCCGCGATCATCGCAAAACTACAGACGACCGATGTTAGTCAGTCCTAAAACGATGCCAACGCCAACAATATGACCAAAAGCCATCGCTGCAACGAATGTTGGAATACTAATCGGCAGGATAGGGAACTTGGGGCCAACTAAGGGTCTTTCAATCCTAGTACTTAGTAAAACAATTACTAAGCAAGTGATGCTGATGATGATGCCTACTGTAGGATTCCACGCAGGTGTTGTGGGAACAGTTGGCTGGGCTGCTAGTAAAATAGATGAAATCAAGCTTTTGTCTCCTAAAATGTAGACCTACAAAATTATAAAATTACCAAGGTACAAAAGTTTTTCGGATAGTTTTGACTTTCTTGACGATTATTGTAAATTTATTAAATATTCATGCGCGTTAAAATTTGCGGCATCACTCAACCACAGCAGTCTATAGCGATCGCCTCTCTGGGCGCAACGGCACTAGGATTTATTTGTGTGCCAACCTCACCTCGCTACGTGACTACATCCCAAATTCGGGCAGCAGTAGCAGAACTCCCGGCTAATATTGACACAATTGGTGTTTTTGCCAACGCTAGTATCCCCGAAATCAGTCAGATAGTTGTTGATTCTGGTTTGACTGGTGTCCAGTTACACGGTGATGAATTACCAGATTTTTGCTACCAATTACGTCAAGCTTTACCCAATGTTGAAATTCTTAAAGCACTTAGAGTTAGGAGCCTTGAGCATCTTGACACAGTAGCTAATTACATAGATTATGTAGATACTTTGCTACTTGATGCTTACCATCCCGAACAACTTGGTGGTACAGGCAAAACCTTAGATTGGACAATGCTAGAGCAATTTAGCCCCAATTGCCCTTGGTTTTTAGCCGGGGGACTAACAGCAGATAATATTGTGGAAGCCCTAAGTCAGGTTAATCCCAGTGGCGTTGATTTATCTAGTGGTGTAGAACGCGCACCTGGAGATAAAGATTTAGATAAAGTAGCCGAGTTGTTTGGGAAATTGGGGAGTAGGGAGTAGGGAGTGGGGGATGAGGGAGCAGGGGGAGCAGGGGAAGCAGGGGAAGAATAAAAATTAATTATGTATTTCCCCTCTGCTCAATGCCCCACTTCCCACTTCCCATTCCTTAAAAGAATGCTGGTTGATGGCGAATTAAGCTAAAAAATTCTTCGCGGGTTTTGTGTTCCTCTTGGAAAACACCAACCATTGCGCTAGTGACAGTCCAAGAGCCTGGTTTTTGAACACCCCGCATCACCATACACATGTGGCTAGCTTCCATCACAACGGCTACCCCTTGAGGTTCCAGAATGGTCTGGATTGCTTCGGCAATTTGGCGGGTTAGTCTCTCTTGTACTTGTAAGCGACGGGAATACATCTCAACAATGCGGGCCAGCTTACTCAGTCCTACAACTTTTTGGTTGGGGATATAAGCAACGTGTGCTCTACCCATAAATGGCAGCATGTGGTGTTCGCACAGACTAAAAAAACTAATATCTCTAACTAGTACCATCTCGTTATGCCCTTCATCAAAGATGGCATCGTTAACGAGTTCTTCAAGGGATTGGGTGTAGCCACTGGTAAGAAATCGCATTGCCTCGGCCACTCGCTTGGGTGTTTTGAGGAGTCCTTCGCGTTCGGGATCTTCGCCAACTCCCAATATTATTGTTCGCACGGCGTCCTTCATTTCCTCCAGATGTTCCTCTTTTGGCGGGGACACATCCGCTTGCCGCCCATTGTGGGTGTTGCGATCGGGTCTAGGAGTTATGGCTTCTGACAAATCGGGAATCAGAGGCGATTGAGAGGAATTAGAACCGTTGGAACTAGCAATAGTCATGATTAAGTTTTGGTTATGGTTTGAATTTAGTTATGAGTTATGAGTTATGAGTTATGAGTTATGAGTTATGAGTTAAAAATTTTAATTCCTAACTCCTAACTTCTAACTCCTAACTTTGCAATTAGAGTGCGCCAGCGCTGGGCATCAGGGTCAATTCATCAATAACTGCCTCTTGTGGTAAGAGAACTGTGTAGAGAATTGATTGAGCCACAATTTCTGGGGTTAACATTTTGGAACGGTCTAAGTTGACATGGACTGTTTCTGTATCCCACAGTTCGGTATTGACTGCGCCGGGACAGATAGCAGTGACACGAATGCCGTGGGTGCGTTCTTCTTGTGCCAGGGTTTGAGAGAGGGCTATCAAACCAGCTTTGCTGACGCTGTATACTCCCCAACCGGGAAACGGCTGCTTGGCGGCAATTGAGGCGACGTTGATAATTGTGCCTGTGCCCCGATCGCGCATCGAAGGCAAAATTCCCACAATGCACTGAAACACGCTGGTAAGATTTAAGTCAATTACTTGCTGCCAGCCCTCTAGGGGGGTTTCGCTCAAAGTAGCTGTATAGGCAAGACCCGCATTGTTTACCAAAATGTCTATATCACCAAAGTCAAGAGCGATCGCTTGGATCTTTTCTTTTACTTCGGAGAGTCGCGCTAGATCTACAGGGTAAGCTTTCGCTTCCACCCCAGTATGCTCGACTGCTTCTCTTACCGCCTCCAACTTATCCGAAGAACGGCTGACTAAGGCGACATCTATTCCCGCTTTTGCAAAAGCTAAAGCCGTTGCTTTCCCAATTCCACTACTTGCCCCAGTAATCAAGGCGCGTCGTTTTTGCTCAACACTCATTCATGGTGTCTCCCAATTTTTTGGTAGTTCCCAAACTCTATTACCACCCAATTATTCACACTTCTCGGTTTAGATAGATTAAAGGAATCTAAAAATCTGATTATTTCCATTAAGTAACTGCTATGATCCAGTGGAATACTAAGTATATTGTGGGTTTTACCAGTAAAGACAACAAATTGTCGCCTGGAAAACCACGCCGTATACTCAAATTAGATTACTTAATAATACAAAAGCTACTCAATCTGATTGAGTAGATTTAGTTAACATGCAAATGCCTATGGCTAGATTGTTAAAAATCTTTAAGCACATAGGCAATTATAGCATTGCTGCTTTGCTAATCAATCATTATGCAGCCCTGTTAGTGGGCAACTTCTGTAAAAACGCCAATTTTACGGAATTTTTCATAGCGCAGTTGACGGCGTTCTGGAGCGGTTAAACGATTGAGTTCGTCCAAATTTTCCAACAGCACTTGCTTGAGAATGGTAGCGGCTTTTAAAGGATCGGAATGAGCGCCACCAGTGGGTTCAGGCAGTATTTGGTCGATAATTCCTAACTTTTTCAGATCGTGGGAAATAATTTTTAGAGCAACAGCTGCTTGCGGAGCCTTAGCAGCATCTTTCCAGAGAATGGCGGCGCAGGCTTCGGGAGTGGCGACTGTATAAACTGAGTGTTCAAACATGAGTAAGCGATCGCCTACACCAATTCCGAGTGCGCCACCGGAACCGCCTTCACCAATAACTGTGCAGATAATTGGTACATCTAAGCAAAACATTTCTCGCAAGTTGTAGGCGATCGCTTCGCCTTGACCTTGGTGTTCTGCTTCTACTCCAGACCAAGCTCCTGGTGTGTCGATAAAAGTTAGTATTGGCATACTAAACTTGTTGGCGTGTTCCATTAACCGCATTGCTTTGCGGTAGCCGCCAGGGTAAGGCATTCCAAAGTTACGGGCAATATTGTCTTTGGTATCACGACCTTTTTGATGACCTAACATCACCACAGGTTGCCCGCTCAGACGACCGACACCACCAACTAAAGCCGGATCGTCACCACCACAGCGATCGCCATGCAATTCCATCCATTCATCACTAATAGCCTGAATGTAATCGAGAGTACTGGGGCGACGCGGATGACGAGCGACTTGCAGTCGCTGAGACGGAGATAGACTACTGAAAATTTCCTCACGCAGCTGCATGGCGCGTGCTTCTAGTTGACGAATTTGACCAGAAACATCGACGCCATTTTCCTCTGCAAGTTGCCGAATTTGATCGATTCGGGTTGCTAGTTCTGCTAGGGGCTTTTCAAAATCTAACAGTAGCGGTTTACGCTCGGTAGTTGCCATCGTAGGGGTTATCAATTACGAGTTATAAGTTATCTATCCTTTGTCTTTTATCTTTTGTCCTTTGTCCTTTGTCCTTTGTCCTTTGCAAATAACAAATGACTAATGACCAAGGACAAATGACTAATGACTAAACCAGCAGTGGTCTAAATCCATGTTTTACTGATACCCGACCAATCTGCTCCATTTTATCTACGGTAATCTGATTCCGTCCCCACGAAAAGTTCGTGTATAACTTCTCAAATTCCAGCAGCATTGATTCGGCAAAACAAGCAAACAACTGGCGGGCTGGCACGTCCATATTGACGATTTTCATAATTTTCCAGTCAATATCCAGGGAATGCTCTACAATTCCACCATTTAACACATGTACACCAGGATACTGAACTTTCGTCGCTAAGTTTTTAGGATAACCACCATCAATCAACAAACAGGGTTGTTTCAAAGTGGTAGGGTCAATTTCCACGCCTCTGGGCATACTAGCAACCCAAACTACAACATCAGCTAGGGGCAGTGCTTCTGTCAAACCCATAATTTTTCCCCGCCCTAGTTCGCCTTGCAAATCTTTGAGACGTTCTTGATCGCGGGCTATCAGCAGAAGTTCTTGAACATCTGTTTTCGCATCTAGCCAGCGTGTAACTGCACTACCAATATCCCCAGTTGCTCCACATATAGCAACAGTTGCTTTTGATAAATCAATTCCCAGTTGTTTGGACGCTTCTTCCACCTGCTTACAAATAATGTAGGCAGTATGAGTGTTTCCTGTGGTGAACCGTTCAAACTCTAGTTTAATGTTGCGGACTTGGCTAAATTGCTCTAACTTAAAGTTTTCAAAAATAATTGAGGAAAATCCGCCTAAAGCTGTGATATTAATGCCGTGCTTCTGTGCATGGGCCATAGCGTTAAGGATTTTGCGCGTTGCGGCTTTGATGCGGCGACTAGCTAGCATCTCTGGCAAAAAGCAAGATTCTACATACCGTCCTTCAATTTGTTGCCCAGTTATACTGGTGACAATAATGCTATCAACAATTTGCGGTGGGGCGCTACACCAAAAGTCTAGCCCTTGATCGGCATATTCTGGGTATCCCAATTCTTGGGCTACCGATTGAGCGTGTTCCAAACTAGTCAGATGTCCAATTAGACCAAACATGTAGTGATTATTAGGCTTATGCTGTCTCGAAAGGGTGGAATTTAGTAGAGTTGGGAGTTGGGAGTTGGGGGTTAGGAGTACAACTCATATCTCAGTGATCATTTCTCACCGGAGGCAAAGCGTCTCCGGCTTTGCTCCTAACTTTTTTTAAGCAGCTATGAGTCCGTAGGCTGACAAGCGCATAATATCGCGAGTTGTAAAACCTATGTTACTTAATGCTTCACCGTACTGAATCATAAAGTCTTCTACTAAAGCATCTTTTTCCATTGCCATTGTGTGGGCATCACCCTCTACTTGGTTGAGCATTTTCCAAACTATGGGTAGGTTTTGGCGATTTGCAAGTTCAAGTTCAGCTTTGGCTTCTGTAAAATGTTCTTTCAACCAAACTTCTCCAAAGTTAAGGTGGCTATATTCTTCTTTTACTACTCCCTCAGTGATTTTGCGGGCGAAATCATCGGCAACGGGGATGTAAATGTTATATGCTGCGATCGCAAAACATTCAATAATCAAAGACTGAATCAACAAGCAAGTAACAACCTTTCCTTCTGCGGCTGCTGTTTGGAAATTTTGGTGTAGTCCAGAGAAAAATTCCTTGGCAAATTGCAAATCTGGGGTTACTTGTAAATTGCGCCCACAAGCTTCAAATCCTTTCTTGTGCCGACTTTCCATCTTGGATAGGCGAACCAATTCATCATGAGATTCTGGCAGCAGTTGAGCTAGTGTGATGTAATTCTCATGGGCTTCTTGTTCCCCTTCAATCACGATCGCATTAATCCGGCTATAAGCATCTTTGTATGTTTCGCTCTTGAAATCTAATTCTTTAGATTGGTCTGTAAGCTGCTGCATGGTATCTTTACTCCTGTAAACCTGATTATTTGACACCAGGATTCAATTTACCCCATGAACTGAGGGTAATAATCACTGTGGTTTAATTTAACTTAACAAGTAGACTATCTTTATAGATTAACTGTTGCCGGGGGAGATGTAGTACTAGCGAAACAAATGCTTTGCAGCTCAAGTTATGTTTAAACCAAACCCGAATCTGAAATCTGGCGATTTTTTGAGCCTAGTAGTGTTACTGCTAGGGGCATTTATCGTTCTACTACCTCTGTTTGTGGTCTTTCTCACCTCCTTTGCAACGACGGCCACCAGCCCGGAAAATTTGTCTAAAAATAGCTGGTCTTTAGCTAATTACCGCGTTGCATGGCAACAGGGAAAATTTTTACTGGCGTTTGCTAATTCTACCTTGGTAGCGATCGCTGTGACGGCGTTTCAGATTGTCACTTCCGCTTTAGCGGGTTACGCCCTAGCAAGGCTGAAGTTTCGGGGACGCCAAGCACTGCTTTTGGTAGTTTTAGCAACTTTAGTGATTCCCTTTCAGTTATTGGTGATTCCCATCTTTTTGGTTTTGAAGTGGGGACACCTAATAAATACTTATGGGGCGCTGATTTTACCCACTGCGGTCAACGGGTTTGGGATTTTTTTGTTACGTCAGTATTTCCAGACAATTCCGGTGGAGTTAGAGGAAGCCGCAGCCATAGATGGGGCGAACCGACTGCAAATTTTGTGGCGGGTGATGTTACCTTTAGCGCGTCCGGCGTTGGTGACGCTGTTTTTGTTCACCTTCATCGGTGAATGGAATGATTTGTTTAAGCCTTTGGTGTTTACGACACGACCAGAATTAAGGACGGTGCAACTGGCGTTGGCTGAGTTTCAAGAGCAATTTACGAATAATTGGCCGTTGATGATGGCGGCGGTGACTATAGCGACAGTTCCAGTGATGGTATTATTTCTCATCGGTCAGCGTCAGTTTATTCAAGGTATTGCTGCGACGGGAATTAAGAATTGAGTGGGGGAGGCTGTCCGGCGAGTGGAAGCCTGTCTTTTATAGCGATTCTCATTTGAATGGGTACTGGCGCTCTAGGGACACTGCATTGCCGTGTCCCTACGAGTATCTTCATCTATGGTTAATTATTTTTTCTGTACCTTATCCATGCGGGAACCCCTATACACCGTTTCACTTTCAAACTGATACATATTCGCAAGCAGAGGAGCCGGAGGAGAGAAAAGGCTTAACTTAAGCGTATTACCACCTGATGCATCGACCTGCATTGTTGAAGTTGTCGGTGCATTGGCCTAACTTACCGTACCTTTTATCTTAAGCAAGCAGCATATAGCGCAATACGCTTGGGTTAAGGCTAAAAGTCTTCGTGAAAGTCAATTTTTTAACGTAGACGCATTCGCGAGTGCGTCTGGTAGAGTTGCGGCAAGCCGCAGGCTAGCGCAGAGGCGCAGAGAAGCCAGTGCGTTGGGCGGGCAATGCCCGACTTGTTCGCTCTTAGCGTTCCCGCAGGGTAGCAACTGGCGCAACACAGAGAGAAGGAAGAAATGCTTAACTGAACTGTATTGTCTTATAGTTCATCAATGCTTAAAGTAAATCCAGCAGCAAGACATAAAGTTTTGTGACGCTAGCCGTAATTATTACTAGTAAAGCTGAAATTATACACATCCTGTAACAAACGGTAACAGTTATGAACCCTGAAACATTACAGCAGTTAAAAGACGAGATTCAACAGAAACTGCTTGAAAGCGTTAATAATGCTGGCTTATATAGCGTGCTTGAAAAGTACGGGGTATTAGATGATAGAGCTTTAATAGTTCAGTGGCAGTGCAATCTTGACCCAAATAAAATAAAATCTGGTAATGCAGTTGATGAACAGGAAATTGTGGTAATGCAAAACTCATGGTGTATTCCTTGCCCGTCAACTGGCGACCCTTTCGGCTGTAACTGCTAAATAATTTAGTTTTTGTACTCTAAAGAGTTTATTCTAGTGAGTATAAAAATACTGAACTTTGCATTTACTAATTAGGCTACAGAGATAATCTCAACTATCACCATACCTAATTAGCAAAGAGCAGTATTTCAATATACTCTTAATTTTTTGGGTGCAAGTTTGTAATGTTTCGATACCGAAGCAGTTGGTGCTGGAAGATAGGGATAGTGAGTACTTTCGCAATTGCTGGAGTGTTCACTTTCTTTCAAAGTTTTGCCATAGCCCAAATACAAAAGGATGGCACACTTGGATCTGAAAGTTCAATCATTACACCAAATCTTATCAATGGTCAGCCTATAGACCAAATTGATGGTGGGGCAGTTCGTGGTACAAACTTGTTCCACAGCTTTGAACAGTTTTCTGTCTCTGCGGGAAGGACAGCCTACTTTAACAATCCAATAGATATTCAAAATATCATCAGTCGGGTGAGTGGCAATTCGATTTCTAATATAGATGGCATTCTGAAAGCTAACGGCACAGCCAACCTGTTTCTGATTAATCCTAACGGCATTGTTTTTGGGCCCAATGCTTCTTTAAATATCGGCGGTTCATTTGTGGCAAGTACGGCGAGTAGCTTGAACTTTGCTGATGGTACAAAGTTTAGTGCTACATCTCCTCAAACTACACCTTTACTAACATTAAGTGTTCCCATTGGTTTACAATTTGGAGCAACTGCGGCTCCCATCCGCAATCAATCTCAAGCAAAACCAGATGGCGCAGTTAATATCTGGAGACAAGGCGTTGGTCTACAGGTGCGGCAAGGCAAAACCTTGGCACTTATAGGCGGTGATATAACCCTAGAGGGGGGAAATATCACCGCAAAGGATGGAAGAGTTGAGTTAGGAAGCGTTGCTAATAATAGTTTGGTTAGTTTAAGCCCAACGAACCAAGGTTGGGCGTTGGGATATGAAAATGTTCAAAATTTCCAGAACATCGAACTAATCCAGTTAAATAAAATTCGATCTATTGTAGACGCTCATGGAGAGGGCGGCAATATCCACGTGCAAGGCAGGCTGGTACGGGTAGCTGGCAGTTTGCTAACTGTAGTTGATCCCTCTGGAGGAGAATCAGGAGGAGATTTAACAGTGAACGCCTCAGAGTCTGTAGTAGTTGAACAAAATGCCCAACTGTTGACTCAGAGTTTCTCCAACGGAAACTCTGGAAACATAAATGTTACTACTAAAAACTTGGTGGTCAGAGATGGAGCACAATTGCACGGGCAATTGACCATAAACGCCTCAGATTCTGTAGAACTAATCGGCGGCACCTCCATTCCTCTCTTCCGAGATGGTAGTGATTTAATATCCAGTGGATTATTTAGTGCAACTTATAGCGATAAAAACGCTGGCAGCATCACAATTAATACTGGAAAGTTGCGTATCCAAGGAGGGGCAAGAATATCAACAAGCTCTGAAGGCATATATAGGTATATTTCTAACGAACTTACACCAGCAAATACAGGAAAAGCAGGAAACTTGACAGTGAACGCCTCTGAGTCGGTAGAACTAATAGGAACCTCACCAAATGGTTCTAGGCTCAGTGGCTTGTTTTCTGGAACTGAAGGGCCTGGAGATGGCGGAAACTTGACCCTAACTACAGGGCGATTGATTATCAAGGATGGGGCTGTAATAACTGTGAGCAGCCAAGCTCGAAAAAATGTAATCTATATCGGAGATCCCACTAATTTAGGGAAAGCTGGCGATTTAAATATAACCGCTCGCTCCATACTTCTGGACAACAAGGGGAAACTGACATCCAATAGTGAGTCAGGTCGAGGCGGGAATATTACGCTACAGGTGCAGAACTTATTATTGATGCGCCGCGAAAGTAAAATAACCACTAACGCAGGTACGACAGGGCTTGGTGGAGATGGCGGTAATATCACCATCAAAGCACCCAATGGCTTCATTGTCGCGCCTCCCTTTGAAAATAGCGATATCACTGCCAATGCCTTCTCTGGCTCAGGTGGTAAAATCACAATCACCGCTAAGAACATCTTTGGTTTTGTGCCCCGCACCCATGCAGACGTAGAAAAACTTGACCCAGAAGAAATAAACCCGGATAACTTGCAAACAAATGACATCACGGCCTTTTCTCAGCATAACCCTTCGTTAAGTGGCACAGTCCAAATCAACTCACCAGATGCTGACTCCAGTAAAGGATTAGTAGAACTGCCCGTAAATTTGGTTGATGCTTCCCAGCAAATTACTGCTGGTTGTAATTCTGGTGTAAAAATAGCCAAAAGTTCATTTATTACTACTGGACGTGGAGGGCTAGCCCCCGATCCCACGGAGCTATTGATGGCTGATGCAGTGCTGGCAGATTGGATCACACTCTCTCCCGATAGTCAGAATCGTGCTGGCGTTATTCAGAAAAGAGCGGTTGTTCAGGCGCAGCGAAACACAGGAGAGAAATCACAGAAAGTTAATTCTGTCAATGAACCTACTCAAATTGTGGAAGCCCAAGGGTGGGTAAGGGATGCCAATGGTAATGTGGTTCTGGTTGCTCAAGTACCCACTGCGTCGCCCCATAATTCCTTGCTCACCGCTACATCTTGCGCTGCTCATTAGAATTTGAGATATGGCGAGATTCTCTTTGCGAATCAGCTCTTAGAAAAAATTAAGTTTTGTAAGTAGAGGTTATTGCAAGTAGAGTAGCCTCATATCAAGGCATGAATTTAGAATTTGAGTGGGATAACCAAAAAGCTAGTTTGAATCTCAACAAGCACTGCATCAGCTTTGAAGCGGCTAAGACAGTCTTCAACGACTCTCTAGCTTACATATTCAACGATGAATGGCACTCTCTTGGTGAACGTCGGGAAATCATCATCGGACATGACCAAGACAATCGCCTGTTATTGGTCTGTTTTACACAAAGAGCAAACGTTATCCGTATCATTAGCGCACGTCTAGCAACCAAGAAAGAACGAAGAGATTATGAAGAATTCACAGGCTTCTGAATTCCACAACAACGCAGACGATGACTTGCTTCCAGAGTATAACTTTGATTATCGCAAAGCCTTGCCCAACCGTTTCGCCAGTCAGCAAGAAAAAGCTCCTTTGACAGTTACCCTAGATGCTGATGTCGCTGAGATATTCAAAACATCAGAAGCTGTTAACAACGCTCTCCGTGCCTTACTCTCAGCAATTCCAAAGGCTGAAAGATAAATTGCTCCGGCGTAGCCAGTCTTCTCTACGTTCCCTGCGGGACGCTGACGCGAACGAGCAGCGTGTCGCAGACAGACGCTTTGCAAACGGCATCGCTATTGCCTATTCTTTAACTCGTCTCTTGAATTTGCAGACGTATAGTGTGTTCAGTCGCACCACTAAGTTGCAATTCCATGATTTCACCACCTAGAGGTTCCAAGCAAGTGAGGAGCGATCGCAAGTTGGGTGTACTTGCACCTGTATCTACATATAATCGATCTGCTAAATTACCGATCCGTTTCCAAGTCATGTACAATTTAGCGATCGTTTGTTCAATTTGCGATGCTTGATTGACCAAATCAGCAGCAATGCTCAAACAGCCGACTCTTTGCGCTTCTTCTAAGGCTGTTTCAATATCAACATCTTCCTTCGTCAGTGCCTGAACTTGAGCCGCCCCTTTCAGATATTTGGCTAAGTTACGCGCTTCTGTAGTTACCTGTTTGAGGGTATCCACATCAGGATTAGCAGCAATTTCCTTTTGGATAAACTTTTGGTGCGCTTCTGGCAGTTTTTCCATTTCCTTCACCAGTGGGGCAATGTAGCGTGGGGGAAGGGTATTATCTGCTGCTTTTTCTTTAACTGCTTCGGGTAATAAATCTGAGGACATGGCTGTCCATTCATCGCTGAGTTGACGCACTTCCCGCCTGGTGATGCGATCGCCTTTTTGGGCAGCTTCACTCACCATCTGTTGCACTTCTGGGACTGCTTTGGAGGTTTCAACAAATGCCCTTTTGCTGAAGTTGTTTACAGTTCCGGGATCAAGTTTACCGTCTTCGATGAGAGTATCGGCACTATTCGCCAGTTGAATCCAGGAATATGCTTGACTTTTGCTGATTTCCCGCTCTTTTAGCCAGCGCAGAAAGCCAGTACCGCGTCCGTCACCACCAACTTTCTCTCTGTCGCGGATAGCGCGTAAAATTCGCCCCCGCCAGATTTCAGTTTGCAAATCAAAGCGATCGCATACCTGCCACGCTACTTCTAGCTGCTGTTGAAAATCTGATTCTAGAATCTGTTCATCTTCTGGATCGGGCAGTTCAAAGCTGATATCTGCTGGCTGTAGTAGAGCAGCAGCAAGGTCGTTGATGGAGTCGGTGTCTTGCACGATTGATGACTAACTAGTGGATGCGATCGGCTTATTATGCCACAATCTGTGGACTCTCACTTAAGGGGAAGTATGGTATCTTGAGTTACAACAAATATAGTACGAAGGCGTAAACCAACTTTGTAAAGTCTTTAATTAATCAGAGACAATAAAAATAAAACGATGAATCAGGTAGACTACCTCCGGATAAGCTTAATCGATCGCTGCAATTTTCGTTGTCAATACTGTATGCCAGAGGGAGTAGAACTGGATTATATTCTCAAGCAACAGATGTTGACTGATGAAGAACTACTCACCTTAATTGAAGAGGTATTTATTCCAGTAGGCTTTAAGCAGTTTCGGTTGACTGGGGGTGAACCCTTGTTGCGTCCGCGCGTGGTAGATTTAGTAAGGGCGATCGCAAGTCTCCCCGAAACTCAAGACCTCTCAATGACCACCAACGGTTTTTTGCTGGCTCCGATGGCACAAAACCTCTACAACGCAGGTCTGCGACGAATTAATATTAGTCTGGACTCGCTTGATCCCGACATTTTTGATCAAATTATTGGTAATCACGGGCGTTCTCGTTGGCAACAAGTTTGGCAGGGCATTCAAGCTGCCCATCAGGTCGGATTCGACCCCCTGAAGCTGAATGTGGTGGTGATTCCTGGTGTTAATGACCACGAAGTTCTAGATTTAGCCGCCCTGACAATTGATAAACAGTGGCACGTTCGTTTTATTGAATTTATGCCCATTGGTAATGTGCATTTGTTTGGCGATCGCGGTTGGGTATCTTCAGCCGATTTACGAGAACGTATTCGCGATCGCTGGGGCTTGACAGAATCACAAGTTCGTGGTGCTGGGCCTGCTGATGTATTTCAAATTCCCGGCGCGAAGGGGACACTGGGATTTATTAGTCAAATGTCGGAATGTTTTTGCGATCGTTGTAACCGGATGCGCCTGAGTGCTGATGGCTGGCTGCGTCCTTGTTTATTAAATGAAACTGGTCAAATAGATTTAAAAACTGCTCTGCGTTTTGGCACTAGCACCGCTCAATTACAAGAGCAGGTGAGGCATTTACTTGGAATCAAGCCAGAAATTAACTTTAAAGGGCGCGATTCTGGCATTTCAGGTACATATACCCGCACCATGTCGCAAATTGGTGGATGAAAATAGTTAGGAGTTAAAAGTGAGGAGTTAGGAATTATCGTCTTGCAACTCCTAACTCATAACTCCTAACTCTTAACTGTTTAAGCTTGTCGTGAGTAGTATTCCACCACAAGTAGTTCGTTAACTTGTAGTGCCACCCATTCGCGTTCAATAACGCTGTTGACTCTACCAACCAACTTATTTTTGTCAAACTCCAAATGACTGGGGAGGTTTGCCAAACCGGGATATTGTAAGTTAGCTTCCACCAACTTCCGTGATTGTGCCCGATCCCTGACCGCAATTACTTCACCAGGACGGCATTGATAGCTGGCAATATTAACCACACGACCGTTAACAGTTACGTGTCCGTGATTTACTAGTTGACGAGCTGCTGGGATAGTCGGGGCTATACCCAAACGGAAAACGGTATTATCCAAGCGCATTTCTAGCAATTGTAGCAACACTTGTCCGGTAGAACCAGTAACACGTCTGGCTTTCCGCACATAGCGCAGCAATTGCTTTTCAGTCAAACCGTAGTTGAAGCGGAGCTTTTGCTTTTCTTCTAGACGGATAGCATACTCAGAGCGCTTCTTGCGGTTCTGACCATGCATACCAGGCGGGTAAGCGCGTCTGGCGCTTTTACGAGTTAATCCTGGTAAATCGCCCAAGCGGCGTACAATTCTGAGGCGTGGCCCTCTATATCGGGACATGAGTTTCCTTAATCTAATCCTGTTTAAACTTTACCCAAACATTCTATGTTGACATACCACTGATTAAAAATCAGGGGATTCTTGGTTTTTTGAGGGTGCTTGCCTTGGTATGACGTATCCTACCAAAGTAGAGGCATCAACTTTTACGCTAGTTGCTTTAAGTCGGTACCGACACACTAGCTTCCAAGCCTGAATTCCGACCTGTCACGCCGGACTCCTGCCAATAACTTTTTTGTGTTTATTTAGTTTCGTAGACTACTCAATCATCAGATTGGTTTACGCAGTATTCTTACTCTGAAATACTTTTTACGTTGTCTACTTATCTTTCAAACAGTTATATTAACATAATTTCCGACATAATTAATTATGTCTATACCTTGCTAATGCTGAAATTCTTTAATTGCAGAGGATTTTTAAGATATTTGAGTTAGCATAACCTTGGGTGTTTGGAGAATGGCAACGTCAATGAGCAATAAAGCGGTTAATAGAGGTAAGAACAAACAAGCCAGTTCCACCTCCAGGATTTTAACAGTACCAGTTTTGGCTATAGCTGGATGCTTGGCAACGATCTTACCCAATACAGCGATCGCTGCTTCCTACAACAATGATTATAGTGTCTGTGCAGGTCGCCTTTTGAGCGTGGGTGTAACGGCAGAAGCGGCATCACAAGGTTGTGCAGCAGCACTGCGTCCAAAAGATTTGGCTGCTTGCGTGGTTAAAATTGAGAAGCAAACCCAAATTGCCGCGACAGATGCGCTTTCTACTTGTGGGAGGGCCCGGCGTCCTGAGGAGTTAGCTACCTGTGTAGTTGGCGTCAGCTTAAGTACCAAGGAAGAAGCTAATCTGGCAGTTCTAGATTACTGTGGACGTAGTTTGTTACCCGTGCGCTTTGGACAGTGTGTGGTTGGCTTGCGTAGTCAAATCGACTTTCCTGCTACACAGGCGTTAGATAGTTGTATCAGTGCTGATGATAGTGTTATCGGTGCTTCATCTTCCTCTCCACCGTCAACTATAATACCTGCGGGTTCAAATCCAAGTTTAGAGACTGTCCCATTTCCAACACAACCGAGTGTTCCAACGCAACCAAGTGTTCCAACACAACCGGTTATTCCAACGCAACCGATTGTGCCAACGCAACCCGGCACGACGAATTAATTACAATCCTTTGTAATTGACTTTAATTAGTAGGGTGGATATTCTAATATCCACCCTACTAGTTTGTCACGTTTAAATTGATAGGTAATGTTCCACATTTAAATTGCATATACTGGGCCAACAGGACTTCGGCGTATAATTGTCCTCTGCTTGCAAATTATGCAAACTAAACACTTACAACACAAAAGTCACAAAATCGCTTGTGACTTTTGTACTACTACTAGTACAGTGTTACAATGTAAATAGACCAACCATATCCCTACTATTAAGCAACGGACAAAATCAGTGGAAAGCTTATAAAGTAAGCTTTTTAAATTTTGTGTAGCTCTACTAGTAGAGTCCGGCAAAAATAAATTACCATTTCATTACAGCCAGAAAGCCCACAATTAAAGCCTTTTGACTTTTGACTTCCGCCCTGCGGTGCTAGTTTTCTCTTTCGCCAAAAACTGTCTGTAAAATTACTGGAATACCCCCGTCTTGGTGATATTTATCTGCCCAGGCACGGATAACTTCATCTAATTCTTCCATAGCCTGCTCCATTTTTTCTGGGAGGATATCAAGTTCTTCCAGTAAGCGCATGGCATTTCGTTGCCGTTCTGCCCAATTTTTCATCATGCGGAAATACCGAGCGGTATCTTCTACCATGATGTAAGTGCGTTCTTGATCGTCTGCGGGGGCATAAAAAGGACGGGTAAGAGCATAGAAGGGCATTCCCCAAGGAGAATCAATGCGTGTTACCGTTCCTGAGTAGAGCAGACGGCGCTTGATATGCTCACCCAACGCTTCACTCAAAGGCATTTGGTGTTCAGGTGGCAAGTCTTCTTGCGATCGCCTGTGCAAAAACTCAATCAAATCGAGAAACTCAAAAGAGCTAACTAACTGAGCGTCAGGTAGATTACTGGGCAGTTTTTGCTCAATTTGTCTTTTTTCTTCACTTGTCAGACTAGTGCCAGGAACGCGCGATCGCCCCGGTTGCCAAGGATACTTTTCTAGCCAGACATAAGGCAATTGAATTAAATAGCGCGGTTCCTGAGAACCCAGCATCTTTAATAGTTTGCCTTCTGTTAGAGCCTGTCTGACTTCTTCTACAATAATTTTTACCCGTTTCGGCTCCAGGTGGTGCAAATGCCCTGTCATCCGCAGGTTTTGTCCCTGCTCCAGATAGGTCATGTAAATTGCACATTTTGCTGCTGTTGCGGCTGCGTCTAAAAATGCCCCATGCCTGTGCCCACTCGTCCGCATGGCACTAAAAGCCAGATAAAGCATGATCTGATCCATCGCACTGGGGTCAAGACGTTTGATCAGATCTATGTCGTTACTCATATTACAGACAATTGAATAGCACGTTTACAGAATTTTTAATGGATTGAAAATAGGTAGTATACACCTGGCTGAAGGCAATGTTTTGACTTCAGACTATATTAGTATGCGATAACTATGAAATCGGTGGTAGCCCAAACTACCATTTTCGTATATTTTCTGGTATTAAGGCAGATTTAGTTGTGGTTACTATAACTGTCTTTGCATCTGACCAGAAAATTACAGACATCAGCAAGTTCAGTTTGATGACCGTTTCCGTCCCAAAAGTCAACTGTGTTGCAAGTAATCTATAAAGCCTTTAAGTTCTCTGAGTTTTTTATCTTTCTAGAGCAACAACGTCAAGCTATTTACACCTTAATTATGGGACTATGCCGACTCGGAGTAAAAACTAGTTTGCGCGGTTTATCTGGGATATCTGTTACTCAAAAAAGATGGTTTTTATTCAGCTTTAGCGAATTATTTTTAGCACACAAATGACTAGAGATAATTGGAAATGGTCTAGAAAGAAATCGCTTCCCAAATGTAGAAACATTCAGAGGTTGAGCCACATGGCTCATTGCGAACTATCATCTTGTTCACAACCTCCAATGATGTCTCACCCGTATAAGCTGTTGGCTTGAGGAAAGATAGTAGACATCAAGTAGAGCAATTAATTCCAATTTCCAAAATACCTGTCGTTTTTTCAATTCTCGTTCTTCATTATATCATTGTTTTTTCCTTTGGGAACAAATTTATGTATTTTAAACTTTATAAATAATGTCTATTTAAATAATTTATATTTTTGCTAAATCAAGGTTTGATGATATTGTTTTCTTCCTATTAAATGCGATTCGTAATTATCTTTTTGTGTTGATAATTTTACACAGAAAGCCTTGATTTACTCTGAATTAATTGCATAGTTATTACACTTTGTTGATTATGCTAAATAGCCGAATAATTAGTTATTAGTTAAATCCAAATAAATAAAACATAATGGATTTTATGATTATTTAGATATTTTTTTCATGAAAGAATTTTAAATTTTCATGCTTTAACTAATTCATTGGCTACTTTTAAGTATCTTTTTACCTCGCTGTTTTATATATTTGAGAAGGTTGAATTGCGTAAATCAAAAGAAGAGAATCCGCAGCAAGCTACGATATAAGCTTCTTTCTCTCAACGTCTAGGCGATACCTGCGGCGGGCTACGCCTACGCAGACCAAATTGACTAGTGCAGACCGACGTAAATAAATATACCATCTCACCAAACCCAATAAGTAAGTGGGCATGAATAATCAAAGGTTTGTAGTAAGCGGCTCTAATCCTATTTTAAGCCCTGAAGGTCTAATAAAAGCCAATTTAATTAAATTTACATTGTTTAACATAGTTCATTTTATTCTTACCCGCTTACTGAGTCTGCCATGCTTAAAAACCGGGTTACTCTAAGATACTTCTGCTACTTCTTCATCTCCTAGTTCCAAAACGTGCTGTAATGGTCTTAACTCCTTGCCAATCTTCTTTGTGAGCAAGTACTCGTGCTAAATTGCTTGAGTTAGTACTACTCGTACTGCTTACATATACGTGTTTACCTATCTGTATCAGGCTAAATCCCTAAAAATATATTACAAGTCAAGTTATTCTAATTACTGTTGACTCATCTATTAAGTGCTATCTCCACCTATAAGTAGGATGGCGTAAATAATGTGGTGTTTGTGTAGCGTGTTGTAGTGAGCGGCTCCAGCCGCTCACTACAAACTAATTTCAATATTGGCGTTGCTGATTCCATGTATGAAAATGATTTTGCATAATACCAAAATCCTTGTAGAGACGTAGCACTGCTACGTCTCTACATCCAGATTCATACTTCAATTCAGCAACGCCTCAATATTTTTTACATTACATCAGTTAATGTAGTTTGAGTTATTCTCACCCACTTACTTACAGCAGTCGTAAATTATTCGTAAAAATTGAGATCCCCGGCTTCTCACAGAAGCCGGGGATGTTGTTTGTTCAGATGAGTTAGAGAAGTTGCAACTAGGCGTATTCGCGTCAAGATTGGTGCCCAGAGTGATGGGAGCTATACCTCCCACCACACCTAAACGGATTGAACTCGTCATTTAATTGGTGGGATTAGAGGGTTTAACCTGATTTCGCATTGTTTCAAAGCTGAAAGCAGCCGCGCCAAAGGTTACTAACAACACTCCCAGAATTTGCACGATATCCAAATTTTCTTGAATGATTAGCCCAGCGAAAATCACGGTTAAAACTGGGATCGTACCACCAATGAGCGCCGATCGCGAGCCACCTAGTCTACTAATACCAACATTATTCAGCAAATAGCCGGCAAGAGTCAACACACCCAAAATAAATGCACTTAAAACCAGTTCCAGCATCTTAGAGGTATCAACTACCAAGTTCCAACTGCTTGGTAAAGGTAGCATCAAGCAGATAAAGCTCAACAGCAACATGGTGGCGAAGTTAATCAAAGTAAAAGTCACGGGATGCAGTTTGCTAGCACAAACCCGCGTCAGAATTATGTAGGCTGCAAAAGCCACACCGGAAAGAATGGCGGCGCTGCTTCCCATTGAAGTATTACCCATACCTGGGTTGGGAGAACCTCCTAAAACCAACAATTCACCGCAGCAAATTGCGGCGATCGCACTGATGCGAAATATGGTAGGGCGATCGCGAAACAGAAACCACGACAATAAACCACTAACCATCGGATAGATAAAGAACAGTGCGATCGCCATTCCAGTTGTGACTTGAGCGATCGCAATATATATGAGAAGCTGAGATAAAAACAAAAAACAGCCACTCACAACTGACAACAGCAAAATCTGCTTGGTAGCTGTATTAGCAGCTGTGGAATTTCCTCTAACTGAGTTAGCCAAGTTTTCTAAGTCTTGCCACAGTGTTGGATGCAGTATCGGCGACAACAACACCATTAGTGGTACTACTACCATAAATCGTAGGGTCAAAATTAATAGAGTATTGCCCAAAGTCGGCGGCAGCAAGCGCTCTACCTCTAATACTCCAAAAATCTGTGAACCTTCGTGGAAAATCACTCTAATGGCTACGTTATAAAGCGACGATAGGACTGCCGATAAGACAATCAATAATAAACCGATTTGGATCGACGATAAACCAGAGGAATTGCGCGATCGCGATTGTGGCGGTTTTGCTGGCGGCGGCGGCTCTAGCGGAGCGATCGGTGAGGATTGAGCTTTGCTCTGCGATACGTTCTTGCGGAGGAGAGAAATTGATTCAGCAGCGTTTCTCCTTCGTGAAGGTTGTATTGCTTCCGGCTGTGGCACAGATACAGTAGGAGGCTCTGATGTCGTTTCGTTTTCTGGCAAGTCCTTATTAAGGACAGAAATTGGTTCAGCAGCGTTTTCTTTTGGTGGCGGAACTACAACAGCATTCGACTCTGATTTAGTTTCCCTTTGGGACAAGTCTTGGCTGGGGACAGAAATTGAGTTTGCGGCATTTTCTCTAACAACAATCGGCTCTGATGTTGTTTCCTTTTGGGACAAGTCTTTGTTGGGGACAGAAATTAGGTTAGCGACGTTTTCTCTAAGAACCGGTGGCTGTGATGTTGTTTCCCTTTGGGATAAGTCTTTGCTGGGGACAGAAATTAGGTTAGCGACGTTTTCTCTAAGAACCGGCGGCTGTGATGTTGTTTCCCTTTGGGATAAGTCTTTGTTGGGGGCAGAAATTGGGTTTGCGCCGTTTTCTCTAATAACGGTTGGCTCTGATGTCGTTTCCCTTGGTGAAAATTTATTAGCGATCGGGGAAATTGGCTCAGAGGAATTTCTTACTACTTCGCCAACCTGTGGCGAGGATGTCTCAAAAGAACTGTTTTTTTCTGGCTCGGTAAACTGCAAAACAGTAGGTATACCTGCTGTTGCTGGCTTGCGTGAAGCTTCTTCTATAGTTTTGTCTAGTTCTCCATGCAGGCGATTAACAAACTCCGCCAAAATCGTTTCCCCTTGCTGCTGCTGGCTGTACATCCGTGACAACTGTTGGGAAAGATTACTTTGATAGTTCTTCAACTCCTGTTGCAGCGAGTTAAAGGTAATAGTAACGGTGTCATCCAAGCTGTCAAACATGTGTTCGACTTTTTCATTAATTTCACCTACTACATTGCTGCTTACTTCAGCCGACTTAAGCGCAGCTTGATCGTAAGAGTTGCCCTCTATGGTTTGGTTAGCTAAAGTTGCCAGAGAGGATTGCAGTTGTGAAGATATATGCTTTGCCAGAACTTCTGCCAGTTGCCGAATTAGCACTTGCTGCTCAGTAATTTGGCGCACTTGTTGTAAATGCTCTTTTTCCTCTACTAAGCTTTGAATATCATCAGATAATCGGTTTTTTTCTGACTGAAGTCGCTTTACGTCTTCCTGCAATCCTCTGAGGACATTTTGCTGAAGATTTTCTAAATCTTCAACTACAGCCCAAAGAGCATTTTCTGCTGCTCTGGATAGCTCGCCTCTGACTCTCGGGTTTTCTGGTTGCTTCTCGAATCGCCCCATTAGCTTCTAACCTCTAACACCTTGACGATAAAGCTGCTTCCGGTACACTTTATTGGCGCTCATACTAATTCCTGTATTTTGTCAGATAAATTAAAAATTTTAACAGCACTTCCGCATTTCAACGTAATTCTGTCATACTGAACACAAGTTGGCAAAGCATCAAATTTACCTTACTGCTTAATACACAGTGTTTTCTTCAGGATTGACAAGTATTTTGTCATTCGATTTTGGACTTTGGATTATCCGTATGGCTGTAAATCGCTTCAACTCAAACCTTTTTTGTTTTGGTCAATTTAATTTACATCAACTATTTGCTAATGAGATTTTTACTTTTAAATAAATCTCACTCCAAATAAACATTTATTGTTTTGCTACCAATAGTAATTGTCAAAGACTTGCAGATGGGTGCATTATTGCCACAAAATTGTCTGACTGAAGAGGCAGGGGGGCAGGGGGCAGGGGGCAGGGGAGAAAAATACTGGAATTCCCCTGCAAAAAGGGTTTCAGAGCAAGTAAATTTATTTATGCTTTTGGGCATAAATAAATTTACTTCGATAGTCAGACGCTCCTACGTCGCTAACGCAACGCTTACGAGCGTCGCTGAGAGTGCAACAAGAAATAATACGTCCAAACTTTAGCAGCCCTAAATTTATGTATGGGGATTTACCCTCCTGCTCCCTGCCCCTTTTCCTCTTCTTGACTTGCGAAATTAACTGTAAATTCGTGTGGAATGTAACTTGTGTGACAGTTTATATCTCTTAATGGAGATTAAAGTATCTTTCTGTGGAAATTCAAAGTTACGCTATCCCCTGCACAACATTCTAATGAATCAGCAGCAGTTCTGCAAAAACACGCTTTTTTGGCGTTGTTGCAGTTTAGCTTCTACTTTGAGTAGATACAGTAGATGAAAAACTTAGGAAAATATTAATAATTCTTAGAAGAACAAAATCCGGGCAATGCTAAAGATGGCAGCACTAAGGACAGCACTCACGGGGATTGTAATTAGCCATGCGGCGGCAATGCCTTTTAGTGTTTGAAACTTAATCGACTTGATATTTTGCACTAGTCCAATACCAACTACACCGCCGACGAGAGCGTGGGAAGTGGAGACTGGTAAACCTAGGCGGGAGGCGATGAGGATGGTGGTAGCAGTAGCAAGTTCGGCACAAAATCCACTACTAGGTTGTAAGGCAATAATGTTTTCGCCAATAGTGGCGATGACTTTTTTACCCCAGACAGCTAAACCACCAACAATACCAGCACCACCAAGGATTAAAATCCAAATGGGGATGGTGATACCATCTGTTGGTACGCTACCAGTGCGATTGATGTAGACGATCGCAGCTAAAGGAGCGATCGCATTTCCCACATCATTAGAACCATGAGCAAAGGCGACAAAGCAAGCACTTAGTAGTTGAAATTGACCGAATAATCTTTCTACGGGATTAGGAATTGGGGATTGGATAGACTCTTCTGTTTTCCCTAAATCTCCCAATTGTCGCCAACTAATGATTGTCAGTCCAACTGCTGCTACTGCACCGGTTAACAGTGGGATATCGTAAGGTGGGATGTTGAAACCAAGCTCAATTACAAAATTGGTTAGCGGTTGAGTTAGTGATGGTAATACAATTACTCCGAATACACTTAGCAGCACAGTACTCAACCAGGGAATCCATTCTTGTAACTGGACTACTTGATTGGGTTGATCTAAAATCCAGTGCTTTATTTGACTGTAAAATAAAGCAGCGATCGCACCACTAATTAATGGCGTTAAAATCCAGGCAATGGTGATCGAGCCAATTGATGACCAATCAATTGCACCTACTCCTAAAGCTACCCAACTAAATCCAGCGATCGCACCTACAACCGCATGAGAAGAGGATACAGGTAAACCGCGTGATGTGGCAATTTGCAACCACACACCACAGGATATTAGTACCGTTACCATCCCAGTAAGGAATATTTGGGGTGTACCTGCGAATAAAGCAGGATTCGCAATTTTCGTTGCGAGAGTTTCCGTTACTTCATGTCCAAACAACACAGCACCCGTAAATTCTAATATCCCAGCAATTATTATTGCTTGTTTGAGGGTAACAGCTTTGGAACCTACAGAGGTTCCCATCGCGTTAGCAACATCATTTGCTCCGAGATTCCAGGCGACGTAGAAAGCTAGTAGAGCAACTGCAACTAGGGTAATAAGCATTTTTTTGAGGCTAGCAGGGGGAGCAGGGGGAGAAAAATTGCTTCCTCATCCCCCTCATCTGTCTTTTACGGATAAATTAAGATTTTATAAGTATCCGGTGTAGGTGCGATCGCTTGCTCAACAGCTGCTGATAAATCTTTTAATGGATAGCGATCGCTAATCAACGCTTTTACATCAATTCGCTGATTAAATACAATATCAGCTGATAAACTCTGAAGCCGATAAGATGAGCTATAACTTCCTATCAAGTCAATTTCTCGACGGTAGAGAATATTGGGATTAATTGGAATTTCCACCTCATCAGGGAATTCGGCGAAAAATAATATTTTGCCACCTTTGCGAGTACTATCAAGTGCTTGAAAGAAAGCTTTTTCGCTAGGAACAGCCAGCAGAGTAATATCAACACCCAGTCCACCAGTTAGCGCATGGATTTTTGCTGTTAAATCGGGATCGCGAGCATCAAAAGCCGCCTCTGCACCGACACTCAAGGCTTTTTCAATTCTAGAGGGTAGTAAATCGGTAGCGATCGCTTTTGCTCCAAAATACTTCACCAACATAATGAACATTAACCCAATAGGCCCAGCACCAGTAACTAATACAGTTTGTCCTGGAGCAATTTGAGCTTTTCTCACAGCTTTCAAGCAGCAGTTAGTTGGTTCTACAAAACTTGCTTCTTCAAAACTGATATTATCAGGGATGGGAATTAGCCCACCATTTTCCACAATATGTCCAGGAACCTTGACATAATCAGCAAAACCGCCGCCACTAGCGTTAAAGCCTGCGGTTGTGGAGATGTTTTTGTAGACATCACACATAGAGAAATTATCATTTAGGCAGTAGGCGCAACGCATACAGGGGATGTGGTGCATCACTGCTACCCGTTGTCCAACTTGCCAACCTTTAACATTATTGCCTATTGCTGCGATCGTGCCGGCAGTTTCATGTCCAAAAATGCGCGGCGGTTCATACAATGGATAACGAATTTTTTTTATATCTGACTGACACAACCCCACAACCCGCACCTGTACCAGCACTTCATCTGGTTCTAGGGTTGGAACTGGGATATCTTCGTAAGACAGCTGATTGACGCCTCTAAATACCTGTGCTTTCACGTTGGTTTTCCCGCTCAAGGATACTAGATGTAACATTAGCAGTCAACGTTAAGTTATCAGATGTTAGTTGTCGGTAAAAGAACTCGAGGAACGGCAAATCCTGTCCAAGCGGTGTGACGGGGAGCCAAAACTATTTTGGTGAGATAGTGTTACGGCTTCCGTAAGGCTGTATTATTTTTGAATATTTTCTCAAGATTTTTTCCGAGACGGTAGCAATGACTATTCGCCATGCGACTGAAACTGACTTGCCTGCAATTGTGGCAATTTATAATGCTGCAATTCCTAGCCGCATGGCAACTGCTGATTTAGAGCCAGTATCTGTGGAAAGTCGCCTTTCTTGGTTTAAGGCGCGATCGCCTTCACAACGACCACTTTGGGTAATCGAAGTAGAGGAAGTCATTGTTGGATGGCTGAGTTTCCAATCTTTTTATGGACGACCCGCCTATAGTAAGACTGCCGAAATTAGTATTTACATAGCTCCTGGCTTCCATCGATGTGGTTTAGGACGACAACTATTAGCACAAGCAATTAGTGAAAGTCCTAGTTTGGGTTTAAAGACTCTACTATGCTTTATTTTTGCCCACAATCAACCCAGTTTAAAACTTTTTGAAACATTTGGTTTTCAACCTTGGGGAAATTTACCCAAAGTTGCCGAAATTGACAGCCTTGAACGGGATTTAATAATCATGGGACTCCGAATTACTAAACCTGTTGTTTAATTGGATGGTAATAATATTAACAACGCTGCAACTGCGTTAACAACACAACAATTTCATCAATTGCCTGCCGCACTACTGTTGCAGGTTGTTCTGATTGATTCACGATAATACTAAAAACCAACGGCTCATATTTAGGTGCATTCAGATATCCAGATAGAGAAATTGCACCCGTTAAGGTACCTGTTTTTGCTTGCACAATGCCCTCAGCAGGCGTATCTTGAAAGCGTCCCTTCAAGGTTCCACTTTTACCCGCCACGGGTAAAGATGCGCGATATATATATGCTGTTGGTGTTCTTGCGATTCCTCGCAAAGTTTGTACAAAAGCTTCTGGTGTCACTAAGTTACGACGTGATAAACCCGAACCATCTACTAAAATATAATTTGCTGGATCAACTCCCAATTGAGTTAAACTTGCTTTGACAACTTCCAAGCCTACATCAGCACTAGTTTGATTTTTCAGTTTGGGTTTTTTTACAGCTAATGCTCTTAGAAGTGCTTCAGCATAAAGATTATTACTATTTAGATTTGTCTCTGCTAATAATTCAGATAAAGGTGGCGACTCTACAAATGCTATTTCCTCTTGATTAACACCACGATTTGCTACTAATATTTGTCCCAAGGAGATTTTTTCTGTTGCCAAAGCAGTACGGAAGCGCCGTAAGAAGTAATAATTAGGGTCAACTACAGGCAAATCTATTAAAGACGGTTCAGAATTCGTTGTCAGTTGTCCTTGAATTCGTAATACTGTTCCTGATAATTCGCGGGTAACGTTAACGTAGCTTGGTTGATTTTGGGCAACGGTTACTGACTGATTAATTGTCCGCCATTGTGTCGCTTCGCCAGGATCAATCCACACGACTTGTAAAGATTTACCTACAGCTTGCGGTACAAGTTTTAAGCTAAAAATATTTTGATTTAAAATAAAGCTGCTGACTGGTGCGCCATAGTCTGACTGCACATCTTCCCATTGCCAGGTGGAGTTAACAATATCACCTTGAATATAACTATCATCAGCTATCAATCGCTGAATTTGAGTAATACCTTTCTGTTTTAGCTGCTGTGCTAATGTTTGCAGTTGAGTATCACTTAAGCTCGGATCTCCCCTACCGACAATCCGTAAAACACCATTGCCATTCTGATAAATAGAGGTGCGAATCCGAAAATTAGCACCCAATTGCTGCAATGCAGCTGCTGTTGTTAGCAATTTGAGGTTAGACGCGGGAGTAAAATACTTCTGAGCATCCCGACTGTAAAGAATTGGCCCTGTTGACAAGGGTTGCACTAAAATTCCCCAGCGCACCCGACTAAATAAGGGACGATTGATTACAGCATCTATAGCTGTTCCCAGTTTGGTAGAGCAAATTGATTTTGTAGTGGTTGTTGGCGCGACTTGGGTTTGTGCTTTCGCAATAGAACTAAATCCTATTTGGCTAGCCAAAAATATTAACAAAACACCCAGTGGTTGATTGAAAGCCTTAAGTCTTACCAATTTTCCTTATCCTAAAGAGAGATATTTTTACTTTGCCAAAAACTTCTTTCCGGAGGAGAAGGATTGGCTCAGTAAAGTTACTTAACTAGTATAAGGAAGATGTTCACATGTTTCATAGGTGGGCGATGTCTACGACGGGTTGCGCCTACGCACAAACATAATTTATGGGACTACAAAATAGAAACATAAGTCAACCTGCATATACAGAAATACGAAATCGAGGCAATGGTGTGAGTACATTTTTATCTGGTGTAGCTGTATTACTCTCTACTTTGGCTTTGGGATGTAGCGGCTATGTAGCTTATGAAGTTTTCACGTTGCGGCAGACACTAAACGCTACTAATACAGCCAGCAACACTATTCCCACTCAAGTGCCAAGTCCTACAACTTCTCCACAAACAACGAACTCACCATCCCCAGCCACTGCTACAACTTCAGCAATTAATCCAGGTCAATTTGTGCAGCCTGCTTTTGGCAAAAAGGCAGAGGTTGAGTTACTTTCAGCAAAACGAATTAAAGATCCAGAAACTGGAAACCGTGATGTGGTAAATCTGCAAATGCGTATTCGTCGCCTTGCCACAGACGGAGTTGTTGGTGGTAATATTATATCGGTTGCTAGTACAACAGCCCGCAATCCTGAGACTAGCGTAACCTACAAAGGAGTTGCTCTTAATCGTTCAACAGGAAGCGTTTCTTTGTTCCAAGTACGTCCACAAGCTTCCGCAGATGCTTATATCTGGCTAAGAGTTCCCGATGGTGTTAATAACTTGGACATTTTTGTGCCAGATACAGCCGCATTTAAAAATGTACCAATTTCTAATTAGTGGTCTATGGAATTAATTTTGATAACGTGCAAGATTCCCAACTTCTTTATGAAGTCAGGAATCTGAACAACTCAACTTAAACAAAATTATTTCTTACTTTAAATTAGCAACCCCAAATTAACGATGCTAGATGGTTGAGGCTGTAATTGAAAAAAGATTACTCCTCTTCCTCTCCGTCTTCTTCCTCTTCGTCTTCTTCCTCTCCGAATACTCCGTCAATAAGTTCTTGTGCGCGTTCGTCTGAAATTTTTAAGGCTTCTTGAAGCTCAGAGATATAATCTTGTTCGTGTTCGGGTACTTCTTCGTCAATCCCCACGACTAAGATAGCTGTGATGTATGCAGCTTCGCGATAACCTCTATTAGGTAAGGATTCGATGGACTGGGCAATTAAATCTTCTGGTTCTTCTTCTTCAATCAAGCTGACGACTTTTTCGGTCAATTCTTCAAAGTCTTCTTCAGAGTAATCTTCAAATAAGTCAACCCGACCGAGAAATTCACTTAAAGCATATTCTTCTGTTGAAGAAATACCTTCACCATCAGCCGCAGCTGAAAATAGTCCAAGGATGGCGATCGCAACTTCTGGTTCTAAAGCAACTGAACTAACACTACAGCCTTTGGGCAACTTGCGTTTAGACATAATTATCCTTTAAAAGTTACGTGATATTTCAGGAAGTAATACCTTATGGTGTATAATCCTTCCTCGATTTATGATTCCCAAAAGAATGCAGAAATATACATTGGGATGAATCTTTTTTTCATAAAAAATACGCAGGGAATATATTACTCTGCGTATAAAAACGGTTAATTTGCCTTGAGCGAGCGAGGTTTTTAATAGGGGCGCAAGGACTTGCGCCCCTACAAATCTAGAAATAATTTGGGATAATTTATTTTTTGCAAGTTCCTAAAGGGATAGCTATAATCCCGTCTTTACAAGAGTTCTATCATTTCTCTACTTATTTCTTATCTCTAGGATGATATTGGCGCTGAGTTATCAGCCAACCTATGCCAATAAAAAAGAGTGTAGCGAAGACACTCAACAACAAAGATGCGTAAAAGGGATGGGGTGGGTTGTTGGGAGATATTACGGTTAGGGGTTGGTTGATTTTGTCGATGTGTTGGACGATTATACCAGAGGCGATCGCACCACCACCAAAGCCTATACCTAGTACTTGGATTGTGTTTTCTAGGGAGCGATCGCGCTCACTTTGTTCTGTTTCTACTATACCTCGTATAGTATCAACCAATTGTCCAAACAATTCTTGACCTGGAGTCAAATAGTTAATATCTGTTTGGATTTGTTCTCGCCATTTTTTACATTCTTTGTTGAAAAAATCTTGCCAGAATTTGGGTCTATTTCCGTTACCAATAGTTTTAATTTGATCTAAGCAAATTTTATAGTTAATAATATTAGTTGTAATTGATGTGTGGTGTGTTTGTAAATCTTGCAAAGATCTGGTGTAATCAAAGCTTTTTTTGGGGATTTCTCCCATTAGGCTTTTTAAGCTAGATAATTGTGTTTGATTTTCAGATATCAGGCTGTTAAATTCTTGAATTTTATTTTCTAAATTACTATAAATTGTTCTCGCATCTCGGTAGCGTTGACGCGCTAGTTGATAAATGTAAAGTATTTTATGGTAGCTACATAGTAAATTTAGCAACCAGTCATAAGCTTCTGCTGCAAGTCTTGCTGTTGGTGCTTGACTATTATTAATGACTATTAAAATATGGCATTGTTTGGCAGGGTTATCTGGTTCATTTGGGTCAAGTGCTTGGTATTCAAATAAAAGACTACCAAACAGTTCTCCCTTTTGTGTTCTTACAGGATTTAAATTTGTGCCAGCTACTAAGGCTATGGCTAATTTTTTAGCTAGTGTACCACAATCTTCAGTTGGATCTACTTCTCCATAAATCGATAATGTTTGTCCTAAAGATGCTTGAATATGAGATGGTAGTAGGGAACTTGGTTTAAAATGTTGCAGTTGTGGTATGTCTATGGAAATGTTTGATGGCTCTGGAACTAGAGTTAAATCAAATGCGTAGGTATCATTAAGCAAGAAAGGCTGAAGATTAGCATTAATTTTAAAGCCTTCTGTTGTGGGGAGACTGCCCAAATCTAAATCTTGAGCATCAATTAACCGTTCTGGTATTCTTCCTATTTCCCGCTTGGGTTCGTATTTACTATTTTGATAACAAATTAACTTTGAGCGTAAATCTTTCAACCCAACAAAAGTTAGCGAACCTTCACCCACTTTCACCAGATTTTCCCACAAGAGATTAGCATCTGTCACAACTTCACCGGGAAGTTCAGTTAGGGTGTGGCGGAGATGAAAAGCATAGAGGCTAAGGCTGAAATTCTTCACTATTTTTTGTCGGCTTTTGTGTTTTCAGACAAAGGAGAGTTGTTTTTTATGGCGTTATCTACAAGTTCCTTTGATGATTCACTAGGTTGATTGAGAGAGAGTGACTAAGCGACAGTTTTCTAGTTTGAAGTAAGTAATGATATCTGCTAAAGTCAAGTTTACATCAGCTAACTGTAAACCAGAATCTTGAGGAGAAGCAAAGTTAAAGTATCCATGACAGAAGAAAAAAGCACAGTTAGCTTTCAGCAATTTTTCATGTAGTGTGACATTGTGAATATTTTCATTAATGCCGAGCAGGATTGCTGACCTTTTGGCTTGTTTTTGCTTGAAAATATTAGCATCAGTAAACTGTTTTTTGATGGCTGCAACTGCTCCTAAATCTTTGTCGTAGCCTTGATATAAATCTACTGTGGGATTTTGGATAGCACAGAAAGATTGAAAATCAGGACGTTGACGCAGTTGGACTTGTTGCAGAAGTTGACAACTGGGTACATAGCCTACGCCGTTGGGGAATAAATCAATTAGGTATGATTCATTGACAGGTAAAGCATGGAGAGGAAACAGGTGTAAGTAGCAATGAGGAATAAGGATTAATCTGTCGCATTGTTTGGGTACTAGGTCTAGGATTTGCTCAATATGCAAAATTTCTGCTAACTTTTTCAGGCGTTCTTTTAGCTGATTCTGCCATTGGGTTTTATTTTGGTCTTGCGAGTTGTAGTATTCAATCAAATATTCCTTTGTCCAATCTAGTAAGGCATCTAAATCTTGTTGACTAGAATGCCAGATGGCTGGCTTGTTGTCGCGGGTGATAATGAAAGCGCGAAAACAATCACTAAAAAGATACCATTCGATGATTGCAGTTTTGTTATCTAAGAGCTTTTGAATTTCTCCAAACTGGATGCTGCTACCAACTAAAGGCAAATTTTCTGGACTTGTTAATGTTGCTTTGGTTAACAGTTCTACTAAAATGCGGGTTTTACTACGCTCAATATATTCTATTGCCTCGGCATCTCTTGCCAATGCTAGGCAAACTTCCACCATACATCTATAAAGTTGATTCCATTCTTCTGCTTGTTTACGCTTGGCTTCTTCGGTAGAATCAATTTTAACCCGCAAAGCTTCCACTGTCTCTATTGCTTTAACAAAGGTATTGTAAGCTGAGTCAAATTGTTTTTCCTCTTGGTATAACCTACCGAGATTTGACAAAGTTTCTGCATTTTTTTGGGGAAAGGCGCTGCGGGTTCTAACGGACAGTGCAGCAGAATAAGCAGCGATCGCACTTTCAATATTCTCGGCTCGTTCTCCTACTATTCTGTTACGGTAAGCAGTTCCCAAATTATTTTGCGTCGTTGCCCAATTTTCAGGAAAGGCATTGCGGGTTCTAACTTCGAGAGCAGCAGAAAAAGCAGCAATTGCCATTTCAATATTCTCGGCTCCTTCTCCGAATATTCTCTCACCGTAAGCATTCCCCAAATTATTTTGCGTCGTTGCCCAATTTTCAGGAAAGGCATTGCGGGTTCTAACTTCGAGAGCAGCAATTGCCATTTCAATATTCTCGGCTCCTTCTCCGAATATTCTCTCACCGTAAGCATTCCCCAAATTATTTTGCGTCGTTGCCCAATCAACAGGAAAGGCGTTGCGAGTATAAACAGTGAGGGCGATTTCGTAGCCAGTGATCGCAATTTCCATGTCGTTGGCTTTGCTACCCAAGGGGAACTGCTGAATCAGATTACTAAAATTACCAATTACTGCGGCGATGGATGTTGCTGTATCTGTTTCCGCTTCTGCTAAGATATTTGTTGCCCAACGGCGTAATAATTCCGCAAAAATATCATTGAGTTTATCGGTATTAGCTGCCAGTAAGGGGTAAATTACTTGAGGATCGCCGTTGCTGTCTGCTGTTGTTCGTACTATTTCTATTAAAAATTGCCCGTAAGTGTCTATATCTTCTTGAGTGATGGGGGTAGTTTCTGGGGTAGTGAGATATGTTGCTAAGTTTCTCAACCACTCGGCAGTATTTTCCTCTCCCTGCTGGGCAAAATGCTCTGCTGTTGCTACAACAACCTGCACAAAGTCAGCATCTAGCAATTCTGTATTCGCTGCTAATATCTCTGGTTCTTCTCCGCTAGGGCAACTTAGCAGGGTTTGAATTAGCTGATTATAAGCGTGTAAACGCTGTTTGTTCATGAGCAGGTGTGAGTTAGACGCATCTTGATGAAGCTTCAACAATATTATGCTCAATTTAGGAAAAATGAGGGGTAAAAGTTTTAGATTGTCCTTAAAAAGGTTACGGTGTACACGCAAGTTATTGAATTACCCCACCCTAACCCTCCCCTTTACAAGGGGAGGGAACTAGATAGATTTTCCAATTTCCCCCCTTTACAAGGGGGGATTAAGGGGGGTAGTCCTGGGAATAATAAGCGCAGTCCAGGAATATGAAAACGCTGATGACAAAGCTGTATAACCAAACCTCAGAAAAGCAAAAACGGCAAGCTCTCAGAAACAATATGCCCCCATCTGAAAAAATAGTTTGGGCAAAACTTAGAAATCAACAAATTGAAAGCTGTAAATTTCGCAGACAATACAGTATTGACAGATTTGTAGTGGATTTTTATTCTTCGGAATTGAGACTTGCCATAGAAATTGATGGTGATAGTCACTATCAAGATGGAGTTCCAGAATATGACCGCGATCGCCAAGCATTTTTGGAATCAAAAGGTACGAGGTTTTTGAGATTTACGAATCAAGAAGTTTATCAAGATATTGATGGTGTGGTAGATAAGATTAGGGAAGTTATTTGTAGGTTGAGGGAAGTTACCCCACCCTAACCCTCCCCTTATAAAGGGGAGGGAACTAGATAGATTCTCTTGTTTCCCTTATGCAAGAATCTGTGATTTACCAAGACATTCTGCAAAAAGGATTGCAACAAGGACAAGAACGAGGAAAGAAACAGGAGGCGTTACAACTGATTATGCGTCTTTTAACACGTCGGTTTGCTGCAATTGAGCCAGAGATAGAACAGCACATTGGCACATTACCCATTACTCAACTAGAAGACTTAGCTGAGGCGCTGTTAGATTTCTCCAGTCAAAGCGATTTAGTAAATTACTTAGGAAATATCTTTTTACCTCAACCTAATCAGGAAGATTAAGTGACATCTACGCAAGAGTAAAGGGAGCAGAAGTAGGGGAATTCCTGTATGTTTCTCCCCTTCTCCTTGCTCCCCTACCTCCCTAGTCTGAATTATCAAAAAGCGTTACAGCTTCGTCCCACACTCAGCACAAAAGTTATGGTTAGGAGCATTTTTTGCATTGCAGTTGCTACAATACAATGCCTCTGCTGCCGCTTTTGGCGGTTGCTTTTGCAAGCCGACCATTTGAGCGTTGCTCTTACCAGGAGCTACCATTGGATAGCAGTTTTCCTCTCTGGTGACGTGGACATTCACAATCACCGGGCCTTTGTGTGCTAGCATTTCGGCGATCGCATCTTTTAATTGACTGCGATCACTAATTACCATACCCTTTATGCCATAAGCTTTTGCCAATAACTCTACGTCTGGCATCCCTACTTCCATATCTGAGGATGAGTAACGCTCACCATAGAAGGCTTGCTGCCACTGGCGCACCATCCCTAGCCAGCCGTTATTAATAATTAGTGTTTTGACATTTATCCCATACTGTGCAAGCGTACCAAGTTCCTGCAAACACATTTGGAAACTAGCATCACCGCTAATACAGATGACTTCTTCATTAGGAAACGCGACTTTCGCGCCCATTGCCGCAGGTAAGCCAAAACCCATCGTTCCCAAACCAGCGCTAGAAATCCAGCGCCTTGGGCCATTCTTCAGGAATTGTGCTGCCCACATTTGATGTTGTCCGACATCTGTAGTGTAGAAAGCTTGGGGCGCTTGGCGACTGACTTCTACAATCACTTCTTGGGGTGAAATGCTGTCGGGATGGTGCGGCACTATTAGAGGATACTCATCGCGCCAACGGTTAACTAAATTTAACCACTCTTGGTTTTGATTAGGGGTAGCCTTAACACCTGTTTCTTTGCATCGACGCAACAAGTCTACTAACACATTCCGCACATCGCCGACGATGGGCACTTCAGGAATGCGGTTTTTGCCGACTTCTGCGGGATCGATGTCGATGTGAATTACTTTGGCGCGGGAGGCGAATTCGTCTAATTTGCCTGTAACGCGATCGTCAAATCTAGCGCCAACGCAAATCAGCAAGTCACAATCACTAACGGCAAAGTTAGCGTAAGCAGTGCCGTGCATCCCCAACATTCCCAAAGCTAAGGGATGATGTTCGTCAAATGCACCGATCCCCATTAAGGTTGTGGTGACAGGGATATTGAATAATTCAGCTAGTTCTTTGATTTCTTCATGGGCACTAGCTGCGATCGCACCACCACCCACATACAGGAGAGGACGGCGACTTTCAGTAATCAACTGGATCGCGGCATTAATTTGTCGGGGATTTCCCTTCACCGTGGGACGATAACCGCGTAACTTCACTGAACCTGGTTTTACAGGCACATAGTCAAATTCTTCTAAAGCTACATCTTTGGGGACATCAATCAAAACTGGCCCCGGACGCCCACTGCTAGCGATGTGGAAGGCTTCGGCGACAATTCGCGCCATATCTTTAGGGTCACGCACTACATAGGAGTGCTTGACAATCGGTAGCGTAATCCCGTAAATATCGGTTTCCTGAAACGCATCTGTACCAATCGACGGACGTGCTACCTGTCCTGTAACCACAACCATCGGAATTGAATCCATGTAGGCGGTGGCGATCCCTGTCACCAAGTTAGTTGCTCCTGGGCCAGAAGTACCAAAGCATACTCCTACTTTACCCGTGGCACGCGCGTAACCATCGGCGGCGTGGGCTGCGCCTTGTTCGTGTCTCACGAGAATGTGCTTCATAGCACCAGTTGCTTCCACCTTATACAGGTCGTCGTAAATTGGTAGAATTGCCCCACCAGGATAACCAAAAATATAATCAACGCCGTGGCGATGAAGGCTGTCAAGCAGAGCAAAACCACCAGATGCACGTTTGGGCACGACTGGGGGGCTAGAAACACGAGACTGTTTGTGATTCTCGGTTTGTGGGAGACTGATTTGGGAAAGCGATTCTCCTGCGGAGACACTTTGTAAACGCACGGTCAAACCTCAGACTATACCTAAAAGTTAATGCTGGATTCTGTATTTAAGATTTCATTTTAATTGAAAACTTCAATCAAAATTTTATTAATTTTTATATGAAATATAAACCTAGACTATTAGCGTACATTAATTAAATGACGTTTTGCAAGACTTTGCGGGTATTTTTCCAAGCCCAAACACCTACAACTACGACAATTATACTCATTGCTACCAGTACAGTTCGCAAGCCCAGAGCATCAGTTAATGGCCCAGTAATGGCCAAAGGTAACGCCAGAGCAATATTAACGGCATGATTTTGAAAGCCAAATACTTTACCGAGCATGGTAGATGGTGTTTGCTGTTGAATTAAAGTTTGCATGGGTACGCCAATTAGGGAAGCACCTACACCCAAAAATCCACAGAGTGTTAGCGCCAATAATAAGTTGTGCGTAAAAGTGAACACCCCTAAAACTAGTGCAATTATCAAAAATCCAATTAAAGGTAGGGGTTTGTGATGCAATTTATCACCCCAGTGGCCTAAAATCGCCGCACCAAATACCATACCCACGCCTGCTGCTGCCAAGAAAAAGCCAAACTGTTTTTCTTTTAAACCAAATTCCTCGGCTAATTGAATTGTCAGCACCGTTAAGGCTGCAAACACACAATATAAAGTTGTAAGTTGCAGCATGGCGTTCAAGATCAAAGGGTTTTTCTTGAGATAGCGCAGGCTTTCGGTGAATTCAGCCCAAAGGTGATTTGATGCCTGATGCTCTTTTGAGAGTTTGGGTTCTTTAAACTTAATTGGCTGCATGATCGCAGCCGATAATATGTATAATCCACCAACTACAATCTCTTGACCGTATTGTTCTCCCATCAAGCTTTTCGCCAAACTCAAAATCGGCTCTCCTATAGCAAAGCCAACAATTAAAGCTCCCATCATTGTGCTGCTAAACAGCGCATTGGCTGCCAACAAATTTTCTCGCTTCACCAATAAGGGAATGGCTGCTTGTTCAGCTGGTGCAAAAAACTGCGTCACTGTGGAAATGGCAAAAGTAAGAATTAACAAAATCAGGAATTCTCGTGGCAAAAGGGGAAGACACAGTGTTAACAGTCCACGCACAATGTCTGAGCCGATCATAATCAGCTTTTTTGGGAAGCGGTCAACAAAGAGGCCACCGACAGAGCCGAACAAAATTGCTGGTATTGTAAACGACAACATCAAGGTTGAATACATCGAGTTTTGTGCCAACCCAGGAAGCGGTGAGTAGTTCTCCAGCAGAGCAATCATTAAAACGAAGAAGACCTTATCTGCTAACTGGGACACTAATTGCCCAATCCACAGGAGCATAAAAGCACGGTTCTTTAGCAGTGCGCTAAACCCGTTATTAACAGCAGCTGGTTCAGTTGGAAACATTAGATACTTTCTTTAGGTAGATAGGGAGTGGGGAGTCGGGGAACTAATGACCAATGATCAATGACTAATGACTAATGACTAACTCCTGTTTACTTACTCCATTGTCCGGATTAATTTGCTTCATAGTGCTTTAACAGCATAAGCAAAAATTCCGTTGCTGTCAGACGACCTTTGGGTGGAGAAATTTCAATGGATGAATTTACCCAGCAGCCTTGTACAATTTGGGGCGATCGCCAGATGGACAAATGATCAACTGCTGGCTCTGCATAAAAGTTATTTTGCCCACAACCTAGCAAACAAGAACTCCAATGGGTGAAATAATCATGACTCATCCGATGAATAGGGAAATTACCCTGTAGTGGTACTCCCCATCCATCTATAGCAATAAACGCTCTGACACGACCACCCATGAGTTGCCACAAATGCGCTGCCCCTATTGCCCCAACTACGCCAGCACTAAAGCTAATAAATATAATTGGTGATTTTAAAGATCCGGTCAAGTGATACCTGCGGTGAGCTACGCTAACGCGCAAAAACTCCAAAATATGCAATGCTGATAAAACTACAAAATCTTTACCCGGATAAACCAGTATATTTGGGGGATTGTGTGCGATCGCGCTATTACGAACTACATCTAACAATCTTACTCTAAAGCTTTCAGTTAACTCTGGTTCATGGATTCCAGGGCAAATAATAATTATACTCATGTTTAACACTACCTTTGATTTTTTGACTCTTCCGATATACAGAGCTTTTTCCAAAATCAAGTATTTTTTTATATATTACCTTGTTTTTACTGAGTAAATTCTAGCCTCTTCATATATTTTTCCGAAAGAATACTATTCTTAAAAAAGATTAATTTGGCTTATAAATAATATTAAATTAATATCGTAAATAAAATGTTTGTTTTTATAATCACCTTGTTAATTATATTATTAATTAACTTTATATTTTTATACAATAGTTTGATTCAGAAAAAGAATCAAGTTAATAATGCATTTTCTACTATTGATGTGATTCTACAAAAAAGAAGTTATTTGATACCTAGACTTGTTACCTTAGCTCAAATATATACAGCATCTACGGCTGTTATGAGGTACAGTAGCAGCAACTAGCAAACCAGTTTCTTAAATGTTGAGGATTTATTAATTCGAGTGCATTGTATGCACGGGTGTTGCTTTTAGACGCATACCTCTATAATGGTCACTTTGATAAAGCACTTAACTTATGCCAAGAGTTAAGCAACAGTAAACATCAAACGACTCAGATATTAGCACACTACTATCTTGCCGAAATATTTCCAGAAGCTAATTCTACAGAACAAAAATCATCACTAAATTCAACTAAAAGTTCACTCACTCCTGCACAAGCGACTGAACTTATAAACACTGGATATGAAGCTATTACTAAAAAACGCTATAAAAAAGCAATCCAAGCACTAAATGTTTTTTGCAAAGCTGCTTCTCCAGCTACGAAACACTATTTTTTAGCACATAAATGGCTGATAAAAGCATATCAAGAGAATGGCTCCTGTTTGACTTTTGACTTCCCCAAAGGGGCTGGGGCTGACCGCTTTTGGTATCCAGCAACACAACAGATGGGGCATTGGTTAAATTTTTCATACCCAATGCCCCACGTAAGTTTTGTATGTCTTTTGATGTATTATTTTGATTTTCCTAGCTTTCCTATCCCCCTGGATGGGATAATAAGTTACTAGTAGGGAAAATGTGTAAACTATTCTCTAACTCCAAATCTCTCTGCACTTTGGTTATATTGAGGAACTCATTGTGGTTGCCACGCCGGAAAAAGTACAACACACCCACGAGCATCTATCAGGTAAAGAACGTGTAGCCGTACTGCTTATGGGCTACGGCGAAGTCGAAAGCTATGAAGATTTCGCCAACTATAACGAACAGGCTTTAAATCTACTGACAGCAAAATTTGCACCAGTACCAACCTGGATTTATCCTCCTCTGGCAAAGCTTTTGGCGCTATTTGACCGCCACGAGTGGGGACACACACACCACGATTTTATCTCCCCACACAATGCCATCTTTGAACAGCAGCGTGTTGGGATTGAGAAGAATTTACAAGAAAAATGGGGTGATAAGGTTCAAGTTTTCAAAGCTTTTAACTTCTGCGCCCCTTTTCTACCTAATCAAGTTTTAGCAGAAATCAAAAACCAAGGCTTTGAGAAGCTGCTGATTTACCCACTGCTGGTTGTTGATTCTATTTTTACCAGTGGGATTGCGATCGAGCAAGTTAACAATGCTCTCGTTGAGTTGGCTGATGGTGAAGAACACTGGGTTAAAGCACAGCGCTACATTCCTTCTTTCTTCAACGAACCAGCTTACATCGATTTAATGGCTCATCTGGTTGAGGAGAAAATTGCTGAGTTAGGCGCAGCTTATCTACCTTCTCAAATCGGTATTGTGTTAATGAATCACGGCTGTCCCCACAAAGCTAAAGGCTTTACTTCTGGGATTGCCGAAAGTGAAGCAATGTACGATTTGGTTAGGGATAAGTTGATTAATCGTTATCCTTTAATCTCGGTGGGTTGGCTCAACCATGATACGCCCTTAATTGATTGGACACAGCCAAATGCAGAGCAAGCGGCAAATAACCTGATTCAACTGGGTGCAAAAGTGGTAATTTTTATGCCTATTGGCTTTGCCACAGAAAACCACGAAACTTTATTGGATGTACACCATATCATCCATGCTTTGGAAAAACAGCATCCTGGTACGAACTACGTGCAAATGGCTTGCGTTAACGATCATCCAGAATTTTTGGCAATGGTGGCCCAATGGGCTGATGCTCATATTGCAGAGTTGTTGTCAGAGCAAACTTTGGCAGTTAATCCCCAACTAGCTGGGGATCATCACCACCATCACCACCATCATTAAGTTGAGTAGGGTGGGCAAACCTTTGCTCAATAATTAATTACTAATTCGTAATTAAGAGGGCTAGAGCAAGCACTGATTACAACTACGAATTATCTTGAAAATCCCACGCCTTGAAGCGTGGGATTTTTTATAGATAGTGTGTAAAAGCCCAACTCAAGAATGGTGGGGATGTAATACCAATTCTGTATGAACATGCGCTAAATCATATTTAATCAAAAGTTAAAATTAAGAACCCCGTAAATTTAGGTTTGCTGTATCCCTTTTTTGAATGCATGAATGTGTGATTCGAGCGATCGCGCAGCGTCTCGTACACAAGCGATACTCCGCATGTTTACGGAAACAAAGAATGCTAAGAGAGAAGGTCGGCTTTATAAAGCTGATTATTCTAAGGTGAACTACCCACACTGACTTGGAGTACCAAATTCAGTGGGAGACTTACGGCGTAATAGTTAAAAACCATGGAAAATGGGAATTTTCCTAAACAAGAAAAGTATATCTATTCGCCTTTAGCATTATTTGCAGTACCACCATCTAGTAGCCCATCTCGGTCTTTAGTACAGGATAATGCCTTACAAGTTCTTGCTACCTTCCCAAATTCCACAAAGTATCAATATCTAGTAAGCTGTTACGCATTTAAGTTGCACATCAACTGGTGAGGTTATGCTTTGTCAATTGTCCTTTGTCCCTAGTAAACACTTCTGGACTAATGACTAATGACTAATGACGGTCTACACGAAAAATAGTGCAATATGTAAACGCGTTAGCTTAGTATGTCAAGCTCGTTTTGAGGGTTTGTAGTGAGTTAGCGCGGTCTTCTCCCAAGGGGAGACGCCAAGGGCGATGAGGGTTTCCCCCATAAGCGACTACCGATAGCGCAGCGTTAGCGAGGTACGAGCGTCACCCGAAGGGTAAGCACTTTAGTGATTAGAAAACGAAAATAAGGACTAAAGTCCTTACTACGAACTTACGTACTCTAGAATTAATCTACACCCCGCAGCTTGCGAGTGTTATCAACTAAACTCTGAGCAAATTGATCAAATCTTTGAGATAGTTTTTCATCTAGCAACTTGCCTTCAGGACTGAATGCACCCCAAGCTTGTCCGATCGCAATTTGTTCTGGAATCACCCAACCATGCACCCATCGGACAATTAGCCGTAGGTCATTTAAAGCATTACTATTAGACTGACCCCCCAATACGCTGATTAGTCCTGTCACTTTATCAGACAGTTGCTCAAAGCTCATCAAATCTAGGGCATTTTTCAGGACACCACTAACGCTACCATGATACTCAGGTGTCGCTAAAATTAATCCATCGGCGCGGCTGACTATATCTTGCAAGCGCTGAACATCTGGGTACTCTGGATACTCCTTTGCGCCAGTGCAAAACGGTAACTGCAACTGTCTTAAATCAATAATTTCTACCTCTGCTCCAAGGGCTTCTACCCTTTGCACTGCTAAAAGTAAAGCAACCTGGGTATAGGAGTTGGGTCTTAAACTACCACCAATGCCAACAATTCTCACCATAATTAATTAACTCACAAACTATTAACTAGCTACTATTACCAGATTTATGAAAAAACGGAATCGTTATGACTATGCTTATTTTAGCGATTTGTGTCAGAATGTGTCAAATTAATATCTACTGGGAACTGGGGAACATGAGGAGCAGGGGGAGCAGGGGGAGCAGGGGGAGATAAGGGAGTGAGGGACAAGAATTAATAAGCAATGCCCAATGCCCAATGCCCAATGCCCAGTCTGAACAGCTACATAAATCTAGATAATCATCTTGGTTGCTCAACTTCATGTAATAACCGGAAGAAACTTGGGAATGGTTTTGTGTGGAAGTTAGACTAGATAAGAAAAGTGTAATTTCCAGTTATTACAATTTTTGGTAGAAGAATAGGCATAAAACCATAGCTCAACTTGTGCCAGCAGACAAAGGGTAATTATTATGACAAATTTGGGAAAAAAACCATTGATAAAAAGACAGCCGCCAAAGCGTGGTGCTTGGGTTGGTGCGATTGCAGCTAGTTTGATTATGTTACCAGGAATTTTAGGGAGTACTCCCGTCTTGGCACAAAAGACAGAAAGCACCTCTTTAAATTATGGCGACTTGATCAAGAAAGCGAAGGCAGGAGAAATCCAAAAAGTAGAGCTTGACGAAACTGAACAGCTAGCAAAGGTTTATCTCAAAGGGCAAAAGGCTGATACACCACCGCAACAGGTGAGACTTCTGGCACAAAACACAGAGTTAATTAACATCCTCAAAGATAAGAATGTTGATTTTGGCGAAGTTTCTTCAGCTAATAGTCGAGCTGCTGTTGGACTGTTGATCAATCTCATGTGGATTTTGCCACTGGTAGCTCTAATGCTATTGTTCCTGCGTCGCTCTACTAATGCTTCTAGCCAAGCGATGAATTTCGGGAAATCCAAAGCTCGCTTCCAAATGGAAGCAAAAACTGGAGTAAAATTTGAAGATGTAGCCGGGGTTGAAGAAGCTAAAGAAGACCTCGAAGAAGTTGTTACTTTCCTGAAACAGCCTGAAAGATTTACTGCAGTAGGCGCACGTATTCCCAAAGGAGTGTTGTTAATTGGCCCTCCGGGTACTGGTAAAACTTTACTAGCAAAAGCGATCGCAGGTGAAGCAGGTGTACCATTTTTCAGCATTTCCGGTTCAGAATTCGTGGAAATGTTTGTTGGTGTGGGTGCATCTCGCGTGCGCGACCTCTTCAAGAAAGCCAAAGAGAATGCCCCTTGTCTAATATTTATCGATGAAATTGACGCAGTAGGTAGACAACGGGGTGCTGGTATCGGTGGCGGTAACGACGAGCGCGAACAAACCCTCAATCAACTGCTCACTGAAATGGATGGTTTTGAAGGTAACACAGGCATTATTATTATTGCTGCTACTAACCGTCCAGATGTTCTAGATGCAGCGCTGCTCAGACCAGGACGCTTTGACAGACAAGTGATGGTGGATGCACCGGATCTCAAAGGGCGACTGGAAATTTTGAAAGTCCACGCGCGGAATAAGAAAATTGATCCTAGCGTATCATTAGAAGCGATCGCTCGTCGCACTCCTGGTTTTACTGGCGCAGACTTAGCCAACTTACTCAACGAAGCTGCCATTCTCACTGCTAGGAGGCGCAAAGAAGCTGTCACCCTTTTAGAAATTGATTCTGCTGTGGATAGAGTCGTTGCAGGTATGGAAGGTACCGCCTTAGTAGACAGCAAGAGCAAGCGGTTGATTGCCTATCATGAAGTTGGACATGCTTTAGTTGGCACATTCCTCGAAGGGCATGATCCTGTACAAAAAGTTACGCTGATTCCACGGGGACAAGCACTGGGATTAACTTGGTTTACTCCCAACGAAGAACAGGGGTTAATTTCCCGTTCCCAACTCAAAGCCAGGATTACTGCTACTTTGGGTGGTCGCGCCGCCGAGGAAATTGTTTTTGGGAAGCCAGAAGTGACCACAGGTGCAGGCAATGACCTGCAACAAGTTACAGGAATGGCGCGGCAAATGGTGACACGCTTCGGGATGTCAGAATTAGGCCCATTGTCACTAGAAAATCAGAGTGGAGAGGTATTTTTGGGACGTGACTGGATGAATAAATCAGAATATTCTGAGGAAATTGCCGCCAAAATTGATTCACAGGTGCGCGAAATCGTCAACAAGTCCTACATCAGAGCAATAGAACTGTTGCAAGAAAATCGCATAGTTTTGGAGCGTTTAGTAGATTTGTTAATAGAACAGGAAACAATTGAGGGCGATTTATTCCGCAAAATTGTTGCTGACAATACCCAGGTAGCCGATGCACAAGTAGCTGTACCTCATTAGCGTATTGCGCTGTTGTACCGTCCAGAAATAAATTAACAATTATTACTTAAAAACCCGGTTTTGATAAAGAAGCCGGGTTTTTTACCCTTCTATTTAAGATTAAGCGAGCGCTAATACCTACCCAAACTTATAGAAAGCGGAGACTGATGCAGCAATACAGTTCAGTCGCTTGACATCACTCTTTGTTGTGCGATCGCAAACCGTCTCCATGAGAATCCCTTGGTGTGGACAGCATCAATTTTTGCTAATTACTGCTGTAAGTCAAGCTGGTAGAGAAACAGGAAGTGCGATCGCAAACTGTCTCCATGAGAATCGCTTGGCGTGTACAGCATCAATTTTTACTAATTGCTGCTCTAAGCCAACCTTGTAGAGAAACAGGAAGTACGATCATGACCAAAGGCGATGAGTGCGATCATCTGATTTAACGTTGAAAGCAGCATTTTTTAACCGGCAAGTAGGTCAAAAAACTAACAATACAAAAATACTATTAAAAATGAATGAGTTGGAAGATATACAGAATTATACTGTTTATTTACCTAAAGCAGGCTTTGACGCAGACAGTTGGCTGTCAATCGACTTAAGATGAGCAAATCTTCAGTGGGATGTCTGTGTATCTTCTGCAATTAGGGCGGTAAGCAGTGAGGATATCTCTGATAAATTCTTATAGATACAAGTATATGACAAAAGCAACCCAAGCGATCCGTAGTTTTTGACAAATGATAAAGACGATCAAACTGAAATTTGGAAGAGGCTCAGGATTACCCTCAGAGGAAGTAGTCACAACGCCCATAACTGTATTTGTAGGCCCAAACAACTCTGGGAAAAGCAAAGTTCTCTCTGAAATTCACTATTACTGCACAAGCGGTCAACTGAATGTAACAGATGTAATTTTAGAAAAGATTGAATTTGATACATTCTCAATTGAAGCAGCTGAAGAAAAGATTAAAAAGTCAACTCTTCAACCACATATAGGTGAAGCGCTCTTGCCGGATCATATAATTGTTGGGAAAAAGGGAACAAGGCATCAAGTTCCTAGACAGAATCTTTTGAATGTGTTACAAAATCCTAATGGTCAGGTAAACTTGTTTTGCCCGTGGTATCTCTCATTTAACACTCTCCTGCTAGACGGTAAAAGTCGTATTAGTTTGATTGGGCAACAAAGCGCTGGTGATCTCCAGCAACCCCCTCAAACAAGCTTTCAAGTGTTGTTTCGTGACGATGCCAAAAGAGATGAAGTTAGACGAATTATTTATGACGCTTTTGAGACGTACTTCGTTATAGATCCTACTTTTCTCGGTCAACTTAGACTACGCTTATCGCCTCGTCCTCCTAAGACAGATATGGAAGAGCGTGGGATTCACAATGAAGCTGTACAATTTCACTCAAAAGCATTCCCTGTTGAGCAAGCCAGCGACGGTGTAAAAGCATTCACTGGAATTATTACAGAGATTATAGCTGGTGATCCTGCCGTTATTCTAATTGATGAACCTGAAGCTTTTTTATATCCACCCTTAGCTTTCAAACTAGGAAAAGAAATTGCTATTTCTAGCTTAAACTCTCAAAAAAGATTGTTTGTATCAACACATAGTCCAAACTTTGTAATGGGTTGTATCCAATCAGGCGCACCAGTCAATATTGTGAGACTGACTTATCGCAGTGAGGTAGCTACTGCAAGAGTTTTATCTAACACAGATATTCTTCGATTGATGCGAAATCCTTTGTTGCGCTCAATCGGGGTGATCGAAGCACTATTCTATGAATTTGTTATCGTGACAGAATCGGATGCAGATCGCGCATTTTATCAGGAGATTAATGAGCGACTGCTACGTTATAAGCCAGAGTTGGGAATTCCTAACTGTTTGTTTCTCAATGCTCAAAACAAGCAAACTGTCCAAATAATTATCAAGCCTTTGAGAGAACTGGGTATACCAGCAGTTGGCATTGTTGACGTTGATATCCTGAAAGATGGTGGTCAGGATTGGACGAAGTTTGTTAAAAGTGGCTTTATACCAGAACTTGAGCATCACCCACTTGGTGCAGGGCTATTTCATTCTAAAGGAAGGTGCAATATGGTATAATCCAGCGCAAATTCTAGCTTCTTGCTCCTACTACTGTGTCTGAAATCGAAATTATAAAAGCTTTTGCAGATATAAAAGACCCGCGTCGCCGTGCCGGACAGCGACATAATCTCCCATTATGCCTAGCGCTGTTCACATTGGCGTAGGCGTAGCCCGCCGTAGGCATCGCCGCAGGAAATAAAGGATTTTTAGCAATTGGAGATTGGATTTCAAGCTACCGCGAGGAGTTGATTGACCTTTTTAAACCTACAAAAAATAGGTTACCTTCTTACAGTACAGTGCGTCGTACTTTATTACACATAAATTACGAGCAATATTCCCTATGCCTTGCGAATTTCTTTGACATAAAACCAGGGCTTGGGGAAACTGTAGCTATGGATGGTAAGGTCCTCAAGCACTCATATCAAGTTGAAAATGATAATCCGCATTCTGATTCTCACAAGCGCAATTATGTTGGTCAGCGCTTACCTTGTAGAGCGGGGA
>NZ_JAIVFX010000025.1 GCF_020829625.1 Nostoc sp. XA010 | reverse complement strand
GGGTGTTGAAAATAAAGTCCACTACGTCCGTGACGTTACCCAAGGTGAAGATGCATCCAGAATTCGCACTACCCCTCTGACCCAAATATTTGCACTCGCTCGTAATTTTTCACTCAATTTATACCGGGATAATATGTTTAATAATATGGCACAAGCTCAACGTTTATGTTCTTTTGGATTAGACACACTCAAGGGGCTTTTTAGAATGAAATAGCCCTGGGGTTGGGATAGTATTGCTGATAAAGGTGTAATAAAGTTAATATCTCTTGAAAGTATTCGTTAGCATAGGTTAAGTTGCCATGAATAAAGTTAACTGGATTGTTGATTTCATGGGCAACTCCAGCTACTAACTGTCCCAAGCTAGACATTTTTTCATTCTGGATCAGTTGAGATTGGGTTTGCTGCAATTTATGCAAGGTTTCAGTGAGTTTTTCGGTTTGAGTTTGAGCAGCTAAAGTAGCAGAACGACTTTGGGTATAAAGTTGTGCATGATCGATGGCGATCGCTAGTTGTTCGCAAACAGCTTGTAGCAGGCTAATTTCACTATTAGTCCAAATGCGATCGCCATTTTCAAGAACCGTAAATTTAAGGCTAACTGGATGTTAAATAGATTACTCTGGAAGTTCCTAAGCAATACTGCCGCGCTTTCTGGCTTCTTTGTAGGAAGTTCCTACATTTTTTAGACCAGCTTTAATCATTTGTTGTTCGAGGAGGGCAAAGAAACGCGTTCTATCGCCACCTTTTACCACTGCTTGATTATGGGCTTCTGCGATCGCTACTGGGTAGCCATATCCTTTTTGGACTTGTGCTAGCATTAGCCCCAATGCCTGGTCTAGTATGGTTAAATTCTCTGCTACCCATGCTGGAACTTCGATTCGGGCGATTTCGGTGCCAACGTGGACATAGCAAAAGTAAATGGTTTGGTCTCCGTAGAGTTCGAGAATGGGAGAATTACTACGCCACAGGGTACTGCGTTGTCCTGGTTTGAGTCGGGTTGCCCAAACAGAAGTATCTCGCAACTGTTCAAAAATTTTACAAGCTACTTTTTCTAACTGATTTGGGCAATAGGTTTTACAGTCTGGTACTGGATGAGGACAAGCTAACAACCGTAAAAAGTTCATTGTTTCAATGCTGCGAGAGGCACTAAGATAGCCCATGAGGGGAATTTGAGCATCACGCATCTGCTGCCAAGCTTCCAGGATGGGGGGTAAAATGCGATCGCGTGCATCCATCGGCAACTGTTCTAAAAACCAGTAAATTAAGGAACCATCTACCATCGCCAATGCTGGTGCTTCACCTTTCGCTGCACATGCAAGTTCTGCCAACACCGTTGTTTCTGAAGCAGTGCGACGAAAACTCATCCATTCTTCGGTTCTAATTCCCCACTGCCGAGACATATATAAATCTTCTGGGCGGTAAAAAACTTCTGGCAAACTATCAAGTAACGGATGGCGATTTTGACCATAATGTAAAACTACTCTACCGATATTTAAAAGATAACAGTAAGCAATTTCGTGATGGTTAGGGGCAATTTGGGAACCATCGGTAGCGATGACAGTATGAATTTTTGGAGGAATTGGGATATCAATGCAGGTTTCTAACGGCTCAATTGGGGTAGCATTAGCAAAGAGAATGCGATCGCGCCATTTTTCCTGGCGATCAATTAAATCTTGTTGAGACTCGTAAGCATTTTTTAGATGTTGTTGCGCCAATTCTAAGCGCTGACGACTGGCAACAGCTTCTAAAGTAAGATGCTGACTTAAACCCTGCATTTGTCGCGCCAGTTTTGTAAGGTCAAGCATAAAAGTAAGTGCTGAGTGAGAAGTGAATAGTTATGAGTTATTATTTCACCTAAATTGAAAAACGTAAGCTTCTGGTTCCTAATCTTTGCTATGTATCCCACTTTGTTACCATTTTGGCTCGGAATAGATTCCGGAGCTAATAACTAAAATTCTCTTCAAACGACTAAAAATAATTTCAGTCCACTTGAGTAGCCTTGGGTTATTAGCCAGGAACTTAAGTTCCTGGCGGGATATCGAGAAACGCAACAATTTGACTATTACAGAAATCTAGACAATGACAAGCCCTTTTAGGGTAAAGGTATCAAGAGATTATTGCACCGTATTTCATCTATTTAAAGCCAAGCAGAGAAATCTTTGGAAAAGTGAGACAGTGATAACAGATGAATTCGCGGATCATTTTGGGCGGCTTCCCGTTCTGCTTGCGTATTATAACCCCAGTCTGCGAGGAAGAGTTTCACCTCTTCAAGGTCTGCTTGTTGTTGGACTAATTGCAAAGTCTTGAGTCTATCTTCTACAAACCAGAGACTAACTGGTTTGTTTTTTGCTTCCTGCTTGAAATTTCGCAAAATTTCATATTTAGGAAGCTTGACTTCTTTGCCAATAATTGATTTTACTGGTAAATTCACTCCTTCTTGCTGTAACAATTGTTGGACAAAACGCCCTTCTTTAGTTGTCACAATGTATAAATCAACTCCACTGTCAAGAGTTAATTTGATTTTTTCTATTACACCTGGATAGAATCTATGTAGACTTAGCCAACCATCTAAATCTGTGGTAATCCATTCATCTCGTTGCTTATCTAGTTTTGCGCCAATTTCTCTTGCTTGCAGCTTGTCGTCTAATAAAAGTTTTGGGGCGATACTTGCCCATTCATGAAGAATTTTATCATCAAGAATTCCATCTACCAAGGCTTTGATTAAAACGGGCATTTCCCAACCTGTTTCAATTACAGGTCGTAGGCGATAGAATCTTAAAGCTAAATCATCTGGTGGTGTGTCGTTAGCAAAAGACCAAATTTCACAGTAGGTACGCCATGCTACCTCAAAATATTCAATTAGTCCGTCGCATATGACTCCATCAAAGTCTAGGGCTAAAATTGTGGGACTACTTGCTGTCATTGTTTTGAGGATAAAACTGCTGTTGTCAGCTTAACTGAACTAGCAAAGATTTGTTGTATCACAACTGTAGGCAGGAAAAATAGTCTGGATGATTACAGGCGATCGCTTTAGCACTTCCAAGCGAGTAACTTTTCATCGTATTCATGACTCCAAACCGCCTCGACCTTTTGCTTCTCAATAATACCTAAACGGGTACTGTGGCTTTAATAATCTGAAATGTCATTATTTTAGTGTGAATGTCCTCAATGTAACTCACTAACATATCAGAGGAAATTACCGGACTCGTAAGAAAGCAGGGGAAGTGCTTTCTTTCATATTTAATGATTACCTGCTATGTACCTGACTTGACGCCCCATCATCCTACCTCAACGAGCTTGAGGATCAGCATGACCTTGTTTGGAACTCCTCGAAATGTGTCAAGTTGTCAAATGGTGGCAAAATTCGCGCGATTAGTGATTTTCTAGAGTTTGCTGGGGTGCTGCCAGCATCGTCATTAAGTAATAACTTTTGTCTAGAACTCATACTTGCAAGCAGGGCGAACGCACGGCATTTCTGAAACCCCTGCTGGATAAGGATCTTGACGAAAAAATAGGCTAAATTTAAAAACGTTGAAACCCTTGCTATTAAAGGATTCTTATACTTTAGATGCGTTTGCCCTGTACTTGCAAGGGGACTCAATGAAAGAGAAAACTTAATGAGTGATAATTAAAATCCCTGTACCTAAAGGCCAGGGAGAATTTCAAGAGACTAATGCCAGTTTTTGAACGCAACCCCTTACAAGGATAGGGTGTAGGGAAGCCCAGCAAAGAATTTAGTTACTCAATATTAAATCTTCTTTGTCTAGTTATTTCTCTACACCTGCTCCGTTGGCGTAGCCTAAGAAGAAAAGAGACTTGGTTATCAAAAGACACAACTAAATAGTGATAAAAGCGGAAGGTTGAGCCGAAAGTATACTTGCAGTGACATTATCCAACTTCGCTAACACTTGATTGTCAAAACTATCCATAATGAAGGTTTGACTTCCTTGTTGTTGTATGAACAATTGACCGAACTTGAGACCTCCTGACAAGGCAATTCTATCCTTACCTATTTCAAAGTCAGTAATGGAGTCCGTGCCGTCACCAGAAGCGAACACAAAAGTGTCAGCGCCATAACCCCCTGTAAGTACATCATTGCCTGCGCCCCCATAAAGCCAGTCATTGCCTGACTCCCCTAATAGTTGGTCATCACCGATACCACCAAATAGCGTATCGTTACCGTTGCTAGCCGAAAGCTTGTCATTGCCGCTATCGCCATAAAGTAGGTCATCACCATCACCTGCCCAGAGAGTATCGTTGCCGTCGCCTCCGGAAAGTTGGTCATTTCCTAGATTACCTACGATGGTATCTGTACCCCCAAACCCATAAATCTTGTTAGCTGGGGCATTGCCTTTTAAGTACTCAGAATTTTCAGTGCCATTGAGAAGATAAATTTCGCTAGCAAGAGGGGGTTTAACTGTGCCACTGATAGCAAAGTTAAAGAGGCTTTCGTCACTATCGTTGGTGGTCAAGCTGAAGCTGCCACCATAGGTTCCAGGTGTAGGTGTATTCGTATTGAGTGCCACGGTTATACTTCTTGAATCGTTGGCAGCCACAGTATATGGAAAAGCTCCTACCAAACTAAAGCCGTTAGGAAGTTTGAGATTACTCAGGTTGAGTGTAGCTGTACCGATGTTCTTGATGGTGAAAGTTTTGTTTACGGTACTACCGAAAGTGACGTTGCCAAAGTCGATGGCGGTGGTGCTGCCATCTGCAATGTCAACTGTGCCATTGAGAACTTGAATTTCGGGGGTAGGAGCGGGCTTAACTTTACCGCTAATAGCAAAGTCAAAGGGGCTTTCATCAGGATCGTTGTTGATCAAATTGAATCTACCAGAATATGTTCCGGGTGTTTTCGTATCGAGTGCCACCCTTATATCCGTCCAATTATTGATAGCCAAGCTAGCTGGAAGAGTTCCTACCAAACTAAAGCCGTTGGGGAGTTCGAGATTACTCAGATTGAGTGCAGCTTTACCCGTGTTTTTAATGGTGAAAGTTTTAGTTACGTAGCTGCCAAAAGCGGCTTCGCCAAAGTCAATAGCATTAGTACTGCCATCTACAATGTCAACTGTGCCATTGAAAACTTGAATTTCGGGAGCGTTAACTTTACCACTAATAGCAAAGTCAAAGGGGCTTTCGTTAACATCGTTGTTGGTTAAACTGAAGTTGCCAGTGTAGGTTGCGCCAATAGTCGTATTTAGTGCCACTGTTATATTCACCGAAGTCTTGGCAGCCAAGGTAGGTGGAAGAGTTCCTACCAAACTAAAGCCGTTGGGGAGTTGGAGGTTACTAAGGTTGAGTGCAGCTATACCTGTGTTCTTAATGGTAAAAGTTTTAGTTACAGTGCTACCAACAACGACCTCACCAAAGTTAATGGCAGTAGTGCTGTTATCTGCAATGTCAACTGTGCCATCAAGAACTTCAATTTCGGGGGTAGGAGTATTAATGGTGGGGGCTTCATATACGCCAATATCAGTCAATACACTGCCGTTACCATCGCCATCTAGGGGAACAATCTTAGTGATGCTATTGAAGGTACCCGAACCAGCATCGATCGCAGGACTTCCAGGTTTGAGCCTAAAGTCACCATTCGCTGCATTAACAAACAACGGATCTTTGTTTAAAACATTTCCTGATCCCGTGCCTTTAAAAGCTCCGTTATAAGCAAGGTTGTTATCAAATGAAGTATTACTAGAATTAACAATAGAAGTAGCCGACTCTCCGTCCTTTGCATACATAATATTGTTAGATACCCTAACATTTTTAGCACTGTTAAGGAAAACTTCTCCAATTGATAGTTCTTGTGAGTTTTGGTAAATTGTATTATTCACAATGTCGACAGGATTTTCTCCTTTGAAAATCTGAATACCTCCGCCACCATTGTTATAAATTAAGTTCTTACTGATTAAGGCTTTGCCCTGGTATGCAACATTTTCAATAGAAGAAGTGTCAAGCATTATTCCATGACCCTCTGTTACTGTTCCTGCATTAACCCAAGGAACTAATTGTTTATTATCAAAGACCGTGTTATCTTTAATAATTACTTTGTAATCTGTTACGTTTTCATCGGAATTCCAAAGGTTAAGCATTGTAATTCCTTGGGTTCCATAAGGTGAGTACCAAGAATTTCCAGAAACCACATTGTTTTTTACTGTAATGTAGTCTACTTCTGCTGTTGCAATCCCGCCTCCTGGAAATTTAGAAACGTTGTTATTGCTAAGTGTGATGTGATGTGAACGTTGCTTTTCGTCGCCATCAATATATGTAACGTTAATACCATTCCCAGATGTTGCTGGGTTCTTCAAATTATCTTTATGCTCTAACGCATATTCTAATGTAGTTTCATCTCGTGCTCCTACCAGCGTTAGCCCATTAATGACTACATAAGAAGACCCTGTAATGGAGATAGCATTCCAATTTTTCTCGTGTGTTTCTAAAACAGGTGTGTGTCCAGGATAAGCAGTAAATGTGATCGGCGTACTAGCGGTACCGTGCTTATTTGAAATACTCAGGATATTAGGGTAAATATTTGTGTAAGTACCATTCATGACATAGACAGTATCACCTGCCTTCACTAAGTCACCGACTTTTTGGAGGGTACGAAATGCAGATCCTTCTTTCAAACCATCATTTTTATCACTGCCTGTTCCAGAAACGTAGTATGTGTTGCCAGCCATGAGATTAACTCCGAATGTTTATAAGGGTGATTGTTAGTAAGTTCTCAGCAATAAACTATGTTGCTAAGTAGTTATTTGAATTAGTGATTTATCTGTACTTTTCAAGACAGTCGTAGTTGTGCGATGGCGTACCCGCCCGCCGTAGGCGATCGCAACTTGAAACCGTGTTTTTTGTAGCAAAACTGTTATAAAACTGAAATTTTTTATCCTATTAACCGTTGATGGTTAAAGTAGAGATGTCAATACCGTCAACCGTCAGTGTTTTATTGAGGGTAATCAGACAATTTGCACGCAGACAAGGCAGCGCAAAGCTAAAGACGTTTCCTGTCATCTCTGCGTTTTATTGAGTAGTCGAAGTTGAATTGGTTGAAACTTTAGTAGGTTTACCCCTTAACTTAAGGGAACTAAATGTAACAACTTGGTCGAACTTGTTGTAATCGGTGTAACTGAGCCTTGTGAACTCATGTATTAAAACTAACCTTTACATAGAAGATAGAAATCAGTGAATATTCTGAATGTAGTTATTTTTTTTACAACAAAGTCAAAATTTTTATGGAGATGTCGTGCTGGAGTCCTGTTAATTTCCAGAGTGATATGGGAGTGGAGAGCGCTTTGTGCAGGGTTTTGATGAAGTTTCTCTAAAAATTTTTAAAGACGATGCCTTCTCTACTAAACGCCCTGCTACGCCTAACAGCACTTTTAGGTCAGGTTATCGTAAATCTTTGTGGTTGCGATCACAAAGGAGGCTGGAAACAAGAGGGTTTTGATCTAGTTCATCCATCTTTGAGATAGTTTGGTTTGATAATGCCAACTTACTTAATCTTCATAATATGAACACTGAAATAAACTCCAGAATATCCGTTGCTTTGACTATTGCTGGTTCAGATAGCGGTGGCGGTGCAGGAATTCAAGCTGATTTACGTACCTTTGCTTTTCACTGTGTCCACGGTACTAGCGCTATAACCTGCATCACGGCACAAAACACTTTAGGAGTGAAAAGGGTTGATGCCATGCCAACAGAGGCTGTTGTGGCGCAAATTCAGGCAGTAGTTGAGGATATTGGCGTACAAGCTGCCAAAACGGGAATGTTGCTTAATCAGGAAATTATCTTTGCTGTTGCCCAGCAGGTGGAAGCTTTACAAATCAATAATTTAGTAGTTGATCCGGTAATGGTTTCACGTACAGGGGCGCAATTGATTGATGATGATGCTGTAAAGACTCTATGCCATGCCCTGATTCCCAAGGCGGTTATGATCACGCCGAATCGCTACGAAGCCCAGATTTTAAGCGGTTTACAACTTAATACCTTGGAGGATATGCAAGCTGCTGCTGAAATTATTCACAAGACTTTACGGACGAAGGCTGTTTTAGTCAAAGGCGGAGGTATGCAGGGAGATTTACGCGGTGTTGATATCTGGTTTGATGGGGACAAGTTGGAAGTTTTGACTTGCCAGCAAGTAGAGACAAAAAATACCCACGGTACTGGTTGTACACTATCGGCTGCGATCGCTGCTAATCTGGCCAAGGGACAAGACTTGTGGCAGGCAGTACAAGAGGCAAAGAAGTATGTAACTACTGCACTCACTTACGCCCTAGATATTGGCGAAGGGCAAGGCCCTGTAGGACATTTCTTCCCATTGTTACGAAATTAACTTTATCAAGGGCAGTGGGGAGTGAGGAGACAGGAGGAGCAGGGGAGCAGGGAGTAAGAGAGATGAATTTTCCCCTCTGCCCCCTGCACCCCGCCCCTCTGCGTCTTTTCAATGCCCAACGCCCCATGCCAAATTCCCAATGCCCCAATAATAAATCTTTGCTCTTTCGGCATTTTTCTATTATTCTTGGGCATAGTTTCAGGGCTGACTATCTTTGTTAGCATCTCTGTACGACTTACTTACCTTGATTTTTAATACCAGTCCCCGATGCGAACAACCATAGGTTCAGTTCACAGGAATTCGCCAACACCGACTACTCAAGCCTCCCCTCCCTCTGTACCACTTTCTGTATATAGGGAATTGTCAACAGAGTTGCAAGCAACACAGGCGAAGCTACATGCACTTACCACCAAAAATCAGCAATTAGCACAAGAAAATCAACTATTACGCCAAGAAATTACTAAAGTTGTTGAGTCTTTTTCTCATTTGCAAAAGTTTGTGGATTCCCATACTGCGCCTGGTTATCACCAAGTTCCCCAAGGTTCTAATGACAAAAATGCCGTTAAAGTGCCACTAACACAAGCGCGTCCACCTCAGCAGGTTTCTCGTTCGCATCCACCCGTTACTTCCAAAACACCACCCAAAAAAAGCCGCCGCCAAGACTTTTCTACACCTGTAATGGAAATGAATTTTCCGATACCAGAACCAGTTTATATACAAGAGCAACAAGTAAGTTATTATTCTGCTACTGAGCCAGATGCTAAGGAACTCAATGGCTGGTGGTTAATTATCACCATATTGTTAATCATGCTTACTGCCTTTAGTGCTGGATATTTTGTTGTGCGTCCCTTGTTTGAACATCAGAAACGTTAGTTGACACTCCCACAGTCAGCAGCACCAAGCTTTCAAGCTACCGAGGAATTTCTCTGCAACCATTCTCTAAAATATCTGAGCATATCTGCTAAATGGCGGAATTTATTTATTTTTAGGTTATAAAAGCTACATAAAATGCTAAATTGACAGCAACTTCTTTATGTTACAACCTTAAAGATTATCTAATTAATAAATCCTTGCCGCTTTTCATGTCCCAAACCCTCAGGCAAAGCATCTACACTTTAAAAAAGTGGTAATTATTACATATATTTTAGGAAAAGCACTGCTAGTTACAGCTTCAGACAAAGGATCTGCTTAGATATATAAACGAAGCTAGTAGAAGTCAGGAGTCAAAAAGATGAAAAAAGTAGAAGCTATTATCCGCCCATTCAAGCTAGATGAGGTAAAAATTGCTTTGGTTAATGCTGGTATTGTCGGCATGACCGTTTCTGAAGTCCGGGGTTTCGGACGGCAGAAAGGACAAACTGAACGGTATCGCGGTTCTGAATACACTGTTGAGTTTCTACAGAAACTGAAAGTGGAAATCGTCGTTGATGACAATCAAGTTGATATGGTGGTGGACAAAATTATTGCTGCTGCCCGCACTGGTGAAATCGGCGATGGTAAAATTTTCATCTCGCCTGTTGAGCAAGTGATTCGGATTCGTACCGGCGAAAAGAACACAGAAGCAGTTTAAGCCCTGATAAGCTTTTGAATTATATGCCTATATACGACTTAATAAGTCACATATAGGCATATTCCCACATCCCACTGGCTACAGGCTACGACAAAAACTAGGTTTACTCTTGACATAGAACTCATGTACTATATATATTTGATATATAATCTATATATAAGAACAGAGGTAAAAATGTTTTGAGCAAAAAAACTTTAATTACGCTTAACTTGTCGGACGTTGAGCTTGAGCTACTAAATAGTCTTAGTGAAAAAAAGGACATGAATAAGTCAGCTGTGTTACGGCAAGCCTTACGGATGATGGGGCTGATTGAGCAACGTATAGAGCAAGGTGAAAAATTTTACTTTGAAACTGTAGACGAGAAGAAATCTGAACTTATACTTGTCTAGCTTAATTCAAATTTGTGAGTTGTTGCCTTGAATGTGATTGCTAAGTTACCCTTATTCCGTGTTAAAGATTCAGCCTTAGTTGAAGCAGAATTATGTAATCTATCTTCTAAGCACATTTCCGACTTTGAAACTTTTTGGAAACAAAGGCTTCAAAACTCATCTGAAGAAGACAGCCATTGGTCATGGATAGATAAATTTTTTAAGCTTTCAACGCCAAATTATGAAAGGCTCGCATTAGAATGCGAAGCGATTACTCAAGGACTTATGATTCTGGAGTTAGATTGCTATCGTTCCCTTTTAGAATCTACTAAGAATCTTGTTTATGTCGATTACTTAACTATAGCTCCTTGGAATCGTCGCTCTATAGAAAATCCACCAATGTACAAAGGTGTTGGAAGTAGTTTACTAAAGTTGGCTATAGAGCGTAGCTTTGATTTAGATTACAAAGGTAGGATTGGTTTACATTCCTTACCTGGTGCGGAAAATTTTTATCGAAAATTTGGAATGGTTGATTTGGGATATGATTCCAATAAAGAAGGACTAAGATACTTTGAGATTTCATCAGACCAAGCTGAGAAAATACTCAGCCAATCTAGTTAGCTGGTCAACTTGGTTGTGGATAGTCAGGAAGGGGTAGGGTAATGCAGTATTTATCGAGTAATTCTTGGTTGCAGTGGGCGGTTCAACTTGAAGATGAAGTAGATTGTGATGTGGCTGCGGGGCTAGATTTAGGTCAAAATTTAGCTAAATATTTGGCTAAAACTCAAGCTCATATTAGTTATGAAAAATTAATAGCAATTTTGCAAGAAGAGTTGGGTAACATATTATCGCAGGAAGAAATTGAAGAAATCGTGCAAAAAACCGAAAAGGATATTTTGGATTGTCTTCAACAAAAATTCCAACATTCCAATGTAGCGTGAGGATTTGTTTATGTCATCTGAGCCAAATTCAGAAGCTAATAATGTAACCCCATTAAGCAAAGCACGCCTCAATCGTAAGGGTACTAGCTCTATGATTGAGGTGTCTGAGGATAGGCTCAGAGATATTTTATCTTCAGTTGTTAGTGATCAATTAACGCAAAAGCTGACTCGATTGGAGAACAGTATTAACAGAGTGGTAAGCCAGTTTGAGGCTGTACGAAATGGAAGCTCTGAAGATGCTGCTTTAAGAGTCACAACTAATCTTGATAATACAGATATTGCTTTGAGTGCGATTAGCCTTCCTAAAGAAGAACATTATCCCTATACATGCACTCATCTAGCCGAAGTTTTAAATATACGTAACCATGATGTTCTTCAGAAAATAAAAATCTTAGCTTTACGTAACAATCCAATTTACCATATCCTTATTCCTGCTGGAAAAACTAGCTGCATAAATAAATGGTCTGAAGCCACTCTTCAAAAACTTAGGGAAGCAATTGCCTCAACCGAGCAATAAAGGTAAACAGCATTTACAGTTTGAAAATTTGTAGTAAATCACTTTTAGCTTTGATACCACAAGCCTTTGTTATATTTTACTTGATTGCTATATTTAATCTCACTATTCAGCAACGCCGAAAGTACTAATTCTCAGATAGCTTTTCATTTCTTAAATCAGTTTTTTATCCTAACTCAGGACTCAGGACTAAACAAGGTGTCTAGCTGTGGAAGTAAAGCTGTAAAAGCCTTGCCTCTATGGCTAATTGACCTCTTTAACTCCCGTGTCATCTCAGCAAAGGTCAATTGCAACTCTTGTACATAAAAAATTGGATCATAGCCGAAACCACCATCACCACGCGGTGCATGGAGAATTTCGCCGCGACAAATACCTTCGGATTCTAATACGATCGCACCATCAGGACGAGCAATCGCTACTGCACAAACAAATTGAGCTTGTCGATTTACCTCGTTGTCTAATTCCCTCAATAGCCTAGCAATGCGTTCTGAGTCGGTTTTGGCGTAACGTGCAGAATATACCCCTGGTGCGCCATTTAGAGCATCTACTTGCAATCCCGAATCATCAGCAATTGCCCAGTTTCCTGTAGCTTTAGCAATTTGTGATGCTTTTAGACAAGCGTTAGCGGCAAAGGTTTCGCCTGTCTCTTCGATTTCCAAATCTTCAGGTTTGAGGGTTAATTCCCAACCAGAACTTTCCAGATAAGCTTGCATTTCCCGCAACTTACCTGGGTTTCCTGTAGCTACTACGAGTAATTTGGTCATTAGTCATTGGTCATTGGTCATTGGTCATTAGTCATTAGTCATTGATCATTTACCAAGAACAAAGGACTAATGACTAATAATTAATTTTACTCTGCCCAGTGTTTCGCCCAAGCAAGAGTTTGATGCACTTGCTCAATTGTCGGGGCTTCGCAGTAGAGGCGTAAAACTGGTTCAGTACCGCTAAACCGAATCATTAACCAGCTTTTATCAGCGAGGCGATACTTGTAGCCGTCAATTGTCTGGCAATCAATCACTGCTAACCCGGCAATTTCTGTTAAGGGTTGGGTTTGCAGTTGTTGCAAAAGACGCGATCGCACTTCCATACTTGCTAAGGGTAAATCAATGCGATCGTAAGCTGAAATAAACCCTGTTTGTTTCTGCAAGTAGCGGTAATACTCACCTAAATCCAAACCAGATTCTACAATCGCCTCTAAAACGTATAATGCTGAGAGCAGTGCATCGCGTTCGGGTATATGGCTGCCATAGCCAATTCCTCCCGACTCTTCACCGCCCAGCAAAACTTTTGCTGCTAACATTCTGTCAGCGATGTATTTATAACCAACTGCTGTCTCAAATACCGACAGGTTATGTAGTGCTGCCACTAAGGGCATTAAGTCGGAACCACTAACAGTTTTGACTATTTCACCCTTAAAGCCGCGCCGTAGGGTTAAGTGGTCGATTAATATCGGGATTAAGACTTGGGAACTTAGAAAGTTGGCTTCTCCATCTACGGCCGCAATGCGATCGCAGTCTCCATCAAATACCAACCCTACAGTTAAACCTGATTTATCTGTTTCTCGGTGAGTTTTGATGACTTCAAATAACTTTGAAAGGTATTTAGGCAAGGGTTCCGGCGCACCTCCACCAAATAGGGGATCGCGTTCTGAGTTGATTTCTTTGACTTGATTGCCTAGTAGTCTCGCCAATCCGCCAGCTGCCGCACCATGCATAACATCGGCAAATAATGTCAATTTGCCAGAGGCGATCGCTTCTCGAATTTTGGCAATATCAACTTTACCTTCTAATGCTTGGGTATAACTGGGCCAAGGATCAAATTTCTCTTGCTTGCCTGGAGTAGCTGCTAATGGTACTCCAACCGACAACTGCGCTTCGATCTCTTTTGTGATTTCTTCCGGCACCGAACCACCAAAACAACCCTTAACTTTTAACCCCAAATATTTACCAGGATTATGGCTAGCTGTAATGACTAGCGCCCCTAAAGCATTGAGTTGTTTTGCTGCCCAACTATAAGCTGGGGTTGGGGCAAAGTTTTCGCTCAATAGCACATCAAATCCGACAGAGGTGACAGTATCAGCAACAGCACGAGCAAAATCTTCGGCCATGAATCGGCGATCATAACCGACAATTATTGTCCGGCTACCCACCGTAGGAAAATATGTATCATATAATACTTTTGCGGCAACTTGCGCGACCAGGGCTAGGCGTTCAAAGGTGAACTCGTCACCAATAATGCCCCGCCAGCCGTCTGTACCAAACTTGATTGAGTTAGCTACAACTGGCATCTAAGTATCCTAAGTGTCTACTTGAGGATTCTAGCATTTATACAGTGTACAAAGTAAAAAAAGAATCTAGTAATAATATGTACTAATAATGTTTAACAGTAAATTGGGCAAATTTGTGCATTCTAGAAGTGCGATCGTTCCGGAATTATAGTGTTGCAGACATTGTTTGAAGTCGTGTTTAAGTCCTATTAGAACTCCATTAATGAGTCTTTGATACTTTGCCAACGCAAAGCATAACTTCACTCCTGTCCCTTGTGCTTTTAATCTTTGCTTTGACTAAATAATGAATTATGTTGACTACTTCGTTATGCAAGACCAGTATTTCCGGTAGAATCAAATTCTGAGGACTGTGGATTTGGGGGAAATTTGGGGTGCCTACACTTGGCGTTAACATTGACCACATCGCCACCATCCGGCAAGCACGGCGGACAGTGGAACCTGACCCTGTGGCGGCGGCGGTGCTGGCAGAATTAGGGGGTGCAGATGGGATTACGGTGCATCTACGGGAAGATCGGCGGCATATCCAAGATAGGGATGTGCTATTGTTACGGCAAACAGTGCGATCGCATCTTAATTTAGAGATGGCCGCTACAGATGAAATGCTAGCGATCGCTCTCGATATCAAACCAGATTATGTAACTTTAGTCCCCGAAAAGCGCGAAGAAGTCACAACAGAAGGCGGATTAGATATTATCGGGCAAATTGCTAGAATAGGTGAGATAGTCGATAAATTGCAAAATGCTAACATTCCAGTTAGTTTATTTATCGATGCCGAGCCAGCACAAATCGAAGCATCTGTCAAGGTGCAGGCGCGATTTATTGAATTGCACACCGGACAATATGCTGAGGCTAAAGATGAAACCAATCGCCAGCGAGAATTAGCCATATTATCTAAGGGGTGTGAACAAGCGATTCAAAGTGGATTGCGAGTCAACGCTGGTCATGGACTCACCTATTGGAACGTCTATCCGGTAGCTGCGCTTCCAGGTATAGAAGAACTGAACATCGGTCATACCATCGTCAGTCGGGCAGCATTAGTAGGTATGGAAAGGGCAGTCCGCGAGATGAAACAAGCTATAAGAGGGATTAGGGATTAGAGAGTAGGGAGTAGGGAGTAGGGCATTGGGCATTGGAAATTGGGAATTAGTTATTTTTTCTTGCTCCCCCTGCCTCCCCTGCCCCCCACTCCCATATCTTAAAAGAGGGTTGTCTACTGCGAAATCTAGAAATTGAGAGCAAACCTTCAGCAAAAACTTCTATGAGCGCTACACAGTCTAACAACCTTCCGCTTTGGGTACAGGATAGAGATAAGGTGATAGCAGAAAGCATTGATGTAGAGTGGCGTTATCAGACACCGCCTGATTATTCCCGTTCCAAAGAGAATCTCGCTCAAGAAAGTACCTATAATCACCTTGAAGGTACACTGGAAGCGATCGTGCAAAACTTGGTGCGAACCTTCGAGATGGAGGTATCCTTTAAAGCTAACCCGCAAGAGTGGTTATCTATTGTAAATGACAAGTTTCGTGTAAGTACCAATGGCGGAGTCGAGTACACAGCAGCAGATGTATCAGCCCAAGGTACTTACAATTTATTTATGGCTGATTCACAACACTACAAGGCTTCAGAAGAAAGCTTTGAATCATCCGCAAAAGTCTTCCACACAACATTTCCCCAAGGATTTCCTTGGGAAGTGCTGGAAGTTTTCTCAGGGCCACCAAACGTCACATTTAAGTGGCGGCATTGGGGACATTTTAAAGGAGAATACAAAGGCCATGCACCTACTGGAGAGACAGTAGAAATTATCGGCATGAGCATTGCAAAAGTTACCGATGACTTAAAGGTTATTTCCTTGGAACATTACTTCGACAATAATTTGTTCTTGGAAAAGCTAACATCTGGTGGCAAACAGATAAATGCCCAAAAGCAGGGAAGTGCTTGTCCGTTCAGTTCTTGGTTCAAGAAATTGCACAAAAGTTAGTTTTTAGGGGTACAGAGTGCAGCACTGTGCCCTTAAATTATTCACATAGCAACCAAAGGATGAAAATGCAAACATATTATTACGTTTTGGCCAGTAAAAAATTTCTTCTCGAAGAAGAACCGACACACGAAGTTCTCAAAGAACGCACTCGTCACTACCACGAACAAGAAAAACAAATAGATTTTTGGTTGGTTCAGCAACCAGCTTTCCTAGAAACACCGCAGTTTGCAGAGTTAAAGGCGAAGTGTCCCCAACCAGCAGTAGCAATTATTTCTACTAATCCCCAATTTATTACTTGGTTAAAACTACGTTTAGAGTACGTCAGTACTGGTGAATTCCAGGCTCCTTCTGAGACAATTCCAGATGCATTGGCATCGCTTGCTACCGTATCTTAGGAATGGTGTATGGGGAAGAGGCAGAGGGGCAGAGAGCAGGGGGAAAAGGGAAACTTTCTCCTTAGCAAAGCGCACCCTGCCCCAATTCCTCTTTTCCTTGCCCCCTGCCCCCTGCCCCCTGCTCCTCACTCCCTAGTTTTCTTTTTGAGTAAAAAAATATATTTTTTGACACTCATTTTATCCCCATACTGAAGTAACTGGGTTTTCAGCTTTTTTCTTATAAAATCTTCTAAGACACCTTGATTTACATAATCTAACTTTTGTGCATAGATTTCAGATTTTACCAAGTGTTTTAAGATTAGCGATGTCTACGATGAGCTTCGCTTACGTAGGGTTGATTGGTAGCATGAGTTCTGTCTTTGCCCAACAAACCGTCCCCCTTTGTCAACCACCAAACGCGGGTGAGTATCTTTTATTAGTAGTCAGCCCCACAGCAGATAATCAAAAGCAGTTGCGTAGTGCTTTACCACCGGAACTGAAGACCATTAACTGCAAATATCTCAACGAAACTGTGACGCGGATAGGGGGCTTTAACAAAATTGATGATGCCAATCGATGGGCAAGGTATGTCAGCAATATTGTTGGCTTGTCTGCTATCATCACCACTCGACCAACAACGCCAGATGTGCAGCCACAGCAACAGGCACAGCTACAGCAGGCACAGCTACAGCAGCCTCAGCAGACAGCTTATAATCCTCAAGCATTAGGAGAGGGTTATGCAGTGCTGGTAGATTATTACAACCGTCCAGAACTAGTAAATAGTGTGCAACAAGTAGTGGGAGGGAACGTAGGTTTTGTTTCTTATGGACAACGCCCTTACTTGTTGGCAGTTTATACGACTAACCAAACTGAAGCATACAACACCTTGCAGAAGCTGAACAATGGCGGTTTTGTTGCCAGCATAGTAGATAGTCGTAAGGTAATTTTGCTGCGCTCAACTGTACGGTTGTAGTCATTAGTCATTAGTCATTAGTCACTAGTCATTCGTTAATAAACTGTAGACTGTAGACTATTGACTAATAAGCAGACCTAGCTAACCAATAGATGGTTATGCCCAAAGCCGACCCAGCTATTACCTGAACTGGTGTATGTCCGAGTAATTCCTTCAGACGGTCTTGGCTAAAGTCTGGTTTTTCATGAAATAATTCATCAATCATTTGATTGAGGATACGAGCTTGCTTACCAGCTGCTTGGCGAACTCCGGCTGCATCATACATGACGATGATGGCAAAAATCATCGCAACGGCAAAATCAGGAGATGCCCAACCGAGTGTTTGCCCTACACCTGCTGCTAGAGCTGTAACTAAAGCTGAATGGGCGCTGGGCATACCTCCGGTTGTCACCAAAACACGCACATTCAGTTTGCGATTTTTGACGATCTCGACTACGAGCTTTAGGGCTTGAGCAATTAAACAAGCTATCAGAGCAACCAGCAGCACCCGGTTGTCTAAAATGTTGCCTATGTCCTGCATGGTATTTTGGTTAGGTTAGTAAATATTAGCAGCAGTTGTTGGTTGAGGAAACATCTAGATTCAACCCAAAATCCAAAATTAACCTAGTACATCACGGTGGAAACAGACCAACTATTCAAATTCACCCAAAAGCTTACTTAAAAGCTTTTTGGATTTTGATATGAGTGAATTTTAAATTTCGCTAGACGGTGTAGTATAGCATGGCGTAAATAAACCACCCATTCCAAATCAATGAAACGCTTACGGTATAAGAATTACGAATTACGTTAGCGTAGCGTTAGCGAGTCTTCTCCCTTGGTGCTAGCCTCTCCCTTTGGGAGAAGGGGAGACGCCAAGGGCGACAGGGCAGCGTTAGCGAGTCATCGAGCGTCACGAGCGTCATTACGAATTACGAATTACCCAAAGCGTCACTAGTTATTACGGCTAATTATAAAATGAGCGATCGCTTGGAGTGATTTGGCTCTCTCTCCAAATGGTTCTAATTCCGCACAAGCTGCTTTAACTAACTCTTGGGCTTTTAAGCGAGATTCTTCAAGTCCCCAAAGGCTAGGATAGGTCACTTTCTGGGCTTTTTGGTCTTTACCCGCAGTTTTGCCTAATTGCTCTTGAGTAGAAGTGATATCCAAAATATCATCTATGATTTGGAATGCTAGCCCAATATTTTGAGCATAACGGGTCAGTCGCTGCACATCTTCAGGTGATGCCCCAGCTATGATCCCGCCACAAACTACGCACGCTTCCAAAAGAGCGGCTGTTTTGTGTTGATGGATGAAATTTAGCGTTTCTAAGGAAATATCTGATTTACCTTCCGACTCTAAATCGACAACTTGACCGCCGACTAAACCAGCTGCCCCCAGCGCCCGACCAAGACGAGCAATAACCTGCAAGACTAGCTCTCTCTTAACGCTTTGAGGGGTTTCAATGGCAACAAACTCAAAAGCGAGAGCCAACAAGCCATCCCCAGCTAAAATCGCCACATCTTCGCCATAGACTTTATGATTCGTCAGCTTCCCACGACGGTAATCGTCATTATCCATCGCCGGTAGGTCGTCATGAATCAACGACATTGTATGAATCATCTCTACAGCACAAGCCGTTGGCATGGCCATTTCAATGGTTCCACCGATCATTTCACAGGTAGCAAGGCAAAGAATGGGACGTACACGCTTGCCTCCAGCTAATAACGAGTAGCGCATCGCCTCATAAATCTTTTCTGGATAAATGATGGGGATAGCCTGATCTAAAGCAGTATCACAAAGCTTTTGGCGCTCTTTCAGATAAGCTGCTAAGTTAAATGTGGCTTCCTCTGGTGGTGTCTTTTGAACGTTATCAGTTGCTACCATTCTTAAATTCCTGACATTTTGGGATTTTTGTCTTATACGTCACAATTTTAAGGTGCTGTGGCGCTGAAAAAATGAAGAATTAGGAGTTTGGAATTAAGAGTTAGGAGTTAGGAGTTAGGAGTTAGGAGTTAGGAATTAGGAGTTTGGATTAATAACTCTTAACTTTTAACTCATCACTCCTCACTCCTCACTCATCACTTCTTACTCCTCACTTTTTTCTCTTGCCGCCTTGGAATAGCTGTCAAATGTATTTTGCAACAATATGGCGACAGTCATAGGGCCAACACCACCAGGAACGGGGGTGATAAATTCTGCTACAGCAGCTGTTGATTCAAAGTGGACATCGCCAATTAAACGGCTTTTGCCACTAGCATCGGTGACGCGATTCATTCCCACATCTACCACAACAGCGCCCGATTTTACCATGTCAGCAGTGATTAGTCCGGGACGACCTACTGCTGCAATTAGAATATCAGCATTTTGAGTAATAGTTTTGAGGTCATGCGATCGCGAGTGAGCGATCGTGACTGTGGCATCAGCTTCTAGTAGCATCAGTGCCATTGGCTTACCCACCAGAATACTACGTCCCACCACTACTGCCTGTTTTCCCTGCAAAGGAATCTCATATTCTTCTAAAAGCCGCATCACACCAGCCGGGGTGCAGCTACGTAAACCAGTTTCTCCCCGTACTAGTCGCCCCAAGTTAACTGGGTGTAGTCCATCAGCGTCTTTATCGGGATCAATTTGATGTAACAGAGCTACACCATCCAAGTGGTTAGGTAAGGGCAGCTGCACGAGAATGCCATCCACTCGTTCATCGTGGTTTAGTGCAGCTATGACTTCTTCTAACTCCTCAAAGGTCGTTTGGGCAGGAAAATGCTTACCAAAAGAGGCGATCCCAACTTTAGCGCAAGCTTTTTCTTTATTACGAACATAAGCAGCTGAGGCTGGATTATCGCCAACCATCAGTACTGCTAAACCAGGCGATCGCCCAATTTTTGGTTGTAATTGTGTAATCGCAACAGAAAGTTCTTGCTGAATTTTTGCTGCTAAAGTTTTACCATCAAGGAGTTTGGCAGTTTTTGTTTCCATGAGAATTCCCAGCTATATTCGCCTTTTGTCAAAACACTTGCAACAAGTCTTTCCCTCTTACCCCTGCCCCCTGCCTCTTAATTGGTGTCGTAGCGTTTTTCTCACAGTGAATCCATCATCTTTATTTTCTCAGATCAATGGCGTTATCTAAAGAATAAAGAGTTAAGGATGAAATTCAGAACATTTTTTGCTCAGTTGAGAGTGTGTTTCTGAAAGTGCAGAGAATAGTATAGATGGGAACAGACCTGATGAAACTGGCGACAAAGCAAGCAGTGAAGCAAAAATTTGCTCAATCGGTGGCTTTCATGCAACAAACGAGAATATCTCTTCCGTTCTTGTACGGGCACAATATTGTTTCCTACCGCCTGGGGTTGATTTTTTTATTAGTGGTAGGACTTTGTAGTTGTGGTAGTTTAACCTCGTCTGGCTTGAATGGGACTAATTTTACAATTGGTACTAATGTCACCCCAATTCGAGAAATTAAACCAGAAAAAGACAATAAGGCTACAGTTTATATCCAAGGTAAGGTGGAAAAGAAAGCTCCTTTGATGAAGCAGTGGGCTTATCAAATTAATGACTCGACTGGCAAAATTTGGGTTGTCACCAATCAAAAAAATCTAAGCGAGGGGGCACAAGTGGTGATTAAAGGTAAAATTCGCTACCGAAGTATCCCTTTAGCTGGTAAAGAATTGGGGGAAGTTTATCTAGAAGAAGAATAATTAGCAATTAAAAATAAGACATGAACAATCAACCTATACATGTAGCGATCGCAATTCTCTACCAAAAAAACAAGTTTCTTATGCAACTGCGAGATAACATCCCCGGTATTCTCTACCCTGGTTACTGGGCGCTATTTGGCGGTCATATCGAACCTGGGGAAACACCAGAGGTAGCAGTGAAGCGTGAAATTATAGAAGAAATCGGCTATATATTACCACCCTTTGGTGAATTTGGTTGTTATCCCGACGAAAGAGTTGTTCGTCATGTCTTTCATGCACCACTCTCGGTGGAATTAAATCAACTAGTTTTGAATGAAGGCTGGGATATGGGATTATTGACCCTAGAAAATATTTACCAAGGTAACTGTTATTCACAAAACGCTGGTGAAGTGCGACCTTTAGGGAATATGCATCAAAAAATTATGTTGGATTTTATTGAGACATACCAACAAACCTAGTGTGCAAGACGGAAGTCAGACCCTTGGGGGAAGTCAAAAGTATTATGGGATGGGGTTTTTAGGGATTTTAAATGGTTGCTCTATTTCTGCTGTGGCGTACTAGTTTATGCTTGCTTGCGTATATTGCAATTGCAGCATGATCCCGTAAATAATTATATGCTTTTTCATGAATCAAAATCAAAGCCAAAATAAAGTTAGAACTCTTGTGGAGTCATCACTAATGCAATCAGCAAATAAACTACCGCGATGGTTAACTATAGGATTGGCATTTCCGATTATTATTCTCAATGGCTGGCTATTGCTCCAGGTTATACAGTATTTTCAACCCTTGGTTAGCATTATCGCCGCCGCCATCCTGCTAGCTTTTGTCTTGAACTATCCAATCCAGTTTCTTCAAGAACAAGGGGTAAAACGCAATGTGGCGATCGCAGGAGTGCTGCTTTTGACTCTAGTGGTTTTAGTGGCTTTAGGCATCACCTTGGTTCCCCTGATTATCCAACAGCTCGTTGAGCTAGCTAATATATTGCCCAGTTGGATTGATTCTGGTACTCAACAGTTGCAAACTTTTCAAGATTGGGCGTTAAGCCAACAACAACTTCCGATTAATTTAAGTGGTTTATTTACCCAAGTTCTTGAGCGATTATCCAACCAGCTTCAGTCCTTCACTGGTAGAATTCTTGGTTTTGCTGTCGATACCATTGGTATTGTGCTGAACGTGCTGCTGGCGGTAGTGCTGACTATCTACCTAATATTGAACGGTGAACGTCTTTGGGACGGAGTTTTTCAGTGGCTTCCCGCTAATATTGGGTTAAGAGCGCGGGAATTACTCCGAGAGGATTTCCACAATTACTTCATCGGTCAAGCAACATTGGGAGCTGTGTTAGGAGTAACAATTACACTGGCATTTTTGACGTTGCAAGTTCCCTTAGCTCTACTTTTTGGTATCGGTATTGGTTTATTTTCTCTCTTCCCCTTTGGTACAGGAGTAGGTATCGCTATAGTAAGTTTGTTGGTAGCGCTGCAAAACTTTTGGTTAGGAGTTGAAGTCTTAGGTGTAGCTGTTGCGATCGACCAAGTTAATTCTAATTTTATAGCACCTAGAATTCTTGGCAATTTGACTGGGCTAAATCCTGTGTGGGTGGTAATTTCTTTGCTGTTAGGGGCAAAATTGGGAGGAGTTCTGGGTTTGTTAATTGCGATTCCTATTGCCAGTTTTATCAAGGATATAACAGATAGCTGGAGGGCTGGAGAGTTTAATAAGATAGATGATATCGTGTCGGAACCTATAAAGATTCCAAGTGAAACAGCAGGAACTTATAGTTAAAAATAAATATGTAAGTTAAGGAAATTTGACAATATTGACTATTTATCAATAATGTCTATCCTTTGCTTATTGCTTATTTTTTGCTCTAAAGTTTTACGGTAAACTATCTTGAATTTGCTAACAATTAAGTAGAGTGGGAGTTTTAATAATAAACTCAGTTACTTTGCCAACAGCAGATATAGGTTGCAGTTGTCCACCGTGTTTTTCCACAACAATTTTATAACTGATAGATAGATGTAACCCAGTTCCTATGCCAACAGGTTTGGTAGTGAAAAATGGGTCGAACAATCGGTTTTGGGAACTCTCTGGAACTCCTGGGACATTATTGGAAATGCGAATAATTACTTGTTTGTCATCAGTGATTTGAGTCTGAATGCAAGTTTATACTTTATTCCTTACCGATGACAAATGACTAATAATTAATGACTCTTCTATAGCGTCAATGGGATTTAATAATATATTTATAAATACCTGATTGACTAACCCAGCGTAGCACTCAACTTCAGGAAATTAGACACCACTTTTTCAGGATTATATTTTCAAGATAGAATAAAAAACCGCTCATTAAAAAAATAATTTTTTATTAACCCTTGCATAACCCAATCTTTACTTGCTGGAATAACAGAATGTGCTAAACACTTATCCTGTAATACTTCTTAAGTTTGGCATTATTTATCATGGAATCTAATCGGCCATCACGACTAAACCGCCGCCAGTTTTTGCTGCGTTCAACTATCACAGCAGGTGGAATTATTGCCACAAATCTTGTATCAAAATCACAAGTTTTTGCCCAAGGGCCTGCAATTATCACCTCTGACAAAATGCGTCCTGCTATACCTTATGGTGTAGCTAGCGGAGATATTTCCAAAGATAGCATTGTGATTTGGAGTCGCAGCGATCGCCCCGCCAAAATGATCGTAGAATATTCTACCAGCGAATCTTTTAAAAATGTCCGGCGAGTTGTAGGCCCCAATGCTTTAAAAAATAGCGACTTTACAGCACGACTTTATCTGAGGAACTTACCTCCAGACCAACAATTATTTTATCGGGTAATTTTCCAAGATTTAGACTATAAAGGCACTTACAGCGCTGCTGTCAAAGGCACTTTCCGCACTCCCCCCAAATCTGGGCGAGATATATTCTTTGTGTGGGGTGGTGACACTGCTGGTCAAGGATGGGGGATTAATCCTGATTTCGGTGGGATGAAAATTTACGAAACTATGCGCCAACTTCATCCCGACTTTTTTATTCATTCTGGCGATAATATTTATGCCGATGGCCCTATTCAATCAGAAGTAACTTTAGACGACGGCACTATTTGGAAAAACATCACTACACCAGAAAAATCCAAAGTAGCAGAAACTCTCACAGAATATCGTGGTAACTATATCTACAATTTACTGGATCAAAACATCAAACGTTTCAACGCTGAAGTTCCGATATTGGCACAGTGGGACGACCACGAAACCACAAATAATTGGTATCCTGGAGAATTTCTCCTGAACGATGACCGCTACACAGTTAAGGATGTTAACTTGCTAGCAGAAAGGGGAAGGCAAGCATTTTTAGAATATTTGCCTATTGGGTATGAAACAAATGAGCCAGATAAAGCGAAAATTTATCGCTCCTTCAACTATGGCCCATTGTTAGACATTTTCATGCTAGATGAGCGCACCTATCGGGGGCCAAACACACCTAACCGTCAGCCAGTATCAAGTAAAGAAACAGAAATGTTGGGCAGAACACAAATACAATGGCTAAAAAGGCAATTGTTATCATCAAAAGCAACATGGAAAGTGATTGCTAGTGATATGCCTCTGGGACTGATAATTCGAGACGGTAGCACGGACTTTGAAGCTTGGGCTAACGGAGATGGCCCAGCTTTAGGAAGAGAATTAGAAATTGCTGATTTACTACGATTTATCAAAAATAAGAATATCCAGAATGTTGTTTGGTTAACTGCTGATGTACATTATGCAGCAGCCCACTATTACAACCCGGCTAAAGCACAGTTTAACGACTTTAAGCCTTTTTGGGAGTTCGTCGCTGGGCCTCTTAACTCTGGCACATTTGGGCCAAACGAATTAGAAAATACCTTTGGCCCACAATTAATATTTCAAAGCCTTCCTCCAGGTACGAAAGCAAATCGACCTCCAAGTGAAGGTTTGCAATTCTTTGGAGGAGTTAAAATTAATGGAAATACAAAAGTGATGACAGTAACACTGCGTAACTTGGTAGGGAAAATTGTTTACAGTGTAGATTTACCACCAGAAAAATAAATCATCAAAAACTGAGTGAAATATAGCCAGTTAGATAGAGTAAAAACCTGAATTATTACTCTATCTAATTGGCTTTTATATTTTTTGCCTCGTGTTGGAAAGCTATTAGGAAAGATGGCATCTGCGTAATTGAAAGTATCTTTACTAGCTCCCCCCGTGAATGTATCAACACCAAGACCACCATCTAAGAAATCGTCGCCATTACCGCCTCTTAAAATATCATTACCTTTATCAGCGTAAAGGCTATGCTTTACATCTCTACCTTTAAAATTGTAAATTCATGTTAAGCAAGGGTGATAAAAGAGAAGTCTTGGGGCGAAAACTTAGGTTGGTTAGACGTGCTTGTGAGATTGGTCAGATTAGCCAAAACACTAATCGAGCCGCCGTCATCTAAGTCATTAGAATACACTAATCTTGAAAAGCCAAGTGTAGAGTTGCAATAGACAAATAACCCTTCATCAGATGTAATCTTATTGTTATCAGCAATGGCTTTAGCAGCAGCAGCAGCATTTGGAAATGCATCGAACAAGACCAATACATTGGCATTACCCGATAGTTTAGAGCTAACCCCTTCTGCGTATTTAACCTGGGCACCAAAATCAAGTCCGAGTTTCCCAGTTTCAAAGACGAAATTATCTACACCGATTTGGTAGTCGGTAATTCTATCTGGCTGATTCAACACTCTAATACCGTTGGGACTTGGCATTGGGGAACCGTTAGCAAATGGGGGATCATAATAGCCAAAAGTATCTTGACCAGATCCGCCCGTTAGTATATCAACACCAGTACCACCGTCTAAGAAATCACTGCCATTACCGCCTCTTAAAACGTCATTGCCCGTGCGGCCGTAAAGGTTATCGTTTCCATTCCTGCCTTCAAGAGTGTCATTACCCGCGTTTCCGTAGAGAAAGTCATTTCCTCCCTTGCCATCAATAAAGTCATTGGAGGCTTTACCAGACAAGATGTTATTAGCGTCATTTCCAACAATATTCGCCATAGCTGTTATCCTTTACAATTGCAAATTTGTGTTTTGTGAACTGCATTTATCCTAGAGATTCTACAAAAAGTATACATCTGAAAAACGTCTCGAATCGCAGCACAACTAATTAGATAAATTTTTTCTGACTTTTGTTGTCTGCTAAGTAAATATGTCTATAACTTTCGTCATAAATCAAAACATCTGTTACAACGAAAGTTGTAAACATCTGGCTTGCTGTGGTGCTAAAGATACGGTTGAGAGTATTAATTAAAGAAAGCCTTGCATCCAGCTACTTCTATGAGTCTGTTACTTCCCATCCGCCCCAATCCTTTTCGCTTTTTGCTCTACACCGAATGGGTGATGCTCACCTGCTGCGGTTCACTCGCTGTAATTGAAGGTCTAAAACACCGAAGTATACCAGTTCAACATGTGCTGATCTTGGTGTTGCTTGGTTTAATGGGTCTGAGATTACCAGGCGGTCATGCCTGGGTGAAAGTGCTTTATACTGCGATCGCAATTATTTTGATTTTTAGCGGCACAGTATTGGGATATCTCCATATCTTACCCACGCTGTATCTGATTGTGGTTATCCGCAGTTGCTTTCTTGACCAATATTTGTAAATATGCACAAGCCACAGAAGTCAAAATTCAGGTTGTCGCTACTAATCACACTGTAAACCTTCTAGTTGAGGATAATGGTAAGGGAGTCGCTGTCAACGAAAAAAGGACTGGATTTGGAATCACAGGGATGCAAGAACGAGTTGCAGCCTTAGAAGGTTACTTCCACCTGGAAACTGAGCACGGTTATGGTTGTAAGCAGAAATGTTGAATTGCCATTGCGATCACCAGGCAAATGAGTAAGTATTCAATAGTAGGTAAATATATCTAAACAAGAATTAGAAATTATGCACTTTACGTTAGTAGATTAAATAGTTGTTACCTAGGTAAAGTTGCACTTCACATGATTCGCCTGTTACTGGTGGACGATCAAAGTTTAATCTGCCCCTCAATTTGCGTAACCGATTGCAGATGGCTATTTATGCTAACTCTATTTATAATGTTTAAATTTTTGGATAATTTATCCACTGGAGCGATCGCACCAAAGGGGTAAGAATGCTTGTGCGATCGCCACTGGTAGGAGCTAAATTTAAGTAGATAGAGTTTTGGAGTTGATCATGCTTAAGCAACTCATCTTAGAAAACTGGAAAAGTTTCCGTTATGCGGAGCTTCCACTTGACCCGTTGACTGTTCTGATTGGTACAAATGCGAGTGGTAAGTCTAATGTAGTTGAAGCTTTGCAATTTTTACAAATAACAAACATACCTGACTAATATTATGTTTGTTGAGGGAAATTTTAATTCCCATGAGATGCAAAAAAAAATTATCTATGACTTTTATCATTATATTAAGAGTATTTTTATTCTAAATCTTATTCCCTCTAAAATGCGCTCTTACTCACCAATTAGTGAAAAGCTAGAAACTGATGCCTCGAATATAGCTGGTGTACTAGCAGCATTATCTAAAAAACAGAAAGCGGAAGTTGAAGCATCTCTATCAAACTACATTAAAGAGCTACCAGAAGGTGATATACAAAAAGTATGGGCGCAAAAAGTAGGTAGGTTTCGTACTGATGCCATGCTCTATTGTCAAGAAGAATGGAAACCTGGTCATATTACAGAGATTGATGCTAGAAGTATGTCAGATGGAACTTTACGTTTTCTAGCGATTCTCACAGCATTATTTACACGGCCAGAAGGCAGTCAGCTAGTAATTGAATAAATAGATAATGGACTTCATCCTTCGCGTGCGGAATTGCTAGTAAGAATACTAAGGGAAATTGGCAGCAAAAGAAAAATTGATATTTTACTGACTACCCATAACCCAGCTTTACTTGATGCTTTAGGTCCAGAAATAGTTCCTTTTGTGGTTGTCGCACACCGCGATAAAGAAACTGGAGAAACCAAGCTTACTCTTTTAGAAGATATTGATAATTTTTCTAAGCTATTTGCATCATATTCTTTAGGTGATATGACAACTAAGGGTGCAATTGAAAGAAGCCTTTCTCATAATGAATAGTTACTAATATGAGAAAGGTGCTACTCATCGATACCTCGCTTTTATGCGTTTGGTTACAAGTTCCAGGTAGAGAAACTGCTGGTAATAATGATTGGCATTATCAGCGTGTAAATCAGAAAATTGAGGCAGAAATCGTAAAATTAACAACGCTGGTACTACCTTTAGCTGCTGTTATAGAAACAGGTAATCACATTGCACAAGCTAAAACAGTAAATTCAGAAAGTAAACGTATAGCAGGTCATAAATTTGCCGAAATCATAACTTATGCAGCTGATGAAACCACGCCTTGGGCTAAGTTCCGTGAGCAAATTGTTCTTTGGGAGGAAGAAGGATTAAAAGAATTAGCAGCTAAATTCCCCAATCAAGCTGTAGAAAAGACTTCTATGGGTGATGCTAGTATTGTCATCTTGGGTTGGCACTATCACCAAAAGGGTTTCCATGTAGAATTTTTGACTGATGATGACAAGCTAAAATCTCAGTAACCACCTCCGCCACAGCCACCTACACGTCGTAGCAGTCGAACAAAAAGGTAAAATATCCTTGAGCGATCGCCCTTTGCCCATAACATCACGTTATCATCGGATATTGTGGAATTTCCGTGCGTAACTCGATAGCATCTATGACCGCCTCTCACTCTGAAACTCCATCTACCAAGCCCGATGCAAGTACTTTTATTTCTGACCATCAACAGGTGGATCGCAGTAAGCTAAGTCAAATGTACTTGCATTATGTCGAGACGAAGGATAAATATCCTCACGCGGTATTGCTGTATCGAGTTGGAGATTTCTTTGAATGCTATTTCCAAGATGCTGTAAAACTAGCGCAAGAATTGGAATTAGTTCTCACTAGCAAACAAGCTGGGGAACAGGGGCGAGTGGCGATGTCTGGTGTTCCGCACCATGCTTGGGAACGCTACGCGACGCTGCTGGTAGAAAAAGGCTATGCAGTCGTAATTTGCGACCAAGTGGAAGATGCTTCTGAAGCTGCTGGTAGATTGGTACGACGCGAAGTAACGCGCATTCTTACCCCCGGTACTTTGCTAGAAGAGGGAATGCTCAAATCAAGTCGCAATAATTACCTAGCAGCAGTAGTAATTGCCGCAAATCATTGGGGTTTAGCTTATGCAGACATCTCCACAGGGGAATTTCTCACAACTCAAGGTAGTGATTTAGAACATTTGACACAGGAATTAATGCGCTTGCAACCATCCGAGGTGTTGGTTCCGACAAATGCGCCTGATTTAGGTAGTTTGCTGCGTCCCGGAGAAACTTCGCCACATCTCCCCCAGTGTTTGCCACCATCATTTTGCTATAGTTTGCGATCGCAAGTACCTTTTTCCCAAGGCGAAGCTAGACCTAGATTATTGCAGAAATTTAAGGTGCGATCGCTCGAAGGACTCGGTTGCGATCATCTTCCCCTTGCCGTTCGTGCAGCTGGCGGTCTTCTGGAGTACCTGGAAGATACTCAAAAAGAAAACCCCGTTACCCTTCAAAGGCTCCGCAGCTACACTGTCACCGACTACCTAATTGTTGACAATCAAACCCGCCGTAACCTGGAAATTACCCAAACCGTCCGGGATGGCACTTTTCACGGTTCCCTACTCTGGGCGTTAGATAAAACTAGTACAGCGATGGGCGGGCGTGCTCTGCGGCGGTGGTTGTTGCAACCCCTACTCGATATTAAAGGCATTCGGGCGCGGCAAGATACCATCGAAGAATTGATGGAAAATACGCCCCTACGTCAAGATTTGCGGCAGTTGTTACGCCAAATTTATGACCTAGAACGCCTCACAGGCAGGGCGGGTTCTGGTACAGCTAATGCTAGAGATTTAGTAGCTTTGGCAGATTCCCTCTCACGCTTACCAGAATTATCCAGCTTGGTAACCCAAGCGCGTTCTCCATTCCTCAAAGCTTTGCAGAAAGTCCCAACTGTGTTGGAAGAATTAGCACAAAAGTTACACGCCCATCTTGTCGAGTCGCCACCCATACTAATCAAAGAAGGCGGATTGATTCGCCCTAGTGTAAATTCCCTATTGGACGAAAGGAAGGCAACTGTAGAAGCGGATCAGCAATGGATTGCCAATTTAGAAGTTGATGAGAGAGCTAAAACGGGTATTTCCACTCTGAAGGTAGGATTTAACAAAACCTTTGGTTATTATATCAGTATTTCCCGCACCAAAGCTGACCAAGTACCCGCTAATTATATCCGTAAGCAAACCCTGACGAATGAGGAACGTTACATCACCCCAGATTTGAAAGAACGGGAAGCACGGATTCTCACAGCGCGGGATGATTTAAATCAGTTGGAATATGAGATTTTTACGGCGTTGCGGGAAGAGGTAGCACAAGAGGCGGAAGTGATTCGCAATCTGTCTCGTGCAGTGGCGGCGGCGGATGTGTTGTGTGGTTTGGCTGAGTTAGCAGTGCATCAAGGTTACTGTCGTCCAGAAATGTTGTCAGGAAGGGAGATAAATATTGTTGATGGCCGTCATCCGGTGGTTGAACAGTCTTTACCTCCGGGGTTCTTTGTGCCAAATTCGACTCAATTAGGTGAAGAATCATTAGTCATTAGTCATGTGTCATTAGCAGATGACCAAGAACAAATTACAAATGACAATCCCGATTTGATTATCCTCACCGGGCCAAATGCGAGTGGCAAAAGTTGTTATTTGCGTCAGGTGGGATTAATTCAGTTAATGGCGCAGATTGGTAGCTTTGTACCAGCTAGGTTTGCCAGATTGGGAATATGCGATCGCATTTTCACCCGTGTAGGTGCAGTAGATGATCTTGCAACTGGTCAATCTACGTTCATGGTGGAGATGAATGAAACGGCGAATATTCTCAACCATGCCACATCTAGGTCGCTGGTGTTATTAGATGAAATTGGTCGGGGAACGGCAACATTTGATGGTCTTTCCATAGCTTGGGCGGTGGCAGAATATATAGCAGTGGATATTCGGGCGCGAACGATTTTTGCTACTCATTATCATGAGTTGAATGAATTGGCAAGCATTTTGCCGAATGTGGCTAACTATCAAGTGACAGTGAAAGAATTACCCGACCAAATTATCTTTTTGCATCAAGTTCAACCGGGAGGCGCTGATAAGTCTTATGGGATTGAGGCGGGAAGATTGGCGGGTTTACCAGCCGTAGTTATTCAACGAGCAAAACAAGTCATGGGGCAAATTGAGAAGCATAGTAAGATTGCGATGGGGCTACAAAATCTGGATTGATATACTAAGGATGCGGCTGTTTCTCGATTTTGCTATGACAAATAACACACTGCAACCTTATACAACTGAAAGACTACTAGCTTAGAAGAGCAGGAAATTTGCCAAGTAGTTGAAATCTGGTTAACCTTTATGCTTAAAATTGCACAAGAGGTTTATTTAGCATCTACTAAAAGCTAAAGTCAACCCTTTGCAGGACTCCCATAAGCAATGCTGACTGAAATTTTGCCTTTCCGCTTTGAGTTAGACACGATCGCGATCGCCGGAGCGAGTTTGTGGTCATTGGCCCTATATCTAGGTTTATCAAGAGTCAATGAATGGGTAATCGAGCAACTTAATCGCTGGTTTAACTTTGCCGAGCGATCGCTTTATACCAGCCAGTCAGAATTTGAAAAGACTCGTAAAGCCAGAGAATCCCAAAACTCTTTCTACGCTTCATTATTTAGCATTGTGCCTTTTTTGGTAGTTGGTGCTTTATGTAACTGGGTTTTGGAAATTAGTTTAGGTGAAAGTTGGGGAATTAGTACAGGTATATTAGCTTGTATGGGCGCTGGCATTTATGAACTTGGGCGCAGGGATGGAGAATCTTCCGATTAGGTAGAGAAGAAAGTGAAGGAATAATTTTGAATTGTTCCCCACTCCCCCTACTTCCCAATTTCCTCACCAACAATCTGTGCTATCTTCTGGGCTGCACCGCTTTCACCACGAATATTACGGAGTTTGGCGCGGATATGAGCCAATTTTTCTGGATGGGCTAATAAGTCTAAAACCATTTCCCCAATTTCTTGCGGTTGAAGTTTACCCATAAGTTCTGGCACTATCTCTTCCTGTGCCCAGATATTTGGCCATGCTAATAAACCTTTGCGTCTCACAAATCTTAGGAATAACCAATTAATCACATTGGTAAAGGGCGTACCTACCACTGGCAGATTTGCCAACAAACCAGGTAAACCATCCCAAGCACGCATGGCATCAAGTTGCTGTGTTGGCAGCAAAACAATCATTGGCATTCCTAAAGCACCGAGTTCGGCAGTGTTTGCCCCCACCGTAGTCAAGCAGAGACAGCACTGGGATAATAAGTGATATGCAGGGTTTTCTTGCCACAGTTCCACAGTTAAGCCTGTTGTTGTTTTGAGAAATGCCTTGACTGTAGCATCCTTTGGGACAACTAAAGAAGCGCCGCCAAAGCCAAATGTTTCAGCAATAGGGTTCTTTTGGGGATCGGCAAAACTAGCTAAAGTTTGTAAATCCAAAGTTGGGGCTAGAGGAATCACAAATTTAGTTTGAGGTCTTTTTGCATGAACGTATTCAGCAATGCCTAGACCTAATGGTACTCCTTGGGCTAATTTTGCAGCTTTTGAACCAGGGAGTAAACCAATGATTGGAGAGTGGGGAGTAGGGAGTAGGGAGTAGGCAGTTTTGACTTGTTCTTGTGTTTCTACCATCAAATCACCGACAACGGTGAATTTGTGAGCATATTTCTGGGGGACACCCGCAGCAACTTCAGCTTTCATTACGCCAAAGCGATCAATCCAGTTATGCCAACGGGCTGACCATTCAGCGTAAACTACTGTGCGATATCCGAGTTTTTTGCCTATGACTACGGGGAAAATTTGATCGCCACCGAGGAAAACAACTACACCGTGACTTCTCCAGTCCCAATTATCAAATGTTTTACCCCAAAGCAAAAATTGCCAAAAATGCTCTGCTGGCTGTACTCTATCTACTTCTGGGTAAGAAAGAGCGATCGCAGCTTCTTTACCACTAGCATTTGAGCAAGGCGATAATACCACAGAAATCCTTATTAAAGAAGGGTCATTCCCTAGTTCTTGCCGCAACGCCTTGACTACTGGACGCACCCAAGTTGTTACTTCACCTGGGCCATTTGAAAGGATGAGAATATCTACGTGAGTCATTAGTTAATCGTACATTCAGCAAGTTCGCGATCGCTTAAAGGGCAAGAAAAGCTGTAATCTAATACAATACATATCAATTATGTAGAAATCGAATACTCTAGGGAACGTGGATTATCGATTCTTTTGGAAGCATCTAATATTTCTAGCCCGATAATATTTCCGTCTTCATCGTAATCTAAAATTACCCCTGGCTTTTCTTCGTCACTATCCTCTATAGGTACATCACTCAATATAATTCTTAATATATCTACTTCTGGGTTATAGGTAATTTTCATATTTCTCTCCAGTATTTTTCAATCTTACTAGTTTTATATACGGTTATTACAACTGCTGGGTCAATATCATCTACTACGATAACGCGCAGCAAGAATGTTTTCCCACTACCAAAGTCAATTTTTGACTGGTAGACTTTTCTGCCTTCCTTTTCTGAGACTACTTGCCCAGGAGCATTAAGAACAGATTCAACTAAAGCTTGAGGTATATTTCTTCGCTCCATCTCTATCTGTGCATGGCGAGAAATTTTATAGTTCATTTTTACCCTGTTTGCTTATCAAGCATGGTCTGACTGAGGCAGAAAATTAATATTAATTGCTTTTACAATTATCTAAATTTTAAATTATTTAATTCATCTTCCAAAAAATCTAAATATTGAGAAGTTGGAATTTTCATACTAATCAAAAATACTATCTTACTATTTTAAATATTTATATTAGTTATATTAACAGCTGCTTTATCAGGCGATAAATCTAAGCCTGAAACCTTTATCGACTGATTCTTATACCCCGCATCATCGAGCCATTCATAAATATTTCGCCCATTTTCTAACTTTTCATCAGACTTTAATTTTTTAAATGACTTAAAATCGCTAAATAGTTATTTAACTATTAAAAATAAGTATTACAAAAAATTTACAAACAAGTGAGTGGGTACTTTTAAAGATAGTCAACAATTACAAAGAAATATTTCGTTTTTTATATCGATTTGTATCAGATACACGATAAAATGCCCACTGGGCAAGCGTTTTCTGATAAAAAACACATATTGCCTAAAAATCACAAAGTTACCTGTGGCTGATGATGCCGCTAGTAACTTCCTTCAGAGAACACGCATCAAAGGAGCCAAAGAAGCATGTTCACACACGTCAAGTCCACCATTAGACACATTGCGCCTGATAACTTACGCGGACGTAATTTAATCAAGGTGGTCTATGTCGTGCTTGAGTCCCAGTACCAGAGTGCTTTGTCGCAAGCGGTTCGCACGATTAACGCGAACAATCCCAACTTGGCGATTGAAATCAGTGGGTACTTGATTGAGGAACTCCGCGACCCAGAGAACTATGAGGAGTTCAAACGAGAAATTGAGAGTGCGAATATCTTCATCGCTTCCCTCATTTTTATCGAAGACTTAGCACAGAAAGTAGTAGCAGCAGTAGAACCACACCGCGATCATCTAGACGTTTCTGTTGTCTTTCCCTCGATGCCAGAAGTAATGCGCCTGAGTAAAATGGGCAGCTTTTCTTTGGCACAGTTGGGTCAGTCAAAAAGTGCGATCGCGCAATTCATGCGGAAACGCAAAGAAAAATCCGGTGCGGGATTCCAAGATGGGATGCTGAAGCTTTTGCGAACCCTGCCGCAAGTGCTGAAGTTTTTACCAATGGATAAAGCACAGGATGCCCGAAATTTCATGCTCAGTTTTCAGTATTGGCTAGGTGGTTCTCCAGAAAATCTGGAAAACTTCTTGCTGATGCTAGCTGATAAATACGTATTTAAAGGTTTAGACAAACAAAATTTTGCACCTTCTACATACGAACAGCCTGTGGTTTATCCCGATTTAGGGATTTGGCATCCTTTGGCTCCCAGTATGTTTGAAGATGTCAGAGAGTACCTTAATTGGTACACAGCTCGTAAGGATATTTCTAGCGATCTCAAAGATCCTTTAGCTCCCTGTGTCGGCTTAGTATTGCAACGTACTCACCTAGTTACAGGGGATGATGCCCATTATGTAGCAATGGTGCAGGAGTTGGAAGCACTAGGCGCACGGGTATTACCTGTGTTTGCTGGCGGTTTGGATTTCTCCAAGCCTGTGGAAGCCTACTTCTATGAACCAAATACCAACACACAGTTGGTAGATGCAGTGATATCGCTGACTGGTTTTGCTTTAGTCGGTGGCCCAGCCAGACAAGACCATCCCAAGGCAATTGAGGCACTCAAACGCTTAAACCGCCCTTATATGGTGGCGTTACCCTTAGTATTCCAAACCACAGAAGAGTGGATGGATAGCGATTTAGGCTTGCATCCTATTCAAGTAGCTTTGCAAATTGCAATTCCTGAATTGGATGGCGCAATTGAGCCGATAATTTTATCAGGTAGAGATGGGACTACAGGCAAAGCGATCGCACTACGCGATCGGGTTGAAGCTGTAGCCGAACGCGCTTTAAAATGGGCTAACCTCCGCCGCAAACCGAAGCTGGAGAAAAAAGTCGCCATCACCGTTTTCAGTTTCCCGCCAGATAAAGGCAACGTGGGAACCGCCGCTTACTTGGATGTATTCGGCTCAATCTACGAGGTGATGAAAGCCCTTAAGAATAACGGCTACGACTTACCAGAATTGCCAGAATCCGCCGAAGCGTTGATGCAAGAAGTCATCCATGACGCTCAAGCGCAGTACAATAGCCCAGAACTGAACGTTGCTTACAAAATGTCGGTTCCTGAGTATGAGGCACTTACCCCTTACTCTCAACGCCTAGAGGAAAACTGGGGCCCACCTCCCGGACATCTCAACAGCGATGGGCAAAACCTGCTAATTTATGGTAAGCAATTCGGTAACCTCTTCATCGGTGTCCAACCAACATTTGGTTACGAAGGCGATCCGATGCGGCTGTTGTTCTCCCGTTCAGCTAGTCCTCACCACGGTTTTGCTGCTTACTACACTTACCTAGAGCAAGTTTGGAAAGCTGATGCTGTACTGCACTTTGGTACACACGGTTCCTTGGAATTCATGCCAGGTAAACAGATGGGGATGTCTGGTGATTGTTATCCAGATAACTTGATTGGCTCAATTCCCAACTTGTATTACTACGCAGCTAATAATCCGAGTGAAGCGACAATTGCCAAACGTCGGAGTTATGCCGAAACAATTTCTTACTTGACACCGCCGGCAGAAAATGCTGGTTTGTATAAAGGTTTGAAGGAACTCAGCGAATTAATTGCTTCCTACCAAACCTTGAAAGATAGTGGACGCGGTGTTTCGATTGTCAACAGCATCATGGATAAATGCCGGATCGTGAATCTGGATAAGGATATTAACCTGCCAGAAACCGATGCCAGAGACATGAGTACTGACGATCGCGATAATATTGTTGGCAACGTCTACCGCAAGTTGATGGAAATCGAGTCGCGGTTGCTGCCTTGTGGTTTGCACGTCATTGGGAAACCGCCAAGTGCAGAAGAAGCGATCGCAACTCTCGTCAACATTGCTAGTCTAGATCGTCAAGAAGAAGGAATTCAAGGCTTGCCGGGAATTATTGCTAACAGCATTGGGCGTAAAATTGACGATATTTACCAAAATAGCGATCGAGGCATTTTACAAGATGTCCAGTTATTGCAAGATATCACCTTAGCAACCCGTGCAGCAGTTACCGCCCTTGTGCATGAGCAAATTGACGCTGAAGGTCGAGTTTCTCTAGTTTCCCGGTTGAATTTCTTCAACATGGGTAAAAAAGAACCTTGGGTGGAATCATTGCATAAAGCAGGTTATCCCAAAGTTGATAGCGCAGCCCTAAAACCCCTGTTTGAATATTTAGAATTCTGCCTGCAACAAGTTTGTGCCGACAACGAACTAGGGGCATTACTCAGAGGCTTGGAAGGTGAATACATCCTACCCGGCCCTGGTGGCGATCCCATCCGCAACCCGGATGTATTGCCCACAGGTAAGAATATCCATGCTTTAGATCCGCAATCCATCCCCACAACAGCAGCAGTCCAATCAGCCAAAATCGTTGTAGATAGGCTTTTGGCACGTAACAAGGCAGAAAACGAAGGAAAATGGCCAGAAACCATCGCCTGCGTCCTTTGGGGAACCGATAATATCAAAACTTACGGTGAATCCCTAGCGCAAATTATGTGGATGGTGGGTGTGCGTCCAGTTCCCGATGCCTTGGGACGGGTGAACAAGTTGGAATTGATATCTCTAGAAGAGTTGGGACGCCCCAGAATTGATGTGGTAATCAACTGTTCTGGTGTATTCCGCGACTTGTTCATCAACCAAATGAACCTGCTAGATCAAGGGGTGAAGATGGCAGCTGAGGCGGATGAACCCTTAGAAATGAACTTTGTTCGCAAACACGCTTTGCAGCAAGCTGAAGATATGGGGATTAATCTGCGTCAAGCAGCGACGCGCGTTTTCTCCAATGCTTCTGGTTCCTACTCGTCAAATATCAACTTGGCGGTAGAAAACAGCACTTGGGATAGCGAAGCCGAGTTGCAGGAAATGTATCTCAACCGGAAATCCTTCTCCTTCAATTCCGATAACCCCGGAATCATGGATGAATCGCGGCAGATTTTTGAAAGCACATTAAAAACTGCTGATGCAACCTTCCAAAATTTGGATTCTTCCGAGATTAGCTTAACGGACGTTTCTCATTACTTTGATTCAGATCCCACTAAGCTAGTGGCAAGTCTGCGGGGTGATGGTAAAAAACCAGCATCTTATATTGCAGATACAACTACAGCTAACGCCCAAGTGCGGACATTATCAGAAACCGTGCGTTTGGATGCGCGTACCAAATTATTAAATCCCAAGTGGTACGAGGGGATGCTGTCTCACGGTTACGAAGGTGTGCGCGAACTCTCCAAGCGGTTGGTGAATACAACAGGTTGGAGTGCGACAGCCGGCGCTGTGGATAACTGGATTTATGAGGATACTAACGAAACCTTCATTAAAGATGAAGAAATGCAGAAACGGTTGTTGAACCTTAATCCCCATTCTTTCCGCAAGATTGTATCAACTTTGTTGGAAGTGAATGGACGCGGTTATTGGGAGACTAGCGAGGATAATTTAGATCGTCTGCGCGAGTTGTACCAAGAGGTTGAAGACCGAATTGAAGGGATAGACTAGGATTACATGGGCAGGCTTTATGCCTGCCTTAACAATAAATGACTTAATGATTATGATGAATACTATTCTTCAATAATTCTATCAAGTACTGATTTTCATAAAACCTTCCAAAAAGATTTAGAAAAAATTGAAGCTTTACTTCACGCTGAAGTAACTGCCAACATATTACAACCTTTACATCAGATGATAACACTTGATAAGGATGAGGTACAGCAATGTTTGTTTAGATTGCTCTATATCAATGTGATTACCGCTTTAGAGACTTTTTTATCAGATGCTTTTATTAATACCCTTCTAAAGGAGCGTGTACTAATTAGAAAATTTGTTGAGTCGAATCCAGAGTTTGCAAAATATAAATTCTCTTTAAATGAGTTATTTGTTAAGGTTGATAAGATTAATGATGAAGTTAAGAAATATCTCTCATCACAAGTGTGGCATAACCTAGAAAAGGTTAAACCAATGTACAAACACACTTTTGATATAGAATTTACAGAAGATTTGAAGGAGCTTTTTAAAGCAATTAAGAAGAGACACGGTTTTGTGCATCGTAACGGGAAGTCAAAGAACAGAGAAGAAATAAGACTTATCCCTCTTTTGTCACTTTCAGTAGAGAATAATTTGTAACCCTTGCCCAGATAGGATTTTAACGTAGAGCTTTCTTTGAAGGTTTCTATAAGCTTGCGATCGCTAATCTTCTCACTAAATCTAGGTTTCATCATTTAGCCCCAATTTTTATTTCCCCAGAGTGGCAAAAGAGGGATTAAATAACATTGAAACTTTTCCAATATAATTACAATATTTACAGCAGATTTAAAATTGGTGAGGTACACAAGCTAAATCTCTTACCCTGGTATAAAGAGTGTTTTACGTCTGAATTCTGAATTCTGAATTCTGAATTCTGCTGTAAGTATTTATGATAGTTTTTTAACAATTTAAATAATTGAGTAAAAAATCATCTTCAAGTAATGACGATTATTGATTACAATTATGAATCTGTGAATATAGAAAATAATTAAAATATCGAAAAATAGACAACATGGCTAAAATTATTGTTACTGGAGCTGCTGGCTTTATTGGCTCTCATTTTGTAGAAACATTGCTGCAACAAGGAGAAGAAGTGATTGGGATTGATGAATTCAATGATTACTACGATCCGATGTTAAAACGTAAAAATATTGCACATTTACATCAGTTACCTGGCTTTACATTAATTGAAGGAGATATGCAGTTTTTAGATTGGCAAAAACTCCTAAAAGATGTTGATATAGTTTACCATCAAGCGGCGCAAGCAGGTGTTAGAGCAAGTTGGGGTAAAGCTTTTCGAGGTTATACAGAACGAAATATTAACGCTACACAAGTTTTGCTAGAAGCAGCTAAGGATGCTAAACACCTGAAAAGGTTAGTGTTTGCGTCTTCATCTAGTATATATGGTGATGCAGAAACGTTACCTACCCATGAGGGAATTTGTCCTAAACCAGTTTCTCCTTACGGCATTACGAAACTAGCTGCGGAGTTTTTATGTGAACTATATCACAAAAACTTTGGCGTCCCCTGTGTGACGTTGCGCTATTTTACCGTATATGGCCCCAAACAGCGCCCAGATATGGCATTTCATAAGTTCTTTAAATCGATTTTGCAGGATGAGGCGATTCCTATTTACGGCGATGGACAGCAAACGCGAGAGTTTACGTTTGTTAGTGATGTCATCGCCGCCAATTTAGCTGCCGCCTCCACACCTGAAGCAGTGGGAGAAATCTTTAATATCGGTGGCGGTAGCAGGGTAATTTTAGCAGAAGTCTTGGATACGATTGAAGAAATTGTTGGGAAATCAATTAAAAGAAACCACATAGAAAAAGCGATGGGAGACGCGCGCCACACGGCGGCTGATGTATCTAAAGCAAAGAAAATTCTTGGATATCAGCCGCAAGTTTCCTTGAGAGAAGGTTTGATACAGGAATGGGAGTGGGTAAAATCTTTGTATTCCCTATCTTCTTAATTTTCTTTATCTCCCTCATCTTCTTAACTTTGACTTTTCAAGAGTCTTGGTGTTAGCTGGTAGTCAAAACAACACCTTGGCGTACAGCACGCTTGCGATCGCTTTTACGAGTACCACCAGCCATCTGATACTCATAGCTATTTTTACCAAACTTATGAGCAACACCAAGCAAAATCTTTTCAGAATAGTCTGCCAAATCTCTTTCATTTTCGGTGATTTGGGTTAATAAAATATCAATAGTAGAGAGAGTGGTGTTGTAGGCTTCCAAAGATTGACGGAGACTGGCAATTTTGTTTGTATAATCTTTAGCCGTTAAATTATCTCCTACATCTAGAGTAAGACTGATAGATTTAATACTTGCCAAGCGCATCTCAGCTTTGCTAAGAATACGTGAATCGCGTTTGTGCCTTGCCATAATTAATACTCCTTCACCTGAAAAATAACCTAAATTTTTAGTAATTCTATAGTGGACAATTTTTTACACGGTTGTCCTGCGTAAAATTGTTGATTTTTCTTCAGAAAACTAAAATTTGAGTAATTTCAGCAATTTTTATTCCCCTTCTCCCTTTTATAACCGCAGTTGCTCTTTACTCACGACTCATGACTTAGCACTGAGTTAAAGGAGAAGTCGCTAGAGGAAAAACGGAAGTTCTTACAGAGAAGACGGAAGTTGCTACAGACTGCGCGAAACACTGAAACGTGAAGACAGAAGTTCTTGCAGAGAAGACGGAAGTTGCTACAGACTGCGCGAAACACCGAAACGTGAAGACAGAAGTTCTTACAGAGAAGGCGGAAGTTGCTACAGACTGCGCGAAACACCGAAACATGAAGACAGAAGTTCTTGCAGGCAAGGCGGAAGTTGCTACAGACTGCGCGAAACACCGAAACGTCAACCCTGGAGCAATATTTTTTGATGGATACTAACGAATTTTATTAGGATTTACGCATGAGTTACGGATTGGTTCTTACCTATAATGGAGAACAATCGTCATCTCAAGTATTCAGCTTGATACCCACAATGACACTCAAAGAGCTACAACCTCAACTTTTAGCCCTGTCTTTGGAAGAAAAGGCACAGGCAATTCAGATTTTGGCGGCGAGTCTGGGCAATGGGTTGATTGGCATTGAGAAAACACCAGGGGTGATGGGGGGCGATGCCTGTATTCGGCAGACTCGGATTCCGGTTTGGCTGTTGGTAAGCCTGCGCCATCAAGGGGCAAGTGAAGCCTATTTGTTAGAAGATTACCCGACGCTAACTGCTGCTGATTTGGTAAATGCATGGCTGTATGCAGAGGTTTATCCTGAAGAAATTGAAGCAGCGATTGCACGGCAAGAGGCGGCTTAAGGGTGGTATTGCTTTATGCTGATGAAGGGTTTCCCAAAGTGGTTACGGGGCTACTGCGTCAATTCGGTCACGATGTGCTGACGGTACAAGAAGCAGGGCAAGCCAACCAAAAAATTCCTGATGACCAAGTGCTTGTATTGGCGACGATTCAGGGGCGGGCTGTGTTGACAGTAAATCGAGATGATTTTATCCGCTTGCATCGCATGAGTCCAGATCATGCAGGTATCATTGTTTGCACAGAGGATTTGGATCGGCAGCGATTAGCCACCCGGATTCATAAGGCAATTGCGGCTGAAGAATCTTTGTTTGGAAAACTGATACGAGTCAATCGTCCGCCTGCTAAGAAAAGTAGATAAGGTGAAGCGCGATCGCTCCTGATCGTAAGGTACGTTAACAGTAATAGAAGCTATTACTGTTAACTCCTACTTTTTGATCAATCTATACAGTTAGTTGCCTCATAATAGCACTATTGTATAGACCTACCAATTTCCTAACTGCGCTGCTAACTCAGCGCTTTCCTTATCTAACTATCTTTTCATAAACCTACCCCACTATTCTAAAAATCCCTACTTATTTTTGTAAATGTGCTTGAAAACCTTGATTTTTGGTTCTTTGTTATCCAGCTGCGAGTAGCAAGGTAATGGGGTAAGTTTGCAGTCTAGTTTCCCATAAAATTATCAGTGGTATGATATAGGCGGCTTGCTGCCAAGGTCTTTTAGACCAACCCCAACTTTCCCAAGGCAGAATATAGAGAAAATAGGCTACCACACACGCGATCGCTCATAATCGTAAGGTAGGTTAACAGTGCGACCGGACTGCGGTTGATCGCAGGTTCTTATACTTACCAATAACGAGTGACTGGATAATTGTCTAGCGCTGCATCCACGCTAATGATCGGGATCTTTTCTGTGAGTGCTTGGGCAACCAAAAGCCGATCAAAAGGATCTTTATGATGAAAGGGCAGAGTCACGATCACGGCTGCATGAGCAACTTTAATCGGTAATATTTCCAATTCATTAACTTGGATTTGATGCTCCATCCATGTTTCAAAATTTCCAGGAATTTGATACTTACCAATACTAACTTTGATGGCAATTTCCCAATAGGAAGCAGGACTGAGCAAGATATCATTTAAGGGATCGACAATCAAATCAGAGGCGACTTAACTAAGGGCGCGATCCTTGAGTACAAACCAGAGGAATGCCTGAGTATCGAGCAGAAACTTCATGGCATATAGTCGTGAAAGTCTTCCAAGTGCGTTTCATCTTCGGATAGAATGGTTAGGGTTCCAATTGCACTACCAGGCTGGCGAGGTTTCCGGGGTGATTGGCGTTCGCCAATCAGTCTGGCGACAGTGCGTAGGCGTAGCCCGTCGTAGACATCGCCGGAAAAAATCTCCACTTCTTCACCGGGTTGCAGACTTGCAATCAGTTCGGGTAAACGAAGTTGAGCTTCTGTTAATGGAATTCGTGTCATTGTTTTATACTTCTATGCCATCGCTCTTTTTTAATTTTACAGATATCTTGAATTTGGGTGATCGCCTGTCTAATTAGTTCAACCCTTAGCTTAATATAAACCCCTATTCCCATGATTGAAATTCATCAATGGCGCTACGAATTAAGGAAGTTATTTGAGCGCGACGGGTTTCAAAGTTAGCGGCGATATAAATCAGGAGGATACCAACTAGCAAGCCAACAACCCATTTTAAAAAGGAGTACTGCAAACTAAAAATGACTGATTGATAGATTGTAGTGATTAAAAAAGTGGCTGTACCAATGTAGAGAAAAGCCCTCACTCGCAAAGCTAATCCGGCAAAAATGGCGATGAGGCTGAAAATTCCAGGTATCCAGGCTGCATTTTGATTAAATAAAATTGCCCACCCACAAATTAAACCACTACCTAGCAATCTCAGAATATGACGAGCGACTTTATACTCTGGTAGCTTCAGTTGGGTATCTACTTGAGCAACATAAAGCAGTGATAACCCAATGGTTGCTACATACCACAAAGCATCAGTCAGGCGTAAGGAATCAAACCAACGGTAAAGCGCCCAATCAATCAACGCCACACTAATATATGTAAAACGGATGTTTTCACCCACCTTTGCAAGGAAGATGTAAAATCCAGCTGCAAGTAGCAAGGTAATGGGGTAAGTTCGCAGCCTGGTTTCCCATAGAATTATCAATGGTATGATGTAGGCCGCTTGCTGCCAAGGTCTTTTAGACCAACCCCAATTTTCCCAAGGTAAGATGTACAGAAAATAGGCTACCACACAGGCGATCGCACCGTTCCAAGGAACTAATGGCCCAGCCCAAAATTTTCCCACTGCTGTCTCCCGCCAATAAACCCTCATCCCGGCTACCTCTAATAAGCCAAGGTAAACCCACATTTCGGCTATTGTGATTCCTCCAAAAATGCTAGGGGAAATAGGCGAATTTCGTCCTTGAAAGATGGCATAACGAATCAAAAATACCCCTGTTCCCAATCCCACTAAACGGTTAACTCCAATGGGAAGAGGAATCGCAGCCATTAATAAACAGCTACTCCAAGCCCAGTGAATATGGGCAATTCCTTTCAATTCTTGAGGAGTCAGCCGTAAGTAGCTTACCAACCAAGGCGACAGGATGCGGTAAGCATACATAATACTTGCGCCAAGGGCTGACATGGCAATCAATCCATCACCTAATGCTCCTCCTGAAGCTTGTGACATTTGATAGAACAAAAGTTCATAAGCAGAAATTGATACGCCAATAATTCCTAAGTACAGCAGGGGTTTAAAGTCTTCGCGGCGTCGCCCCACGCCAATGATAATTAAAGCTACACCCAAGGAATACAAACCAGTCCATTCGGTGAAGGTGTTCACACGCAGCAATACACTGAATGCAGCATAAATTAATGGCAAAATGTGAAAACTGCTAGGAAGCCTTTCTAATTGATGTCGTCGCCGCCACCACTCGCCGACAAGTTGAGCGGTTAAACCTAAAGCAATATTTGCAATCGCAATCTTAACTATTGATCGTTCCCCAAATCCCAGCCCTTGGGCAGTCAACAATTCCAAAGACCAACCGATGCCATAAAATGCCCAATTTGTCGGTTCTCGCCAACTGCGATAAACAATGGCTACCAAGGTGATTGCAGTGGCAACTAAGTACAAAAATCCAGAAGTAATAAACCCTGAGTAAATTAGTATTGAGTGTACCGTTAAACCAAACAACTCAAAACCACACAAGGCGATCGCCCATTTATCACTGGCGGCCGCATATATAACTGCTAATTCGTTACCGCGTTGGTTCAAAACTGTCCGCGTTAACCATAGAATTAGGATTGCGATCGCTCCGACGACAAACCAACCTGGTAGCGCGAGGCGAGGTAAGCCAGGTACACCTACCCATAACAGCGCCACAATGAAACTCAGAAGAAATCCTTCTGTAATTACCGCAGATATTTGGTTTCGCAAATAGCGCGTATTTGCGAACATCAATCCCGTTCCCACGGCCAAACCGATTAATCTGGTTTCTGGTAGCTGTAAAGTTAGTAACTGGGCAACTCCCACAGCTAATACACTTAAGTAACGGCTAGTAAGGCGACGCTCTATAATTGTGACATTGGCAATACCCGTGAGAGCTATAGGCGTAACTAGCCATAAGACTCCCCAATGAGCTTGTCCATTAGCTATGCCATACCAAGATGATTCTGCATTCATCCACAATAAGAAAAAACTAGCGGCGGCTAATCCTAAACCAATGTCCCATGCACTACGTCGCCATAATCCTTCGCTTAGGCTAAATACCCATTCTGCAACCATCAGAGCTAATAAAATACTTGCCCAGACTTGTTGATTCAGGGTTGGTAATAACCAATTAATGGTAAAGCAAAAAGTCAGCACTCCGATGATGTGAGTTAAATATATCAGGGGAAGGGATGCAGGGGATCGGCGTTGAGTGACGAATGTAAGAGTGATGGTAGAAAATAGCAGATTTAGCGATCGCAATGCCGGATTTACTATAGCGATCGTTGTTAAAAAAGCTCCAAATAAGAGGGTAAGCAGTTCGCCAAATTTAGCCAATTCTTGCTTTTCGGTGCGATGTAGGTTATCTGTGAGCGCCACCATCAAAATTATGTACGGAAATAAAGCTACACCCAGCAACGCCCAAGGTTGATTTTGAGAATTAGTAAGTTGAGTACCAATTGCGATCGCTAATTTCTGTAAGCTATCAGGTACTAATCGCCAACCTAACCAAATCGTCTGCAACCCAATAACGAAAACTGCTGCAAAATCTACCTTTAAACTGTACTGCCGCAGACGACTTCCCACAAACCACAAACCCAAACCACTTACAGCTATTCCTTGCCAAGGATAATTTACTACCGAAACCAGCCAACCCAAGAAGAGTAGAGTACCGCCCAATCTTTCCCAAAGTAACAAGGATGAAGGGAATACAGGAGATGAGGGAGATATTACTGTTACCTCCCCTGCTCCCCCTGCCCCCTGCCCCCTGCCCCCTGCCCTCTTCCTCCCCTCCTGTGCTAACCAAGTTACTAGCCACCCGCAAATACCAATAGCTAACCCCAACTGCGTGACATCTACTCGGACAACAAAAATTGCCCGCACTAGCAGCACTATCAAAGCATAAATAATTACAGTGGCAGCCAAACTAATACTTGATCGGCGGCGTAGGCGTAGCCCGTCGTAGACATCGCGCCGATCTTCTTCACTGATAGCATTAGGCTGTTGGTAATTGTGATAAACGGTAATAATAGTTGTGCCGATCATTGCCACATAAACGGCAATTAAGGGAAATCCTGGTAATTGCCAACCCCAATGCAGATAACTCAGCCCCAGAATATTTATTAGAGGTAATTTGCCGGTAAGTAAATTGGGAAAAATACTGCGATTTTTAGAGAGTAAAACAGTTATAGCAGTGAGAGTAGGACAGGCGATCGCAACTACAATCCAATCCAAAGGATTTTGCCACAATCGAAAGCTATCCATTGCCCAAAAGTTCACTGGCACTAACAAAAGGGTGACAATCAGCAATGTCTGAGCCGTCAATCTAAGGTTGCTTTGCCTAATTGCCCAAAAGCTTAATCCCCAGAAAATCAAAGTATAAGCAAATAAAACTCCATACTGTCCAGAAGCCGGAAACCTCTCCCACTGACTCGCAGCCAGTACCCCAGAGGACACAACTACCAAGAATACCCCTAAAAAAAGTAGCCAACGCACACTCAGTTCTGCCCCCAAAGACTGCAACATTGTGCTGATAAAGTTGGGTTTTGCTGGTTGTTGCTGCGGTTGTCTACGGCTACTAGATTTTAAAGCTGCTACAGGCAACTGCTGTACGGTTTCGGAAGTGACAAACGCTACCTTTGTTTTAGCTTCAGGCTGGGGTTGCAACACCACTGTACACACCAAGAATTCTTGGCATAGCTGCTTAACTTGGGCATCGGATATCAAACCTAAACGCAGCCATATATCTAGTCCTTCTAATAAATGAGGATGGGAGGATGGCAGTCTGATTTCAAATTTTAGCGGGCGCTCAAGGGGCGATGACATAAGCGGCAGCAGTATAAGTATATACTTAATTTTTTACTCAATTAAAGTATATTTTGGCTCTAATTGTGCCACTTATTAGGCTAATTGATATTAATTTTTAACCTACGAGCAATATTTAAAGGGCAAGGGGAGCAGGGGAGGCAGGGGGAGATATTAATGACTAATGACTAATGACTTTTGCCACCTTCTGTACTTATTACCATCTACCAGTAATAGAATTAATAGTGAACCTTTTGTAAAGCCTTCAACTATCAAAAGATAGAAGCTCTAGTAGCAGATTGTACCTAATTTCAGTAGATCGAAAATCTGTATCCCAAATAAGCTAGTATATAAAACGCTTGTAAGATTTTTATGACTTCCTGTATTCGCTTTTTGATGTGCCCTCCTGACCACTACGATGTGGACTATGTGATTAATCCTTGGATGGAAGGAAATATTCACAAGTCATCGCGCGATCGCGCCGTGGAACAGTGGCAGGGACTACACCAGATCCTTAAAGAACACGCCGTTGTAGACTTAGTACCACCTGAAAAAGGTTGGCCAGATTTGGTTTTTACCGCCAACGCTGGCTTGGTACTAGGAGATAATGTTGTCCTCAGTCGCTTTTTACACAAAGAACGTCAGGGAGAAGAGCCTTTCTTCAAACAATGGTTTGAAGCAAATGGTTATACAGTCAATGAACTTCCCAAAGATTTGCCCTTTGAGGGAGCAGGGGACGCACTGCTGGATCGAGAAGGACGCTGGTTATGGGCGGGATACGGTTTCCGCTCGGAATTAGATTCTCACCCTTATTTAGCTAAATGGCTGGATATTGAGGTGCTATCCCTGCGACTCATAGACGAACGTTTCTATCACTTGGATACCTGCTTTTGTCCCCTAGCAAATGGCTATTTGCTATACTATCCAGGCGCTTTTGATTCTTACTCCAACCGCTTAATCGAAATGCGAGTCGCACCCGAAAAGCGAATCGCACTTGAAGAGGCTGATGCAGTCAACTTCGCTTGTAATGCGGTGAATGTCGATAGCATCGTCATCATGAACAAGGCGAGTGAGGTTTTGAAAACCCGCCTTGGAAATGCAGGTTTCAAAGTGTTGGAAACACCGCTTACCGAATTTCTCAAAGCTGGTGGTGCGGCTAAATGCTTAACTTTGCGGGTAACAGAACCAGTTAGAGATGAAATTCATGCCAATGTCTCGGTAGAAAGCCGTGTCATTCGCATGGAGGGACACTTGCTCGACGCAGGCTTAATTAACCGCGCTTTGGATTTGATTATAGACGCTGGGGGAAGCTTCAAAGTCCTGAATTTTAACTTGGGAGAACAGCGCCAAAGTACCTCAGCCGCCGAGGTTAGGGTATCAGCGCCATCTCATGAGGTGATGGAAGAAATCATCTCCCGGTTGATTGATTTGGGTGCTGTAGACTTACCACATGATGAGCGAGACGCTATCTTGGAGCCGGTAATTCAAGATGGTGTTGCACCTGATGATTTCTATGTTAGTACAATTTATCCCACCGAAGTCCGAATTAATGGTCAGTGGGTGAAGGTGGAAAATCAACGGATGGATGGCGCGATCGCAATTACCCAAACTGCCAATGGCTTCGTCGCTCGGTGTAAAATACTCCGCGATTTAAAAGTTGGCGAACAGGTAATTGTAGACGTGTTAGGTATCCGCACCATCCGCAAAACTGAATCGCGGGAACTACGCAGCACCCAAGAATTCAGCTTTATGTCGGCGGGGGTTTCTAGCGAACGGCGCGTGGAATTGGTTGTTGAGCAAGTAGCTTGGGAATTGCGGAAAATCCGCGATGCTGGTGGTAAGGTAGTTGTCACGGCTGGCCCGGTGGTGATTCACACTGGTGGCGGTGAACACTTGGCGCAACTGGTTCGGGAAGGATACGTGCAAGCGTTGCTGGGTGGTAATGCGATCGCAGTTCACGACATCGAGCAAAATATCATGGGCACTTCCTTGGGTGTAGACATGAAGCGGGGTATCGCCGTGCATGGTGGACACCGCCATCACCTGAAGGTAATTAATAGTATCCGCCGTTATGGCAGCATTCCCAAAGCTGTAGAGGCGGGGGCAATTAAAAGTGGCGTAATGTATGAGTGTGTCCACAATAATGTGCCTTTTGTGCTTGCGGGTTCGATTCGGGATGACGGGCCTTTGCCTGATACCGTAATGGATTTGATTCAAGCACAGGAGGAATATGCTAAACACCTAGAAGGTGCGGAGATGATTTTGATGCTGTCATCGATGCTGCACTCCATTGGCGTGGGAAATATGACTCCAGCAGGGGTGAAAATGGTGTGTGTGGATATTAATCCAGCTGTGGTGACTAAGTTAAGCGATCGCGGTTCTGTAGAATCGGTGGGTGTAGTGACAGATGTGGGTTTGTTCCTCAGTCTGTTGATTCAGCAGTTGGATAAGTTGACAAGTCCTTATGTTAATAAGGTAGGTTAGGAAAATAAACCGCAGAGGGCGCAGAGAAAGGGAGATGACAAGAGTAGCTTTCAGTGAAGAGTTCCAGGTTAATTGGGTTAGTTTGATTGCTGATTTCTTGTTGGTAGGGATGGTTTTTGGCCCGCCTATCGCTCCCTTTTTGGCTGCGTCTGGGGTGTGGTTGCTTCCTGGGATTGCGGACATCATTTATTTCATGGGTAATCATGTCTGTCCGCAACCAGATATGGGGTTAGATTTAGCACCACCGTTTATTATGGCTGTGTGTATGCGCTGCTACGGCACTGTCACGGGTTTGCTGATTACTCGTCTGTTGTATGGGGTAACTGGTGGTAAAGGTTTTTACTGGTTAAATCAGTATGGCTGGAGTGGTGTGGCGATCGCAACTGTGCTAATGATGGCTTATCCTTTGGAATTAGCAGCACAGATTTTCGGTTTATGGAGTTTTAATAACTATCTGGTTACGCCTTTTGGGTTAATTACAGGTTTGGCGTGGGGATTGTTTACTATGCCGATCTTGCACGGATGGCGAGGTGGTAAAACTAGCTTACGTTAATTGTAGAAACGTTGCATTGCAACGTCTCTACTGAACATTATTGGTATAGTTCCCTCTTTTTTAATGGGTTAGGGAATTAAGCCTTAACTGAATCGTATTGATTTACAGGACTAGGAGCTAATTTATGTTTACGTTTCCGTCGTAAACCTACACTTAAGGCTCCAAAAGTTAATGCACCCAATGCAAAATTAGGTTCGGGAACACTGGCAATAGTAGACTTATTCTCTACGCTATCGGAAGAGCCGCCAAACTCAGTTAAAAGCAATTGGTAGCTAAACAAACCGTCTGAATCACCAATAAATTGCAGAGGTGCTGAAAATTTCAGCACAGTGCCATCAAGGCTGTATGGTACTGAACCCCGAATCTTACCCCAACCTCCTGAATTTGGTTCCAATGGCCCAACTGAGAAGACATCACGTATCCGAATGTCACCTGCAACATTAATTTCTTCTCCGCGAATAATTGACTCAAGTTCACTATAGAATGGAGAACCTCTGAATATAGGGAATTCCCCATCTGCTTCAACATAGTATTGGAAAGAGTCGGCTTGTCTCCCGGCTTGATCAAGTGTGAAAAAGTCTGGCACTCTATTAAAATCTATAGTAAATAAAACTTCTTTGGCATCAAGATTTACCACGGCTGACTCTGATTCAACTAATAGTACTGCTTGCGCTATTTGCCCTGTGCCCAAGGCAATTAAAGCTGCACCAAGCATAGACACTGGGAACTTTTGTGCAAATGTCATATAAATTACCTTTTTAACCGTAGTATAACCTCAGAATAGTACAGCAACTAACATACTAATAAGAAGTTATTACAGTAATTTCACTGAAAATTTATGCTATTTTACAGAATTTTAACAAATATCGTACTACCTCAGAAAATGCGATGTTCTTCAAATTATGAAATTGGGGTTTCCAAGTCTTATAAATTCTGGATTCTGAATTCTTATATTACAAATACTTCTGCAACAATAACCCTAATTTTTCCTTCGTCGTCGCTGGTGCTTTATCTAACTGAGTCAAAATTGCATACTGTAACGCCGAATGCGCCTCACTCGGCGGTGGATTTTCACTCAACCGTCGCACAGTTTCTTGAATTACCTTTTGAGCATTCGCAGCATTTCGCAGCAAATTGCCAATTACCAATTCCACCGTCACACTGTCGTGATCTGGATGCCAACAATCATAATCTGTCACCAGCGCTAAAGTTGAGTATGCAATTTCGGCTTCCCTTGCCAACTTCGCCTCTGGTAAATTGGTCATTCCAATGATTGTTGCACCCCAACTGCGGTAAAGATTCGATTCCGCCTTGGTGGAAAAAGCCGGCCCTTCCATGCACACATAAGTGCCGCCGCGATGGAGAGTAACATCTGGTAAATTGAGAGATGCGATCGCATCTGCCAACACACTAGCCAAATTCTTACAAATCGGATCGCCAAAGGCAATGTGAGCAACAATTCCCTCACCGAAAAACGTTGAAATCCGATTTTTCGTTCTGTCAATAAACTGATCTGGAACCACCATATCCAGTGGTTTCGCCTCTTCCTTCAAGGAACCCACAGCACTAGCTGAAATTAAATACTCCACGCCCAATTGCTTCATCGCATAGATATTAGCGCGAAACGGTAACTCAGAGGGTAACAGCCTGTGATTGCGACCATGACGCGCTAAAAAAGCTACCCGTGTACCATCTAAGGTCCCCAGAATCAAAGCATCTGATGGTGAACCAAAAGGGGTTTGGACATGCACCTCTTCTATATCTTTGAGCGCGTCCATTTTATACAGACCACTGCCACCAATAATCCCAATACTAGCTTGAGCCATGATCCTGAACCTGTTCCTTGCTGATCTGCTAAGTTATTTTACCGAAAAGGTGAGTAGCAGAGCAGCCAACAAACAAAACGATTACATTTCGTGCCGCTAACAGTTTTGAGTTGTTACCCATTAATTGTTGGTTTACGCTAATTTATGATAATTTTTGCAGATTAATGGTTATATTCAACCTTGAAATTAATTGTCAGCATAGCGTGAAATCTATGCTCAATGTATACAAATATTAAGTAAATGCACTCCTAAGCAGCGAAACAAAGCAAGCGTTATACTTTTGGAAAAAGGCTTGTTTTAACCTCTGCTTTTAACATTTTCATAAATCAATGGCTCTCAATTTTCGCTTTGCAGTAGTCAGTGACTTACACCTGGCACTTCCTCACACAATCTGGGATCATCCCAATCGCTTCCATCTAGTAGAAGTCAGTATCTCGGCATTTAAAAGTGTACTAGAACATTTAACACAACTCGATTTAGATTTCTTGTTGTTGCCAGGAGATTTAACCCAGCACGGCGAACCAGAGAACCACGCCTGGTTGCAACAATGTTTAGCCCAGCTACCTTTTCCCGTGTATGTTGTTCCTGGCAATCATGACGTTCCTGTGCTGTTAGCTGATCAGCAATCAATTGCTTTTGCGGATTTTCCCTACTATTACACAAAGTATGGCTATGAAGATCCACAACAGATTTACTACATTCGTCAGTTATTGCCTGGAGTTAAGCTGATTGGACTAAATTCTAACTCCTTTAATGACCAAGGTGAGCAAGTGGGGTGTTTGGATGCCAAACAGCTATTGTGGTTAGAAGAGGTGCTGGCGGCATCTGTTGATGAATTAGTTCTGGTGATGGTGCATCATAATGTAGTGGAGCATTTGCCCAATCAATCGAGCCATCCACTAGCAAATCGCTATATGTTGTCCAATTCAGCAGAACTATTGCAGTTGCTAAGGCGCTACGGAGTCAAACTAGTATTTACAGGGCATTTGCACATTCAAGATATTGCTTACTCAGATGGAGTATATGATATTACCACTGGTTCTTTAGTGAGCTATCCTCACCCTTATCGGGTGCTAGAGTTTCATCGAGATAACCAAGGTAAAGAATCGTTGCAAATTATATCCCATCGGGTAGAGTCAGTGCCTGAGTTCCCCGACTTGCAACAGTCATCGCGGCAGTGGATGGGCGATCGCTCTTTCCCCTTCCTCATCAAGCTACTAACTCACTCTCCATTAAATTTACCATTATCACAGGCAAAAAAATTAGCTCCTAGTTTGCGCGAGTTCTGGGCAACTATTGCCGATGGTGATGCAGTATTAGATTACCCCCACTTTCCCCTAGAAGTGCGGCGTTACATTCAGTCCTATGGTGCATTGGCGCAGCCTAACCCAGCTATGGATAATAATGGAACTCCTACGCTGATTGATAATAACAGCACACTTTTGCTAGGTTAGGAGTGATGAGTGTCCGTGTGAAAGTAACTTTTTTGTCTGGGTTAAAAGCTTGGTGACTTTTGAGATAGCGATCGCTCTTACGCTATTCTCCGATAAAAACTCACCAAGACGCGGGCAACTCTTGTACAGACGCGATTAATCGCGTCTCTAATTACCGATATCTTCATTCCAAAGTTCGGGGTTAGTTTCAATAAACTCACTCATCATTTGTTCACAATCGTCAAGATTAAGATCAATTACTTCCACACCGTGAGATACCATAAATTCTTTAGCACCAGGAAAAGTTCTGGATTCTCCAACAATGACTTTCTTGATGCCAAATTGTACCACTGCCCCAGCGCACAGGTAACACGGCATTAAAGTTGAATAGAGTGTAGTACCTCTGTAGCTGCCAACTCTCCCAGCATTACGGAGACAATCGATTTCCGCGTGGGTGACAGGATCTGCATCTTGCACACGTTTATTGTGTCCTCTACCAAGAATTTTGCCATCCTTGACGAGAACCGAACCAATGGGAATTCCGCCTTCTTGTCTGCCTTGTTTTGCTTCTTGAATAGCAGCTTCCATAAACTCATCCATATTAATTCTCCTTTTATGACAAAACAACTAGTATTAATGGATCACGATGGCGGCGTAGATGATTATTTAGCAACTATGCTGCTGTTGACAATGGAGCATATTGAACTCCTTGGTGTTGTCGTCACTCCAGCAGATTGCTACATTCAACCTGCTGTTAGCGCCACACGTAAAATTATAGATTTGATGGGATTTTCTCATATCCCGGTAGCAGAAAGTACTGTGCGTGGTATCAATCCATTTCCTACTCTCTATCGCCGTGATTCGTTTATCGTTGACCATCTCCCCATTCTCAATCAAAGTGAAACCATCACTACGCCTTTGGTTGCCGAAACAGGTCAAGATTTCATGATCAAGGTGTTGCGGGAGGCATCAGACCCCGTAACGTTGATGGTAACTGGGCCGTTGACCACGGTTGCAGTGGCTTTAGATAAAGCACCAGACATTGAAGCCAAGATTCACAAAATTGTGTGGATGGGGGGTGCGTTGAATGTTGGTGGTAATGTGGAAAAAAGTCTGGAAGCGGGACAAGATGGTTCCGCCGAGTGGAATGTTTATTGGGATGCGGTTTCAGCTGCGCGGGTATGGCAAACGCAAATTGAAATTATTATGTGTCCTTTGGATTTGACTAACAATGTCCCAGTTACATCGGAGTTAGTATACAAAATGGGACGACAACGCCACTATCCCATCTCTGATTTAGCCGGACAATGTTATGCACTAGTTATCCCCCAAGATTATTATTTTTGGGATGTCTTAGCAACAGCTTATTTGGGACATCCAGAATTTTATCAATTGCGCGAATGGGAAACAGAAATTATCACCACTGGTCTTAGTCAAGGGCGTACTAAAGTGCTTTCTGGTGGTCGTAAAATATATGCAATGGATAAGGTAGATAAAGATGTTTTTTATGATTATATTTTGCAGCAATGGGCAAGATAAAAAACTAAAAAACTAACTGAAGTGGATACTTAAACTCGCCACCAAAAACTAACGACCAAGCTCACCGGACGCAGACAGCCTCTGCACCTCAACTCACCATATTGGGACATTCCGGTGCAAAAATTTGTTTAGGTACCGTACTATTTAATACTGAAAATTACTCATAGCGTGCCTTTTTAGATTTAATCACCTCAATTACATCATCGTGTCTTTGCCCTGCGATAATATCCTTAAGATGAATTTGCCCATTAGCGTATTGAACGTGGATGCGCCAACCTGAGACTTTATCAATATCAGCACGATAAATTGCCTGCTTCACACCTTTTACTTTGTGCAGCCTCGTTTTTGGAAATTTTCTTGTTCTGTGACACTCGTTATCTTCAAGCTCTGCCAAGGCTTCAAGAAAAGCAATCTTTAGCTCGTCATCTGGCAAAATCTTCATGGCTTGATAAATAATGCCGTATTCATCACACAGAGTAAGGGTTTGTGCCATAAACCATTACGAGATCCGGGCAGTTTCTTGATTTTGGTGAAGTAATCCTTGATACAAAGACTCTGCCACACCTTTATATGCTTTATCTAGCTCATCGTGTTTAACCACTCGAAAAAGAGTAAAAATAACTTGCCCAAAAATTGGATCTTCGTCAACTGTCAAAATCACCCTTAGTTTCTGCGAAACCCTTAGCGTGTACAGCGAAGATTCATAGCCATTAATATCTGATGGTAGGGGAAGACGACGCAACTTACGATAAACGTCAGCTTTTTGAGTTGGGAAGAGGCTGGCGCAATCATTAATTTTTTGAATCGCTGCGGCTTTCTCATCTTCACTCAGCCTGCCAAGATCCTTTTCAAAGCTTCTTATTGACTCAATTAGAACATCCACGTTACGAACCGCTAATCTTAATTTAGTCACTTGCCCTCTGTCCTTAGCATAGTAACAGTTATATACAGAAAAATTCTGTATATCATCTTTACAAGGACATTATATGGAAACTTTATTAATAATATTCTATGCCAAAACTCCCAAAAAATATGCTTTAAAAGCTTCAAAATATAATTCGTATCAAGTATTTTTTTACAAAACCGAAGAGAGATACCAGGATTATTAATAATTAATAAAGTTTAAACCTAAGAAGAGAGCCGCAATAGTTCCCGCCACAGAAATTTCACCTTGGACAATTTTGTTTAAAACTGATTTTACGGGAATTAATACAACTTCAATCTCTTCTGTAATATCTAGTTGCTGCTCTCCAACTTTGCTCACATTCTCTGCTAAAAATAAATGTATTTGATTAGTATCTTTACTCGGCTTATCGTATAAAATTCCGATTTTTCTAAATTCTTCAGGAATATAACCAGTTTCTTCTGTCAGTTCTCTAATTGCTGCTACTTCTGCACTCTCTTTTGTTGGGTCAAAATTACCTGCTGGCAGTTCTAAGAAAAATTCACCTACGGCATGTCTGTATTGCCGGACAAAAATTATCTCTTTGCTACTAGTAATAGGTAAAACCATCGCAACGTCAGGCTTAATACTGACAAAATAATCATCTATAATTTTACCATTCGGTAATTCTATTTCATCCTGCCTCACCTGACACCAAGGATGATCTAAAACCATTTTTGATTTTAAAATCTTCCATTTTTTTAATTTATTCATAAAGAAAAATAATAGTTATTAAGCAATGAATGTAAAAAAGTATAACAGAGATATCCAATAATCTAAACTTTGAACTTACACTGGCTTTGCATAATATAATATGTATAACCAGTATGCAAATAAATATAAAGTTATTTACAGTAAAAAAAAGGTTTCCGTTGACTATTAGTCGGGGTACAACGGCACAGACAACTAATGTATGGGTGAGAATTTCACAAGATGGGATCGAAGGCTGGGGGGAAGCATCACCATTCGGTGTGGGTAATCATCGACAATCAACTGATACAATCAAAGACGCCCTACAGCAAGTTGTGCCACTGTTGCAAGCATTCAGCCCCTTACAGCGACAGGAAATTGAGCGAGTTTTAACACAAAACCAGGTTCCTTCTGCTGCTAAAGCTGCCTTGGATATCGCAATGCACGACTGGTTGGGTAAGCGCGTAGGATTACCCTTGTGGCAAATTTGGGGACTCGATCGCAACCAAATAGTACCGACTTCTGTCACAATTGGGATTAATTCACCAGAAGGAGCCAAGGCTAGAGCGCGAGACTGGTTACAATTTACTGATGTCCGCCTTTTCAAGGTGAAGCTAGGTAGTCCAGATGGTATAGATGCAGATAAAAAAATGCTATTAGCAGTGCAAGAAGAAGCACCATTACTAGAATTTTTCGTTGATGCCAACGGGGGTTGGAGCTTGGAAGATGCGATCGCAATGTGCAATTGGCTAGCTAATTTAGGTATAAAATATGTAGAACAGCCATTGCCACGGGGAGAAGAAAAAAGTTTAGCAAAACTCAAAGAACACTCTCCCCTGCCCATATTTGTCGATGAAAGTTGTTTCACAAGCTCCGATATTCCCCACTTGGCAAACTACGTAGATGGTATTAATATCAAACTGATGAAATCAGGGGGACTAACCGAAGCAATGCGAATGGTACATACAGCGCGAGCATATCGGTTGCAAGTAATGTTTGGTTGCTATTCTGACAGTTCGCTAGCTAATACAGCAGCATTACAGCTAGCGCCACTAGCTGATTATCTAGATTTAGACAGTCACCTCAATTTAATCGATGATCCCTTTACGGGTGCATTGCTAAAAGAAGGAAAAGTTTTGCCAAACGATTTACCAGGTTTGGGGGTACAACACAGTGCGACTACCACTTAATCAACGAGTAGCTATCTTGCTACATGAAGGAATTACTGGGCATCACGGCAAAACAGGGCTAGCAATTTTACGTTACAGTGAAGCCCCAATCGTAGCCGTAATCGATCGCGAGTGTGCTGGCAAATCCCTACCAGAATTAACTAATATCAAACGTGATGTCCCAATAGTAGCATCTGTAGCCGCAGCCCTTGAATACAAGCCAGAAATCTTGGTAATAGGCATTGCTCCAGGAGGTGGTGCTTTACCAGATGATTACTGGCTGGAAATCAAAGACGCTCTAAAAGCTGGAATGTCCCTGGTAAATGGTTTACATACACCAATGGCAAACATACCAGAGTTAAATGCACTGCTAAAACCAGGGCAAGTAATTTGGGATGTACGCAAAGAGCCGCCTAATATAACTGTTGCTAGTGGAATGGCACGCACCCTTTCCTGTCGGCGGGTTTTGACAGTGGGAACTGACATGGCGATCGGTAAAATGTCAACTAGTCTAGAGTTACATTGGGCATCAAAACAGCGAGGTTGGCGTTCTAAATTCCTCGCCACCGGTCAAACTGGAGTGATGTTAGAAGGGGACGGCGTGGCTTTAGATGCTGTGCGGGTAGACTTTGCCGCCGGTGCTGTGGAACAGATAGTTATGCGCTATGGCAAAAACCACGACATTTTGCACATTGAAGGACAAGGTTCACTGCTACACCCTGGTTCAACGGCAACCTTACCCCTAATCCGTGGTTCGCAACCAACCCAACTGCTGTTAGCACATCGCGCGGGACAAGTTCATGTACGTAATCATCCCCATGTACTAATTCCACCTTTACCAGAAGTGATTCGGCTTTATGAAACTGTTGCTAGTGCCGGTGGTGCTTTTGGAAGTGTTCCTGTAGTAGGTATAGCGCTGAACACAGCCCATCTAGATGAATCTGCGGCAGAGGAAAGCATCGCTCAAACAATAGCAGAAACTGGGCTACCTTGCACAGATGTAGTCCGCTTTGATGCCAATGTGCTATTGGATGCGGTGATGAAGAATTAGATGTAGATTTTACTTCATCCACGCTCTACCCTTTTATTTTGCGATTTAAAAAATTGCGTAATATTATGACGCTTTCGGCGGCTGGAGCAGCTTCGCCTAAATCTCCTATGCCTGATAAGCAACTTTTATTAATACCATCAGACTTTTTTTGTCAAGTCCTCTTGACGTTTTGTAACAATATTGTTAAATTTAGTTACATAAGTAAATAAAAAAGAGAAAAATTATGTATACCACAATAAACGAAGACGGCATTATCAATAACTACGCAGCTGAACCCAAGATGTACTACGCCGAGTACCCGGCAATTTGGGAACAACGTAAATATGTTTTACAGGCTCTTTTTGCGACTTTAATTGTCACAACTATAGTTTTGGTTGGTTTTACCGTTAGCTAAGATTTTTTAGATTTCGGTATCGCTATATCTCATTGTCATTCGTACCTCTCTCTCTTACCTCGGTTAGTTTCGCCGGGGTTTTTTGTGTTTTAATTTTGTGTGTTGGCTTTAACCGTCGTAGGCATCGCATCACAAACGGCGACGTTGTAAAATAACTGCGATCGCCCATAAAATAAAGACAAATCAATAAAAAGGGGTGTTTATGACAACCCAACTCGGTGAAACCAAATCTTCAACAGAACTGGTAATATCTTGGGAAGCGTTGCCCGCAGATTTTCACCTAAAGGATGAACCAGTGGAAAATACAGGTCAGCCACTATTAGCTGGTGCTTTGCGCGAAAGCCTTGAGATAAGTGGTTTCATCCAACCGCAGATGTTGATAGCCTCGAATTTTGGACTTTGTGCAACGATAAACGGGCAATTTGTTGCTAAAGCACCCGGCTGGGTTTATGTACCATCGGTAAATCAAGTTTTAGGAGAACGCAAAAGCTATACACCCAATTTAGACGGGGATATTCCGGCAATTGTGATGGAATTTCTATCTGATGCTGAGGGTGGAGAATACTCTTTTAAGCGAACTTATCCACCAGGAAAATGGTTTTTTTATGAGCAGATTCTTCAAGTTCCAATTTACGTGATTTTTGACCCAAATGGCGGTTTGTTAGAATTTTACCAACTCGAAAATAGCCGCTACGAGTTAAAGCAACCTGATGAAAATGGTCGTCATTGGATTGATTCAATGGGTTTATTTCTGGGAACTTGGCAAGGAACAAAAGAAGCTAGAACTGGTTACTGGTTGCGGTGGTGGGATGAGGCAGGTAATTTGTTCCTTTGGGCGGTAGAGCAAATTGAACAGGAACGCCAGCAAAAAGAACGCCTAATTGCCTATTTACAATCTCAAGGTATTGATCCAAATAATTTGCTTTAGCATATATAGACAAAATTTTCAAGTATTTTCCTGGCTTAGTTTAAGCATAAAAGTGCTGGGGTGCGTCAGCCCCTTTGGGGATTCTTCGCTGTATCCAGATCAACCAGAATTAATTAAAGCTAGAATTACAGCTCTAGCTGATGATAAAAAATGGATGGAAGCGTCTTTAGCGGCGCGTCAATTTGCTATTCTCAACCCGAAAAATCTCCAAGCGCCTGAGTTTACAAAACTAGCAGAAGAAAATCTGAACCGTTACAAAACTTATACACAAAGAGAAATTAGAGGCAATGTCAAAGGAGTAGGGCGTCATCTAGAAATTAAAGCACGGGTGAAAAAGCTACTCGAAGAGAAAAAAGCAACAGAGGAAAAAAAATAGCCTTTTTGATGAATCAAAACATAGAATTATTCGTCAATTAAACTATCAATTCCCCACCTATTTCTACTGGAGGATGATTTATGTCATCACAACTGCTTCGATTGATATCTTTGGGTAGTCTTGGCTTATCTTTGTGTCTGGGCAATTCCGTAGCAATGGCGCAATATGACTCTACTGGCGATGGCGTTGTCGTACCAACAGTACCATCAGGTGGGTCATCAGTACCAATAGACACATCAACAGGTATACCACCTTCACCCTCAGCTGACGGTACAACTCGGTTTACGTGTCAGACTTACAATGGTCAGTACACCGTTATGTATCAGCCACAAAGTCAACCAGGGCAATACTTTGCTTGGGCTGCGCCTGCGACTTTGGGCGGTGGTTGGGATGCACAAAGGCGTTGTACAGCAATTGCCAGTCGTTTAGAACTTTATCGCCCAGATGGCTTACAAGAACTCCAGACATCTGTAGAAAATAACGAAAATATTGTCTGCGTCACAACAGAAGCCAACCCAACCTGTAGAATTGTACTGACAGTACCTCCTGGGAAAGATCCTGTTGTTATCCGCAATAGTATTTTTCAGAACTTGACTACTGCTGATAGCGGACAACAGACTATAGCCGTTAACACTTATGGCGATCGCAGTCGTGGAGGCAACGAATTATATAATTTAGGACGTACACTTCTAGGCAGTGGCAATAATCGGGTTAGTTCGTCTAGAAGTGGGATTAATCTGAAACCTTTCCTTGATCGCAAAGATGGAGGTACCGCGAGAAATCTCCGCAATGGAGTAGCAATTCGTCGTCAGTCTCAGCCTAACTCTGTTCGCTTAAATCCTGTTAAGTTCCGCTAATATTTCAATTACTTAACAGATAAGAGCAATTTTGCCAAACCCACAAGATATAGTTTTTTCTGTCACCGAAATACTGAATTATATTAAGGTGGGCTATTACCCACCTTAAATAATATCCAGTGAAAACCTTATCATTAAGACCGCAGGGGAACAAGAGCTTAAAAGTATTATCGTAGATCTGAACTATTTAGCAATAAAACTATCAATTTCGGAGTCCCTTTACATCCTTCAAGATGGCATGACCCCGGTTAATATTGCTCAGAGAATGTTTGAAAAGTATTGGTCGAATATAATTCGCCACTAGAGAAACGAAGTCCAGCTCTGTGGACTAACGAAAAATCGATATCAATATTTTTAACTCACGCAGGCCGTTTTTGCCTGTATAGCCAGGACTTCTAGTTACCCGATGAGTAATAAATTAGACTTTTCAAACATCCTATAAGGCAGTTAAATCCGCCGCGCCCGTCGCAGCGAATTTAACTGTCTTCTCGGTTCAATTTTGGAGATACTTATTAGCTAATGCTTTTTCATGCCGCAAATGTGCAACGCCGCAGATAAACAGCTTTGTTTTTAGACAAATATCAAGTCATTAACAAGATTGAAACTACTATTGAGAGATGCAATCACCTCATCAGTCCCAAAGTTAAATTGACCATTACCATTGCCTACCAGAGCAATAAAGTTACTCGAACCTTGGTTAAAGAAGGAATAGTCACTTCTGTTACCGGCTAGTTGAATTTTGTCTTCACCAGAGACAAAATCTTTGATGATAGCTAAGTCTTCGATACCAGAATTGCGATAAAGAACATTACCCTTTTCTCCCAGAACAAATGTATCCTGAGCAGCACCTCCGGATAAAGTGTCTCGACCGCCAAAACCATTGATTATGTTATTTAACTTGTTACCAATAATCGTGTCGTTTTGTTTTGTAGCAATGACATTGACAAAATTTTTGACAGTGCCAATGCTATTAACAACCCCTGAAATACTAACCTCAGTCAACGATTCCTTAGATAAGTCAACATTTACAGAAACAGGACTTTCTAGACTTGAAGCATTAATGGTATTGGCAAAACCAACATCTCCTATAACTATCTCAATTACAGTCGGAACGACTTCCCGATCAGTGCCGAGATTTCCTTTTTCGATGCGATCAGGGAAAAAAGTAATTGCTTGACCCAAACCAGTGTAATCAAGCGTATCAATGCCATCTCCTCCATCATAGATGTCATTGCCAGCGCTACCGCCTAAGAAATCATTACCACTGCCACCGATAAGTATGTTATTTAGTTCGTTACCAATGATTGTGTCATTTTGATTACTACCAATGACATTGACAAAGTTTTTAATGGTAATCGCTCTAGGAACATCAAGAATATCAAATCTTTCTGCATCCAAGTCGATTAGAGACGCTAAATCTGTACCAGAAATATCGATAACATTTATAAAACCTGGATCAGCAATGATGATCTCTGTACTAGGAGGCTCTGAAGGTCGATCGCTACCAAGACCACCACCCTTTTCTGTACGATCGGCAAAAAGAGTAATTACTTGACCTAAACCAGTGTAATCAAGCGTATCAATGCCATCCCCACCACTGATAATGTCATTACCAGCACTGCCAAATATTACGTCGTCTCCCTTTTCTCCAAACAGGTTATCATTTCCACTGCCACCAAACAGGTTATCGTTTCCACTGCCACCAAACAGGTTATCGTTTCCACTGCTGCCAAACAGGTTATCATTTCCTTCGTCACCGTATAGGTTATCATTGCCTTCATAACCGAACAGATTATCATCGCCCTTGCGACCAAGGAGATTATCATTTCCACTACCGCCCAACAGGTTGTCAGAAAAAGGAGTACCAATTTGTGTGCTCATGATTTATTTTCTCGTTTGATTTACTCAAAATTTAATTTAGCTACGATTAACTTGCGTTGGCAAAGACCCAATCCAACTCTTTTCGATGTTATTTACTCAGTTTTCTTTCCTATTCACGACAAAATTGATGTTTCAGGCTTTCCCAAAATTGCGATAGCATAGTTCGCCGTAAGGTATGCTTGCGGCGGGCTATCCTATCGAATTCACTAGTTCAAACGAACTAGTTAAAGTAAATAAAAAGGGAAATGAAAAGTTGCCTTTAAAAGTCAAAATTATTGCCAGATATAGGTTTCAAAGAATTAAAGTAGATGTAAAAGTGATGGAAGCACAGTTAGTAAATTCACTTTGGATCTTTACAAGCACTGAAAGAAACCGAGTTTTTATCCTCAATTTTGAATGATGCACTAATGTTCTATATCTTACAATATCAACAAAATAGTTTGCTGGAACAAATTTATATATAAAAGTTTTAAGATGTGTTTTAACTAAGGAATTTTCAGATTAATTAAAAGGGCTGAACAGCTTGAAACTGAGTTAGAGAAAGACATACTATAGGGTCAACGATAAAATAGCCATTTCTAAGTTTTACCGACTGCGCTATCCGTTCAGGCTATATGACTGAAAATAATTGCTGTGGAACAAAAGCATCGTAAAACCTGCAATTATTTTTGTCTTAACCTCTTGATAGCTGTTCCTTAATCTAAGTGGAATAGTTTAATGTGGGAGGTTTGAGAACTTCTTAGTCTCCAGTAATTAGAAAGTGTGACATTGGTATCTAAGCTTCTGCCTTGGGAAACGAAACTACTGGCCTCAGCTTTGGTTTTGAAGACTTACATCCAGCTTTCAATGCGATATTTAGTAACCTGCGATTCCTCTGTGGACATGGCGATCGCTTTTGGACTGTTACGAAGTGCAGACAAGTTTGGATAATTGCTAAGGCGATAAGGCGATCGTTTGCCTCACGCAGAGATGCCCACTCCCCAACACCATTCAGTTAAGTCCAAAATTCTTGGTAGAGACGCGAAATTGCACTGGGCTTCATCCCGTACTAACGCGTTTCTACAGGGCAAAAATCTTTAATCCAACAGTATTGCCCCATTCCGCACTCCCATTTTTCAAAGCAGTCTCATGTTTGAAATCTACCTGAGAATTAAACTATGATCACTACAAGCACAATTCGCTTTTCCCAGTTCAATGCTTCCCTGAATCGGAACGCTGAAGGTCAGTTAGTAAGTGATTTGTCTAACCCTGACAATGTTCAGGCCAAGGCGGTTGCAGAAATCATCCAACGTAATAACCCGGATGTGCTGCTAATTAACGAGTTTGACTACTCCCCGGAGGCAGTTCAACTATTTCGGCAAAATTACTTATCCGTTAGCCAGAATGGTGCAACTCCCGTTGACTACCCCTACTTCTACATCGCTCCTTGCAATACGGGTATTGCCTCTGGTTTTGACTTAAATAACAATGGCACAGCAGTTACAACCCCAGGCGAACCGGGATATGGCGATGATGCCTTCGGATTCGGGAATTTCCCCGGTCAATTTGGGATGTTGCTGTTGTCCAAATATCCTATTGACACTGCCAACATCCGCACATTTCAAAACTTCCTCTGGAAGGATATGCCCAATGCTTTGCTTCCCGATGATCCGATAACAGTACAGGCAAATGATTGGTATTCTGACGAGGAACTGGAAGTTTTACGTCTCTCCTCCAAGAGCCATTGGGATGTACCCATCCAAGTAAATGGCGAGACAATTCATGTCCTTGCCAGCCACCCTACACCTCCAACCTTTGATGGGCCGGAAGACCGCAACGGCAAGCGCAACCACGACGAGATCCGCTTTTGGGCAGACTATATTACTCCTGGTAAAGGTAATTACATCTACGATGATGAGGGGAAAACGGGCGGGATTGCTGCTGGTTCAAGCTTTTTAATTGTGGGCGATCAAAATGCCGATCCGTTAGATGGTGATAGTTTTGACAACGCTATTCGCCAACTGTTGCAAAATCCCAATATCAATACTAATGTCATTCCTACTAGTCTGGGTGCGCCCCAACAAGCAGATTTGCAGGATGGTGCAAACGCTAGCCAAAATGGTAATCCTAGCTTTGACACCGCAGACTTTGCTGATACGGCTCCCGGAAACCTGCGGACTGACTATGTTCTACCCTCTGCTGACTTGACAATTGCCAATTCAGGAGTATTTTGGTCGCTGAATACCGACCCGACATTTCCTTTGGTAGGTACTTTTCCCTTCCCCAGTTCTGACCATCGTTTGGTGTTTGCAGATGTGCAAACTGGGCCAAATGAACCAGGTAAAACCATTCCCAATGTAGAATTTCTCGGAGAAACTACCTTCGTCACTGGCTTTATTCCTGCTGGTGCTGCGGGAAGTGTGAATGGTACACCTACCCCATTAGGAGGATTGTCGGGTGTTACCTATGATGTTCTTAATAACCGCTATTACGCTATTTCAGACGATCGCTCCCAAGTTGCCCCAGCCCGTTTTTATACCTTCGCTGCCGATTCGGAAATTACTTTTACCAATGTTACTCCTCTCAAAGATACCAACGGCAACTTTTTTGCAATCAACAGCCTCGACCCAGAAGGTATTGCTTTAACTAATAATGATACTGTTTTCATTTCTTCCGAGGGAGAAGTTAACCCTGCTGCTGGTCGTGTTAGCAATCCCTTTATTAAAGAGTTTTCGCTGACTACGGGGCAAGAAGTGGCATCGTTACTCGTCCCCGGTAAATTCCTACCAGTAGTTGAGGATACCAATAGCAACGGTATTGTAGATGCAGGTGACACGCAGACATCAGGTGTTTACAATAATTTGGGATTTGAAAGCCTCACCATCACACCCGACCAGAAAACCCTATTCACCGCTACCGAAAATGCGCTTTCTCAAGATGGATTAAAGGCTTCGCTCACCAGTGGCAGCCCTTCCCGGATTCTGCAATACAATCTGGTTAGTGGACAACCAGAAAAAGAATATCTTTATATTACGGATGCGATTGCTCAAGCATCTAACCCTAGCACAGGTTCTGCTGACAATGGTTTGACAGATTTACTAGCAATAGATAATCGTGGCACATTATTGGCATTAGAACGCTCCTTTGCCCAAGGTGTAGGCAACACCATCAAAATCTACGAAGTTTCTTTGCAAGGTGCAACTGATATTAGTTTCTACGATTCTCTCAATAATTTGAGTGCTGAACAACTAGCTACTATCAAACCCGCTCAAAAACGTCTGCTGTTGAATTTAAATGACTTAAACTTGCCTAACGGTACAGATAACATTGAGGGTATTACCTTTGGGCCAAAACTAGCAGATGGTAGCCAGTCGATTGTGCTGGTAAGTGATAACAACTTCAATCAAAGCCAATTTACCCAAATTCTCACGTTAGATGCAGACTTAGTTCCTACTGTTGCACCCACAGTAGAAACCCGCCCTGATTTATTTGACGATGAAACACTCCCAGTTGATCAACGGGCTGATGCTGATGATCCTGCTATCTATGTTAATGCCACAAATTCTGCCGATAGTTTAGTACTAACCTCAGTTAAAAATGCTGGATTGCGGGTTTATGACTTATCTGGTAATTTGTTGCAAACAGTTAATCCGGGTGGCATTCGCTACAACAATATTGACTTGCAATACGGTTTTAAATTAGGCAATCAATCTGTTGATATTGCCGTAGCTAGCGATCGCGGTAATGATAAACTAGCAATCTTCAAAATTAACCCCAACTCTACTACTCCCGGTAATTACCTCGAAGACATCACCGACAGCAATATTGGAACCCTTTTCCAAGGGTTACCTTTTGCAGAACCTTATTCCTCATCTTCTCGCAGTGCTTACGGGCTTACCCTATACCGCAGTCCAATCACCAATGATTATTATGTCTTTGCCAATCGCCGAGAAACCGGAGATGTTGCTCAGTTTAAACTGATTGACAAAGGTAATGGCAAAATTGGGGCTGAACGAGTGCGAGAATTTACCGTACCGACAATTAGCAATGGCTTCGCCAACGCCAAGGGCGAACGCGATCCGCAAACAGAGGGTATGGTAGTAGACCAGGAAACTGGTTTCCTCTACATCGGCCAGGAAAATGTCGGTATTTGGAAGTTCCAAGCAGAACCAAACGGTGGCACAACTGGCAAGCTAATTGATCAAGTCAGAGATTTGGGTGGTAATTATCTCACCAATGACGTAGAAGGACTGACCATTTATTACGGCAAAAATGGCACAGGCTACTTATTAGCATCTAGCCAAGGCGACAACACCTTTGTTGCTTACACTCGTGAAGGTAACAACGAATACGTGGGTAATTTTGCCGTTGGTATCAATGGGGTCATTGACAGCGTACAAGAGTCAGACGGTGCAGATGTGATTAATGTGCCACTTGGGGCTAACTTTCCATTTGGTTTATTTGTCACTCAAGATGGCTCCAATGAACCTGCCAAGATAGTTAGCGATGAAGGTGAAGAAGAAAATATTAGTTCTAACTTCAAGTTTGTACCTTGGGAAAATATTGCCAATGCCTTCCCTAATTCTCTAACTATTGACACCACTAGTTATGATCCACGCAATCCTGTTGCTCAACCCAAGTTAACTATTTATGAATTTGACAACTTACCCAAGTTAGGAACAACCTCTGAAAATCAAGATATTTTCTTAGGCGGTTTTTCTGGGTTGTATTTTCAAGGGTTTGCAGCAAATGGGAATCTGAAGTTTGTCACCCACACAGACCGGGGCCCCAATGGAGAACCTGAGGGTTCAAACAGACCATTTTTCTTACCCGATTTCCAGCCAGAAATAGTCAGTTTTGAACTCAACCGCAGCACAGGTGAAATCAATATTACTAAGAGAACGGGGCTATTTTGCCAAGATGGGACAACACCATTAACCGGATTGCCTAATTTGCAAGCTGGGGCAAATGGTTTGGCTTACACTGATGAAATTGCTGTTGACTTAGACAACAATATTCTAGCTAACGATCCTTTGGGTGCTGACTTAGAAGGTATTGTAATTGCGGAAAATGGAGACTATTGGATGGTAGATGAATACCGTCCGGCAATTTACCACTTTGACGTTAATGGTAAACTAATTGACCGCTTTATTCCTCAAGGAACTGCCACTGCACCCAACCCAGATCAACCACTGGGAACTTTTGGAACTGAGGTATTACCATTCGTTTATGCCCAACGCCGCAATAACCGGGGATTTGAAGCTGTAGCTCTCGAAGGTAATAAATTATACGCTTTTATCCAAAGTCCAATTGACAATCCAGATGTCGCCAATGATGCGACCTCTAAAGCTTCTCTAAACCTGCGAATTCTAGAGTTTGATATTGTCACCAAGCAGGTAAAAGGAGAGTATTTATATCGCCTAGAAGGTTTACCGGCAACTGACAAAATTGGCGATGCAGTATCTTTAGGTAACGGCAAATTTGCAGTAGTTGAGCGAGATGACAATGGTACATCTGCTGGCAATAAACTAATTTACCAAATTGATTTAGCCGGGGCAACCAACATCAATAACCCTGCTAACTTTACCTTGCTAGATGGTAAAACTATTGAACAACTTACCTCTGCGGAGTTAGTTGCTGCCAATATTACCCCTGTCACCAAAAGCCTAATCGCTAATGCTGCTCAGTTGGGTTACACGGGGGTGGAAAAATTAGAAGGTCTGGCACTGGTAGCACCCAACACTCTAGCTTTGATTAACGACAACGACTTTAACATTACAGGTAATACGGCTGCTGAAAAACTCGGTATTCTCGAACTACCCAATAATCTGACAATACAGCCTACTTTCCCGAACGGTTTTGGTTCTAGCAACAGCGATACTGTCAATTTTCAGCCAGGACAATTCTTTAGTGCAGGTGACGGAGCAGACTTTGTAGAAGGCGCTCAAGGTAACACAATCATAGCTGGAAACGGTGATGACACAGTGCTTGCAGGGAGTGACTCTTCAGTTTCCGGGAATGACGGTAATGAGCAGATATTTATTGGTCAAAATAGCCCGGCTCAAAAGACCAGTGCCGATGGTGGCAATGGTGATGATTTGATTGTCGTGCTGGAAGCCAGTGGTAGTAATAATTTGTTTGGGGCAGCAGGTGATGATCGTCTCACAGTAATTGAAGGTTCTCGCCAATCATTATTCGGTGGCTCAGGCAATGATACCCTTAGTAGTGGCGGTAGCAATAACCGTCTCTACGGTGGTTCTGGAGATGACAAACTCTTCTCTAATGTCAATGACTCCCTATGTGGTGGCGATGGTGATGATGTGCTATTTGCTGGTCAACAGGGTAGCGATCCCTACGGGGGGCTGCGCCAACGCCTGAGTGGTGGTGCTGGTATTGATCAATTCTGGATTGCTAATGGTAGTCTGCCAACTAGCAAGAGCATAGTGACTGATTTTACAGTCGGGATTGACAAAATCGGGCTTGGTGGTGTTAGCGTAACTCAATTTAGTGGGCTAACACTGTCGCAACAGGGTAGTAACACTTTAGTAAAAATCGGAAATACAGAGTTAGTTTCATTGCTAGGAATTATCTCAACGAGCCTAACTGCAAATGATTTCGTTTTCTCTGCTAGCGTCTTGGCTTAGTTTGTTGCCTAGTGTTATCCCAATCCTAAATCATTCGTGAACAACGAGATACCTGACTTCTTAAAGAAGTCGGGTATCTAAACATTTCATTAGTTGCAAAGATTTACACAAATGGTCAAAAGAGGCAGGGGAGCAGGGGGCAGGGAGCAAGGGAGAAAGCTGAGACGGAGCTTGTTACTCCGCCCCAGCAAGAGCGCCCTTTATGGCGGGGCTTTATACCCATGTTCCGCTCTGCTCCACGGCAACTCTTGGAGACGCTGCGCGAACGGGTAGGGCTTGCTCCCCCTGCTCCCAGCTAAGAGCCCCTCCGCTTCTTGGTAAGGCAATACACTTGGGTTAAGAGAATAGTAGGTTGGGTTGAGCGTAAGCGTTACTCAAACGCCACTTGCTTTAAGTCGGGAAACCGCAAGGGCGCAGTAGCTCCCCAACTTACGCCTAATTTATCTGTAAAAATTTAAACGTTTGCAACAAATACTCTTCCATGTATAAGAAAGGCTTAAGTATTTCTTGCAAATGTATAAGTCGTTGCAGCAATTGCTTAATACTTTGCAACAAATACTCTTCCATGTATAAGAAAGGCTTAAGTATTTCTTGCAAATATATAAGTCGTTGCAGCAATTGCTCAATACTTTGCAACAAATACTCTTCCATGTATAAGAAACCTTTAAATCATTGCAACAATTGTTGTAATGAACTTATGAATTGATTTGCTACCGGAAATCTCAAAATAATCTAAGGGACTTCCAAGTAAAAAAATATTCCATTGCTATTGTTCACTGTTGACCGTTGACGGTTCACGAGTTTTCAGTCAACAGTCAACGACTTTAACTGGACATCATATCAAACTGCAAAATTGAAATTTTATTTTTTGATAATTACAGAGTTTTGCAAGTACACGAGGTTGCAAATATATTTTAATCATTTCTTCTGTTTAATTTTATCTTATCTTAATCTTTTCATGGAAACATCTTTACTGCTAGCTAAGTTATCTCATAGCTACTATCAACATTAAATTCTGAATCTCAGTCTTCGATGCTCATTATTCACTAACACAGATTAGTAGTTGACATTCCACTATCATGTTTCAAGGTTTCGATAACTCTGACAAAATACGTTTTTCGTAAATGTATTCTTGACGTTAATACAAAGTTGGGCTAAAAGGACTTGCCGAAACTATATTTTTGTAATTCTGAAATTTGCCAGTAATTCCGGTTTATAGCCTGAGTTAATGATTTATTTTTCCACAAGTAATGAGAAAACTTCAATAGCTTGTGATGCAGTTAAATCCCAATACCAAACCAACATTTTAAACTATGGCAATTGAGTTAGTCGGCTTTGCTTCTTTACCTGCTGATACCTATGGTGATGGGCCAACTTCTGGTGAAGGAATTTCAGCTAACGGCAGAACGGGGCCTTTTCCAGGACAGCCAATACAGGGCTTTAGCGGTGTCCAGTTTGCTAACAGTAACTCTTTATATTTTTTGTCAGATAATGGTTACGGTAGCAAAGACAATAGTGCAGATTTTCTACTGCGAATCAATCGTCTAGATCCGAATTTTAAGGGAACAGAAAATGGAGATGGCAGCGTTAAAGTTTTAGATTACATTCAACTGTCTGATCCCGATAACAAGATTCCTTTCCAAATAGTTAATGAAGAAAGTTCTGAGAGATTACTGACTGGTGCAGATTTTGATATAGAGTCATTCGTCTTTGATAAAGACGGGACAATCTGGGTGGGAGAAGAGTTTGGCCCCTATCTATTGCATTTTGATGCCACTGGTAAGTTGTTAGAAGCTCCCATCGCTACACCTGACCAATTCAAAACTTTAAATGGAGAAGCACCTAAAGTAATTGGCCACAGAGGTGCAAGTGGGGATCTTCCAGAACATACCCTAGAGGCATACAAACAGGCAATTGCAGACGGTGCTGACTTTATTGAACCAGACTTAGTAGTTACAAAAGATGGTGTGTTAATTGCTCGTCATGAGCCTGCTTTAGCAATTTTAAGTGCTGATGGCAGCGTCGATTTAAGCAATACAACCACAGACGTTTACGATATTAGCAAATATCCACAGTTTGCCGATCGCAAGAAAACAGTCAGCCTAGATGGAACTGAAATCACAGGTTGGTTTGCTGAAGACTTCACTTTAGAAGAAATCAAGACTTTAAGGGCGATACAGCGTCTACCTTTCCGTGACCAATCCTTCAATGGTCAATTTGAAATTCCCACTCTCGCCGAAATCATCGACTTGGTTAAGGAAGTAGAAGCCCAGACAGGTAAAAAGATTGGCATCTATCCCGAAACTAAGCATCCCACCTATTCTGCTGAAGAAGCAACTTATGTAGGCACGACAGAGAAAATTAACAGAAACATCAGTGAGATACTGATCGATACACTCAAGGCTGAGAACTTCACCGATCCAAGTCGGATCTTCATCCAGTCCTTTGAAGTAGGTAATCTCAAGGATCTACACGATCGCATTATGCCAGAAGCAGGAGTGGATATTCCACTCGTCCAACTTTTAGATGCATCTGGCATTGAGCTAAATGGTACGCTCAGAGAAACTCAGCCTTATGATTTGGAAGCCAGTAATGATCCTCGTACTTATGGTGATTTACGGACTCCACAAGGCTTGGCTGAAATTGCCACTTATGCTGATGGTATTGGCCCTTGGAAACGGATGATTGTTAGTGTCAAAGGTACTGATGCTAACGGTGATGGGTTGGCAGATGATGTCAATGGGGATGGAGCAGTAAATGATGCTGATAAGACAACGTTACCTCCTACTAGCTTAATTCAAGATGCTCACAATGCAGGTTTACAGGTTCATCCCTACACCTTCCGCGATGAAGACCAGTACTTAGCAGCAGATTACAAAGGTAATCCCGAACTAGAATTTCAGCAGTTCTTTCAATTAGGGGTAGACGCACTGTTCACAGACTTCCCATATACAGGGGATAAAGTCCGAGATTTCTTGAGTGATCCTCAGAATAACTTAGTGCGATCGCCACAAAACCCCGATGTTCTCTCAGGAGATGCTTTTGCTAACTTGGGTGGTTCCAAAGGTTTTGAAGGCGGAGCAATCAACGCCAGCAAAACCAAACTCTATATGCTGCTAGAGGGTACGGTTCAAGGTGATCCTGCTGGTGCTTTGCGGATTAATGAATTTGATATCGCCAGCCGCGAGTACACTGGCAACAAAATTTACTACAAGTTAGAAAATCCTGCTTATGCGATCGGCGATTTAGCAGTCATTAATGACAATGAATACTTAGTCATTGAGCGGGATGGTGGTCAAGGGGCTGCGGCTGAATTTAAGAAGATTTACAAAATAGACTTGTCTAAAACAGATTCTAATGGTTTTGTAGCTAAAGAAGAAGTTGCAGACTTGTTAAATATCCAAGACCCCAATGACTTGAATGGAGATGGCAAAACCACCTTTGACTTACCATTTGTCACCATTGAAAATGTTTTAGTTGTTGACAAAAATACCATTTTGGTAGCTAATGACAACAATTATCCCTTCTCTACAGGTCGTCCTGGAAATGATCCTCAAAATCCAGTTATAGACAACAATGAAATTATTCTGTTGAAGGTGGAGAATCCCCTTAATCTTGCTCCTGGTTTAGGTAAACCTCAAGCTGAAGAAATTAATTCTGGTTCCACTAGCAGCGATGATATTACTGTTCAGCCAAATCAAACTTTATTCACAGGTGACGGAGCAGACTTTGTAGAAAGTACAAAAGGAAATACAATCCAGGCTGGAAAAGGTGAAGACACAGTGCTAGTCGGCAGTGACTCTTCAGTATCCACAGAAGAGGGTAACGATCAGATATTTATTGGTCAAAACGGCCCGGCTCAAAATACTACTGCTAATGGTGGCAATGGTAATGATGTTGTTACCGTAGTGGAAGCTAGTGGTAGTAATAATTTACTTGGGGCAGAAGGTGATGATAATCTCACAGTAATTGAAGGTTCTCGTCAATTATTATTTGGTGGTTCAAGTAATGATACCCTTCGCAGTAGCGGTAGTAATAACCGTCTCTACGGTGGTTCTGGAGATGACAAACTCTTCTCTAGTGTCAATGACTCCCTGTTCGGTGGCGATGGTGATGATGTGCTATTTGCTGGTCAACAGGGCGGTAATCGCCTTAGTGGTGGTGCTGGTGCTGACCAATTCTGGATTGCTAACGCCAATGTGCCAACTAGCAAGAACATTGTGGCTGATTTTGCGATCGGCATTGATAAAATCGGGCTGGGCGGTATTCGCGTCAGTAATTTAACGGTATTGCAACAGGGTAGGGACACTCTCGTGAAAACTGGAAATATAGAGTTGGCTTCATTGGTGGGAATTGCATCAACTAGCCTCACAATAAATGATTTCGTTTTTTCTGCTAGTGTCATTTAGCCGAAAGATGATTACAGCTTAGATTCAACATTCATTAATTAAGCTGTAGCGATTTTGCTAATGCAAGGATCAGATCCCCGACTTCTTGAAGAAGTTGGGGATCTATTTGCTAGTAAAGAGCCTTCTGCTTTTTGTCCCAAATTTTAACTTGCTTATAACCTGCCGCTTCCGTTGTAGCGCTGATGTGCGGTAGTGTAACAGTGATAAGATATCCGGCACGGGCTCAAGAGTGCTTTTTGAGTTGTCGTTGTAAGAAACAATAACTCTACTACCTCAGCCTGATTTTTTTATACCCTTTTTTGGCGAAGATTTTCATAAATAGTAAGTATTAATCAATTAAGATTATGACAGCACCAATCTTGTCCAAGGCGATCGCAGACCAACAAGCCATTGAAGATATTTTCTTCAACTTCACTGTACCAGATGACACCTTCAGCGATCCAGATATCGCAGATAGCCTCACTTACACTGCAACTCTGGACGATGATACCCCTCTACCGAATGGGTTGAAGTTCAATCCTGCTACCCGTACCTTCAGTGGTACTCCCACGAATGGGGCCGTAGGTAGTGTAAACATCAAAGTTACTGCTCAGGATGTTGCTGGAGAAAAAGCCAGTGATGTGTTTACAATCACGGTTAATAATGTCAATGATCCTCCAGTCTTGTCCAAGGCGATCGCAGACCAACAAGCCATTGAAGATATTTTCTTCAACTTCACTGTACCAGATGACACCTTCAGCGATCCAGATATCGCAGATAGCCTCACTTACACTGCAACTCTGGACGATGATACCCCTCTACCGAATGGGTTGAAGTTCAATCCTGCTACCCGTACCTTCAGTGGTACTCCCACGAATGGGGCCGTAGGTAGTGTAAACATCAAAGTTATTGCTCAGGATGTTGCTGGAGAAAAAGTCAGTGATGTGTTTACAATCACGGTTAATAATGTCAATGATCCTCCAGTCGTGGCAAATGAAATCCTTGACCAACAAGCCACCCAAGGTAATTTCTTCAGCTTCACTGTACCAGATGACACCTTCAGCGATCCAGATGTCGGAGATACCCTCATCTATACTGCAACTCTGGACGACGATACCGCTCTACCGAAAGGGTTGAACTTCGATGCTGCTACCAGGACTTTCAGTGGTACTCCTGAGAATCGGGATGTAGGTAGTGTAAACATCAAAGTTACCGCTCAGGATGTTGCTGGAGAAAAAGCCAGTGATGTGTTTACAATTGCGATCGCTAACGAACCTGCTTTACTGACAAACATCACAGGCGATATCTTTAGTGTCAAGACTAAGCTGAACATTAAAGGTGATAAAGGAAAACTCTCAATCAAGATTAAAACCAACACCTCCAAAGAGGTGAATGAACTAAGTGTATTTACCGTTGACGATGAACAAGGTAGGATTAACGGCATAGCCCCTGGTGCAGAAGGCTATACGCAAGCGGCTCTTTTGCGCTCCAAGCTGATTTTCTCTACCCTTGCCAATCTGCCTAATGGTTTTAATCCTGCCGACCTGACAAACATCTTAGAATTTGACTCTGATACCAAACTCAGATTTTATCTAGTATCTAACAGTACTACTCAGGATATACTCTCAGGGAAAAGCTCTTTCTCAAACGTTACTTTTTCCTCAGCTACAAATAACAACACACAAGAGGAAGGGTTTTCTCTCAACTTCCCAAATTTGGCTGTGACGATTCAGCCAACAGATAAACAACTAACTTTAGGTACAGGTCTACAAGATCAGTATCAAGGGGAACTGATTGATTTACAGGGCGTGGCACAATCGGTAACAGCTAACTTTGCAGTCAACAGAGAAGCTTCTTACAACAACTATGTGGGCTTTTATCAGGTGGCTGATAGGAATGGTGGAATTGACACCAATGGTGATGGCAAAGCAGATATTCTCGTTGGACAGGCTGGTTATGCCCAAGCCGCCGTGCGTGGGCGCGTTTCAGGCATTGACCTGACAGTGAATAACCAAGGGACAGCAAATTCCACTGGGACTTTCGGGGCTGATTCTCTGTTTGCACCATTTATTATTGTTGATAGTACTCCCGATGCGATTCTCAATAGCAATGCCAATAAGGATATTTACTTCGCATTCTTGGGTGCTAACTCAGACCAGACAGATCACATTCGGACGTTAGGGAACAACACCTTTGGCTTTGAGGATTTGGCAAATGGTGGTGACAAAGATTACAACGATATGATTGTGCAGGTAAATTTAAGTCTTAATCCTGCATAATATCCAATGCGAGTAATTACTTAACAAAATAAAATAACCTCATCCCGCAAGCGAGATGAGGTTGTTTATGCATATCGATTAAATGGACTCGATATTAATTAAATCAGTAAATTTCCTGAAGCCAGTTGTTGTCTTTCCTTCATAAATTTAATACTTAACTCCTGTAAGATGACAAAAAACCTTCACCTTTACTTTCCTAGTTAATTTTTATTAAATTAAGCTAGCAAAAAAGTGATGGAGAATTCTTTTACACATCGGGTATGGCGATGTTTACCAAGGAAAGCTGACCGTCTTTGCCATCAGTGATACTGTCAATCGCTATAATAATTTGTAAAAAACAATTCAAAAATTTAAAGTTTTTTTGATTACATAATTCTTAACTAGGGTATTTACTTAAAAAAGCATCTGTGATAGTTTCATGTTGATTATCATAAATTAAAACGGGCGACACTAAATTTAAAAACTACGTTTCTGTGTCTTCGTTTGATGATAAGTATCCATTTTACATAATTGCAATGCTAAATACTGAGTTTAAGTTTGTATAAATTATGTAGCTTTAATAAAGTGATAACTTATCCTCAATGTATTTACACCATACTTTACTTGATTTTGAAAAACGCCTAACAATTCTAACCGTGTGATATAAATACAGTCCTGCAATTAGACGAACCTCCACTCTGTACTTTTACATATTTAGACACCGGAATTGCACAGAAGTATTGCCACTACTAGCATAAAAGTCAACGCTGTCACTGTTAGTAAGGAATACTCCCTAATGTTTTCGGCTTAATTCCTCACTTTTACTTGTTTTATATGACTTATATTAAGAACAGTTTCCTCGAATTTGTCACCACCCTAGAAGGGTTTGATCGCTTACCAGATGCAGCGATCGCTAACCTATCAGAACAGGTGCAAGCTTGGCGCTATCGGATAGGTCAGAAAATTATCGGTAAAGAAAGTCTCCCAGAACACATCACGATCATTTATGAGGGACAAGTGCGCCTGTTGGGATACGATCCCCACACGCAACTGCCAATTACCCTAAAATTGCTGCAACCGGGGGAAATTATCGGCGAAATTGGTTTGTTGCGCGATGTTGCCTGTGAAACCGCGATCGCCTCCACCGAAGTAGTATGTTTAACCGTGAATGCATCGGCATATTTTAGTTTTCTGGGTTTATACCCAGATTTTGCCAATGCTCGCAAGAACCGCAGCTATTTGGTGGAAGTTTTCGATGTTCTCAGCTCGTATTGGAAACAGCAACCGCTCGCTACTTTAAATTTTAAAGAAGTCGCAGAAAACGCTCTACCACAGGCGAAAATACATTACCTCCCCCCAGGGGCAACTCCATTCAACCAACTCGATAGGGAAAGGGTCTGGTTTGTGAGCGGGGGAGGTACAGTCACGAATTTCTCACCTGGCGATCGCCTAGAATTGGATAATGACAGAGACAATATCCAAGTCGTAAGTCAAAACCCCGCCCGGTTGGTTGGTATACATCCGTCAGATTTGATATTAGAAGATAGTCATGAGATAGTGCTTGCGGTAAGTAACACCAAATCAGATAGCACAGAGGAATTAGATATTCCCTATGCATCAGACGAAATATTTCCCCAGACACCCCCCCCAACCTCAAAGAGTTCGTCAAAACAAAAATACCCGTTTTTTAGTGGTAAGGGAGAATTAAATACAGCCTTCGCCTGCTTCCAAATGATCGCGAAGCACCTAGAAATGCCGTTTCGTCGAGAAGTGGTTCGCCGCATTTTAACTGAGCAAGTCAAACGTCAGGGTGTCATATCGTTTCAAGTTACTGCTTACCTGGCAGAGTTAATCGGGCTTAAAGCACAGTTGATAGAGCTACCAATCGCCTCAGTGACGCGCATTCCGACACCGGCGCTGATTCGTTATGGTGATAATTTTGCGGTTTTATATGAAGTGGATGCAAATACCGTAGTTGTGGGTGTCCCATCCAAAGGAATTGTGCGCTGCAAACCCGCTCAATTGGTTGAACAATTAGATGTTGATCCAACCGACTTTCCGCCCAAAGTTAGGGTATTACTGCTCACTGCAACTAATCAAACACCTCAAGAACGCTTTAGTTTACGGTGGTTTATACCGTATTTGTCACGCCACCGTCGAGTTCTGATAGAGGTTTTTATCGCTTCCTTTTTCGTGCAATTGGCAGCGTTGGCGAATCCTCTGGTGGTTCAGTTAATTATCGACAAAGTTATCACTCAAAATAGTATTGGCACACTACATATTTTGGGGATTTTGCTATTAGTAGTTGGACTATTTGAAGCCGTATTGACTACTTTACGAACCTACTTATTTGTCGATACCACTAACCGGATCGATATGGGTTTAGGGTCGCAAATTATCGACCACTTGTTACGTTTACCACTGCGCTACTTTGAACGTCGACCGGTGGGTGAACTTTCTACTCGCATTAACGAATTAGAAAATATCCGCCAATTCTTGACTGGTACTGCTTTAACAGTTGGATTAGATGCTCTGTTTTCGCTAGTCTATATCGGTGTGATGCTGATTTACAGTTGGCAACTCACCTTAGTAGGCTTAAGCACAATTCCAATATTTGTGATTATCACCTTAGTTGCTTCTCCCACCATTAGTAGACAGTTACGTGCCAAAGCCGAACGCAACGCCGAAACTCAATCTTATTTAGTGGAGGTGATGTCAGGAATTCAAACCGTAAAAGCGCAAAACATCGAATTGCGATCGCGCTTTTCTTGGCAAGAGCGTTACGCTCGGTTTGTCGCTGCTGGTTTTAAAACGGTTGTAACTTCCACCCTCGCTAACTCTACCAGCAGCTTTCTCAACAAACTTAGTAGCTTACTCGTTTTGTGGGTAGGAGCTTATCTAGTACTCCAAGGAGAATTAACTTTAGGCGAATTAATTGCCTTTAGAATTATATCGGGTTACGTCACCAGCCCAATATTGCGTTTAGCTCAACTCTGGCAAAGCTTCCAAGAAACAGCCTTGTCTCTAGAGCGTTTAAGCGATATTGTCGATACCCCACAAGAAGGAGAAACAGACCGCTACAATATACCCTTACCTGCGATTAAGGGAGCGGTGAAATACGAAAATGTTTCCTTCCGTTTTGGCACAAGTGGCCCTCTGCAACTTTCTAATGTCAACCTCGAATTTGAGCCAGGGAAATTTGTCGGCATTGTCGGACAAAGTGGTTCTGGTAAAAGTACGATGATGAAGTTATTGCTCAGACTTTACGAAACTGAGTCCGGTAGAATTTTGATTGATGGTTATGATATTGCCAAAGTGGAACTCTATTCACTGCGACGACAAATAGGTGTAGTTCCCCAAGAAACGTTGTTGTTTGACGGAAGCGTTCAGGAAAATATTGCCCTAACTAATCCCGATGCGACAACCGAAGAAATTATCGAAGCGGCTCAGGTGGCGTGCGCCCACGAGTTTATCATGAACTTACCCAACGGTTACAACACGCGGGTGGGAGAACGGGGTTCTGCACTTTCAGGTGGACAACGACAAAGAATTGCGATCGCCCGCTCTGTTTTACAACGACCAAAATTACTGGTTTTAGATGAAGCAACCAGCGCATTAGATTATCCCACAGAGCGGCAAATATGTCTCAATTTAGCCAAAGCATTCAAGGGTGATACAGTATTTTTTATTACCCATCGGCTAAACACTGTAAGTAATGCAGACATGATCGTTGTGATGGATAATAGCAGGGTTATAGAACAAGGTAGCCATCAAGAATTAATGGCTACTAAAGGTCATTATTTTTACCTGTATCAGCAACAAGATGTGAACTTGTAATTAGTCATTGCTGGGCGCATGGCAACGAAGAGGCTCTTGGTTGGGAGCAGGGAGCAGGGGGAAATAACCCCATCAAGAACTGCTCTACAAAAAATCCAAAATCCAAAATCCAAAATCCAAAATCGTTATGACTCAAGTTAATAGGAATCACCTCAACGGCAATCAAAAAAATGGATTCAAGCAAGATTCAGTAGTACTTACAAAACAACAGAAAGCTGCTCAACAGTCTTTAATCAACTCAAGTACTCAGGAATTTGAGCAATCTATTGTCTTGCGCCAATCTCCAATTTGGTCGCGTACAATCATGGTGACTTTAATGGCCTTAGCCTGCTTTGGCATTGCTTGGGCTTATTTTGCCAAAATTGAGCAAGTAGTGCCAGCAACAGGGCAATTAAAGCCAGAAGGAACAATCAAAGATGTTCAGGCTCCTGTTAGTGGAGTCGTGAAAACAGTTAATGTTAAAGATGGGCAAGCAGTAAAGCCAGGAGATTTGCTGCTGACTTTTGATTCCATCGCTTCTGTTGCTGAATTAGATTCTTTGAAAAAAATTCGCGTTGCATTAAATAGAGAAAACCAGATTTATCGCCGATTGATGGGTGCAAGTACCGCCACAGAATCAGAACTGTTGTATTTGCGCGGTAATTTGCCGCAAGAAGCTGCTTTTCTCCTGAAAAGTCGGGCAGCCTTAGTAGGAGAAAATGAATTATTACGGACTCAATTCAAAAATTCTGGTGTAGGTACTGCACTAGGGATTGATGAGCAACAACTTCTACAAGTTGCCAAAAAAGAATTAGACTCTCGCTCTTCAGCAGCGCGATTAGAAGTAGAAAAAACCAAAAAACAACTAGCTCAAAATAAATATAAGCTGGAAGATAGTAAAGCAAGTTTAGCTATTCAAGTGGGGATTTTAGGTAAACTTAAGATATTAGCAGAAGAAGGTGGTATTTCTCAGCTTCAGTATCTCAACCAACAACAAGAAGTACAAAATCGCACAGCAGAAGTAGCGCAATTAGGTGAGGAAGAAAAACGCCTCCAGTTTGATATACAAAAAGGGCAACAAGAGTTAAGCAATACGGTGGCTGTTTCTGATAAAAACATTTTGGATAAGATAGCTGATAACAAACAGCGCATTGCCACAATTGATAGCCAATTCATGAAAGTTATTTTAGATAATGAGCAGCGTTTGGCAGATATCAATAGTAAAATCTCTCAAGCACAGTTAAATGTTAGATATCAAGAACTCCGTGCGCCTGTAGCCGGAACAGTTTTCGATTTGCAAGCAAAAAACCCTGGATTTGTAGCGACTCCGACTACAAAACTGCTGCAAATAGTCCCAAATGAAAAGTATATAGCTGAAGTTTTCATCACTAACAAAGATATTGGTTTTGTGCGAAAAGGTATGAAGGTAGATGTCAGAATTGATTCTTTTCCTTACAGCGAGTTTGGTGATATCAAAGGGGAACTGGCTGGGATAGGATCAGACGCATTACCGCCAGATCAAACACATCAGTTTTATAGATTTCCGGCAAAGCTAAATTTAGATAAACAATCCTTAGTGATTAGGGGTAAAAACGTCAGTTTACAATCAGGTATGTCAATTAGTGCCAATATAAAAGTACGCGAAGAACGGACTGTGCTTAGTTTATTCACTGAGATGTTTACCAAGCAAATTGATACTCTTAAAGAGGTACGTTAATTTATCAAGAAAGGCAGGAGGCAGGAGGAAAACTGTCTCGGAGCTAACAAAAACGCCTCTGGCTTTGCTCTGTTTCTTGCCAATACTAGAGAGAGTAAAGCTTTAAGACTTGTAGCTTGCTTCACCGTAGGGATACGCTATCGGTAAGGCAAATTCTATCGTTGCTTGCAGCTAAGAGCGTGTTTGAAAAGTCTAATTTAATACCAGCCCAGGCGATTAGAAATCGCGGCTACACAGACAAAACCCACCTCCGTGGGTTGAAAACCTTGGTTTTGTGTTGGTCCGCGGAGGCGGACTTTGCTTGTGTAGTAGCGAATTATATTCGCCCAAAACTTTTCAAACATCCTCTAAGAATTGATGTGATAAAGCGATCGCTGTTTGTAGAAATCTTTCAGACAGCGATCGCAAAACACCCAACCTAGTCCTCGATATTTGCTCTAGGCTAATGCCGCTACCTTCTCTAACAATCCCTGAAATAGCCTCAAGCCATCGCTATTCCCCAGCATCCCGTCAGATGCTCTTTCTGGGTGCGGCATCATCCCCAACACATTGCCCTGGCGATCGCAAATTCCGGCAATGTTGTTCAGTGAACCGTTGGGATTCTCACCTTCATAGCGAAACACAACTTGCCCGTTATCTTCAATTTCTGCCAGAGTGGCTGCGTCAGCGTAGAATTGTCCCTCTCCGTGGGCAATAGGCAAAGTGATAACTTCACCAGTCGTATAAGCTTGCGTCCAAGGGAGATTAGTCCGCTCAACTTTCAAGGGGGCGCGATCGCAAATAAAATGCAAATCCCGATTTCTAGTCAACACCCCTGGCAAAAGTCCAGCTTCAGTTAATACCTGAAAACCGTTGCAAATACCGATTACAAACTTACCCTTTTGGGCATGTTCGATAACCTGCTGCATCACGGGTGAAAAACGTGCGATCGCACCGCAGCGCAGATAATCTCCGTAACTAAAGCCACCAGGGATAATAACGACATCCAAATCAGTAATGTCCGTTTCTTGATGCCAAACCATGCGAGTAGGTTGCCCCAACAAGTCTCTGGTTACATAAGCAACATCGCGATCGCAATTAGAACCGGGAAAAACAATAACACCGAATTTCATGATTAATCAAAGGGAGTGGGGAGTGGGGAGTGGGGCAGGGGAGGCACGGGGGCAGGGGAGGCACGGGGGCAGGGGAGGCACGGGGGCAGGGGAGGCACGGGGAGAATAAAAAATTAGCTCTTTCTCCTCTGCTCCCTGCTCCCTGCTCCTCTGCCTCTTTCCAATTCCTTAAAAGACTCCCGTTTGAGTTTCGACCTCAATCAAATCAAAGCGGTAATTTTCAATTACGGGATTTGATAGCATTTGGTCACAAATGCGATCCAGGTCTTGACGAGCTTTTTTCTCATCAGACGAGGTAATGGTGAGTTCAATGTACTTACCAATCCGCACCTGGTCAACGTTCTCGTATCCCATTTGCTTAAGACCGGATTGTACAGCTACGCCAGCAGGGTCTAAGACTGAAGGACGAAGCGTCACGAAAATTTTGGCTAGATACTTGGTTTGCACGGGCTTTTGCTGAATGCTGCGATCGCTATACTATAACTTTCTGTTCCAACTGAGTGAAAATAAGATTACGAAGCCGTTAAAGTTAATTGATCAATTAGCCCATCTAACAGCTTCAACTACAGTGGCATATTAAAATAATTGTCTATGAGAGCCATACGCACCCGCAGTCAAGAGCGTATTTTCAATCTACTGAAAACCATCAAAAAAGGCATTTCCGCTCAAGATATTTACGTAGAATTACGTAACACAAATCAGAGCATGGGTTTAGCAACAGTTTACCGTTCCCTAGAAGCCTTAAAACTCGAAGGCATGGTACAAGTGCGGAATTTGGCTAACGGTGAAGCCCTCTATAGCCTAGCGCAGCAAGACAAACACCATCTTACTTGCTTGCAATGCGGTGTCTCAATTCCGATTAATCAATGCCCCGTTCATGACCTAGAAGACCAGTTAGAATCCAGCCATAAGTTTAAAGTTTTTTACCACACCCTAGAGTTTTTTGGGTTGTGCAGTCAATGCCAGGTAAATCAAGCTAGTGAAATTAGTCAATAGTCATAGCAATTCTCTGAGAGGAATAAAGCGTGTTTTACTTCTGAATTCTGAATTCCGACTCCCGAATTGTGCTGTAAATGCTTTATTCAAACAAAACTCAACCAACTAAATACATCTGCAACTGTTAATTGCCAATTTTCCAAAACACTCAAAACGGGTAAGATATCTTGTTGTTCTTTTAATTGTGGTAATTTATTTGGTTCAAAAATCATGATTGACTCATCAGCAGAATCGAGTAACCAACCTAGCTTTGCTCCATTTTGAATAGAAAATGTAATTTTGCGGATAACTCGATTGGGTGATTGTTCTGGTGAGAGAATTTCAATTATCCAATCTGGAGGAATTTCAAATTTATTCGCAATACTACCTTTTGCATCCAGGGGAATTCTTTCCCATTCAAACACAGCAATATCTGGTACTATCGAAAGTCCGCTAAAGGTGCAGCGTAGTTCAGTAAAGGCATAAGCTAACTTTTTGGGTTTTGCAGCTTGATTTATGGCAGAAGCTAATTCAATTTGTAAAGTGCTATGTTTTCCTTGTGGCACAGCTTTTTGGTATACTTGCCCATTAAAATACTCGCTTGCTGGTTTTGTTTCTGGTAGTTCTAAGAACTTTTCTACATTTAGTACTGTGCTTGGCTGAATAGATAATGTCATAGTTTACAACTTATTCCAGATTTTAGATTGTTGGCTATAGGACTATGATTTGAGTTGGTGAAAAACTCGCCCTCAACTCGAAAAGCGTGATTCCCTAGTCCCCACTCCTCACCTACATAGATAATTTCAAAAATCAAATATGATTCCTATATTTGATTAAGAAGATTATTGAAAAAATTATACTTATGATTAGGGTTAGAAGAGTTTCGATAAATACTATTTAGATATCCTTCTTAATCATGAGGCACAAGAGGCAGAGGGGATAAAACTAACTGCAACTTCTCCTCTGTTCCCCTGCTCTCTTGCTCCCCATTCTAACCAGGACGGTTGTTTTCTAATCCTGGTATTTGCTTAGAAAACAACTCGTTAGAGTCAACCTGACCATTTGAGATAACAGAACGCATACCTTCAAAAGCAGCAGGAATAGTGCGCGGATCTATAAATAAGACCTTGCTGCTATCACTTCTACCAATTGTCGCGCCCATATCCAAATAGCCCAAGGCAAACAGAACTTCTACTGCTTTATTGGCATTGGGATTAGTGTGGAGTTTTTGGGCTATAATTTCTGCTGATTCTGCGATCGCCTGGGCTTTCAAAACCTGCTGCTGACGTTCAGCTTGAGCTTTCAATACGATCGCTTTTTGTTCAGCTTCCGCTTGCAAAATTGTCGATTTTTGACGAGCTTCCGCATCCAATATTTGCGCTTCGGCTTTACCTTTAGCACTATTGACAGCAGATTCGCGTTCCCCCTCAGAAGTTAAAATTGCTGCCCGTTTGCGTCGTTCTGCCGACATTTGCAATTCCATCGATTCTCGCACTGCCTTAGACGGAATAATATCTCGCAGTTCTACCCGTGTCACTTTCACACCCCAAGGATCGGTAGCAACATCCAAGTCCTGTAATAAAAGTTCACTGATGTGGGAACGAGCAGTAAAGGTTTGATCCAACTCCAGTTGCCCCATTTCGGCGCGAATTTGAGTCAGCACCATATTTACCATTGCCGACTGGAGATTTTCTACCTTGTACCAGGCTTTTTCCATATCGACGATGCGCCAGTAAAAGACTGCATCCACCTCAATGCCAACGTTGTCACGGGTGATGCACTGTTGGGGAGGAATATCTAAAACTTTTTCGCGGATAGTTTCTCGGTAGACAACTTTATCTAGGAAAGGTATGACAAAGTTTAGTCCTGGTTCAAGTTTTTTGTTATAACTACCCAATCTTTCCACCAAAGCTTGATTGCCCTGATTGACGACTTTCACAGAACCTGCTACGGCAGAACCACCAAGGGCTAAAAATACTAGTAAAAAAAACTGTTCCATTTTAAATCTCCTAGTTTTAAATATAAAAGAGGCAGTAGAGACTGGGGAGTGGGGGATGAAGGAGATAGATAGCTCCAAACTCTTGTACAGACGCGATTAATCGCGTCTCTCCCACTCCCCATTAACTAAGAATTCAACAAATTTTCTGGTATCACAATCAAAGTAGTACCCTCTCTCCTAACCACATAAACTCTTTGATGGGGTGGTACGGTAAATTTGTCATCGTCACATCGTGCTTGCCAAGAATTTCCTTCATACAGCACCCGCCCTGTTTTCCCAGGCAGAATTTCTGTTAAGGTTTCAGCTATGACTGCATCCTGAATTTTTGATTTGCGTTGTCGCGGTTGCAAAAACCGACGAGAAAGCACGATTAGTAATGTGGAAAGTAATAGCCAAACTACAACTTGCAACCATACACTCCCCAAACCCACTCCAGACAGCAGCGCCACCACCAAAGCGCTAATTCCCATCATGAAGGCGACAAACGCCGATGGTAAAAACAGTTCCATTAAACACAGGACTGCTCCTGCCAGAAGCCAGATTAAAGTAAAACTTGGCATAGCGCCATCCTAAACTCTACATTGACGTAAATGCATTTCTACGATTAGATACAGCCAGACGTAAGTTATTTACAGAAAACCAAACTTGGTATTTTTACCAATAATTTTGATTAATTTCAGTAACAAGATGTAGCTAGCGGTACACAAATCCAGTCTATTCTAGCCTTCAAACCTTTGCCAGCTAAACTTAATCGAAGTTCATTAGTTGATTTGTTTGTTAAATTTATACCTTTATGATTTCTACTCAACTGATAATTTATTGTATAAATCCACGCTGTAATAGCCCCATTAATCCTATTGGAGATAGTGTTTGTGCCACTTGTCAAACTCCTTTAGTTCACCGCTATCTTCGGGCTACTGGCTCATTGTCTGCCAAAATTTCACCAGGTACGAGGGTAGCACAGAGGTATGAGGTAATTAGTCCCCAGATTTGGCTGGATACTCAACCGGGACTGTCGCCAGATGCACCTGAAGAATTGCCAACGGAAGTAATTCCTTACCTACGATTATATCAAGAGCGATTACATCTTCCCCACGCTTATGGGTTTGCTAGTAACTTTGAGGGAGATACAACTGATATCCTCTTGTTAGAAAATGTGCCGATAGATGAGAGAGGAAATATCTATCCAACTATTGTTGAGGCATGGGAGCAAGCAACGGCGGTACGACAAGTTTATTGGCTGTGGCAAATTCTCCAACTTTGGACACCTTTATCTGAATTGGGACTTAGCCGCAGTTTACTAGTAGTAGACAACTTGAGAGTCCAAGGTTGGTGTGTGCGACTGTTGGAACTTTACCAAACACCAGCAGATGAGAAACTGAGTTTACGAAATCTGGGAGAGTGTTGGCAGTTTTGGGTAGCCTCTGCAAAAACATCAGTAGCCAAAGGGTTACAGAACATAGTCCAGCAGATGTGTGATGAGGTTGAGTTAGAGACTATTAATATTCAACTCAATAATTTACTACTAGCATCTGTGGCGGAATTGCCATTAGTTTTGAAGGTGGCAGGCTCTACAGATATTGGCCCAATTATGGCGCAAAATGAAGACGCTTACTACCCAAATGCTTTGAGTGACTTAGATGAACCTTTATTGCCTCACTTGTCGATTGTTTGCGATGGCATTGGCGGACATGAAGGCGGGGAGGTTGCTAGTAAGTTGGCGGTGCAGTCTGTGAAGTTGCAAATTCGCGCTTTACTCAAGGAGGTTAGAGAACAAACTGTACTTGTACCACCAGAGTTATTACAGGAACAATTAGAAGCAAGCTTACGGGTGGTAAATAATCTAATTAGTGCCCGCAATAATGAACAAAAACGCCAAGGCAAAGAACGCATGGCTACAACCATTGTCATGGCGCTGCAAGTTCCACAACGAGTGCAGACAAGTACTGGCTGGCAATCAAATAATACCCATGAACTTTACTTGGCTAATGTTGGCGATAGCCGTGCCTATTGGATTACTCACAATTATTGTCAGCGACTGACAGTAGATGATGATGTGGCAACGCGAGAAGTGCGTTTTGCTAAAAGCTTATATCGAAAAGCACTTTTGAGAGCAGATGCTAATGCTTTAACTCAAGCATTGGGGACAAGAAATGCAGAATCTTTGCGTCTCAAGGTTCAGCGATTCATTATAGAAGAAGATGGCATATTGCTACTTTGTTCTGATGGTTTAAGTGATAAAAACTTGGTGGAACAATCTTGGCAAGATTATGCAATACCCGTGTTAACAGGTGAACTGACAGTTGAAGATGCTGTCTGCAACTGGATTAACTTAGCAAACGAAAAAAATGGGCATGATAATACGTCGATTGTTCTTACTTATTGCCGTGTCTCCCCAGAATACTTAGTACCTGTGACTCCGGCGTTGCCAGAAGAAATTATAGAAGCAGCGATACAAGAAGAACCAGAGGAACCAGAGGAACTAGAAGAACTAGAAGAACTAGAAGAACTAGAAGAACTAGAAGAACTAGAAGAACTAGAAGAACCAATTTCTTTTACAGAAAGTTCGCAAGCTTTGCTAGATTTGGATCTAGATTTGGATTTAGATTTGGATTTAGATTTGGATCTTTCAGAAGAACCACCTCTGAGCGTTAAAATTCCACCAACTTTAATTACAAAACCTAAGCGGGGTAAACCTTTGGTAAGGCTGGGGGGAGTTTTGGCGTTGCTTGTGGGGGGTACAAGTCTGGGATTATTTGCTTGGTGGCAAATTAATCCTCAAGGATTTCAGCAGATGTGTCGGCAACTTCCCCAAAGAGTGCAGCAATTGTGTCCGAGTGAAAAATAGGGAATGGGGACTTAGGTACTGAAGAATAGTTTATACCGAAATCTTGCGATGTTGATGATGAATGTCGTGATGTTGATGATGAATGTCGTGATGTTAATGATGAATGTCGTGATGTTGATGATGAATGTTGTGATGTTGATGATGAATGTCGTGATGTTGATAATGAATGTCGTGATGTTGATAATGAATGTCGTGATGTTGATGATGAATGTCGTGATGTTGATGATGAATGTCGTGATATTGGTAAAACTGAATATCTTGCACCAGTTTCAATAACCGCCTCAGAATGAATTCTGAGGCTAATAGCTAAAGTCTTCTTTAGAAGACTAAGCAAGGATACTTGCTTCCCGTAGGGTATAAAACCTGCCTATTGCGCTTGCGCTGCACGTTGGCGTACCCTCTTGTACAGAAGCGCACCACGCACGCAGGCTATTTATGGGATGCTCTAGTAGTCTGCCAACCCAAAAATGCTAAGTGAGGACTGGGGAAAGGGTAAAGGGTAAGGGATTTAAACCCTTTCCCCCTTACCCCAAACCCAGTACCCCGCTTTCGTCACGAAAGCGAACTACTAGTGATAAAAGAGGGTTATTCCGTGGGAGTTTCGTCGGCGCGCTGATCAACCAGATCGAGCAGTTCGGCCCGGTGTGCTGTCGCCCAAGCACGAAAACTGGTTCCGGGCCGACCCAGCAGATATGGGATGTCGTCGCGCACCGTGCCGAAATAGCCCAGCCGCCCGTCGGCCAGTTGTGTGCAGAATTCTATCGAGCTCTTGGCGTACCAGTCCTCGACCTTCAACCCGCCCGCCTTGAACAAGGCTTCCATGTCCGCTGGATGGCGCACGTCGCAGGTGATCGTGCGGTCCATGACCTCGCTCAACATGATGGCGAGTTCGGGCCCCGTCATCGTCTCGGTGCTGAGATAATAGTTCTTCGAGGCGTGGTTCTCGGGTCCGTCGCGCAAGACCTTGGCCGTGACCGCCGCAATATCTGTAACGGCGATGTAGCCGACCCGCTGCTCTCCCCAGAACACCGGGAACGAACCGCCCGTCGGCGGCGACACGTTCAACATTCCATCCATGAACATGTTGGGGTGCAGATGCGTCCAGGGTATGCCACTGGCCTCGATGTAGCACTCGACCAGCGCGAACCAGGAGAATTTCGAGTCGGTGCAGTCGTCGTTGGCAAAGACGCCCTGATTGACGATGTGCTTCACCCCCGCCTTCTTGGCGGCGTCGACCAGCGTCTTGGTCTGGTGCGTCATGGCGATCGTATAGCCGGTCAGGATATTGAGCCGATCGACACCGCAGAGCGCGGGCCCGAATGTGCGCGGATCGTCGAGGTCGAACAGCACCGCGTCGCGACCTTCATTGCGTAACCGCTCCAGATCCTCCTGCTTACGCACCCCGATACGGATGCGTGCGTCGCTCGGGTTTCGGTCGAAATCCTCCAAAATGAAGCGGCCAGTCTGGCCGGTGACGCCCATAAGGAAGATGAGTGGGCTGTTGTCGGTCGCCATGATTGCTCTCCAGTTGTTTGTGTGGATGTCGAATGGGAAGAGGCGTGGCGCGGCTCAACCCATGATGCGATGATCATGTGACGAGCCATGTCACGTCTCACTGTTGTGGTCGGTCGGGACGATCGGCGTAACGGGCGGGGAAGTTGTTCTCCAGCCCGTGACCGCCTTCACATGAACAGCGCGCGCGTCAGGCGCACGGCATAGTCAGAATCAGGGTTGGTAGTGCTATCACCCACCCGCTCCATGATCGCCTCGATCGCAAGCTCGCGGCGCCTGGGCAAGCGCTCACGTTCCGCCGAGGCGAGCGCGGCAGGCATCTCCTCGCGGCTGAGGTCTGTGCAGTAACAGGGCGATCCGGGCTGCTGACGCCACGAATCGGCAAGCGTGCCGGCGTCGAAAGCATCAAGCCCGGTGTCTTCGACGAGCGCCATCGCCACGGAGCGATCCTTCTCGCGGTCAGCAGCGACAGGGAGGGCAATACGGTCAGGACTTCCAGCAGGCTTGCCCTTAGTGGCGAAGGAGCCAGACCCGATCGCGTTCCACGCCTTGGCGATCGGCCGGCCTAGCTGTTCGGCCACCCAAAGGCTCTCAACCTGCCCGGCCTCGATAGCATCGATCTTGTCGTCGCGGTGAGGATAGTAATTGGACGTGTCGATGACGACTGTCTCGGCTGGTAGGTTGGCGATTAGCGGCGCGATTGTGGGAATGCGGTTGAGAGGGATCGAGAGGATCACCACGTCAACGTCCTCCACCGCTTCAGCCGTCGATACCGCGCGTGCGCCCAAAGCCAGCACATCAGCCTCGATGGTCTCTGGGCCACGAGAGTTGGCCACCTTCACGTCGTGTCCAGCCGCACTGAGTTTGCGTGCCAAAGTCTTCCCGATATGGCCAGTGCCAAGAATGCCTATCTTCATAAAACGATTTCCTTGTACTAGGTAAGAGTCTCATTCCACTGCTATACATCATTTGGGACGGTCTTACCCCGAGTGATTCTCGAAGTAGGGGCGCGCGGCCTCGTCCGCCTCGGCGCGGTAGCCAGCAATCTGCCCGGCGTCAGCCTGCGCCAGCGCGGCTTTTACTTCTGGTCTGTGGGTTACATCTGTTAAATGACCAATCATCCTTATCCGAACATTTTTTAATGGTGAAAGGTCACGCTCTCTGAGACGGGAACGCGCCCCATCCGAACACTGTTGACTGGTGCTGTGAAGTCTGGATAGCCAAACGCAATGGCAAACATCAGCTTGAGTTCATCGGAGATACCCAAATATTCGCGGATGGTCTGTGCAAAAAAGCCAATGGAGGTCTGCGGGATACCTCCTAAACCGCGCGCCGTCAGAGACAACAAAAACGTCTGGCCATACATTCCAATGTCACCGCCAACGCGCACATTATCTCCAAAGGAAGGCATGAACAGCAGAGCTGCATGGGGGGCACCGTAGAACGAATAGTTCTTTGCGGCGGCTTTGTGGCGACCGATTTTGTCGTCACGCGCCACACCCATCGCCTCATAAAAGATTCTTCCGTGCTCCTTTCGGCGTTCGCCATACGCCTCATAAAAGCACTGTTCATCGAAGGTAAAATCCGGCGTGTAATGTTGTGCTTCGTTTTGCTCGGTCAGCAAGCGCCCCAATTCTTTGATCTTTTCGCCCGAAACGATGTGTGTGTTCCACGGCTGCGTGTTGCAATTCGATGGAGAATATTGTGCATCTTCCAAGACTTGCAAAATTTGAGCGTTAGGGACGGGTGTTGGTAAAAATGAGCGGAATGAGCGGCGCGCTCGAACTGTCTCTTCAAAAGAGAGCGTTTGTGATGGTTCATTTTCTAATTCAATGAGACCGTTTGAAAGGTGTGTTGCGTTTGACATCGTGAAACCTCAAAAGATGGTGTCAGTTGGAAGGTGGTTCGTGGTCGAGAGCCTTGGCTGAACGGGGTATTGCCAGCGCGTTCAAGGTGTCGCGAAGCTCGGCAAGGTCTTCATCGGAGAGACGGCAGGCTGTCTCGATCTTTTCAGGGATCGAGCACGCTGAGGAGCGGAGTGCCTCGCCCGCTTCTGTCAGCTCGATAAGAACGCGGCGTTCGTCCTGTTGGTCACGGGTGCGCGTCACCAACCCCGCGCTCTCAAGGCGCTTTAAGAGGGGCGTCAAGGTTCCGTTATCCATACCGAGTTCTTGCCCTACTTCCCCAACAGTGCGCGGGGTGCCCTCGTAGAGAGCGAGCATGACCAGAAACTGAGGATAGGTCAGTCCCAAAGGCTCAAGAAAGGGCCGATGAAGCCGAATGACCCGGTTCGACGCACTATAGAGGGCAAACGAAAGCTGCCTCGCCACGTGTCGCCGTTCGTTGATGTTCGAGTTGTTATCCATTTTTAAATCCAGTCACCAACTATTATATCGTGCGCTACCTAATAGTTTAATACCTATAATTTATTTTTTTTCTGGGTTAAGGCTGCACCTGGTGACACGAACCTTCTATTTACGCCTTATTGCAGTTTTGAGCGAACATGGTTTGCAGTTCGCAACACTTACAGAGCCGATCGCACTTTTCTACTCTTGACCACAAAACCTTTTAGCTTTTTCAAATGCGTGGTTTATTAGGGTCATTACGTCTTTTGCTTTCGCATCTCCACAAATATCAAGATGCCATCGTTTTACTAATTTCCTATATGCCTGCTTAATTTCCTTGTAACTGCTTCCTGGTTCTACTTCCAGCACCATCCACCAATGTTTACGTTCTAGGTTATTACGAGTAGCTGTGTAAGTTTTACCACTGCTAGTTTGATACTTTCTACCAGGCTTGCCAAACTCTAGTAGTCTGCCAACCCAACTTTGCTAGGTTAAATTCGGATATAAACGCTCCATTTTTCGGCGAGCATCTTTGGTTTGAAAACCCCAATAGACACTAGCTTTTTGCTGATTACGTTGTTTCTCCCA
>NZ_JAIVFX010000024.1 GCF_020829625.1 Nostoc sp. XA010 | reverse complement strand
ATGGCAAGGCTTTCACTTGCATCTGACCGAGAGTTCAGCCTTTAATGACAGTAATCTGCTGTCGGGCTGGCTTAGTTATTTACGGACTGACTACCGTGATTCACTAATCAACGAATCGCACTCTAATGCTTCACCCATACCTGCACCAGACACTAAACCCTGATAAAACTTGGCAAACAGTTGATGGGCAGTTGTCACTAATACCGAATAAGTCATTGCCAAGACTGTGGGAATACCTGCATGGGTTAACCTAGCGGCTACACTACCCATTGCATCCTCTCCATCTTCCCCACCCATCGCCGCCGACTGACAGGCAGACAAAACAATTAACCCCACTTTTTGCCGATTCAGCATATCACCCAAGGTTTCGGCAGTAATCAGGGCTTTTTTCCCTTCTTTATCCTCAAATAACAAGTAACCTATATTGCCGCCGTTCTCATTTCCGCTTTTAGTTAGTCCCACCGGGTCGCTATGTTTAGCCTGTTCTTGGAAACGCCCATCTAAATCAAATACCCCATGACCGTCAAAATGCACAATATCAACAGGGGGTTGGCGGGAGTCTTCTAGCCGCGCTACTAAATTATCCAAGGTGGCTGGACGCAAAAACTCTACCTCAACCCGTCCGGCTGCTTCTTTTTGAATGGCGTTCAAAACTGCCATTGCTTCACCACGGGGATCAATAAATCCCGCATCACTGGGACGACTGACCACAAACAATAACCGCAAACGGTCTTTGACTTGCACTTTAAACGGTCTGCGTCCACCCCCTGCACCAGCCAAGCGGCGACGAATCGAAATCCGGGGATTTTCGTGAAACAAATAAGTACCTTGTGGGTCGCATAACAATTCCCAAGGCAGCGATAAAATTGCTGGATGGCTAGCGCTGATTGTTAATAAGCGTCCTCGTTGATTTTCATCTTGAAAATCATTAAACAGCCGTTGAGCAGCCCGATTTTGAAAAACAGCATTAAATAAATCTTCGCCCCATTGCCGGAATTTTTTTGCTATCCCTTCCGCCCGTTTATCGTCTACATCCGTTGTGTAACGTGCCGCATAAGTTTCTAAGTACCAGCGAATCTCTTCTCTATCTGCTGCACTCAGCGGTGAGGAAAAATCCAGCCTATCGGTTTCTTGCTCGTCAAATTTTACAATGACTTGGTTATTCTCTGGGAACCGCAGATTTAATTCCATAGCCGGCCGTTTGGGATTTGTGTGTGGAAGCTTACTTGAGAGAATACAAGCTTTTTAGGGAAAATTTCGTAAAAATGCTAGGCGATCGCATTTCCGTTGAGCATATTTAAACTCAATATGGTTCAATTAAGGGTTATTAGTGTAAATAATTGGTCTGAATCAGACGCGATAAATTGCGTCTCTACATGAGGCTTTTTGGTTTAACTGAACGGTATTGTATCTAAACTAACTTTTTCTGTAAACGTCTTTTCGATACTTGCACTGCAAAATTTGAAGCAAGATTTTGGATTTTTTCAATCACACGCTCAATAATATGATTTGGTAAGTTATCAATCTGCTTTTGTACCGACTTTGAAATAGCGATCGCATAACTCATTATCTCTGCTCTGAGCCGTTAGCAAGATATTCATTTATAGTCACTGACTCACCATTGTTATACTCAGCGCGAACTGCTTGAATTTCTGCCAGTGTTTCTGCGTCGTCTTCATATAATGCTTCTTCGGCTTCAAAAATTTGTTGCTCAAGAGCTTCTTGAAGTTGACGTTTTTCTGTTAAATCAAGGGAAGATATTGCTTCTGCTAAAGTTTCTAAGGAGAGTTGTAGTTTAACAATGGCTGGCATTTTTCTGCTTTTGGGTGTGTTTTATTCGCATTTGGACACCATTATGCTGATTTTAACAGTTATATTTTTGTTAAGCCCAAAGTCTTTAGGTTGTATTTCACGCTTGTGGGGTGCAGCGCAGCAATTAGATTTGCCTAACCCGCGATCGCACTTCCTAACACGCTACTAACTATCTCTCATAAACTGCATAGTTTACCGCCGTAGGCATCGCCCACAAAAGTTTTGCCTACGCAGCCATATCTATTAACAAGCTGCTTCTCTACGAGACGCTCCGCGAATGGGCCTATGCACTCCCCAACTTACGGGAGCAGCTACAGAACTTATGGGAGCAGCTACAGAACTTATGGGAGCAGCTACAGAACTTATGGGAGCAGCTACAGAACTTATGGGAGCAGCTACAGAACTTATGGGAGCAGCTACAGAACTTATGGGAGCAGCTACAGAACTTATGGGAGCTATAAATACCAATATCTAATAATTAAGTTACGAAAAATTACTGTTATCAATCAAAAAATTTAATAAAAAAATTGCGAGTTTTACTGAACCGGAATGTAGTTTAACTGAGGCAAGCTAGCTCTAGCAGTATTTTAAAGGAGTAATTTTATGTCTCGTAAAAAACGCACATCCCGTACTTTAGAAAAAGCTCAGTTAAGATCGGCTGGGCTAAAATCGATTGTTCCAAACATCAAATTTGATGAAAATTATAGTTTGGAAAAACTGATTGAGTCAATCGATCTGTTACGTAACAAAATTGATGTTTATAATACCGCTCTTTCTGTGGTTGACTCTTCTAAAACTGAAATTGAAGAGATGGAAAAAAACTTGAGTCAGCTTTCTGAAAAAATGCTAATGGTGGTTGCGATAAAATACGGCAAAGACAGCCGCGAATATGAGATGGCGGGTGGTGTTCGCTATAGCGATCGCATCCGTAAAATCAGATCGAGCCGCTTGAAAAATGTTGCAGAACAAGCATCAGAAGAAAATGCTAAAACTGCATAGAACAGCTTAAAACAAAAGCCTTGAGCAACTGGTCTGGCAAATTGGGCGTTAGCACGCTAGCAAAATCAGCACATAATACAATAGCTAACGTCCATCAAAAGCCATTCATGCCGCAAAATAACCAAACCGCCGTCGAATTCCGCGATGTTACCTTTAGCCGCAATCATCGCCCATTGGTGTCAAATCTCAATTTCACCATCCACCAAGGAGAAGCACTGGTATTACTTGGGCGCAGTGGTAGCGGCAAAACCACCACAATGAAGTTAATTAATCGCCTATTTACACCTACACAAGGTGAGGTTTTATTTGATGGTATTCCCACAACTCAATGGGATGAAATTAAACTGCGGCGAAAAATTGGTTACGTCATTCAAGAAATTGGTTTATTTCCCCATTTCACTGTTGAACGCAATGTGGGTTTAGTCCCGTCTTTGGAAGGTTGGCAACCTAAACAAATAAAAACGCGGGTTTATGAATTGTTGCAATTAGTAGGCTTAGAACCAGCACAATTCGCCGGACGTTACCCGAACGAACTTTCGGGAGGACAAAGGCAAAGAGTCGGTGTAGCTAGGGCTTTAGCAGCAGATCCGCCAGTGTTATTGATGGATGAACCCTTTGGCGCACTCGATCCAATTACGCGCCTAGAACTTCAACAAGAGTTTCGGCATTTGCAGCAAGAGTTAGGCAAGACAGTTGTGTTTGTCACCCACGATATTCAAGAAGCATTTGTTTTAGCATCGAGAATTGGTTTAATGTATGGGGGAGAATTGGTAGTATTGGAGGCAAAGGATGAATTTATGCGATCGCAACATCCAGAAAGCCTTGCCTTTCTCCAATGTCTGCATACCTTGCAAGATACTCTATGAAAAATTTCTTCCTGATTAAGTATGCCCCAGAAATTCTTCAGCATACTCTAGAACACTTGTTTTTGGTAGGCATAGCAATTGGAATTGCTATACTCGTAGGCATTCCATTAGGTATTTTAATTACACGTAAAACTTATCTTCGCCAACCAATTCTAGGTATAGCAAATATCTTCCAAACTATTCCTAGTTTGGCACTATTTGGCTTGCTCATTCCTGTTCCGATAATTGGCGGAATTGGTGCAGTACCAGCAATTGTTGCCCTAATTGTATATTCGTTGCTGCCGATAATTCGTAACACTTACACAGGGATTACTGGTGTAGATCCAGCTATTAGAGAAGCTGGTAGAGGCATGGGGATGACAGATAGACAATTGTTATTACAAGTTGAGATCCCCTTAGCACTGGGAGTAATTTTAGCAGGGGTGCGTGTAGCAACGGTAATTGCCATTGGTATTGCGACTATTGCAGCAGCAATTGGTGCTGGTGGTTTGGGAGTATTTATTTTTCGCGGTATATCAGTAGTGAACGATCAGTTAATTTTAGCTGGTGCAGTTCCGGCGGCGGCAATTGCATTACTGGCTGACTTTGCAATTGGCTGGATGGAAAATAAATTAAAAATTAAAAGTTAATGAAAAAAATTATAGCATTGTGCTTTTTAACTTTTGCTTTGTTATTGGGAATCACTAGCTGCACGCCAAATTCAAATAGTAATAACAGTGGGAATATTATTGTTGCTTCTAAAGATTTTACTGAACAAGATATTTTAGGTGAGCTGTTAGCACAACAAATTGAAGCTACAACTAATTTAAAAGTAGCTCGTCGTCTCCGTCTGGGTGGTTCTTTTGTTTGTCATAGTGCTATTACTGCTGGTAAAATTGATGCATATATTGAGTATACAGGCACAGCTTTTACTGGAATTTTAAAGCAAAAAGCAGTTAATGATCCGAAAGAAGTTTATGAAAGGTTGAAACAAGCATACTCCCAGCAATTCAATCTGGAAGTGATGCCAAGCTTGGGTTTTGAAAACACTTTTGCAATGATTGTCCGGGGTGATGATGCCAAGCGATACAACATTCAAACTCTCTCTGAAGCTACTCAATATACACCACAGTGGCGCGGGGGTTTTGGCTATGAGTTTCTAGAACGGGAAGATGGTTTTCCCGGATTAGCGAAAGCTTACGATTTGCGTTTTGCCAAATCTCCTCAAATCATGGACTTGGGTTTAATATATCGGGCTTTGGTTCAAAAACAAGTGGATATGGTGGCGGGTAATTCCACTGACGGACAGATTTCTCGATTGGGTTTAGTTGTCTTAAAAGATGATAAAGATTATTTTCCACCTTACGAAACTGTGCCAATTGTTCGACAAGAAATATTAAAAAAATATCCAGAATTAAGAAATGCGATCGCTTCACTTGCCGGAAAGATTTCGGCAAGTGAAATGCGCCAGTTAAATTATTTAGTTGAGGGAGAATTACGTGATATTAAAGATGTTGTCCAGGAGTTTCGCAAATCGAAGGGATTCAAATAATTCGTAATTAATTAAGGGTTAGCGTAACACACTTTATTAGTCTATCAAGTTTAAATTGATGGGTAAGTTAAGTTCGTAGTAAGGACTTTAGTCCTTATCCTTTAATATCATGTCCGCTTGATTACTTCTTAAAGCCGAATTACCCCGCCCCGCCAAAGCTGCGCTTTGTCTCCCCTCATCAAGAATAAGGCTACGGTGTACACACAAGTGCTGTCTACATACGTTTTAACTCTTTTACCCACATTTTTGTCACGTTTACCGACATCCCGCCCAGAACTAAAGTTCAGCTATGAGATGAGACTCGGAATTCATTCCGAGGCGGGATAGAAACGCAGTGCGAGATTTATTATTAGACATTGTACTACTGCTGTTCACGCAAAAAGTTCTTTAACCACCTAATTACTTCACTTGTTGTTTGCTCATTTGCCATTTGGAGACATTGCTGCACAATTTCTCTGACGTTAGGAAAGTAGCTGCTTTCTGTAAGCAAATAACTTTCTTCCTGCAATCTATAAATTAATAACCGATTACTCTTTAATATCCAAACTTCTGGCACTCGATAAGGCAAGAAATCATTAACGTCAGTGTAGCTTGTCACATCTATTTCAATTGCTAAATCTGGCGGTGGATCTGACTCCCAATCAATTCTTTTTTTGCCTACTACTGCTCTGCAATTTTCAATGTAAAAGCAAAAGTCTGGTTCAATGCCACTAATTTCTGGCAAGCTCATGGTAATGGGCGTAAATGATTCGTATATGCGGTTTAAATGATCCAGCAAAACTTTAGCAATATCTGCCAGTAAACTCGCATCTCTTCCATGCTCTGGTAGCGGTGCCATTAGTAAAATTTCTCCTCTTCGATATTTAATGCGAGGTGAGGAGCGATCGCCTAGTTGCTGACTAAATACTTGATAGTCTTTCCAGTCTCCCAAAAGCTTCAACACCGCGCCAGGTGGTAACTCGATTCTTTGTGGTGTAATTACGGTATCCATAATTAGCTCGCATTATTTATATCGAATATAGGCGATCGCAGGATTTATAAACTTGATGAACAGACTGTTATATCAAGGGCTTTTGCTGACAAATACAAAGCCACGGCTCTTATTTACTGAGGCATCATTTGTAAGCATTGCTTTCCATAAATCTGCTGTTTTTACCCAGACTGGTGGATATTTGTAACGAGAAACATCAAGAATTAAAAATCTATCTGTTTGCTCATTATATGCTGCTAAAGGAGAAATATGCCCACCTTTCTCTTGACCTATCTCTTTGCGTAAATAGTTTACTAAAACAAAGTTTTGCGGTTGTTTTAAATTTTCTGCCGCTTGTTTGCGGAACTGCTCTAAACTAGTGTCGGCAGCGTGGTAAACATTAACTTTAACGCCATAGCTGCTTAGTAATTGCCCTAACTGATCTAAAGTCATACCTTGGCGAGACACAACTTCAGGAGTTAGCACTTTTTTTGTATTATCATTACTAAAAAAGTTTTCTTGAGTAAATATTCGATATGGCTTGTACTGCGGTGCTTCTGGCGCTGGGATTTGTAGACCATTCAGTACCATAACCATACTAGCAACACCACAATACGCCTGATTATTTTGAGTGGTGAATTGTATACTCAGGGGAAAGAAGTCTTCATTTGATTTACTCTGAAGTAATAATTTTTCCCCTTCAGGCGAATTAAAACCTATTAAGTTAGAGGAAAGCGGTAATGTTTGAGAAAGAACGCTTCCACTAGAGATACATAATCCAATAGTTAAAGCTTTAAAAAATGTTTTACTTATTTTTCGCAACATAGCGTTTACAAGTGCTGTAAAATTTTCAAATCAGATCATATTAATAATCTCACACCAAGATGCTAAACAAGTATAAAATTTTAGGAGAAATGGTATAAAAATGCTTACTGTTACTAAACCCAAGCGAGTTGCGCTGGCAATCTTTTCTTTTAGTGTCTTGCTTTACAGCCAAGTCGCCTCAGCTGCCTTAACTTTACCCCTACGCAGCAAAAAGGGAATGGTGGTTTCGGCCCATCCCTTAGCAAGTGAAGCGGGAATTTTAATGTTAGGCAAAGGTGGTAATGCAGTGGATGCAGCCGTAGCTACAACCTTTGCAATCTCGGTAGTTGAGCCTTTCTCAGCCGGAATCGGCGGCGGCGGATTTTTGCTGATGCATTCTGAGAAAACTGGCGAGATGAAAGCCCTAGATTTCCGCGAACGCGCACCCCTGAAAGCTACAAGAAATATGTATCTAGACGCAAAAGGAAAGGTGCGTCCCAATGCAAGTATTAATGGTTATTTGGCAGTAGGCACACCAGGAACAGTGGCGGGACTTTATGAACTGCATCGTCGCTATGGTAAGCTTCCTTGGCAAGAGGTAATGAAACCTGCGATCGCACTTGCTAAAGATGGCTTTATTCTTGGCGATGTAGCAACGTGGCGTTCTCTACAAACGAACCAATCCCGCAAGGAAGCAATTCTCAACAATCCAGCAGCACGGGAAATTTTCACTCGCAATGGTGAGTTTTATCAACCAGGTGAGAAACTGGTGCAGCGTGATTTGGCACGTACTTTAACAGAAATTGCCAAAAATCCCCAAAGTTTTTACACCGGAAGTATTGCTCGGGCGATCGCTTCTGATATGGTAAAAAATGGTGGTTTAATTACTCTAGAAGACCTCAAAGCCTACAAAGCAATCTGGCGCAATCCCGTTTGTGGAAACTTTCGTAAAGCTAAAATTTGCTCAATGCCACCACCATCATCGGGAGGCGTTCATCTATTGCAGATTTTAAATATTATTGGTGACACTGATTTGAAATCTTTGGGATGGCATCATCCCGACGCTATACATTTAATGGTAGAAGCAATGAAGATTGCTTATGCCGATCGCTCAGAATATTTAGGCGATCCTGATTTTGTCAAAGTTCCTGTGCAAGAACTGCTCAGTCCAGGCTACGCCAAAAAACGCCGTCAAGAAATTAATATGCAAGTGGCTAAACCTTCGACCGAGGTCAAGCCAGTAGATAGAGAGACACTACAACGTTTTAGTCAAGCTAATAATCAGAAATCGGAAAATAATATCATCCCATCATCGCTTCAGTCTCTACAAACGAATACAAGTCGCCATGAATCTACTGAAACTAGTCATCTTACGGTTGTCGATGAAGAACGCAACGCCGTAAGTCTGACTTTCACGATTAACCTTGGTTTTGGTGCTGGTGTCGTGACACCGGGAACTGGAATTATCCTCAACAATGAGATGGATGACTTCGCTTCTGCGCCAGGAGTGCCTAATGCTTTTGGTTTGGTTGGTAACGATGCCAATGCGATCGCACCTCGTAAGACTCCCCTATCCAGCATGACTCCCACAATTGTTACAGAAAAGGGTCATTTCCGCATGGCAGCAGGTGCGCCTGGTGGTAGCACCATCATCACCCAGGTTTTGCAAGTGATCCTAAATGTGCTGGAATACAATATGGATGTTGGCGCGGCTGTTTCTGTTCCACGCATACATCATCAATGGCTTCCAGATCAGTTGCGTGTGGAATCCTGGGGTTTGGATGCTCTCACTGTGGAAGACTTACGGCGTCGGGGACACAAAATACAGGAAACTATTCCTTGGGGTAATGGTAATGCGATCGCTGTAACATCTGATGGAACTCTAGAAGGGGCCGCTGATCCTCGCGGTGAAGGTTCTCCCAGAGGTTTGTGAGGGAGATGAGAGATTGGGAAGACGCAGGAACCTAGAGAGTAACAAATGACTAATAACTAATGACTAATGACCAATAACTATTGATTTTGGGCTGTTGACTCTACGTAGCTGCTGCTGCCAAACTCATTTGCCCGTGCGCTAGGTACTAGTGTCCAACCTGCTTTGAGAAGTTTTTGATAAGTTGCCCAACCTTTAGAACCACCTGGTATTTGATAATCTGGAACTGTAAAACCTCTAAAAGCTGTATAAGGACGCCAAGGTTGATTAGGTTCTGTCTGCAAATACAAAATTTTCTCACCGTCGCCACCAGACTTAGGTAACCAGCACATTTGTCGATGCATTGCAAACTCCTTGTACTTTTGGCTAATAATGCATAATACCAGACTCTTGTCAAGCTTATTCTCACCCTTCTGGGATACTTTTTTGTCTAACACTTTAGACAAAGCGTAATTAAGTTCTATCTATTACAGGATAATTACTTAACAAGTCATAGCTTGAAAGACATCTGCTAGAGGAACACGAAGATAAACAGCTTTGCCTCACCTTATTTATTGGGTGAGATTTTTCTAATGTTATCCGCGTTTTTTGGGATTGTGTGTAACAATAACTACTGTTTTTGCCGAAGTTCGCAATTAGACTATTTGCTTTTCTAATTAAATACATAAAAACTATTGCCGATTTCGGAAATTACTTATAAAACTAGATAAGTCGGCATGATAAAATCCGTGTATATTTAGTTTTGCCAAAACTGTGGAATAACCAATGCATAAGGTATTGGATGATTTGGCATTTCTTCACATAGCTTGATTTTTTAACTTTATATGCACCCTCTCTCTTCGTCCTCTTTTTTTGGGTGAAAGTATTTTCGAACACTAGTATATTCTTTAAGGAAATATTGGATTTAAGATGAAAACCATCGATAAAACGGAGCAAGATCAAGGTTTATTAAAATAATTCGTAATTCGTAATTAAGAGGATGTTTTAAAAGTACTTTTGATTAAGCCGGAGTTGCAGTTGCGCCTAGCGCAACCGCCATCTCCTAGTGTACTTTTACATTCAATAAGAAATTGGTCTTTAATAACCTGTAATTTGGGTTATCAGAAAGAGGGAGCATACAATTTATCGCCGACAATCTGGCGAATTGTCTCTACTAATTGAGTGTATGCAAAGTCAGATAAAACTGGTTTTGCTCCTTGCAAGTTAATTGGTTGATCTAAATCAATCCATGACTTGCAACCGCCGTATTTAGGGTAATAGGGAATTTCTTGTTGGGGTAGTTTATATGTCCGCAGGAGGAGAACATAAAGCGGCTGGCGTGGTTTCCATTTGAGGCGATCGCTAATAAAATGCTCGTTCCAAATATGGAAGGGAAGCAATGTGTTGACAATAGACTCATCGCTAACTGGCAAAATATCTGTAATTTCAGCCCAACTGCCGATGGGCACTGTCTCTGGATGCCAACCTGATGTTACTGGATAAACACGATCCGCGTACTCAGCTTTCAGCATGAAAGCTTGTTGATGTTCATAAGTAGGGTAAAGCAAAACTTGCTTCTGAGCAACTTGGAAATGCCCATTCCTTTCATGGATACCGCCTTTGCGAAGCAACATAATTGTTTCGCCACTTTCCAAGGCATTTATGGCGACTGCCCATTCTTTGAGAGCATAAAAAGTTGTAGTCAATTCCATCTGCATCTACTGTAACTCTGATTTAATTTCAAGCTAAGACCGATAAAGTGTGAAACTATCTAGGGGAATGAATTAGAAAGCAAGCAGTTATGGAAAAGCGATCGCTAGGCACTTCTAAAGTCCAAATCACACCCATCCTTATGGGAACTTGGCAAGCTGGTAAAAGAATGTGGGTGGGAGTTGAGGATGCTGACTCGATTAAAACGATTCGAGCCGCTTATGAAGCTGGTATCACGACGATTGATACTGCTGAAGCTTATGGTCAAGGACACTCTGAGCAAATTGTCGCTGAAGCTTTATCTGATGTACGCACTCATGTGGAGTATGCCACAAAAGTTTTTGCTAACCATCTAAAGTATGAACAAGTCATTGAAGCTTGCGAGCGTTCCCTAACCAACCTGAAAACTGATTACATTGATCTTTACCAAATACATTGGCCCTCCGGTGCTTTCAATAGTGAAATAGTACCTATTGAGGAAACTATGAGCGCTCTTAACCTGCTCAAAGAACAAGGTAAAATTCGAGCTATTGGTGTTTCCAATTTTTCCCACGCCCAGTTGGCAGAAGCAGCAAGTTATGGACGTATTGATAGTTTACAACCACCCTATTCTTTATTCTGGAGACAGGTAGAACAAGATATATTGCCTTATTGTATCGAAAATAATATTTCTATCCTTGCTTATTCGTCTTTAGCACAGGGGTTATTAACAGGTAAATTTGCTCATGGTCATAAATTTGACCCAGCAGATAACCGTGCTAAAAATAAACTGTTTCAAGGCGAAAACTTTGAACGTGCTCAACAGGCGCTACAACAACTGCGTCCCATAGCCCTTCTTCATAATTGTACACTTGCTCAGTTAGCTTTAGCGTGGTTAATTGCTCAACCCCAAACAAATGCTATTGCCGGGGCGCGTTATCCCGAACAAGCACGAGACAACGCATTAGCCGCCCAGATTAACCTTTCCGCCGCCCAATTGGCAGAAATTGATGCCATTGGACGTATTGTTACCGACCATCTGGATAACAGCCCAATTATGTGGAATTGGTGACAATGCAGTTTGGTTAGTCATGCTTATCTCTCCAAGATCCCCTCAACTCTCTTAAAAAGAGGGCTGGGGATCAAATCTATGATTCTAAATTGCAAAATCTAACAAAACGTCAACTTTGGTAAACTAGGGGTTGCAACCAACAAATTAAGTGATAATTTAAATAGTAGGACACCAAACAAAAAACCAAAGCAAAAGGGTAAATGACTTAGTGTCCCCTGTCATCAACCCAAGCAAATTTCAGCAGATCAAATGAAGTGGTAAAAAGCCGAATGTAGAAGGCAAAGCCAAATCCTAAAGCGGAAAAACGCGATAATGCTGAGTTTGTTCGTCGTTTAGTCAACCTTAGTTATTAAGTTTCAATTACTTAACTTAGTTTAACAATTTGAACCCTGTAAACTCGATAAAACCTGGTCAACCTCGACCAGGTTTTTGGTATTTTATTGTCAGAGTTACGGCATGAGCAATGGATGCAAATGGTAACATTACCCTGGTAGCCTAAATACCTACAGTTAATTCTGTGCGTTCCTGGTTATTAGTTACCTCTGTCATGCTTATGGCTATAAAAACTAGGGTTTTTGGTGCGAATTCTGTAAAATTTAAAAAGCAAAAGCAGCCAGGGCATTGCCAGAAAACGACGCTGGCTCAGTTTTTACGCTTGCCTTTGTACTTCCTAATAGTTCTGCTATGCATTCTTGGTTCACCCGTGCTGGCACAAGTTCCTAGCTCAATTAATTTATCATCTCAACTACCAATTCACAATCTTACGTCGCTGGCTGTGGTCGCTGACCCAGCGTCACTAGTAGAGCAGGGCAAAGTTTTATACAATAGCGGAAACTTTACCAAGGCGGTAGAACTGTTACAACAGGCTGTCCAAGTATATAAGCAGCAAGAGGAGAGCATCAGACTGGCAGCGACACTGAGTAATCTTTCTTTAGCTTACCAACAACTCGGTGCATGGAATCAGGCACAGCAGGCAATTACAGAGAGCTTAAATTTGCTCAAAGTACAGGATGAAAACCAAAATCTGCAAATATTTGCCCAATCACTGGATATTCAAGGTCGTCTCCAACTGACAATGGGGCAGGCAGAGGCGGCTTTAGCAACTTGGCGGCAGACAGAAAAAATTTACAGGCAAGCAAATAATCAAAGCGGCGTGGTGCGATCGCTAATTAATCAAGCACAGGCGTGGCAAACCCAAGGATTTTACCCTCGCGCTCTCAAAACACTCGATCATGTTAGTCAGACTTTAAAATCTCAACCAGACTCTATAGAAAAGACAGTGAGTTTGCGATCGCTCGGTAATGCGCTTTTAGTGGTGGGCGATTTGGAAAAGTCACTTCAGGCACTAGAAGAAAGTCTGACGATTGCTCGAAATCTGCAATCAAGCGTTGATATTGGGGCCAGTCTGTTCAGCCTGGGGAATAATGCTCTTAAACAACAAGACAAACTAAAGGCGATCGCCTTTTATCAACAAACAGTTGCAGCATCTCCCTCACCCATTACAAAAGTCCAAGCGCAATTAAATTACTTGGGAATACTCATTGAAGATCAACATGCCCCAGAGATTCAAACTCTCTTGCCATTGATTAAGTCCCAAATCGACCAACTCCCCCTCAGCCGTGCGAGTATTTACGCCCAAGTAAACTTTTCTCAAAGTCTAGCAAAAGTCAAGAATGGCATATTGCACACATCCAGTCAGAATTACCATAAAGCATTCAGTAACCAAGACTCAGCAGTATTACTCGCCAGCGCCATCCAGCAATCCCGCAGTTTAGGGGATAAGCGGGCAGAAGCCTATGCACTGAAGAGTTTAGGAGGCTTGTACGAAGAAACCGAGCAGTGGTCAGAGGCGCAAGAGCTTACCCGGCAAGGATTAGCTTTGGCACAGAGCAGCAATGCACCAGAAATTACCTATACCTTAGAGTGGCAATTAGGTAGATTGCTGTGGGCACAAAAAGATATTAATGGTGCGATCGCGGCTTATGATTCTGCTGTGGCAACTCTCCAGTCTCTTCGCAGAGATTTAGTAGCCAATAAAGATGTCGTGAGCCAGGATGTGCAATTCAACTTCCGGGACAGCGTGGAACCCGTCTACCGAGAGTCAGTAGAGTTACTGCTGAAATCCCAAAAAGGAAAATCACCAGATGAAAAAATATTAGAGAAAGCACGAGAGCGCATTGAAGCACTCCAAATAGCAGAATTGAACGACTTCTTCCAGCAAGCTTGCCTACAAGGTCAGAGAGTATCCCTCGATCAAGTGGTAGATAAAGATAATCCCACGGCTGCTATTCTTTATCCGATTATTCTTCCTGACGAACTCCAGGTAATTGTTAAAATTCCCAAACAACCCCTACAAAACTACAGTAACAAGATATCCCAAGCAGATGTAGAAAAACTTTTAGTAGAACTGCGAAAAAATCTTGTCAATCCCACCGCTACCAACGCAGTTCAAACCCAAGCACACCAAGTTTACGACTGGCTGCTCAAACCCATTGAGTCACAATTGCAAAAAAGTGGGGTAGATACCTTAGTGTTTGTCCTGGATGGCGCGTTACGCAATTTACCAATGGCCGCTCTCTATGATGGTAAGCAATATTTGGTAGAGAAATATGCAATTACTCTAAGCGTGGGTCTGCAACTCCTCGACCCTAAACCGCTAGTACAACAGCAATTAAGGGCGCTAACCGCAGGACTGACTGAGCCGCCACCAGGTTTTTCTAAGTATGCACCGTTGCTTGCGATCAAATCTGAATTCGACGGCATTATTAAAGCAGGAGTCTCGACCACTAGCCTAATAGATAGAGATTTTAAGAAAAAGAATTTAGAGAGTGAAATTGCTGATACTTCATTGAACATAGTGCATTTAGCAACCCACGGTCAGTTTAGTTCACGCCTTGAAGACACTTTTATTTTGGATTTCGATGGTCAGATCAACGTCAAAGATTTTGATACTCTCTTTCGCAGTCAGGGTAAAACCATAGTAGAGTTATTAGTTTTGAGTGCTTGCCAGACAGCGACAGGAGACAAACGTGCAGCACTCGGTCTTGCAGGAGCGGCAGTACGAGCTGGGGCACGCAGTACCATAGCGTCCCTGTGGCAGATTGACGATCGCTCCACAGCAATGTTTGTTAGTGCCTTCTATCGAGAACTCAAGAAGGGCAAAATTAGTAAAGCCGAAGCTGTTCACCGGGCCCAGTTAGAACTGCTGAAACATCCTAACTACAAAGCACCAAGCTTTTGGTCTGCTTATGTGTTGATTGGGAATTGGTTGTAATTTGGAGATAAACTAAATGAGCCGTTTTTTTGTCGCCCTTTTACCACCACAAGACATTCAAGACTACGCCAACCAGATTAAGCAATACTTCGCCGATCGCTATGCTAGTAGCGGAGCGCTAAAATCTCCACCTCATATTACCCTGCAACCACCCTTTGAATGGGCAGATGATAACTTGCCACTGTTAGAAGCATCCTTGAAGGAATTTGCTAATAGACAACAGCCAGTAGCAATTACCCTCAAGGGGTTTGATACCTTTGCGCCTCGTGTCATATACATTAATGTAGTCAGAAGTCAAGAACTTTTGACTTTGCAAGCTGATTTAATGACTTATGCAGACAGCAACTTGGGAATCGTTGACAAGGTTTCTAAAACTCGCCCTTTTGCTCCTCATATAACGATTGCGTTTCGAGATTTAACAAAGCAAAACTTTAGAGTTGCTTGGCCAGAATTTGAAAAGCGTCAGTTGCATTTTGAGTTTACTGCCGACAAATTAACATTACTGCTTCACGACGGTAAGCGGTGGAATATTAAATCGGAGTTTGGTTTTCTAAGCAATGAGTAACGTTTAAATTTAAGTGGTCTCATTGAACCAAGAATCCCCGTCGATTTATCGCGGGGAGTGTCAATTTAGCTTTGCCTGCGAGTCATGGCCATCACCGCGTTAACCATAAGCTTTGGCAAATCTCCCAAAGTTGGTAAAATGTCTTCTGCGGAACAAACCAGTGGCAGATCATCTCCAAGCCATACCCAAATCTGTTGACGAATTATATCTATTAGCCAAGCTAATTGCGTTCCGTTGCTAAGACAGTGGAGAATTTTGTTTTGCAAGTCTAGGGTACTTTGGTCAGGAGAGCGAATTTCAATTAACCAGTCAGGCGCTCCCTCTAGAGGGCCATCTTTATCGTCAAGGCGATCGCAAGCTATAACGGAAATATTTGGTACTGGGGAATAGGGAGGTACAATACAACGCAGTTCTTGCACGGCTTCAAAGCGCTCACGCTCAGTATGACGATTTATGTAATTCACTAAATTGCGTTGTAGCCGTGAGTGAAAAAGGGTTGGCATTGGTTTTTCCAGTGCTTGCCCGTTAATTAACTCCCATGCGGGCGAAGCCTCAATGTTGGGTTGAGAGAGAAACTCGGCTAAAGGGATCTTTGCAACTGACTTCATTTTGACCACTTATGAGAGCATAGATTCTTGCCGCACTTTAATATTAAACTACTTCCAACTTAGTAATATATAATCACTGCGAACCCTACAATCAATAAAGAGCGATCGGACTACTATCAAGTTTAAGACTTCAGCTATATATGCAAACCACTAATTCTACAAGTGCGATCGCGGTACTTAAACTACCAAAGTTGACGATCTTACAGCGTTATTGCTGCCTAATTTTTCTGGAGCATTGTCCCTATAATGGCATGTAATATATGCGATCGCTATTTAGAAACAACCCGAAGCGATCGCTCATCAAAGCTAAACGCCTCAAAGAATTGCACCTTGAGTCACGCATCGCTTAAAGTTTGGAACGCCTTGTAAACAAACATGTTAGATTTATTTATTTCTACTTACATAATTTTTGTAAACCAAGATACATTGAATGGTAGTTTAGTAGCAAAGGAACCAAAAAGTATGGCTGTTAGTAGCCCTGAAATCATCCGTCATATATTGATTGGGCTGGGATATTTAGCTCCTGAGATAGATCCTAAACCGGATCTGACTAAATTTGCTCCTTGGAAGCGGAATAACAACTCCTTGACAGATGATCCTACTGAAGAAGCGATTAAAAAGTTTCAGAAACAGTATTCACAAAAACTCGAGGTTAATGGTAACGCTAATGCCCAAACTCGAAGTGTAATGGAAGAAACAGTCATCGGACTTCAGAATAGATTGAAGTTTCACGGTTTTGCAACCAATGCCGAAATTCCTTCAGATAAGCCTTTTTATGGGCCAGCCACTTATACAGCAGTCAAGAAATTTCAGAAATCTCAAGGTTTAACTGAAAATGGCATTGCCACTGTTGAACAGCGTCAGATTCTACAGCAACCTACTCTCACGAACAAGCCGCAGTCGCAGCCACAGTCACAGATTAAGCTGATAGATTTATTGGCTCAATTCAAAAAGAACCCTCAAAATCCTTCTTACAGTGCAGCCCTAAGTAACTTACAACAAAATCTACCCAAAGACGTTTTGCACAAAGTTACTAACAAATGGAGGGGGACAAACGATCAAAATCCTGAGATTGTCAAGCTGACGAATCTATTCATTTATTATGATAACAACAATCAAAACCATCGTGATGCACTAACTCACTTACAAAGTCAGATCACCCCAGCTATCTATAAAGAATTTATTAATCTCTGGAATAAGAAGTAAACTAACCCTAAAAGTCATGTCCCGCCTGGAACTAAAGTTCCAGGCGGGTGAGTCAAGCCTTCAGTTAAGCTATTCAAACTGTTCACGCCTCGACGGAGTGAAGCAGCATTTATTTTCTGAAACAGTCGATAATGTAAATAAATGTAATAAAATTCTCAGGCAGGAAAAAAGCATCTATGCGTGTAATTTTAATGACTGGTAAAGGCGGCGTGGGCAAAACTTCCGTTGCTGCTGCAACTGGACTCCGTTGTGCCGAACTAGGCTATCAGACATTGGTTTTAAGTACAGATCCCGCTCATTCGCTGGCAGACAGTTTTGACATAGAACTGGGACATGCACCCCAAAAAATTCGCCCAAATCTGTGGGGTGCAGAATTGGATGCTCTGCAAGAACTTGAGGGAAACTGGGGTGCGGTGAAACGTTATATTACCCAAGTTTTACAGGCAAGGGGTTTAGACGGCATACAGGCAGAAGAATTGGCAATTTTACCAGGCATGGATGAGATTTTTGGTTTGGTAAGGATGAAACGCCATTACGATGAAGGTGAGTTTGATGTTTTAATTATCGACTCAGCCCCCACAGGTACTGCACTGCGCTTGCTGAGTTTACCTGAAGTCGGTGGCTGGTATATGCGCCGTTTTTACAAACCATTTCAAAACATCTCCGTAGCACTTCGCCCTCTAGTTGAACCTTTTTTTAGACCAATTGCTGGTTTTTCGCTACCAGATAAAGAGGTGATGGATGCGCCTTATGAGTTTTATGAACAAATTGAAGCTCTGGAAAAAGTATTAACAGACAATACTCAAACTTCAGTGCGTCTGGTAACTAATCCCGAAAAGATGGTGATTAAAGAGTCTCTGAGGGCCCATGCTTATCTGAGTTTGTATAATGTGGCAACAGATTTAATTGTGGCTAATCGAATTATTCCCCGCGAAGTCCAAGACCCATTTTTCCAACGATGGAAGGAAAGTCAGGAGCAATATCGCCAGGAGATTCATGATAATTTCCACCCTTTACCTGTGAAAGAAGTTCCACTATTCTCTGAGGAAATGTGCGGTTTAGCTGCCTTGGAACGCCTGAAAGAAACCCTCTATAAAGATGAAGATCCAACTCAGGTTTATTACAAAGAAACGACTATGAGAGTCGTACAGGAGCAAAACCAATACAGCTTAGAAATTTATTTACCTGGGATTCCGAAAAACCAAGTTCAACTGAGTAAAAATGGAGATGAATTAAACATTACTATTGGCAACCACCGTCGTAACTTGGTTTTACCACAAGCTCTAGCAGCGTTACAACCAGGAGGAGCAAAGATGGAAGATGATTATCTTAAAATTCGCTTTGCTGACAATATAAAAGTTTAATTTTGTTACGGCAATGTTCGACAAAAAGTCAAAAGGAAAAAGCAAGAATATTTTCTTGTAGCTAGTACAGACGCAATTTTTTAGCGTCTGTTTTTGTGAGAATTGGGTTAATTTTTATAAAAGGTAAATAAATATTTCTATTAATGATTTGCCCGTAGTTCCACTGAAGACAAATTGATTAAATAAATTTCAAAATGGCTTTAGATTTAATTATGTCACTTTGCAAATTATTAATTGATTTTGTTATAAGCAATGACCTCCAACCCTGAACAAGATTTGCCCTTATGTCGTCATGAAGAAAGTTTACTACGCCGGATTACAAACCGTATCCGGCGAAGCCTAGAGTTTGAAGAAATTATCACAGTGACAACGGCAGAAGTGCGATCGCTACTAAAAACTGACCGAGTGATGATTTACAAATTTCATGCCGATGGCAGTGGTCAGGTCATTGCTGAGTCAATTTACGAAAATCGGTTACCGTCGCTACTGGGGCTGAATTTCCCTGCTGATGATATTCCACCCACTGCTCGTGAACTATTTATTAAATCACGGGTGCGTTCTGTTGTTAATGTTGATACTCAAAAGATTGGTCAAAGTCACCTCCATGACTTGGAAAATGGAGAAACTATATCAGAGGAGATCCGTTACCGCCCTGTAGACCCATGTCATCTTGAATATTTGACGGCAATGGGGGTAAAGTCTTCTGTAGTAGCGCCCATTATCTATCAAGATCAACTTTGGGGGCTACTAGTGTCTCATAATTCCCAAGCGCGTTTGAATTCAGAATATGAACTAGAAGCAGTACAGATGGTAGTCGAGCAGCTCTCAGTGGCGATCGCTCAAAGTACGCTGCTCACTCAAGTCCGCAAAACAGGGGAACGGGAAGCGATCATTAACCGCATTGCTACCTTACTACATTCATTACCAACAATTGTATTACAACCAGCCCTAGAAGCTGCTGTTGCTGCCTTTAATGGCGTTGGTGGCAGGCTTTGCATTAGAAATGCAGCTTTTGATTCCCATAATGGCAACATGAGCAGCTTAACAGAATGTTTAATACCAGGAAACACTTGTGCCAAGCTTTATATCTGTGGACAGCAGCCTGTGATGCCAGAACAAACTATATATCCATTGATAGAGCAGTATAGCGTCTGGCAGGAACACTACAAGTCTGGCAAATACGATACTTGGGCGATTTCAGATATATATCAAACTCCTAGCTTGCGAAGTTTGCAACCCGCTTTTCAAGCAACTAAAATTCGTAGCATGTTGATGATCCCACTTCAGTATCGTCAGCAATTGCTGGGCTATTTAAGTATTTTCCGCAATGAAATAGATACAGAAACGCTATGGGCGGGGCAGTATGACAGCGATCAAAGGCAGCTTTACCCCCGTTTATCGTTTGAGGTTTGGCGCGAATCTAAAAAAGCACAAGCTCAAAAATGGACAGTCGAAGAAATTGATCTAGCTACAGACATTGGTAAACATTTTGCTTCAGCAATTCAGCAGTATGAACTATACCAACAAGTACAAACCTTCAATGAAAATTTAGAAAAACAAGTTAAAAGACGCACAGTTGAGTTACAACGGACAGCTGAACAAGAACAGGCTGTGTTCAAAGTTATTGCCGAGATTCGGGAATCTCTTGACACAGATACCATTTTTCAAACAACTACTAAAGAAGTTTGTCAATTAATCAAAGCCGATCGCGTTTCTGTTTATCGTTTCGATGCTAATTGGGGTGGTGAATTTGTTGGGGATTTTGAGGCTGCTAGTCCCTACTGGTCGAATGAGTCTGAACTAGGCGTTAATACAGTTTGGAATGATACCTACTTACAAGATACGCAGGGAGGACGCTACCGCAACAATGAAACATTTGCAGTCGATGACATCTACAAGATGGGCTTTGCTCAGTGTCATATCGATAATTTAGAACAGTTTCAAATTCACGCTTTTGTGCTTGCTCCGATTTTTGTTGGGCAAAAACTTTGGGGTTTGTTGGCAACTTATCAACACACTGGGCCTCGGCAATGGAAAGCCTCTGAAGTTAACTTTCTCAGTCAAATTGCTGGTCAAATGGGCGTAGCACTCCAGCAAGCTGATTTACTCACTCAGACACGACAACAGACGTTAATTTTGGAACAAACAGCACAACAACAACGGGTATTATTTGAAGTTGTTGTAAAAGTTAGGGAATCTCTTGATTTAGATGCAATTTTTCAGACAACTACCCAAGAAATTTGTAAATCACTACAAGCAGATCGAGTTGCAGTTTACCGCTTTCATGCTGATTGGAGTGGTGAATATATCGCCGAGTTTGTGGTTGATGGCTGGGTAAAGTTAGTAAGTAATAATATCAATACAGTTTGGCAAGATAGCTATTTGCAGGAAACCCAAGGTGGGCGATATCGTCACAATGAAACCTTTGCAGTTGATGACATCTATCAAGCGGGCCACTCTGAGTGCCACATTACCGCTTTGGAGCAATTACAGGCAAGAGCTTATGCGATCGCACCTATATTTATCGGGCAACAGCTATGGGGCTTACTAGCAGCTTATCAGAACTCTGCACCCCGCCATTGGGAAACTTCGGAAATTAAGTTCATCACTCAAATTGCCAATCAGCTTGGGGTTGCACTTCAACAAGCGCAATTGCATAATCAAACCAAAGAGCAGACCGAAAAGCTGACTCAAGCTCTGCATGATTTAAAGCAAACTCAAACCCAACTGATCCAAACTGAGAAAATGTCCTCACTGGGTCAACTAGTAGCTGGTATTGCTCACGAAATTAATAACCCGGTAAACTTCATCTATGGCAACATCAATCATGTCAACGATTACGCTGAAGATTTACTCAGTATACTACACCTCTATTCGCAAAGTACTCCTAATCCCAGTCTTGAGATACGCGATCGCGCCTTGGAGATAGACTTAGAATTTATGATTGAGGATTTGCCCAAAACTCTATCTTCCATGAAAATTGGAATTGATCGCATCCGGCAAATTGTCTTGGGTTTACGGAATTTCTCTCGCCTTGACCAGGCAGAAATGAAGCCAGTTAATATTCACGACGGCATTGATAGCACCTTGCTAATTTTGCAGCATCGCTTGAAAGCAAAGCCAGAAAGTCCGGCGATTAAATTAGTCAAAGAGTACAGTAACCTGCCCCTAGTAGAGTGCTATGCTGGGCCACTGAATCAGGTATTTATGAATGTTTTAAGCAATGCGATCGATGCCCTAGAAGATTACAGGGAATCTCAATCAAAAGCTGATACCAGTCAAATTAGCATTCTGACTGCTCTTGGAGAGCTTGAAGGCAATGTTAAGAGCGTAGTAGTTCGCATAAAAGACAATGGCCCAGGAATACCGGAAGCCCTAAAAGCAAGAATCTGCGACCCATTTTTCACTACTAAGCCAGTGGGGAAAGGCACTGGCTTGGGGTTGTCAATAAGTTATCAGATTGTCGTAGATAAACACGGTGGTGTGTTTAAATGTGATTCTCAGCCAGGGTTAGGTACAGAATTTTGGATTGAAATTCCGATTAAACAAATCACCAAATCGCACCATCAACTCCCGTAGCTTGGTTTTATGCATTCAAAACTCACTTCTGGAACTAGTCGATGTAGCACACTACCCCCGGTCTTTTTGCATAAATGGGATGCTCCCTGTAATCCCTACAATCGATTCATTTGTAGAAACGTAATCAATTAAATTAACCGTTGGCGAATAAAATAGGAGAATCAAGAATCTTCAACTGGATCAATAGAATAATCAACAGTGTATAAGCTGTTGAAGAAATTAGACCCGTGATTAATTCTTTTTTCAGGTTATGCTCTTGAGGTTCTTTTTGAAAAATGTCTTTAGAACCAAATTGCATCAAGAGAATTCCCGCAATATTAGAGAGCCAGTATCCTATAATTGAACAAGGTAGAAGTAATTTTGGGGAAACCAAACTACATGCATACCCAAAACCATAAGCTATTGGCAAATTAAATAGTAAGTCGTTCCACCAACATAGTGGTGACAATAAATATCCTAATACTAAAAAGAATCCACCTCTGAGTTTTTTGAAAATGTCTTTCTTGAACTCTTTTGGAGTTGACTGTTGTGAGTCCTCCAGAGTTGTTGTGTCTCTTGCTACATTTAACTCTTGGCTGACGTTTTGGACGCTTTCCATAAAAACCCACTATTCTTATCGACTTAGTGTAGTTTAATATATAAGCTAAACTAAAGTCTAGTACAGAAGTGATGAAATTTTGGCTTTTTGACGCTGAAAGTTTTACCACTGCATAGTTTCAGCCAAATAGAGGTTTAACTTAGATGCTACTGTGGATGATTCATATCAGAGATGCATGAGTGCAATGCCTACGGTGTGCTACGCCTACGCATCTTGTAAAATCTGAGTTTTTTCTATAATATCTAAGCTAAATAGAAGGATTTAAACCCAATTGAAACAATCACCGCGAGTTGTCGCCCAATAGGTTTTAAAATCAAAATATACCTTTTAAAATCATAGCATACGATAAAATCCAACACCGATACTGCAATAACCAAAGCCTCCTTAGACTGGGGTAAGTTGATATTGAGTAGAAAAATTTTTATTTTACATATAGCCGGGGCAGAAATTTGAATTAATAATAGCTACAATAAAATTAGTGAGGTATCTTAATAGGAAAATGACAGATTTAACTTCAAATAGCACATTTTTAATAGCAGGAATTATTTTTATAACGATTGCCATCATCGGACAATCTAAATTAGGTTTTATTGAAATTAATCCCGGTTGTTTTGGCAGAACTTTGGCTTTATTGATTGGGATTTCGAGCCTATTATATGCTTTAGGATTATTCAATCTTTCAACAGTCAACCTTGACTTCTTAAGAACTTCTCTGCTAGAACAAATTAAACAGAGTATAAGTTCAATAAATGACCTTTTGCAAGGCTCGTAACAGGTCTAGAAAATTAACTTTTTCTAAGGGTAAAAATTTAATTTTACCCATTTTTTAATATTCCTAATAATACGCTCCTACAACACTGTAAATCAAACTAGTCATTACTAATAAAGTAACAATCACATAGATAAATTCTCGCTGTAATAGGAAAGTTAATAGGGAAATGAAAACACGCACAATTGGAGTAGCAATTAGTAGTAAAAGTCCGAGTTGAATAATGGCGCGTAGGTGTAGCCCGCCGTAGGCATCGCTACCTGAGAAAACTGCTTTTACTACACCTGCTGGTGAGCTAAATTCCGATGGTTCGCCTTGAAAAAAGTGATATCCAGCAGGTTCAGCACCGTGATGAATCAAGTAGAGTATACCCCCCAGCAAAACGACAGCACTAGCTATCAAAACGCCATATTTCATAAGATTACTGAGCAAATATTCTAATTGCTGCTCACTTGATGTTTTTGTCAAATTCTTGTTAACATCAATTTCACAGCTATTAGGCAATTGTGCTACTGTATTACTGGACTGTTCTAATGGTTCGATGTTAGAGTCTATATCTTTCTGCGGTAAGGTTAGTGTAACCACTTCAATATCAGGTTGTGCCAAGAATGTCCAGCGAAAGGTATTATTAAATTTATACATTTTACAGCTCCCCTATTAAACTGTTGTAGACCATTTTCAAAGCCATTACCACTAGCACAACACTGAAGAGAATTCTCAAAATCTGCGTTTTAGCGCCTGTAAGGACTCGTGCGCCCAAGAAAGCACCAGGTAATACCCCTAACATTACCGGCATGGATAATCCTGGATCAATATAGCCGCGTGCTAGGTAAACTCCAGCTGATGCTGCTGCTGTCACGCCGATCATGAAATTGCTAGTGGTGGTAGAAACTTTGAAGGGTAGCCGCATAGTTTGATCCATTGCCAATACTTTAAATCCCCCGGAACCAATACCAAGCAACCCAGAAAGCACCCCAGCTATTAACATCACACCAAATCCCATTGGTACTGAATGGACTTGATAAGACATTACTCCATCAGGAGTTGGATAAGTACCATTCAGTTTTAAATAATTTGCTATGGGATCTCCTACTTCATCTTCAATATGTTCTATTCTGGGACGTTGTGAGAGGTATGCTGAATAAATAAGGACGATCGCTAGTACAATAGTTAAAGCTTTCACAGAAACAAAAGTAGCGATCATTGCTCCTGCGATCGCACCGATGGTTGTGGCTACTTCTAAAAACATTCCCAATCGCAAATTGGTATAGCCTTTTTTAATATAGGTAGATGCTGCACCCAAAGAAGTTGCAATTACAGATACTAGTGAAGCACCAACGGCATAACGAATATCAACGCCAAATACCGAAGTTAATAAGGGAACAATTACTACTCCACCTCCTAACCCAGTTAGCGCCCCTAACAAGCCAGCGCTAAATGAACCAATCCAAATTAGTAATGAAAATTCTAAGATAGTCAAATTTACTTCCTCTTTTTTTTACATGTATATCAAGATGCCAATATAGTTTTTGTATCATTGAAAACTTAATTGTTAAGTTGACTACTGGCTTACAAAAGATTGCACCAGTACTTCCAAGAAAGAAACAAGATTTATGCAAACAATAGCGGAAACCCTTATTTTCACGTAGGGAGAATTCTTGTAGACGCAAAGCAGCTTCCCGCAGGGTATTGCTCCTACAGCATTTAGTTTTGCGTAAGTCTTAAGAAAGACAATGTGATTTTGTGATTAAAGTTCCCAGTGGAACTAATACCGTTTCTTTGTGAAGCTGCATTTACCCCCCGGCTACGCCGTCCCCCCATGTGTTGGGGGGACTGATTATGTGCATCTTCAGAATTGGTATAACTTAGTTTTGAAGACAAACCCAAATACTGGGGTGATTTAATTCAATCAGGCTGGTACTAAAGTCTTGGAAAGGGGTGAAGTGAATTGCTTTATCCCAAACGGATCACGAGAGATTGTAGACTCATGAGCGAATGCATCTACCAAGGGGCTATTTCATTCTCATCTAGCCCGCCTCAGAATCAATTCTGAGTCTAATAGCAAAAGTCGTCTTAAGACGACTGAGAAAAGGTTATAGTTTGATTTTTGTCTGTGTCTGAGCGTCAGCCTAAACAATAAGCCTTTAAGCGGACATAATATTAATCCTTAGTTATCAACTTTCTTTCTTCAGGGAGTAAGGTAGTTTCATCTTCAGGGCGTTCGCCATCTGCTGATTTGGCTATAGTTCTATAGGGTTTGATAATTAGACTGACGCCAATTGTCCAACCTAATGCAACCATCCAACCCGCGAGAACGTCGCTGGGAAAATGTACCCCCAGATAGAGACGACACCATCCAATAGCTATTATGTATAAGCTACCAAAGATGAGAACCAACCAGCGCCGGGAGCTATCCCAAGTTAAAAATAGCAAAATTGCTACTACAGTTATACTCGTCATAGAATGACCACTGGGAAATGCAAAACTAGACTCAGGCGCAATGGACTGCCACAATTGTGGACGCACTCGATGCATTAACTCCTTTGCTGTGCGGTTGATGATCACACTTCCTACTGAGGCGGTGAGTAAATAAGCTAGCGATCGCCAGCGTTTTTGAAGTAATAATATGAGTGCGATCGCACCTAAAATCGGTACCGCCGTCCAAGGCTCTCCAATTTTCGCTAGCGTCACAGCTAAAACATCAAGCTGTGGGTTGGCTGTAGAATGAACTGCTAACAAAATAGGCACATCCCACGGGAAGCCAGCTTTATTTTCCCATATCTTCACTGTCAGAATTTCAAAAACCTGCAAAGGTAAGTATACTCCTATCAAGAGGAGTAAGAGCGATCGCCAACGGGCAATCAACAGGTTTTTGAGGAAAGAAAGAGGCGACTGACTCTCTTTATTGGCTTTTTTCACTTTTTCCATATTAAGTTCTTGTAATCAATTAACTAGAATTTGTTTCTTAGTGTCATCTATCAGTAGATAGTTTTAGTTACTTTGACTCATGAATACCAAACATTAATAGTGTTGTTCTGAGCCAAGCATATCGAAAATTTTACGACTTTAACAATTACAAAATATTAGGATTTTGAGAAGCTCCACAATGTTTACAATACGGCAAATATTTATAAGTCAGATTATGACAGTTTTGACATTCAATGTCTTGATAATAACCACAGTGTGGACAGTAAGTATCAAGAGATCGAATTTTCTTAGCGCAATTTACACAGCGTGATTTTTGGACTCGGCTAGCTGCCTGGACTTTAACATTAAAGACAAATTTTTGAAAAAACTGAATAATTCCAAAACCGATAACTGGAATCAGCAATATATAAGCATAATTTATCAGGAAAAGTAAACCACCAAAAAGGGCACTAAGAATATCAAAGAAAAATTTAAATATTGCCCCAATTTGAAGAAATTCAAATATTTTAGCAATTAGTGGGATAAAAAAGATAACTAGCAAATGCCAGCTAATTAGCGAGATGAGTCCAAATCCTCTTCGTTGGGCAAATTTGTGAACTGACAAGGCAATGAGAATCAACGGTAGAAGAAAGAGAGACTGAAAAGCAAGCTGGATACTGGGATACCAAAATGATGCCTGCTGATAGCCTTTGTCAACTTCCCGGAATTGATTATCATCTTTAAGAAAAGCTATAAAACTAATGCTTTCCGGTTTGGCAAGCAGTTCATTTTTAAGAGTAGAATTTTCTTCTTTAAGGGTAGAGATTAGGCGATTATTTTGTTCTAAGGTCTGTTTAGCTTTTTCAGCACTGACTTGATTAATTGATTGTTCACGACCCTGACCTGCAATTTTTTCTAAGAGGGTTGAGTCATATTGGGCTTTAATAGTGCGATTTGCTTGTTCAAGCGAACTAATTTTCGCTTGTTTCTGATCAATACTTCTGATAATTTGCTGCTTTTGGGGATTGTTAATTTTATCTTTGTAGCCGGCATATTGCAAACACGTTTTAGAAACCTTACCTAAATGTCCTACTTCGGCTTGTTGATAGTTTCGCTGAAAACTGAGTAGATTATTCGGATTCTCTGGCAATGAAAGCTTAACAATTTCATAGTCTTTATCTTGAGTGGTTTTTGCCCGGTAATTTTGCCACTCTGAATAACATGGATAAGCTTCGGTCGGGCTGATATGCCATCTGCTAATATCATCGAGTCCGGTAAAAACATTAATCAAGATAAAAATATCAATTAAAATAATGACAATCAAACTTACTTTATTCAGTGGTTCGTTGTTGATTGTCCTTGAGTTACTAAAAAATTGTCTCAAAATTCGGCGGATTCTAGCAAACATATTGTCTTTTAAATAAAGGGGAATTCAATCCGAATCAATTTTATCGGATAAGTAGTGAATAGCTAGGCAAAAATACATCTATTCATCTGAAGATTTGTTAATTGCTGAATAGAAACAAAATCCCTGACTTCTTGAGAAGTCAGGGATTTGTCAATACTGCTCGGTTAAGAGTCGATCCCCCCAACCCCCCTTAAAAAGGGGGGCTTATTTTCCCCCTTTTTAAGGGGGGACTAAGGGGGATCTTCAATGACTATGCACCAAAACCCGAGCAGTATTGAGGGATTTGTAGCTTTCAATTTTCACAAATCAGGCTATGGTCAAAAATACCGTGACTTTCACCTAAAGTTGATACAGGTGACGCCTGTGTGCGCCAACTGAAAACTATTTAGCAGCGAAGTAGGCTTCTAATGCCTCAGAACCACCAATTAATTTACCATCGATAAATACTTGGGGAACTGTTGTCGCACCTGTAACTGCTCGTAACGAACGTGTGGTGATATCCTTACCCAAGGTAATTTCCTCGTAGTTGATATCATGTTCCTTGAGCATCGCCTTAGCACGCGCACAGAAGGGACAACCGACTTTGGCAAACAGAGAAACAAGTTCCGGCTTCACTGCTTGGGGGTTGATATATCTGAGCATTGTCTCAGCATCGGATACCTTAAAGGGATCTCCTGGCTCGTCTGGCTCAATAAACATTTGGTTTATTACACCATCTCTTACCAGCATTGAGTAGCGCCACGATCGCTTCCCAAACCCTAAGTCTGATTTGTCTACCAGCATACCCATGCCTTCAGTAAATTCACCATTACCATCGGGAATTAGTTTGATATTTTCTGCCTCTTGAACTTTTGCCCATTCGTTCATCACAAAGGGATCATTGACAGAAATACAGATAATGTCATCGACCCCATTTTCTTTGAAAACCCCAGCCAATTCGTTATAACCAGGGAGATGAGTTGATGAACAAGTCGGTGTATAAGCACCTGGTAAAGAGAAGACAACCACTGTCTTATTAGCAAATAATTGATCGGTTGTCACATCCACCCACTCGTTTTCTACACGAGTATGAAAAGTGACATTAGGAACTCTTTCTCCTCGGCGATTGGGGAACATAATTTTGCTTGCCTTTAGTAATCAATTCCAGTCATAACCTATCATGGCAAGTCTGGGATGATGTAACCATCAATCAGCTAAAAAATTTCATTAATAAAGGTAGCGATCGCTGCTATAAATTCAGCAGTTGATTCATAGGGTAAAACATTGCGCCCATTTATTTTTATACCTCGACCTTGAGGCAAACACGCGAGATAGTGAGTTAAGCGTTTGTCTGGCGTTTCTTTTTTACCTTTTTGACTAATACTCGATGCAGTTTCCCCCATAACCGCTAATGTTGGTTGCTCAATAGAGGCGATAGAATTAGTATAATCCTGTCGCCAAAATCCTGCTAGAAAAGAAAACACTGCATAACGACTAGAGGGATTTTCTGCACCTGCGAGCAATGTATTTAACCACTCAGCATCCACAGCATTCTCAGAAGCAAAAAGTTGACGAGTCGAGAAAGAATGTAAAAACTTTCGGGTGCGTGCATAGCGATAAAAAGCACTCCCAAAAGGCGAATCTAACAGATTCCAAGCAAATTTTTGCCGCCATTCTGGTGATTTATTTGTCATCAAAGCCCACGTTGGAGGCCCAGAGAGTACAAGTTTGGCAATTAAGTTTGATTGCTTTTGGACTAATGCGATCGCAACTGGTAATAAAGCACCTTGTACTACTACAATCACAGGTTTTTGCACTACTGTTTCTAAAAAGTACTGCAACTGTTCTGCCCAATCATTAGGAGTGTAAGCCACATGAGGCATATCACTTTCGCCACATCCTAATAAATCAGGGTTGTAAATTGAATTACGCTGACCTGTATTATACCATTCGCAACAAAAACGCTGCCAAAATTGCCGCGACAATCCGACGCCAATAGGATGAATTAATAATAAGGGAATACCCTCAGGTGCTGTGTTAGTTGGTTGACGAACTTCGTAGGCGCAACGATAATTCCGCCAACTGTAAAACTGGCTAGGATGTGCTGTCAAATTGGTTGTGTTAGTTACAGCAGATGGTTGCATAATTCCTAGTTTTTAATACTTGCTAAAAAATTATCTGTGGATGAATTAGCTGGTATCCAGCTTCTTTAAGCTTTTCATTCGATACCCAAGCATTATATGGGCGGGTACTCTTAGTAGAAGTATCCCATATAACTTTGGGTAAATTATGTTTTTCAAATAGGCTATCTAGCAAGTCTCGACTGGTGAGATGTGCATCATCTACCAGATTATAAATCCCTTGTAAACGACGGTGACGGGCAAATTCTATGGCACCAACAATATCATCAAGGTGAATCCAATTTGTGATATCCTCGCCGCCGGGACGGGTTGTACCAGAATATCTACTAAATATTTTCAACAGTTCTCTGCCAGGGCCATAAATTCCTCCTAAGCGAAAGATACAAACGCGGAGATTTTCGCTAGATGCTGATAGCAGCACATCCTCTGTTTTTCGGAGAATTTGTGCATTTAAATTAGCGGGTGCAAGTGGTGTTTCTTCATCTACCCAAACACCATTTCTGTCACCATATACTGCATAACTACCTGTGTATATTAATTGTTTTATACTCGGAACCTGCTGTAAGGATGAAACTAAAGTTTGGGCAGTTTGTAGATAAGTTTCTTCATAAACTTCTGCACCTTTTGCACCAACGCTCAAAAGTACAACATCTTGATCGTGCAAAAATGATTTCAGACTATCTAAGTTATTACCACGGGTAACTACAACTCTTTTGGATACTGATTTTAGGGCAGGGACACGCTCAGAGGAAGTTGTGGTTACACTGACAACAAAATCCCCCTTTTCCTGCCAATATTCAGCAACTTTATAACCAACATAACCACAACCAATGATTGCAACGTTCATGACAAATTAGACACAAATAAATTAAACTACTCATTGAGAGAATATTCTCAATTAAGGGACTGGACGTAAATAAATTTACACCCCAGAGGCAAAAATCAATGCCAATAGTACAACCTAATGACTAATGACTATTTAGCTAATTCTTTTTCAATTATGGCAATTATTTCTGGTGAATTTGGCTGGATACTACTATTAAATCTAGCTATCACTTCACCTTGTTTATTAACTAAAAATTTTTCAAAGTTCCAAGCAATAGTTCCCGTTGGCTCAACGGCTTTGGTAAGTCTCTCATAAAGTGGATGCTGCTGCGAGCCTTTGGCATGAACTTTTTCGAATAGTTCAAAGGTAACACTATATTTAGTCGTGCAGAATTTCACAATCTCTTCATTGCTTCCTGGTTCCTGCGCTCCAAAATCGTTACAGGGGAAACCTAAAATACGTAACCCTGCTTCCCCATACTTCTGGTGCAATTTTTCTAGCCCCTCGTATTGAGAAGTATAACCGCAGTAGGATGCCACATTTACAATTAAGAGTGCCTTGCCGATATACTCATTTAATTGTTTATCTTCACGGTTGATAGTCTTAACTGCGATGTCCGAAATCGTTTTACTCATCTTGAATCTGATTTATAGGGAATATTGCCAAGTTTCCCATATTACAGGTACTGTAAACCCTCTTTTTTAAGGAAATTAAGTTTGTTAGCCTTATGATTCTATTTAATTCAGGCTGTAAGCTTGTATAAGAGTTTCGATAGATGTTTCTTTTAGTGATTGATGGTGAATTGGCTAGACGATGTTTAGCGACAAACTAAGAGGTGGAGCGTCTTTGCTCAACTGCTACACCCAATCTAACAACGATAGCGATCGCCTGTGAGTTTACCTGAGTGAGAACTCTTCTGTAAATAGCTCCACCAATCCAGACTCTCAGGATAGGCTTGTAAATCTGCGTTAATTTTAATACAAATCTTTTCGCGGGGATAAATTATGAATTATCTTAACCTTCGTGTTGAGTTTATCTCTACAACCGTTACTTTTTCAACAAGATTGGATGGTCGAGAGTGCGGACAATTTATCGGTTATTTCACCCAATGGTAGCTTCTAGAATTACACCCAGTGGTCGGTTCAAAAAAGAATTACTGGTTTTCAATGTAGCTTTTAAAGTAACAAATTAGTGGTTTTTTGTATAAAAACTTAATAATATTCCTAATTGTTTTATCATGAAATCGGAAAATACTTACCTATAAAGGATATAGATGCTTTATTTGTTGCATCAGGAGCTATTTGCCATAACAAAAGCGAAAAAATGTATTCTGTGATACAGCTTTTTGGTTCGGGTAAATAGACAATCAGTCAAATTTATCTGTTTAGTTATAAATTTACTAAGGGTGAAATAGGAAGTAGTCTCATGATTTCTGTAAAGCTCCCATTATTAAGTCTTTATCTGAAACCACAACTAAACTGCAAATTTCCATTGATACTACGTGGGTACTAAATCACTAGTTTTTTAGTATTATTCATAATATTGGCTTTGCCATATTAGTTGGCGTTGCTGTAACCTCTTAGTGTGGGGAAAAATCGGCTGTAACTGTATTGCACCTTTTTGTATAGACATAATATTGACAATTTTTAATAATTTCCTGAACAAAATTTATTTTGGAAAGATTAAAGATTAAGTGAAGAAGACTTGACTGTTTCAGAAACTACACCATAATTATTTAAGAATATCTAGAATAAATATTTACGGATGTGCCAAGAGTTTCTTAAACTTTTACTAAGGTAATTTGATTTTCTAGTTTTTAAACAAGTGGTCTAAAGGAAAAATATCAAAAACCACTGGATTGAAGTTCGGACGGTAGTTTTTTCTGCTTAACCTATTTTTTCCCTTTTTTAAGGATAGTTTTGAGGATGATGTTCAAATTCATGTACAAACAAAAATCGAAAACAAAAAATAGGCGTCTGTCTGCAAGAAATTACGCTGTAAATTCACAGATAAACTCAAAAGTCAAGCTATTTAATCTAGCAATTAAGCGACTCTCCCCCAGCTGGCAAGCCTGCTTACCTTTAGCTTGTCTGATTGTATTGGGTTGGGGTTATGCCGCAGTTGCCCAAACTCCAGTCGCAGGGCCAACGACAGCAGAACTTAAAGTTGCTCTTGATACATTGTGGGTTGCGATCGCAGCCTTTTTAGTGTTCTTTATGAACGCTGGTTTTTGTATGTTAGAAACTGGCTTCTGTCGCCAGAAAAACGCTGTCAATGTTCTTTCCAAAAACTTGATTGTATTTGCTTTATCTAGCATTGCTTTTTGGGCAATCGGTTTTGGCTTAATGTTCGGTGATGGTAACGACTTCATTGGATTGAATGGGTTTTTCTTAGGAGGAGCAGATAACAGTCCCGCCACAGGAGAAGCCTATAAAGGTATCTTCGGTGCTATTAGTTGGGCTGGTGTACCTTTAGCTGCCAAGTTTTTATTCCAGCTAGTGTTTGCTGGAACAGCAGCAACAATCGTTTCTGGTGCAGTAGCCGAACGGATTAAGTTTGTTGACTTCCTAATTTTCAGCCTCTTACTTGTAGGTATTCTCTACCCCATTACCGGACACTGGATTTGGGGAACTGGTTGGCTAGCAGACAGAGGCTTTTGGGATTTTGCCGGTTCTACGGTGGTTCACTCCGTAGGTGGCTGGGCGGCTTTGATGGGAGCAGCATTTCTTGGGCCCCGCCTTGGTAGATATCAAGATAGGCAAGTTGTGGCTATGCCTGGTCACAACATGAGTATTGCCACTTTGGGCTGTCTGATCCTGTGGTTGGGCTGGTTTGGTTTCAACCCTGGTTCTGTGATGGCTGCCGATCCTAGTGCGATCAGTCACATTGCTGTAACCACTAACATGGCTGGTGCTGCCGGTGGAATTTCCGCTACAATTACAGCTTGGTTGTACTTAGGTAAACCAGACCTGTCAATGATTATCAATGGTATTTTGGCTGGCTTGGTTGGTGTTACAGCGTCTTGTGCTTACATAGGTATTCCTGCTTCTTTACTCATTGGCTTGATTGCTGGAGTACTGGTAGTTTTCTCGGTAACATTCTTTGACAAACTTGGTATTGATGACCCAGTGGGAGCTACCTCAGTTCACCTAGTTTGTGGTATCTGGGGAACTCTAGCAGTGGGTTTGTGGGCAGTTGGCCCTGGTGTTTATTCTTGGTATGGCGATACACTTGGCCCAGCAAAAGGTTTATTTGCAGGTGGTGGCTTTGGACAGTTCGGTATTCAGTTGCTGGGCGTTGTCTCAGTAGGTGGTTTCACTGTTTTACTCAGTAGTATTTTTTGGCTGGCACTGAAAGCTACTTTAGGTATCAGAGTATCCAAAGAAGAGGAACTAGAAGGTTTGGATATCGGTGAACACGGTATGGAAGCCTACAGTGGATTTCTCAAAGAAGGTGATGGAACTGGATTTTCTGGAGAAGAAAGCTCAATTGGGAAATTTTAGGGTAAATACACCAGATTGCAACTTGGTGAGGTACAGATAATCGTAGGGGCACAACATGTTGTGCCCCTACGCTGTGTACTTCATTTACCTGAAATACGCTGTATTTTTTTAATTTATTCTTTGGCATATTTCTAATATGTATGAGCTACCAAACCATTACATCATTAGTAGATTGAATTGATTCCGCAAAATTCTCTATCCAAGCGAGGAAAAGTAGGAGGTATAAAACCCCCTACTTTTTCAAATTTTTACATATAGCATTAGTTACCCTGCGGGAGCTTACTACAGTCGGGGTAACAGTCCCCGTGTGAAATGTCTTTAATTTTGAATTGTTAACCCCTTGTCTCTTCGTTAACGCCGACTTACTTAGAAAAGTATAAAATTAAATATACCAATATCCTTGCGAGTATTAACTGAATAATGCCACCATGAATCTGCCTGATCTGAATCAAAGTTAAAACTTCATTTCAGCAAAACTTATTTTACCTTGTGAAAATTTTATGGTTAGAGGGTTGAGAGTTAGTATGCTGCTATTGGCAGTTCTGGGAAATCTAGCATGGTCATTTAGTGCCAAAGCAAATTTTAACGGCAAACTCACCGTAGAAATTGATGGATTGAAGAATAAACAAGGACAAGTCTGTGCCAGTGTATTTGCTAGCAGTGAAGGATTTCCTAGCGATCGCGATCGCGGCTTACAAAAGCAGTGTACCAAAATTAGTGGCACTCCCTTACCGATTACCTTTGCGAACTTGAAAGCAGGTAGTTACGCCGTTGCTGTCTTCCACGATCAAAATAACGACGGCACTCTCAATAGCAATGTTTTAGGCATACCAAGCGAAGGCTTTGGATTTTCCAGGAACCCAGAAATTCGCACAAGAGCGCCCAAATTTAGCGAAGCAGCATTTTTAGTAGCAGGCCCGGATACTGATATCCAAATCCTATTGAAATATTTTTAGGTTTATTCTCGTGAATCGTTGTGTGAATCTTCTGGTAGACTTTGTTGTTCAGGCAAACCACGCATTCGATTCATCTGAGTTAAAGCATATCGTGCTGTTGCTTGCACCTCGGCATCTGGGTCTTCTAGAGCATGGTGCAATATCTGACTCATTTGACCCATCATGTCATAAACGCGCGTCAGGTCACGGATCGCATTTTGCCGCACTTGTGGACTTTCATTTTGCAGTGAAATTGCTAAACCACGGTTCATCGGTTTGAGTGTGCGAATGCCAATTTCTGCCAAAGCTGCCAAAATTAAGCTGCTTTCTTGAGAATCGGCATCAATCATCAAGTCAACCAGATGCTGAATTGCCCGCGAATCTCCCTGCTGACCCAAATCCCAAATAGCTTTGCGCCGTTTCGTTGGGTCAGAACTGCGTAAGTCTTGAATTAGTTCGTCAACAATATTTAGTTTAGCTAGCCGGGAAGTTCTTTCTGGTAGCAGTAATTGTGTGGTGAGTGGTGGCGTAGCTGTTTGTGGATTAGTTACAGTCTCTGGAGAGGTTGATATCATGGGGTTTTTGTTAGCTTCACTCAAACTTTTAGTTTCTGATATTTCGGATTGCACTTGTTTGCCCCGACGAAACCACCTCAGCAGGTAAACAAGTGCGCCAATACTTCCTAGAACTCCGATGGAAAATATTAACCACCAGACAAAACCCCTCTCGGTTGGTTTAGGTGTTGTAGTTGGCTTGGAAGTTGCAGCAGCAGAGTTAATAATTGGAGAAGTAACTATTGGAGAAGTGACAATCTGATTTTTGGCTATCATTGCCGCTTGCAGTCTCCCCCTAGTCGCCACACCAGCAAGGCCATCTACTTTTAAACCCTGTGCTTTCTGGAATTTAACTACAGCCATTTCTGTACTGTCGTCGTACTCTCCATTTACGATGCCACTGTAGTATCCCAACTGCTTTAATTGGGTTTGTAATCTCTGCACATCTGATTTTCGACTACCATATCTCAAAACAGTCGGACTAGCAGTAACTGTCGAACTAGCTTGTGCAAGTTCTAAAATTTCAGGTGCTAGGTTAGGTGTTGCTGTGCTTGCACGATTTGGGTAAAAACCCACGCAAGAAAAACAGGTAAATATCAAAATTGAGGAACGGCATAGCCTCATATTGCAAGTTTCAGCCTGAAGGTACTTTTGAAATATTCGATACCACAATACCTTCAAGATTAGCAAATGTTAAGGGTCATTTTTTTATTGGGTATTGGGCATTGAGAAGAGGACAAGGAGAATGGGAGACAAGGGGAAAGACTTATGTAACTTCTCACCTCTTGTCATGTTGTCTGCAATTCTCTGTTATCTTTCTCATCTCTCTACTGAATTGCAAATTACGGATTACGTTAGCGAGTCTTCTCCCTTGGTGCTAGCCTCTCCCTTTGGGAGAAGGGGAGACGCCAAAGGCGATAGATAGCGCAGCGTTAGCGAGTCAACGAGCGTCACGAGTGTCACGAGCGTCATTACGAATTACGAATTACCAGTTAGGGTAAAATTTCTCGTTCAGATTCTCTCACTCCTAAAGCTATGGGGTTTAATTTTTTAGCAGATGCTTCTAAAACTGGTTGCTGTATATTAGCTATCTCGCCGACAGTAACTGTGTCGTTTTGCGCTGCTAAAGTATCACGTTGGTTAATAAGATAGATACTGATTAAAGTTAGGAAAACACCGACCCACTGCAACGGACTGAGGACTTCTGATAGGAAGAGATTGCCGAATAATAGGGCAAAGACGGGTGTAAGGAAGGTAAGGGAACTAAGACTGGTGAGACTGCCACTAGAGGCAAAGTAGAAGAATAACCCGTAGGCGATCGCACTGCCAAATACGGTAGCATAACCCAAAGCCACTAAATCAGATGCTCCTAGATTCTCCCATTGCTGGGATTCGATAACTGATGAAACTCCCCATAGTGGCAATCCACCCAAAATCATGTGCCAGCCCGTGGCAGTTACTGGGTCAGCATGTCGGCACACAAATCGAATCAACACTGTTCCCACTGCCATTGATAGGGCTGCTAACAGCATCAACCACTCACCACTAGCAAACAAATCTTGCCAATTGCCAATTGTGATATTTGCGCCTGAGTCGAGAAAATGTAAAATCAACTCATCAGGTAAGCCAATTAAACTAATGCCTGTTACACCTAAGCCCAGCCCCAGCCATCCCCAAAAACCAATGTGTTCTTGGAATAGCCACAACGATAGTAAGGCAACTGCCAAGGGTTGCGAGTCAATCATCACAGACCCTAACCCCGCAGTGGTTCTAACTAATCCCTCTGCTAAAAAGCCTTGAAACAGCGTCCCATCTACGAGGGCAAATAAGGCAATCCACAGCCATGCAGCCCAACCCTTCGGGTGGGGTTTACCCATGAATGCTGCTGCAATCAGAATTAACATCCCTGCTGGTATCAGACGCACACCTGCCATGAATAGCGGTGTGGTATGGGGTATCACTCCTTTCATGGCTACCATTGCCGTCCCCCATAGGAAAAAGGGGGCAATTAAGAGGAGAGGGGCGAAGGGAAGTTTAGATGCACTGAGTTTCAGTTGCATGGGTTTGCTGATGCCTTTGTTTAACAAGCGCAAAAATTGCTTTACCCAATTTTACCGAAATTATGTAGTTTTGCGTAGGCATAACCTCTGGCGAGTGCTTTGCACCATCGCGTAGCGTTTCAAAGAGAAGGAAAGAGTACTCTGATGTACCTAAGATTACAGGAAATTGAAGATTGTAATGAGATGGATAGCTTTAAAACGCTATACCAAGGAATAAGCACAAACGCTTTAAATCAGGCAAATACGCATTAGTGTTTATACCTGTATAAACTACTGTTAAAGTAATTTATTTAAGTTAGTAATGTAAGTGATTCGTCTTCAGACCAGTTGATTCAATTTAAAAGCATCCCATGTCTGTAGGATTGCCTGAATTCCTTGAAAATCCAGAAAATCCTTGCTCTGTAATTCTCTTACTCGATATTTCTGGTTTTCGCTCTTGTAAAAGCTGAATTAGTTTATCTAGTGCTTCTTCTTTACTCGCACCAAAGCTTTTAAAATCTGGCAAGCCTAGTACTGTTGCACTAACCCTGCCATCTTGTTCATTTTCAATCAGCACATCCTAACTTAACTGAGGTAAAGTTTTATGCTACAGATAAATTCATTAGGTTTTTACCTCAACCATTTGATATCGCTCATAGCTCCCAACGCTGATGAATTATCACAATAATGGAACACAGGCTCTATGCTGAAGCGTGACTCTTCTCAAATTCAGAGAACCGACCAATTAACCCTGCTTAATTAAAATTCTATATAAGGATATCTAAGTTTTCCCAGCTTAGATATCCAATAGCAACATAACCTAGAGTAAATAGACTATTAACTATACATGTGATTGTAATTCTAATTTTGGTTTTTAAACTATTTCTTTAGGTAGTTTCTCAATCCATCCTAAAGTATGATGAAACCTATATGAATTAACTGAAATTTTGAAAGCAAATGCGTCGAATACGATAATTTGTAGTGACGCATATATATGCGTTTATACATTTACTAGGTGCGTTAAACTACGTTAACGCACGCTACTTTCTAAGACAATTTAGCAACGCTAGACTTTTCTAAAGTCGCTACTAATTTCACTCCAAATTCTTCCTCAAATACTCCTTTTTTATAATCTAAGCTCCAAAGTTCTAAAGCACAATCATCATCAGGTTGAGATGGAAAAATCAGCAAATTCACCTGCTGAAATTGTGGATAATACTCACATTGGACTTGCGCGATCGCACCAATTTGTCGTCTATCTAATGCCACTGCCAATCTTAAAATTGCACTCAATTGACTGACCATTTGTCGCTGGTGTTTATTTAGCAAAATCTGGGAATTTTCATGTTTTTTCTTAGGCGGAGATTTGCGATGATAACGCGCTAAATTGGCTATAATTTCAATCTCAGTTTCTGTATAACCCAGTAATTCACCATTGCGAATTAGATAGTAAGAGTGCTTGTGGTGAGACGAATGGCTGACATAATGACCGCAATTGTGTAATATTGCAGCTGCCCATAGCAATTGTCGCTCGTCTGATCCCCAGTGGTGTAACGTACCTTGAGTTTGGTCAAATAAACTCTCAGCAAATTTTGCCACGCGATCGCTATATTCTAAATTGACGTGGTATTTATTAGCGACTTTGAGTATATTGCGTTCCCGAACTGAACTTTGGTAGCGCAGCTTATCTTCAATTAAACCGTGGGTTAGCATCCAGTCTACGATTACGCCTTCCCGCAAGGAACGCTCACAAACTGTTACCGATTCCCTACCCAAAAGGGTCATTGCTTCCTGTAATATTACTGCACCAGCAAGTATAACTTCAGCCCGCTTCTCTGGCATACCGGGAATTGCAGCCCTTTCTGAGTAACTCAGTTTCCGCAAGCGATTTACCAACTCTTGCAAGTCTTTAAGACTGAACTTATAGCCATTGAGAGTCGAAGGAATAACACCCGACTTTTCTCGTGCATCAATCATCGCCAGGGTTTCAATTGTGCCAGATGTACCTACCAAACGGGGAGATTCCCCAAACTCTAGGTTTGCTAGTATCTCATCCACAGAACGTTCTAACATCCCACGTGTATAGGATTGCAGATACTGAAACTCAGTGTTACTGATGGGGTCGGTGGTGATTAACTCGCTAGTGAGTCGCACTGCACCAACTTTGGTACTGGTGAGAGTCCGTGCTTGGTGACTATCGCCCAAAATTAACTCTGTGGAACCACCGCCAATATCAATAATGGTATGGGGCTGGTTGTTAAATTCCATCCCCGACAGAACGCCAAGGTAGATTCTTCGCGCTTCTTCTTGACCAGAAATCAAGTCAACACTTAAACCCAAGTCCGTTTTTACTCTCTGCAAAAAATCTTTCCCATTGGGGGCTTCTCGCACAGCGCTAGTTGCCACAGCAATGATTGTTTCAGCATTGGTAGTTTTGGCAACTTCTTGAAAGCGTCCTAAAGCAGCGATCGCCTTTTCAATTATCTCTGGTTTAAGTTCCCCACTCTTAAGATTGCGATCGCCTAATCTTACAGTTTCTTTTTCTCTGGCGATAATGCTGAAAGCTGGTAGTGTGGGATCAATCTTGACTACTACCATGTGTAGAGAATTTGTTCCCAGGTCAATGGCAGCAATAATCCGGTCTTGCTTAGATGGTTGAGTTGGAACACTCTCCCAGCTAGAAGCTAAATTCAGCATCTAGTTTTCTCTCTTTATAAGAAATGATGGCAAACGGTGGTATGTTGGGGTAGCTGACACCTAAGTATATTCACTCTACTGCTCCTAACCTAGTGACTATTTAAAAATATTTAAAGTTGGCACTTGAGGTTATGTTTTTACAAATAACAAATAACGTTATTCTATAGATGTAAAGAAGTGTGAATTAGGGAATAGGGAGTAGAGAGTAGGGAATAGAAACTAAAGAAAAGTTTTCTTAATACACAATCCTAAATATAATACCCTCTCCGCACTCCCCATACCCTACCCCCCACTCCCCACTCCCCACTCCCCACTCTTATGTTAAGGACGCCAGAACGCCCCCAGGAACCAGTTTGGCTTGTAATTGTCCGGCTTTTGCGCTGGCATAAACCAGAAGGACGGTTAATTTTAATGATTCCTGCCCTTTGGGCTGTGTTTTTGGCAGCTTCTGGGAAACCGCCTTTACCTCTGGTTGGTGTGATTATATTAGGTACTCTGGCTACGAGTGCCGCCGGATGTGTAGTCAATGATTTGTGGGATCGGGATATTGATCCAGAAGTAGAAAGAACACGCGATCGCCCCCTCGCTTCTCGCGCCTTGTCTGTGAAAGTTGGGATTGTAGTTGCGATCGTATCCCTAGCATGTGCAGCTATCCTGGCATTTTATCTTAACCCCCTGAGTTTCTGGTTATGCGTGGCAGCAGTGCCCGTAATTTTGCTTTATCCAGGTGCAAAGCGGGTGTTTCCTGTACCGCAACTGGTGCTTTCCATTGCTTGGGGTTTCGGCGTGTTGATTAGCTGGAGTGCAGTCACACAAAGCATCTCCCAACCAACTTGGTTACTTTGGGGCGCGACTGTACTATGGACATTAGGATTTGATACTGTTTATGCAATGAGCGACAAGGAAGACGATCGCCGCATTGGTATTAATTCTAGCGCTCTATTTTTTGGGAATTATGCCCCTGTAGCTATTGGAATTTTCTTTGCTGGCACAATCTTGTTATTGGCTTGGTTAGGTGTACTCATACATCTGCACTTAGCCTTCTGGATTAGCCTTGCAGTTGCTACTATTGGATGGGTTTGGCAGTCTGTGCGATTAACACAGCGAGACTTACCTAATCCTGTTTATGGTCAGATGTTCCGGCAAAACGTCTGGATTGGTTTTATTTTACTTGCTGGGATGATTGCTGGCTCTTTTTAAATTAAAGCTTATATCAAGTTCGGGTAATTAGTTATACCCCACCTCTAGCCTCTCCCCGGAGGCGGGGTGGGGTTGTTGAGGTTTAATAAGTAATAAAGCGGACATGATATTACTCTTAAGTAGAAGCGAATGCGTGTCTATAGCTGAAACAAAAAATATTTATGAGTTTTTGTATGCGTACATTCTTTGATTGTTTTACTCCCTTATTTCAGTATCTACGTACTTGGACAGCAATAGGTCTACTAGTTTGGGTTGTTACCTGGTCATTTCCTGCACAAGCTGCTAGCCGTATTGATCCGCAGTTAGAACAGCAAGTATTACAAATTATCCGCGAACATCCAGAAGCAATTATCGAATCTGTTCAAGCCTATCAACAGCAACAACAACAGAAAGTCAAGCAAGAACAGCAAGGATTTTTACAGGATTTAAAGACGAATCCTCAAAGCGTGATTGGTCAATCTCCCACCACAGGTTCAACTAAATCAAAAACTTTGCTAATAGAATTTTCAGATTTTCAATGTCCTTACTGTGCTGAGGCGCATAAAACATTGAAAGAATTGTTAGGAAAATATCCAGATAAGATAAAATTAGTTTACAAGAATTTACCGTTAATTTCAATTCATGCTGAAGCATTGCCAGCTGCAACAGCAGCTTGGGCGGCGCATCAGCAAGGCAAATTCTGGGAATATCATGATGCGCTATTTACTAATCAAAAGCAGCTAGGTCAGGCGTTATATTTAGATATTGCTAAAAAGCTCAATCTAGATTTAGGTAAATTTAAACGCGACCTTACTCTTGCTAATCCCGCAATTACAAAAGATATTCAACTAGCTGAGAAATTAGCTGTTTCTGGCACACCTTTTTTTGTAATTAATAGTCCAAGTTTTTCAGGAGTGGTGCAGCTAGCAGATATCGAAAATATATTGGCTAGTGCTAAGTAAATTGGTGTGTTTTAAAATAGCCTCTTATTCTTTCAGTAGCTAGACGCAAATAAATTAAAGTTTGTAGTAAGGACTTTAGTCCTGATAAATGCTATGAGCGATGAATGGCTCACTACGAACTAGAATTTTATTGTATCACCTTAAAAAGGCTTGCTCTAGTTCCCTCCTTTTTAAGGAGGGTTAGGGAGGATCAATTTTAACTCAAGCGTATTAATTTATAAATAGTCTTTCAAATTCTTTTTTTGATGCTCGAAATATTTCTTCTGTAATTCCTCTGGAATGGGAATAGGACGACTATTTTGTAAACTAACAAAAGCGCCTTTCTGGGTAGCTACTGCTGCTAACTCATTGTTAGATAAAATTTCAGCTTGTACAGTCCACTTCAACCGTCCTAAGTTACTTAGCCATAAACGTCCAATTACTCGATCGATAATTTTTATCGAACGTTTATATTCAATTTCAGTTCCAGCTAAAACAGGCGCATATCCTTGCTCAATTTGTTGATTGAGTTGCCAGTGTTCATCTAAAAACTTTAAACGTAAATCCTCAAGCCATCTGATATACACAATATTACTCACGATTCCCATAAAATCAATGTCGTATGTTTTTACAGGAATTTCTAATACTACTTCTAATGGTCTGTGCAAATTATTATTTAGTAGCATTATTTTCTATCTGATTATTTTTGCTATATATTCTCAGGTGAGTCTCTAAATATTGATTCAGGTGATTAATAACCCTGTGCATGTAAATTGAATCTCCATAAAGCTTGCTCATCATTACTGCTCCTTCTAATGTTGCAATTATGATAGTAGGGATTTCATCAGCACTAACTTCAGGGCGAATTTCACCCTTTTTAATTCCCGTTTCAATAATTCGACGAATCAGATGCAGCCAAGAATTCATCGCTTGTTGAGCGCGTTCCCGCAACGCCGGATGAGCATCATCACTCTCCACAGCAGTATTCAGCAGTGGACACCCTCCCTTGATAGGTGGATTTTCTGTAAAGCTACTAAATACGTCAATGATTGCTTGCAGGCGTTCTACAGAGTGGTGTTTGCTTCGTAATGCAAATCTAGTATGCTGATGGATGCGAGCGATCGCAAAGTCAAAAGCCTGTAGCGCGAGATCATCTTTGCTTTGGAAGTGATTGTAAATTCCTCCTTTCTGCAATCCCGTAACACGCATGATGTCTGACATTGATGAGCCTGCATATCCCTGTTGGTTAAACAGTTCTGCTGCTTGGTGGAGAATTCTGCTTTTTGTTTCCTCGCCTTTGGACATTACAGCGATTTTTAGATGAATGGACTATAGGGAGTGGGGAGTTAGGAGTTAGGAGTTAAGAGTTATGAATTTTTATTTCTCACTCCTCACTGCTAACTTCTCACTCCTCACTCCTGACTTTAATAGTGGGGAGTAAGGTAATTTATTGAATTGAAAATTGCTGTAAATAAAATATTACCGACCGAATGGTTTTTTTAAACTACCGCGAGAAGTGCTTTAAAGTCAAGTATTTTTCAGCGCTGAGTTCTTAACTACGCATTAGGCATTATTATTCTCCCCCTACCTCCCCTGCTCCCTACTTCCACTCCCCACTCCTCCCTCTTTATGCAGATATTTCGCAAGATACAACACGAATACGCTGGACGTTTACTCATGCTTACAAGTAAAATACGGTAAGTGCATCGCCTTACCGCCTTTTACATGTAAAACCGCAAAAAACCAGTTATAAGTTGAATTTAGCAGAGCAACTGACCCATAAGCAGTTATCACAGCCTGTTTCAGCTAAATGTCAGTCATGCTACCAAAAACTTCCAGACAGGTTTTAAGTTGTCCAGGAATCCTCTGCCCTAACTTTTAGCTGGATAACCTTTGTGTCACTCATCCCTAGAGAAACACAATAACTTGGCATGACTAGCTCCGTCTACGGCTGGGCTATAGTTTGGCACAATTGCTGCTCTCTAGCAGTAAAGCTTTAGCTGATTTTCAGTTATAGCTGCTCGTAGTTAAGTCAGTGAACAGTTATTAAGGCTTTGTTTGGAGATTTAAACCCTATGTTGCTCACTTAATAGAAGTGGGAGACTCAACAGGACTTTGATAACTCATAACTGATTGTTGAAACCCCCGAAGAGTATGGAATATTTATTACTACCGTTCTTAAGCTTTTTTGTTGGTATCATCGTTGGTTTGACGGGAATTGGCGGAGCCTCTCTCATCACCCCCATGTTGATTTTTGTTTTTCAGGTTCCGCCTTCTATCGCTGTAAGTTCTGATGTTGTGGCTGCCACATTGATGAAGATTGTTGGTAGCGTCAAGCATTGGGAACAGAAAACCCTTGACACAACAGTTGTTAAATGGCTGGCTTTTGGGAGTGTTCCAGGCTCACTGTTCGGCGTGGGGATTTTGCACTTTCTTAAACGTACAGGTGAGTATAACCTGGATAGCATCTTGCTTCGTTTGCTTGGTTTGATGATTTTGTTAGTCACAGTATTAGCACTAGTGCAATTGCTACTATTAACTTTTTTCCCCAAATTTAATTTACCCGAACTGCCAAAATTAGACTTAGAAACTAACTTTGGTCGGTGTGTAACAATCACTTTGGGAGCAATTTTAGGCTGTTTGGTTGGTTTAACTAGTGTCTCATCAGGTTCAATGTTTGCCCTGGTGCTGATTGGGTTTTTCCGGCTTGATGCACGGAAGTTAGTAGGTACAGATATTTCACACGCAGCAATTTTACTGCTGTTTACTGCTCTTGGCCACCTCAGCTTGGGAACAGTTGATTGGCGTCTGGTTGTACCTATATGGCTAGGCTCTGTTCCAGGGGTGTTAGTAGGCGCTAAAATCTGCCAGGTAGCTCCGCAACGCCCACTACGGTTTATCATTTATACCATCTTAATGATGGTGAGTTGGAAATTAGTTCATCAGGTGTGACCAATTTTAGATTTTCAATCCCAAATCCAGCATCCAACATCCAACATTGATTAACTTCTCACCCAAGGTAGTAGAGTGAATGTACCTCGTTCATACATAATGAACAGACCCAAGCCAATCAACACAAAAGGTACGACAGCTTTACCGTAGCGACTTAAAATATTAGCAATGGTAGGTTGACGGCTTAAAAAATAAGCGATCGCACACCAAACCCCTACCATGATAAAAAATATACTTAGAATGACTCCCAAGCTGGTAAGATCGTGACCAGCGAACAAAGGGATATATATACTAATATTGTCACCACCATTAGCGATCGTTACTGCCGCTACTTTATAGGTTTGGGGGTGTAAAATACTCAAAATAAAAGACAATACAGGGTTACTAGGTGTGGACTGTGTAAAATCACTACTGACTGTCTGAACTGTTGGAGTTTCTTCTTTTCTAGATACTAATTGTTGAATTCCAATTGCTATTGGTAGCATTCCTAGCAATCCTATCCATTCTCGCTGTACGACTAAGCCACCAAAAAATCCTGGTAAGCTAGCGATGATAATGGCTGTGAAACCCAGATATTGACCGAGTAAGATATGCCGTCGCCGAAAATTAACATCTACTTGTGAAAAAAATATTAACAAGATAATGATGTCATCTATGTTAGTGGCGATAAAGGCAATTATCCCTTCACTGAAGGCTGTCCCTAGCTTACTCATCCTGGATTTTTAGAACCTACGATTTATCACCATACCAAATTAACCTTCTATAGGAATCGTATTTAATTTTTGAAATTATCTACGTGGGCGGGGAGTGGGGAGTAGGGAATAAGGAATTAGGCTTTTCGATCTGTACGGAGCTTTTTTAGAAATCAAATATTAGTTCTATAGCGCAACTAAGCTTTAAAATAGACAAAGTAATTATCCAAGGAATTTCAACGATTTACGAGATTTATTGCAAAAATTTAAATTTGGTGTTTGGTATTACAGATAAACACAGATAATTTAAGGTGTGTATCTGTTGTTGAATTTCTTTGTATTCTTCTGTTTGGGACGCTTCTCTACGAGAGGCTTTGCCAATGCGAACGCGGTAGCCTGCTGCAAGATAAAAGCATATCTATGTATATCTTAAAATATGAGCGAGTTCGTTACTGCAATTACTACTGGGGCAATTGCATTCATTGCCACTAACATTGATGATATTGTCATTTTATTGTTGCTTTTTTCTCAAATAAATGCTACCTTTCGCCGCAGGCATATAGTTGTTGGTCAGTTTCTAGGTTTTACAGTTTTATTAATCCTTAGCCTTTCTGGTTTATTTGGTGGGTTAGTTTTATCAAAAAGCTGGATTGGATTACTTGGTTTACTACCAATTGCTATAGGTATCAGCAGCTTAGTCAATAAGGAAGAAGATGCATTGGAGGAAGTTGTAGCTACAACTGAAGAATCTGAGGCATCAAACATGACTAGTTTTCTATCTCCTCAAACTTACAGCGTGGCAGCGATTACAGTTGCAAATGGTAGTGACAATATTAGTGTCTATGTGCCGTTATTTGCTAGCAGTAATTTAGAGACTTTTGTGATAATTATCGGCTTATTTTTTCTATTGTTAGGAGTTTGGTGTTATGCGGCATACAAATTAATTAACTACAGAGTAATAGCCGATGTATTGACTCGCTATGGTAATAATATTGTACCTTTTGTTCTTATAGGATTAGGCGCTTTTATTGTATTAAAAAGCGGAGCTTTGAACTTAATAAAGCTAGCTGCTAGTTGTTTATGTTTGATAATTTTGGTGAAAAATAATGAAAGTACCGATGAAATTGGCGAAAATTCTAGTAGATAATCAAGCCAATTTTAGATTTAGATTTTTCATCAAAATCTAAAAAATCGGTTTCACAAAAAACGATTGCTTCTTGGGTAATATAAGGTGGGCAATGCCCACCTTACAAGTTTTAACAAGTGGCGGGGGTTTAAGTCCCCAGCAAGACAGGTAGCAGGTTTTGTGTCGGGGTTAAATCCCCATTACAAAACGTAATTGCGTTCGCTTTTAGCGTCTGTCTGCGACACGCTGTTCGCGTTCGTAGAGAGCATCATTGTGAATTAGTTTACTCAGCACCTTCAATTGGTGCAAAACCTTGGCGTTGAATATTTTCTGTCACCGCGCGTGGTTCGAGGAATTGCAAGAGGTAATCAGGTCCGCCTGCTTTAGAACCGACTCCAGAAAGTTTGAATCCACCAAAGGGTTGCCGCCCCACGATCGCTCCGGTAATATTACGGTTGATGTACAAATTCCCGACTTCAAATTCTGCCTGCGCCTGCTGAATGTGCGAAGGTGTTCTAGAATAAAGTCCTCCAGTTAAGGCGTAGTTTGTACCGTTGGCAACTGCTAACGCTTCCTGGAAATCTTTGACTCTAATTACCGCCAGCACAGGGCCAAAAATTTCTTCCTGGGAAATTACCGCATTTGGCGATACTTCACTAAAGATCACAGGCCCGATAAAATATCCTTGTTCGGGTGCTGGTAATTCCAATGCTAATTGTGCTTCTGCCTTACCCTTCTCAATATACTCGCGGATGCGATCGTGGGCATTAGCATCAATCACTGGCCCAACTTGTGTACTTGGTAACTCTGCTTCCCCAATGTTTAAGGATTTTGTCGCTTCTACCAAGCGTTGCACAAAGGCATCATAAATCGGTTGCAGCACAATCACCCTGGAAGCAGCAGAACATTTTTGTCCACTGTAACCAAATGCCGACTGCACTACCCCCACAACAGCTTGGTCTAAATCAGCACTTTCATCGACAATAATGGCATTCTTGCCACCCATTTCAGCAATCACCCGTTTCATGTGCTTTTGTCCGGGTTTTAAGATTGCCGCCTCTGCGTAAATTCTACAGCCAACTTCTTGGGAACCCGTAAAAGCAATTACATGAGTATCTGGATGATTTACCAAATAAGCGCCGACTTGCGAACCCTTGCCAGGTACGTATTGAAATACACCTTTAGGAAAACCAGCATCTACCAAGATTTCTGTGAGTTTTGCTGCAATTACAGAAGACGTTTCCGCAGGTTTTAGGAGAGTGCAATTGCCTGAAACCAAAGCTGCAACAGTCATTCCGCAAGCGATCGCTAGCGGGAAATTCCAGGGAGAAATTACTACAACAATACCGCGTGGTTGGTAGATATAATGATTAGTTTCGCCAGGTATGTCGTAATTCACACCTTTATCTAACCGTTCTATCTCATCAGCGTAGTACCGACAGAAATCTATCGCTTCCGAAACCTCTCCGTCAGCTTCCTTAACAGGTTTCCCAACTTCCAAAACTATCCAAGCTGAAAGTTCAGCGCGGCGGAGTTCCATCAAATCACCGGCTTTCCGCAAAATATCAGCGCGTTGTTTAGCTGGTGTTTTTCTCCATCCAGGAAAGGCAGCTTTGGCAGCTTGCATCGCCTGTTCTGCTTGTTCAACGCTAATCAACCCAACCTTACCAACTACCTCATTGAAATTAGAAGGATTGAGAGAATCAACAAATTCCGGCGGATTAACATACTCGCCATTAATTAGGGGTAAATAAGTTTTACCCAACTGTTGGCGAACACTTTGGAAAGCTTGCATCGTCTTTGTTCTTACCTCTTCTTCAGCATAATCGGTATCAGCAGCACCCAGAAAATGAGAGTTAGCAGTTAGAAGTGAGGAGTTAGAAGTTAAAGAGTTCTTTTCCTCTTTGACAAGCGGTGGCGCTAATAATTCTTCAATCGGTCGATTTTCGAGATTTTGCCGTAAAAAAGAACTATTAGCTGTATTTTCTAACAACCGACGAATTAAATACGCCATTCCAGGTAATAATTCACCGTAAGGACAGTAAACTCTCACCCGATAACCCTTGTCAACCAATGCCTTGGCAACTTTATCACCCATGCCGTAAAGGACTTGTAATTCAAAGCGACGGCGGGGGACATTTAAACTTTCAGCTATGGCAATGGCGCGAGAGTGCGATCGCACGTTATGGCTACCAATGGCAGAATACACATATTGATGATTTTCTAGCAACAACTGAGTGATGGTTTCAAAGTTAGCATCAGTTGCCGCTTTGTCGTTGTAAACTGGCTGTGGCCAATGCTTCTGCGCTGCTTTGATAGTTTCCTGATCCCAATATGCGCCTTTTACCAAGCGGATTGTCAAGGGATAGCCACGTTCTTTCAACCAAGAAATTATCTCTTTAGTATCTTGCTCGCTATCACGCAGATATGCCTGAACCGTTATGCCAACATCTGTGCGTTGCCGAAACTCTTCTTCTAAGAGCAGTTTTTTCAGGATGCTAAGAGTTATGTCTTTATAGGCATACTGTTCCATATCAAAATGGACAGATGCACCCAACTCTTTAGCACGACGTAAGAGAATACGAATGCGATCGCTAACTCGCTCCTCACTACCTTTAGCATCTAATGGGTCAAATTGGGAATAAAACGCTGTTAACTTAACAGAAACCTGAACTTTTGGTATTGCTTCGCCATCAGCCTCATCAATAGCTGGGATAGCTGCCCAATTCTTCGATGCTTCCACCAATTGTTGCATTAATTCTAGATAGCGTTCTAGATAAGACTGCGCTTCGGCTTCGGTAATTACTGCTTCACCAAGTAAATCGATGGTGAAAGCCATTTTCTCTTTTCGCAGTCGTTCAACTGTTTTGATGACTTGTTTAATATTTTCCCCAGAAATATATTTATGAGCAAGAGTTTCAACGGCTGTACCAACGGTTGTAGCAGCAACTTGTCCTGGCATCGAGTCAGGGTTAGCAAAGTTTAGCATTCCCTTCAAAGCTGCCGGTAATTCTACAGACTCATCTCCTAAATATTCTTGTAAATGTGAGGCAATTTCTGATTTACTGTGTAAAGCAGGTAGCGTATCTATAAAGCGAAATAGTTGCACCCGCAACCCAGGATTACTCATCGCCCAAGCTAATAATTTATCATCCCAGCGCATTTGATCCCGCAGGGAAGAAAAAAACGAACGATTTTCCTGCGTTGCTGCTAGAAGTCGTTTAGCAATTTCTTGGGTTTTAGCTTCGTAGGTGCTTGTCTGTACTTGTAATACCACTGATAATAAACTCCTTAATTAAGGCAAGGCTTTTTGTACAAAGCCTATGTCTTCTATTTTGACGCTTTCATATATCTAGTGGGGAGTGGGGAGTGGGGGAGGGAAGGCAGGGGGAGCAGGGGAGGCAGGGGGAGCAGAGGAGAAAAATTAATAACCAATGCCCACTGCCCAATGCCCAATGACTAATGACTAATAACTAATGACCAATGACCAATTCAATGACCTACAAGTGTTATCCTTTTGTTGATCTATTTCTAACTTGATTAGACAGATGTTGCAGCACAAGAGATTAGCTCAGTCATACTAAGAGTGTGAATACTACGTTTATGCCTACAGAAAACCTCACGCATATCTTATTTTCTAACTGGCAACACACACTCCAACCCTTTGGTGTTGACCAGGTAGCGGCTGAGAAAGCTTTTAATGACTTGATTGCAGCTTACTCTACCCCTGGTCGCTACTACCATACACTCAAACACATTGATCGCGTCTTCACAACAATTCAGATTTTGCAAGGCTACACCAACAATCTAGCTGCTGTTCAACTAGCTGCCTGGTTTCATGATGTAGTGTATGACACTCAAGCTCAAGATAATGAACAACGAAGTGCAGACTATGCTTTTGATCTGCTGAGTAACTTGGGTATTCCAGAAAGTACCATAACTATTGTCACTCGTATCATTCTGAATACTAAAGACCACCAAGCTGCGGTAGATGACTATGATAGCCAAGTTCTACTTGATGCCGATTTAGCGATTTTGGCTACTAACCAAGTGCAGTATGGAGAATATGCCCATGCTATTCGCCAGGAATATGGCTGGATGGCAGAGACAGATTATATCACAGGTCGTCAGCAGGTTTTAGAACGATTTTTACAGCGATCGCATATCTACTTTACGCCTTTAATGTCAGAGTTCGCCGAACCATGTGCCCGTGGCAATATCCAGGGGGAAATTCAGTCTTTATTGTCTGATTAGTTCTACCGTCTGCTATCGCCACGATGAGCTATTTCAGTGTCTTGTAGCTTTATTTTAGGTGCAAAGACTTCTTGATGTTGTTGCGGGTGTTGCGGCTGAATTTTTTCCTGTGCAAACTTGACACGGGTGCGAACTCCAAGATCAACATCTGTATTGAGCATTTGCTGAAGTTGATTTGTAATCCGCGACGCTTGATCGGGTAAAGTGACTGCTATGGCAATGGCTAGTGTTTCTAAACTTGTCACTGCTGCATAGCGCACTACCCACTCTGGATCTTGAGAAATTAGTAATAGCGCCTCTAATACCTGAGTGTGAAGAGATTCTAGTTTCTCAGGCAGTACTTGCTGCCAGCGCAAAGTGCCTAATCCCCTAGCAGCTGCCCGTCGCACACTCAGAGAAAAATCGCTCTTTGCTGCCTCTAACAAGGTATCGAGCGCCCGGACATCGCCAATTCCCGCTAAGGCACGAATAGCCCAGGCTCTAGCACCATAGTTGTAGCCATCAATTAGTTGCAATAGTGGCTGCACTGCGGGTTCCCCGATCGCAATTAGCCCATCTACCGCCGCCACTGCTGCCCCTGGATTGTTGTAGCCCAAAGCTGCAATTAGTGTAGGAACACCTTCTTCTATACCAGCTGCTGCTAGCTCCTGAACTGCGTCTAATAACCGATCCGAAGAATCTGCTTCTTCTACAGCACGGATCAATATTTGGGCCAGATCGCTGTTATTCATAATAATTTTTCCTCAGTAATGAGTCGTCAGCCAATTGTAGCCTAAGCTATCCGTAATTGGCATCATACATAAACCCCCTAGCCATGATTTTACAGTTAGCTTGGGGGTTTATGTGTAGTAAAGATTTGGTTGTAACGTATTAATAACAACCGATTATCTAGAATTTATGACTACAGCAGCGAGTCCATCAAATTCATCACTTTAATCGCACCTTCTGAGAAAGTGTTTGGTGTTATGTGATTTACTTGATGTTCTAGTAATCCTTTAAGAGAAATTAGCTTGAGGCTATTTTCAGCAAGAGTCTGTGCGATCGCATCTGCTGCGGGTAGATATCCAATCGCTCCCAAATCTGCTAACACTGCTCGACGCAATTGCAATTTTTCTCCCGCCAGAGCTTGTACCAGCCGCTCTCCATAAACTGGTTCTTGAGTTAATTGATACATGGCTCGTGTGGCAGAATATTGCACCAATTCGATCGGATGCTCTAAGAATGCCTTTACCAAAGGGGAAAACTCAGTCGCCCTCAAGGTTCCCAAGGCTTCTAAGATGGCGTCGTAGGGTTGAGATAAATCAGGCTGCTTTGATATGAGCTGCTCTCCCTGCAAACCTACTGCTAATAACTTAATTAGCGCCGGAATACAAACCGGATCGCCCAGCATCTCTAAGGATTGTGCCGCCGCTTCTCGCACATAAAAGTCTGAGCAGTCTAAACACCCAATTAAAGGTGATACTGCCTGGCGATCGCCAAGTTTCCCTAAAGCTCTAGCTGCGTTTCGCCGCAGAGGATATCCGCCTTCTGGTGTCCTGTCGGCTTCATCCTCTAAGGCTTTGATCACTGCTGTAACCGCAGCTGGTTCATTTATACGAAACCTGCCCAACCACCAGGCAGCATAAAATCGCAGACCTAAATCTGCACTTTCAAGATTAGCGATCGCCTGCTCTACAGTTAAAGATCCACCGTCGGCATTGTCAACTGTCACTGACAAATCTTTAATGTTCTCCAGACTGGGATTCATGACTGTGTTCGCTATGTGTTGTATCAGCGTTCAATGGCTGAATGCTGACTATTTTGCCACCCAAGCGAGTAATGCGCTGCATTTCTTGGTTCATGCGGTTCTCAGGCACTGTGATAAATACACTGGCACTAGAACGAATCGGATAGGCGACTTTTTCTGTTTCTTCGCTTTGGCGCAGACCGACTACTTCATAGCGGAAGGAGCGGTTACTATTTCTACCATTAATTTGTCCAAGCATAAATCAATTCCAAATTTATAAATTGAAGTTGTCATTAGTCCTTGGTCTGAAATTAATGACCAATGACTAATGACCAATGACACTAAAGTGGTTTTACACTGGCGATTTTACCACCTTGTTTTACCACTCTCTGGAAGTAAGCAGATAGCCCTTCATAGGGTATAATAACAGCTTGATTGACCCGGCGTGTGCTAGGATACCCAGCTCCAAAAACGCCTGCCACTTCAATGCGGTAGAGTCTGCCTTCTTGCCCGAAAGTTCCTGCACCACCGAAAGTACTGTTGGGGGTAACACCTTTTTCAGGAGCAACGTAGGAAAAGCCGGAAGGGCCACCAGATGGAGGAACAACAACAGATGCACTGTTGCGACCTAGTTCAACGGCAAGGCGAGAGGAATTGCCTCTAAGTTGGGAGGTATCGCTATTGGCATAGCCGCGATAAAGTTGGAATATCCGGCTAAATCCGACAGTTTTCTGACCGGTTTGGGTTTCAAAGCCGCGATAGAAAGGCACAATATTTTCACCAAAGCTACTTTGATATTCTGCCGAATCAATATAAGAATCAATATCGGCTTCATATCCCTTGGTTTGATATAAGTCTAAGTGATAGACCACCTCAGACTCATCATAGGGAGCGCGACCCAACAAATGTTTATAGTTCAGTTCAATGACGCGAGTTTGAAAACTGTTGTAGAAAAACTTGGATTTGTACAGTTCTGATTTAGCTACTTGACGCACAAACTCTTGTACTGTACTTTTCCCATCGCGCAGAATAGATTCAGCACTTGTGAGACGCTCAGATTTCATTAAGTAATCGTTGCCCAACAACTGACGATAGACGGCAGTAATTACTTGCTCTATGTCTTCTTTAGTTGCATTTGGGCGCAATTCTAGGGGAGCCTTATCACTAAAAGCTTCTGTTCCCAGACGGGATGCTGCTGTTGTAATAGCCATTGGTAATTTTCCTTTTGTAATTGGTAATTGGCAAAGGGAGTGGGGAGTGGGGAGTTGAGAGTAGCGAATTTCATTACTCCTAACTCCCTAGTACAGACGCGATTAATCGCGTCTCTCCCTACTCCCCACCCCGATTCCCTAATTTATACAGATGTGATGTTAATCACCTTGCTGCCCTTACGATTAAGCTGCTGCAACTTGCTAGAAAGTTGTTCGTAAGGTACGAGAAATTCCGCACTACCCCGCCGCACTACAGATGAGTTTGGAGAAGCTGCTTGTAGTACCCTAATTCGGTATATTTCTCCTCTCCCACCTGATGAGAGGCCCGTCAAGGCTCCTGTCGAGACTGGGTAGATAGGTGAAGCTAGATTCTTAGCTATTTCCCAAGTTAGGCGTCCTTGTTTTTGTCCTTGAGCGCGATCGCTATTGGCATAACCCCGATACAGTTGGAAAAGTCGGCTATAGCCAACGTTTTTCTGCCCTACTGGGCTATTAAAGCCACGATAGTATGGTACTATGTTTTCGCCAAAGCTTTCTTGATATTCTAGTGAGTCAATGTATGAGTTAATCTCAGCTTCATAACCTTGTAAGCTATAAAGCTCAACGTGGTACGAAATGTCTGACTCATCTTCTGGGGCGCGACCCAATAAATGCTTATAATTCAACTCGATAAAGCGAATTTGCGAGTTTGAATGGAAAAACTTATTCCGATAGAGTTCCGACTGAGCAATGGCTAGCACAAATCCCCTAACTGAAATATCGCCTTGCTGCAACAGTGATTCAGCACTGACAAGACGCTCTGATTCCATTAGGTATTCATTACCCAAAACCTGACGGTAAGCTGCCCGGATGATCACTTGCACATCCGTTTCCGTTCTATCGGGACGCAGTTCTGCCAGTCCTGAGTTTTCAAAGGCTCCAATTCCTAGCCTTGTTGCTTGTCCCAAAGCTGCCATCTTTAAACCTCCTCAGTTTTAACTGGAAAACTGAAAACTTTTTAGAAAATTTTTTTCTATTCTTTTAAAAAGAAAGAATTTAGCAGCCAGTAGCCAGAATACCCTTTCAGGGAAGCAAGCTACAGAATTTAAATCTATGCGACACTTCTTTACCAGACGCTTTGCATAGCTTGCTTCCACGTTCGCGTAGCGTCCTGTATGGAAGCAGTACGACCAAGCTCAGTGCCCACTGGTGGATAACGCACTTTAAAAAAGTCCAGAAGCGTCTGAATCAACGGTGAAACACCACCCTAAATATGCATTAGTAGTCAATTTTAGTAGTGGTGGGTCTGAATCCCACACTCAAAGATTTCTAAATTCTGTGTTCCTAATTCTGCATTCTTCTTTAACAGTCTTTTGAAAATAAAACTGCCCAGAAAGGTAAACCAACTCCTAGCTATTTGCCAACAGAGCTTGTTTTCCTTTCCGGGCTAAATACACTCTATTAGCTTAGAGCGTTAATTGCGTAGTCGATGTAGGAATTAGCTTCTACAGCAGGGTCGCCACTTAGACCGTGGTTAGCCTTGATGTACTTGAGAGCTTCAACGTACCAGCTGGGAGATAGATCAAAGGTGCGGTTGATTTCAGTCAAACCAGAAATCAAGAATTCATCCAATGGGCCTGTACCACCCACAACTAAGGAATAGGTAACAATCCGCAGGTAGTAGCCGATGTCACGTGCACACTTTTCTTTACCAGTGTTGGTAGAAGCGAAGTTAGGGCCTTGTTGTTGAGTGGTGTAGGGGAACTTGTTGTACACCGCTTGAGCTGCGCCTTCTGTCAAACGTTGGGCATTAGCAGTCAAGCTTTTTGCTGCTTCCATGCTAGCAGGAGCTTGACGGAAACGACCAAAAGCGACTTGAAGTTCGGTGCTGGAAAGAAAGCGACCTTGAGAATCTGCGGTTGAAACGGCTTCGGTAAGAGGTGTCTTCATCGGTTTAGTATCTCCCTATTTACAATCTTGTTGAAATTTGTTTTGTCTAACTGACAGTTGTCAGTCAATAGTCTTAATCGGGTTTAGCTTACTGCTGAGGCTGCACGATCAAAGTAGCTAGCAACTTCAGATGCTATAGCGCTGCAATCGCCTCTGGTGATATTGTTGGGGTCGTTAACAAGAGCCAAAGCTGCGTCCTTCATCTTTTGTACGCCAGCTGCTACAGAACCACCAGGAACTCCTAGAGCCAAGTAGGTTTCGCGCAGACCGTTCAAACAACGATCATCTAATACACTTGCATCACCAGCAAAGATTGCGTATGTAACATAGCGTAAGATGATTTCCATGTCACGCAAGCAAGCAGCATTTCTACGGTTGGTGTAAGCATTACCACCAGGAGCAATCAACTGAGGTTGTTCTGCGAACAGAGCACGAGCTGCATTGGCAACAATTGCTGAGGAGTTGCTGGTAATCCGGTTTACGGTATCTGCACGCTTGTTGCCATCTTTAACTATGGCAGCTAGCGCGTCTAACTGAGCAGCGCTGAGATATTCACCGCGGGCATCAGCTTGGGTGATTACTTTTGCAAATGCATCTAAAACCATTGCTTTTGTCTCCTAGTTTGCTTGGTTAAGAATAATTGGACTCAAAACTGAATCGTTCAGTTTATTTTTGATGTCAGCACTGCCTGACGAGTTACGAAAGGTTTAAAACAGACATCCACGGAATAAGTTTACGATCTCCAGGCTTTCAGATTAAAACTTTTGTTAAAAAACTTAAAACTTCTGTAAACGACTGGAAAACCTGATTAGATGTTGTTTTTTCCTTCTAAGTTATCTTTATACAATGCTGTAGCGTCATTATTTATTACAAATTATTGTTATGTTTGTTAATTTCATTTACATAACTTTACACTTTCCTGCAACCCAAACCCAAAAGATGGGACAATCAATATTTGTGAAATCCGTTTAAGGGTACATAGGCGTGTCACGCCGCAGGCATTGCACATTTAAGTTCTGTATTATTGGCTACTTACTAGCGCGTGCCTTTGGCAGGGGCTATTTATACGTCTGCATTGCAGTCTATAGCGGTAGTTAACTATGCAATCGGCAGACTTAGGATTATTAGCCCGGCCGAAGCTTTAGATTTGCAATAGATATCTCCAGAAATTAATTATGCGTTGCTCCTACGGAGAAGCAAGCTACTACATAGCGTCTGTCTGCGACACGCTGCGCGAACGCAGAGAAGACGCGAAGTAGCACCTTCGCGCAGCGTCTCGCAGAGAAGGAAGAAGGAAAGAAGAGAAATTGAAGAATTTATCTACTCGTCAAAGTTGACTTGCCAGACCACAAGTGTCTCCAAGAAAATCTACATATTTGTCTGAAAAGGGAAGTAGGAAGTAAGAAGAATTAAGGACAAGAGGTGATAACTTGTAACAAGTCTTTCCCTTGTCCCTAATTTCTCTTCACCATGCCCAATGCCTCTTGAGTTAAGTCAGTAGGGATGAACACAATTTGTTTTCAAGTTCGATTTCGCGTTCTTGGGTGGCGACAATAGCCTGGGTGATGACGCGCTGGCTGTCAAAACCGACTGCGTGTAGTTGCAACCACTGTTGAGCTTCATTGCCTTCGCGGAGGATTTTATGCAAAGGGGAAAGGAAACAATTAAAGCCTTGTTGTTTAGCGATCGCCCAAACATCGTGGTACATTTCAGAAATCCAATCTCTGGCTAGGATACTTCTACCATCTTGCCAATGCCTCAAATGAGCATCGAGACTACCAGTAGCAGCAGCAGCTTCGTTCTCAGTAGTCAGGGTGACGAGTTCTTGGGGAGAGAAAGTACTTTGAGTTAACGGATCGATGCTGGGATTTTCGATTATTTGCGACAAACGCGCTTCTAATAAGGCAGTAATGGCTAGCAAGGCAATAGGATCTGTGACTAAATCGCAAATTCTCAATTCTAGGCGATTTAGATCATAAGGACGGCGATCGCCATTTGGTCGCACTGATGCCCACAAATGCCGCACGTTTTGCATGGTTCCGGCAACGAGTTGATCTTCCACCCACTGAATATGATCGGCGTGGCTGGCAAATAAAGGCACATGGCTAGGCGTTTGCGGAAATACGCCCCAACGAGTGGAGTGATAGCCAGTAGCTTTGCCATCTAGGAAAGGAGATGAGGCGCTGAGGGCGAGAAATAAAGGTGCTTCCATACGAATCACGCGACACGCCCGCATTAATACTTCTGGGTCGCTGATGCCGACATTGATGTGTACGCTGGCGGTGACTACTTTTGTCCCGTAGGTGTTTTCAATGTAGTCATGATAGGGGTTTGCTGGGTCGGAACGCAGAAAGCGATCGCTCCCACTCAAAGACAAAGTACTCCCCGGTATCAGGGTATAATCGCCCAAACGATTGAGGTAGTTTCGTAACTCCCGCCTCGGACGCAGCAAGGCACACAATAAATTTTCGTAATTAGGGGATGGTTCGGTTATATATTCCACATTGCGGCTATCTGGCTCTCGCATAAATCCATCCAAATCCGCAACAATTTTGTCGGAGAGACCGACGATTTCACCTTGAGGCGTGCCAGTGTAAATCTCAATCTCAAAGCCTTTTAATAAAACCACCTTGTTCTCCTCGGCTCTCTCTACCTATAAATTGTATCGAATAACACGAATCTCTGGATCTATCTTTAAGCCAATCAAAAGTTAAGAATCATTTTGTTGATAATTCATACCAAATCAGGACGACAGATTTATTGGTTGTCTTCTGGAGAATTATTACTACTAAAGGATGAGAAATATACTAGTTTAATTTACGCACTGTATAGTTAGGCATTATGTATGTTAGGAAATCTGGTTATTTCAAACAGTTAATTTAAGCCGAAAGCTTCCTTACTATATTCGTTTTATTTTAGGTATATTGCGAAATAAACTTATCAGGTGAATCACTCTTTTGGGCAATATTGAGGCGTATAAACTGCGCCCAGACTTCATCACTAAGTAAGTTTAAAGCAGTTTTGGGATTATTAATTGCGATCGCGCCTATAACTTTACGCCATTCCTGTTGCAATTTCTCAATAAAAGCATCTTCAATAGAAACTTGACTCAGCAACGAAAGTGCAGTTTTAAAACTTTCTGATTCACCTGATAAATTTTTCGATTTTAATCCCTGTAGTGCTACATTCAACCATACAGGCAGAAGTTCCAACCAATTATTTTTTTGTATCTCTTTGAGTGCAATACCTTCCATACCTAGCGCACCCCACACGCATAAAGACTCTACAGCCAGTTGAGAATCACGTTTTTTTAAAGCATTTCCCCATAATTTTTGAGCGTGATTTTGGAAGCGATTAGCAAGAAATTCATAAGCTTCCTGAACTTGATGTGGAATTGTAACTTTATAGACTGACTCACCTCGTGGTAGGTAATCGCCGCGATAGGATAACCAGTTATGAGATCCGCAAAGATGGATCTGTTTATCAACTATTACTTCTTTAACATGGGAATTTCCCAACCAAAAAGCCTGTATAGATGGTAAACCATTAGGTGTTTTGATCGCCTGAAGTTTCTTCTCTACTTCTGGTGGAATTGGTTTATCTTCATCTTCTTGTCGCCGTGCAATTCCATGTCCAATTAAAATCCGAACTCCGCGATTAGCTAATTTCTGTAATAAATTTAGAAATTTTTCATTGACAACTGCCTGATTAATCCAAGGAGAATAAATTAAAATCTGACTTTTAGCGGAATTTAAAACTTCTGAAAAAGCTAGGCTAATTTGTCCATCGCGTAACTGTACAGCTTCACCTAACGCTTTATAGTTATCTATCTCACTAGTAGTTTTTGTAGCAGCTTCTAGCGCCTTTTGGCGAATATTTTCAAGCCTAGCTTCTATTTCGGTATTTTTCTGCTTGAGAATGGCTTGACGTTCAAAATTAATGGTTTCGGTTGACAATTTACATAATGCTTGCAAAGATATTTTACCTTCAGCATGTAGTACTTCTAACCAATTTGATGCTGACTCTAAAATTTGCTTTCCATTCCTTATTTGAATGCTCAATTTATCTTCAAGAGCATCAAAGATAACGAAAAGCGATATTTTTCTCCAGATTTTTTGAGTCGAAGCTAGTACCTTATAGGAAGTTACGATTTTTCCCTCTTCTGGTACATGAAGTGCTAAACCTGAAGCTTGAATACTTTTTTGGATTTCCTCAAGGGGTAAGGAAGAAATATCAGCAATTGTATGATCAATAGTGATAAAATCTGCCAAGTCGGGCAAATTTATCGTTGTCTCATTTAAGGATTCAGATTGAAAGGTTATCTTATCGCTTAAAAGGTCTGTAATAGCATAAATTTGTATAGGATATGGCGGCTGTGGTACAGACCCTTTTTCATAAAAAGAGCGACCTTCAGGAGTAACTGTTAGTGGCGACGTTGGTGATAGTGTTTGTAATGAACGAAGAGTTGTAGTAGTAGTTTTAATAAATACAGAATCAAGCCCAAGTACAGAAGCTAACTCATCCTCTGTTGGCGGAGGTTCAAATTCAATAGCGGCGCGGATAATAAATTCTTCAAGTACGTTAAACTGGCGGGGTTCCTTGACATTTACTTCTACCTGAGTTTGACGCAAACTATAACGGAATTCACGCGCTGCTAAAACTGATAAACTAGGACTTTGCGCTTCTATTTCGTCTACCAATTTTTTGAGGTTTTCATCAATCGGTTTAGCAGAAGAGGCGAAAAACATCAACGAAACCTCCATGTAGGTACACGATATTTGAAACTTCGGAGTACATATTCCCGACTTGTCCACGCTGCTGAGTGAATAGGGAGGGAACTAGAACAGGGAGCTTCGGTTAAAAAGTGGTGTAAACGATGGTAAGTTATCCCTACGCATTTTCTGCCATTTGGAATAGGTTTTTTCTCCCCTGCCCCTGCGCTGTGCCTCTTCCGTCAAGTGGAAGAAATTCGCCGTTCCGAACCCACACCCTGAAGTTGCTAATGTAGCATTACTAAAGTCAAAATAACTTTTCAGAACGTAATAGTGGATGTAACTCAATTAGTCAAAGTTTCAATTATTCTCTTGCTGCTTGCTACAGGTGTAGCTCTGCTGTCACGGAGATTACGAATCCCTTATGTTACGGGTTTAGTATTAGCAGGTTTGCCCATCACTGAGCTATTGTCTCGTCCGATTGGTTTAAATCCAACCCTTGTTTTGAATCTTTTTTTGCCAATTCTGATCTTTGAAGCTGGTATTAATACAGATGTCAGCCGCCTACGCAGCACCTTTAAACCAATTGCCCTATTAGCTGGGCCTGGAGCTGTGCTTTCCAGTGGTATTATTGCCGTTCTGTTGAAATTTGGGCTGGGACTAAGTTGGATACCTGCCTTATTTGTCGCAGTAATTCTGGCAAACACTGATACTGTTTCCATGATTGCCGTCTTTAAGGATATACCAGTACCATCGCGGCTTTCCACCATCGTTGAAGGAGAAACTTTATTCAACGATGCAGCTGCCCTAGTTTCCTTCAACCTAATTTTGCAAGTATATTCAACAGGCTCAATCACATTTATAGAGGGAATCCAACAACTGCTATTTATCTCTCTAGGAGGCTGCCTGGTGGGGTTAGTCTTGGGGTACTTGAGTATACCTGTATTCGCCCGTTTAGATGATGCCCTTAGCAGCCTTTTATTGACAGTCGCAGTTGCATTAGGAACTTTTCAGGTTGGGCAATTTCTCGGTGTATCGGGTGCGGTGGCTGTAGTCGTCGCGGGATTAATTTTCGGGAATTTAGGGCTTTCTCGCAATACTTCTGCTTCTAGTCGCATCACCTTATTGAGTTTTTGGGAATATGCCAGTTTTACCGTCAACACCTTTATTTTTCTGCTGATTGGTGTAGAAATAAACTTGGTAATGTTGTGGAAAACTTTACCTGCAATTCTACTTGCAGTTTTGGCTTATCAAGTCGGGCGAGTTCTTACAGTCTATCCTTTACTAGCAGGCGTTCGGTGGATTGACCGCCCAATTCCCCTACGCTGGCAACATTTACTGTTTTTAGGCAACATTAAAGGTTCACTCTCAATGGCTCTGGCGTTGAGCTTACCTACCACACTGCCAGGGCGAGAAGTTCTGATAGCTATAGTCTTCGGCTGTGTGCTGGTGTCGTTAGTGGGACAGGGTTTAAGTTTGCCTTGGGTGGTAAAACGCTTAAAATTATCTAATTTTTCAGAAGCTCAACAACAGGTTGAAGAATTGCAAGCCCAGTTGATGACGGGTAAAGCAGCACAAGATGAATTAGATAGTCTGTTGAAATCAGGGGTTTTACCAAAAGCTGTTTATGAAGAGATGCGTTCAGCTTATCAAGTGCGAATTGCTGGTGCAGAAAAGACACTGCGGGAACTTTATAATCGTCGTCCTGATGAGGTGGAAGGCAGAAGTGGCAACAGCAGTAAACTTGATGCTATTCGTCGGCGTTTACTGTTGGCAGAAAAAGGAGCGCTCAATGAGGCAATGCGGAAGCGAATTCTCTCGGAAGAAATTGTGCGCGGGCGGATACAAAATCTTGATGAACAATTGTTGAAGCTTGAAGATGATTAGGGATTGGGAACTGGGGATAGTCTGAGCTTCGTCGATGAACCTCTGAGCTTCGTGAGTGAACCTTTGAGCTTTGTCAATGAACCTCTGAGCTTCGTGAGTGAACCTCTGAGCTTTGTCGATGAACCTTTGAGCTTTGTCAATGAACCTCTGAGCTTTGTTGATGAACCTTTGAGCTTCGTGAGTGAACCTCTGAGCTTTGTCGATGAACCTTTGAGCTTTGTCAATGAACCTCTGAGCTTCGTGAGTGAACCTCTGAGCTTCGTGAGTGAACCTCTGAGCTTCGTGAGTGAACCTCTGAGCTTCGTGAGTCAATCTCTGAGCTTTGTCAATGAACCTTTGAGCTTCGTGAGTGAACCTCTGAGTTTTGACTGATTACAATTTGCTGCCTCTAGTTAGATATTGAGTCTGTGACTCAATGAATGCATTCCCATACGGAGCATGGGAACGAGGAAATTTAATGATTGCATTCCTATGCGGAGCATGAGAACAAGAAAACGAGGAAAAACTTAATTACGAATCACGAATTACGAATTATTTTAAAGGCGATCGCTTCTCGTTATTTTGACTTTTAATTACCCTACCAGGACTGATAAAAGAAATTCCTTGTTGAAAGTCAGTACCAATCATGACTGCCTCTACTATCGGTTCGGATATTTCTGTTTGGGCTACCCACTCGACAATAAAGTTTGCACCTAAACCTCCAGTGGTGTCATTTCTATTTATAAAAAAATCTGTAGAAGCTAGAGCATCAAGTTGAATAGGGCGCTCCAAATATTCTTTAACTAGTTTCCCTTCTGAGTTATAGTAGCGCACAGAAGTAATAACGATCGGATTGGTCAAATCTGTATTCCGAATACTTAGCGTAACTGCTAACTCGAAAATCTCCTGCCGATTGTGATGATAGATATGAGAGTAGACAGGAACATAAACAGTTTGACCGCTTGCTATCTTAAAATTTTTATCTAGCGTCACGATTTTTTGCAATGGAGTTGCTGGAATGGCATCGGGTTGTGACTTGGATGAAATTTTGGGTGATTGACAAGATGCAAGAAAAATAACAGCGATCGCTAAATAAATATATCGATACAGCTTCATCAAAACTATTTACACCAATTTTTTATATATGCAGCTAACCCCACCTAATAAAGAGTTTAGCTAAGAACTACGCTCAACATTTTTGTTCAATAAAATCAATGACTTGATGTAAACATCCTGGTTTAGTCACAATCAGCACAGTTGAATGAGGTTCCAGTATTGTACTACCGTTAGGAATCATCAAATCTTCGTGGGGATGGGGTTGATAGCCAATAATTAGCGAACCACTTGGAAATTGGGAATCCTGAGCAATATCGGCAACGCTACGACCAGCAACATAGCAATTGTTGGGGATGGAAAGTTTCAGAACCTCAATCTGTCCCTGCTCAAAATGCATCATTGATTCCACTTGTGGATACTCAATGGCATTCACCATTGTTGAAACTGATAGTTCAACAGTACTGATAATATGGTTAGCTCCAGCGATACGCAACGGTTCGGCAAAATCGGGGTGGCGCATCCGACTCAAAATATGGGTGACACCGTAGTGCTTTGCAAGAGTCACCATTGCCAAGTTTAAGGCATCACTTCTCAGAACAGCTGCCAAGGAACCGGCTTTGCGAATCCCTGCTTCTAACAATACTTCTGTACTTACAGCACTACCTTCAAAAGCCATTGCTCCTACTTGTTCACGGGCATAGCGGCAAGCGATAGGGTCAATGTCAATTACGGCAACAGTATGTCCCAGTTCTACCAGTTTTTGCGCCAAACTTAAGCCCACTAAGCCTGCACCACCAATTAGTACGTACATGTATATTCTTGATGCTCTCTTCAACTTCCTATTCCACTTTACAACTTAGCAAAGGAATGAAAGTCTAGCTTGTATGGAGACACTTTCAACCACTGGACAATCAGGATTGGCAATGAGGCAAACTAATTTTATGCTTTCAACAAGCTTTGGCGACGACTAGCCCACCAAGCAAATCCAGCGCTGGTTACAAACATTAGCAGACCATAAATTGCACCAGGAATCGCCATTGTAAGACTATTCAGCAGCGTAGGTGTAGAAGCGATCACGATTGCCAGAGTCCCATTTTGAATTCCTACTTCTACTGTAATTGCCGTAACAATCGCTTGCTCTAAACCTCTCTTATACATCCAGTCGCACAGAATCCAGAATAAATTCTGGCTCCTGAATTCTGAATTCTTCTTCGGTAATTGGTTTAGCAGAAACCGCCAGCTATTTCTGAAGCGCCTGCTGAAAAGTCTTAATAGCATCAACATGATTCACCATATTAATGCAGCGCAACAATAAATCCAGATCGATACCTTTAACCTCCTCACTACTGGAAACCCTTTCATAGTGGAGTGCGTTCCCTTCTTTTTGCAGGTGATAAACTTCTAACACTCCATCTTCCCAGAACCACACTTCTGGAATCAAGAGCCGCTTGTATGCTTCCAGTTTGTTGATACCGCCACTGGTAAACACCACCTCTATTGCTAAATCGGGACGCACTCGACCGGGGGCAAGTTTATAAAATTTATCTGCTTCTCGCTTTACAGCACCCGATTCACTTTCTAAGGTCATTGACCCAGTTGGAGTAAAGTCAAACCCTGCCATGAGCAGGTAAAGTTCTAACAATGCGCCGAGTCTTTCCTTAACGGTTTCGTGTGGTTCTCCAGGCATTCTTCGGATCTCCAAAACACCATCCAGGAAAGACAGCCGATATCCTGGACGATCTAATAACTGGTCAATTGCTTTGAATTCTCTCCAAGTCAGTCCTTCAAACAAAAGGGGTGATTCTTTTGTGGGTGTAGCTATTGCTGCTGGGGTCATAAAAGTCTCCAGTCTGTTTCTAAATGAGAAATAATCAGTTTTGGAGGGCAGTTTGTTAATTGTAACTTCTTTCTAGGAGCTTAAAAATTACTTTTTCTCACCTAAGTTTTCAAATGATTCGAGAAACATCAACGAAACCTCCATGAAGACTGACAATATTTGAAACTTCAGAATACATACTTCCGACTTTACCTGATTGATGGGTAAACAAATTATGACAACCCACAATTATCAAGAGTTCTTGAGCGCGAGAAAATGCAACATTTACCCGTTCTGGTTTCTTAGCAAATCCTACATCTCCTTTGCTATTGTTGCGAACCATACTAACAATTACAACAGGTCGTTCCATACCTTGAAATCGGTCGACTGTACCAGTACGAATTTCTAATGAAGGGAAAAGTTCAGATTGCAAGCGTTCATCAATTTTTCTCAATTGAGCGCCATAAAATGTAATTACAGCAATTTCTTTTTTTGGTTCACCTTTAGTAACCTTAGAAGCCCAAGTAGTCTCAAACTGCTGACACAGACGTTCAATCGCATCAATTTCTTGAGTATTAAAGTAAGAAGTTCCGTTTCTTTGCTCTAAAAACTGATTTTCTATAGGCGTTTTTACCCAAATAAGATGCTGAGATTCTTGGATAATTTCGTCTGCTAAATGATGTGCGCGTTTTGTGTCAGGTTCCAAAATACCAGATTCTAGTTTCCCGTCATAAAACTGATTGATTGCTCCCATAATAAATGGATGCATTCGATATTGTGTAGTTAGCATTTGTTTGATGCTTTCATCAGCAGATTCAAACTGACTTTTAAAGAGTGATTCTTCTAAAAATTGTAGTTCATCTCTTGTATTACCCATTCTTTGAGCAACTTCTTCTACAGTGCTAGTATCAAGCATGGGTGGTAATTGCCGATGATCGCCTACCATGACTAACTTTTTGCCTTTCAAAGCTGGGATTAGTAACTCGGGTGGAGTACACTTACTAACCTCATCAATAATAACGACATCAAAGGATTTGAATTCTTCCGAAAAACCTCTATTTGCAGCTTGAACACAGGTGATACCGACGACGTTGGCATTATCTAGATATATGCGCCTTAAATCGTCGCGGTCGCGTTCATTTGGCTGTCTTAATTTTTCTATCCAATCTTGTACAAAATTCTGATATTTATTGAGATAAGCTTCATCTTTTTGTAGTTGCTGTTGCCAAGATTCAAAGCTGATATTTATGCTACGTAATAACTCTATATTAAACAAGTCATTAGCAAACTTCTCTGGTTTAAATTTATCCGGTATTGTTTGCCATTCTCTCAACCACCAGCTTCTTTCTTCTATTAAACCTACTGATGGCTGTGGTTGTAATTTTTGTTCTATTTCGCGTAGGCTAATTTGTAATTCTTGAAGCTGCTGTAAGGAAGTTTCAGTTTCTTGTTGTACTTTTGATAAATGCTCATAGAGAGAGTTTTTAATCATCTCCAACACAGCAAAGGGTTCTAATAATGAAATTAAGTTTTCAAGTTGACTAATGGAAGCTTCCCAAGAATGTACTTGATTTGAAAATTCTTGCGGCTGCTCCCAAATCTTTGATTGTGTTGCGAGATATTGTTCAGTTAGAATGCGTAATTGAGCAGGAATATTTTGTTGATTAAGTTCTTGCAAAATATTTATAACTTGTCCAAGCTGCAAGTTAGCATCCTGCTGTGCTTTTTCTACCTCAGCTTGAGTAATGGATATTTGCTGTTGGCTAACTTCATTTTTTTGAAGTTCATTTAATAGTCGTTGGAGATGCTGAAGCTGTTGATCGGTTTCTGCTTTTACTTTTAAAACACATTGACGTGCATTTGCAAGGATTGTATCTAGCAATTCTTGTGTAATTCGGGTGAGGGTAGAGTCGATATTATCCCATTCCCATGATTTACCATAGGTTTTTTGCATTCTAATTAACAAAAACTGGGTATTCTCAACCAGTAATTTTCGCTGTTTTGGGTTGAGTAGCTGATAATTATTAAACTGCTGATAAGTTTGCTCCCATTGGGTGCGATCGCTCTTTGATAGCACCATTGGAATCTGGCTAAAATTTTGTTGTAAAAAATAACTAAACTTATGCTGTTTACCCTGCCGATCAGTAAAGTTTCCGTCTACTTCATAAGCGATCGCTTTTGTCAATAACTCCCATTCTGGCAGGTTAATTTTGTAAACTTTTGGTACTATTGGTAATTTTAATGTATTAGCAAACATCAACAAACCTAGCGGCAAGTCCACTAAATTTTCTGTTAGTGGTAAACCTGATTGATGACATTCTTTTAAAGTTTGATAGAGAAGAGAAGGTGCTGTAGATTTCCATTCCTTAACTGCTGAGATAATATAATCTATTTCGCGTTTGCGGTTTTCCCATATCTCGATTGTTTGCTGTATGTTTTGCAGTTTAGCAAGATATTTCTGATAATCTGGTTGTAGCTGATTTAATGAGGCGAAATTTTGTTGGACAATCCGTACTGATGCTGCAACTTCTGATATAGCTTTACTTGCATTTTGAGCATAAGTCAAAGCAGTTTTAAATCCAGAAATTTCTCTTGCTACAGTTTCACGCAACCAAACCGCTAAACCAAAAGCACCAAGCACCGGACGCACAAAGCCAAGTTCATCAGTATATTTAATAGTTTGACGAACATTTGCTAAAAATTCTTCTACTACACTGTTACCTTCTGTGTATGGCTTAAGAAACGGCAAAAAATTTGTAACTTCTGGAGCTTCCCAGTTGATATTTGGCGCAGTATTTACTATATTTTCCAGTCCTGCAATTAGGGATTCAACTTCGTTCTGTTTTTCTACAGTTTCGTTGTAAGATTTTTCTTGACTTTTAAAGTCGCTCTCTACCTTTAACTTATTTTTATTGAATTTAGTTTGTTGCTGATTAAATTCTTCCTCTGCTTGAAAGTAGGCTGTAAATCTTTGTGATGATGCAAGTAATTGACTGAACGTTTGGATATTTTCGAGCCGTTGAGTAAGATTATTTTCGCAGTCATAAGCTGTATTTTCTAGCCATCTGCCAATCACTTGGTCTTCTAAAAATGGCTGTCCTTCCTCCCCAACTTTCTCGGCTCTACCTTTTCGTACAGCGCGAATTACGGGGTTGTGAACTAATCGACTCAGGGCATTATCTACTGCTAAATTGGCTTGAGATGCGATTAAGGTACGTCCACCGCGAAGGGCAATTTGATAGCAAATCTCGGCGATTACGGTAGTTTTACCAGTACCTGGTGGCCCTTGGATGAGAACAAGATCCTTTGCGGCAAGTACTTTTTCTACTGCTGCTTTCTGTCCAGGATTTGCAGAAGATAATAACAAATCTTGTGGTTGAAGTTCAACAGTTGTTTTGATTTGTCTAGCTTGAGAAGCATCGAATAAAAAGTTGCCTAAATAAGGATTTTGAGTGTAACCATTATTTAAATCATCTAAAGCTTTTTTCTTACGCTGAATCTGCTGAATATCACCAACTGCCTCAAAACACAAAAATCCTGTATCTGGCAATTTATAACGCTCTGTTGCCATGAATTCAGCTAAGTCACGTTCTAGCCTGAGACTGATAATACAACGGTTGGGGTCAACCTCTTCAACAGTGCCTAATTGACGACCGCTAATCCAATTTTTACCGACGGGAGCAGTTTCAAAAAGCTTTAAATCTTCGTTTTTTGTGCGTCTTGCTCGTTCCCAAAAGTTTTCTACATCGAGGGAATTTTGATAAAAGCCATCAAGGGTGGCTGAAGCTACATCTATTTCAAAGCTGATTCGTCTTTTGAAGTTATAGTTATGACTTATGTAACGCACACAAAACTGACGTGCTTTAGCGATTTTTTCCTCAATTTGCAAAAATGCTTTCCAAGCTTTAAGCTGCTCTTCTGTAGGCACATTTTCGCCACAAACTGGCGCGCCTGCGATGCGTTTCAATGTTGCGGGTGGAATGTCGAGATGATGCTGATGATTAGGTAGCAAACGCAAGCGACAAGGTATAGCATAGCTATCAGCATGTCCCCGTGAGGGTTGTAACAACTGAGCCGAAAGTATTTTTATACCGCCGCGTCCATCTTTTGGTACAGCCGCTCTAAATCCTAATGTTTTTCTGAGCTTTTCAAGTCTTGCGGGTAATGGAAAATCATCGGAGTCTGTTGCTATTGTCAAATCCCAAATTTCTTCTCTTGCTTCTTTCCCCGCACCTTTACGACGGACATAAAATAGAGAAGGTTTTTTCCCGACACATTCCAACATTAACTGATTGGCGCGATCGCGCCGTTCCCTAAATTCGGGATATGATTTCAGGGTAGCTTCACCTTCAAGATGGCGGATAAAACTATCAATTGCTGAAGCTATAAACATATAGCCCCAATCTTCAGAGTTTGTTTTAGCTTTCGAGGATTTTGCTGTTAGTAGTTTATTTGCTACTGAACGAATACGTTCTGCATCGGATTCTGAGATTGTACTGGTATGGCTTTTGACTACAATTTTGAGCTTTTCGCAAATTAATAATAGCTTCTTGCTATCTAAATTCAATTCTTTTGCTAGTTCGTAGATTCTGAGTTTGCCGTTGTTCATCCAGTACTGCCTTTGCACACAAGATTTTTATATTTTAGAACTCAATACGATTTAGTTAAGGCTAGTGCTGGTTGTCAAAGTCATTTTTTTAATTAACCGCAGAGACGCAGAGGACACAGAGAGAAGAAATAGAAGGAAAAATTGATTAACTAAGTGGCTGCATCAAAGTTTATACCGTTGGTAAATTTCACTGGCAGCGCGATGCAGCAGGGAGTGTCGCCATACTAAGGATTTCATATCATCAGCATAACCACCGCCAATGACGCAGGCGACTGGATAACCGCTATTAATACAGGTACTCAAAACCTGCATTTCTCGACGAAAAATGCCAGCATCTGTAAGGGCTAATTTGCCCAAGCGATCGCCTATATGAGGGTCAACACCTGCATCATAAAATACTAAATCTGGCTTGACTTTAGATAATAAATCTGATAGATAATTCGCTAAGGTTTGTAAATAAGCGTCATCTTCCATTCCCACCGGCAAAGGAACATCCAAATCGCTGTTTTGTTTAGTACCGGGGAAATTGACTTCGCAGTGCATGGAAAAAGTAAAAACGCTGTCGTCGTCTTGGAAGATAAAAGCGGTGCCGTCTCCTTGATGCACATCCAAATCTACAATCAGGATTTTTTGGACAAGTCCGAATTTTTGTAAAACGCGACAGGCGATCGCTAAATCGTTGAAAATACAAAAACCAGACCCATAATTGGGAAAAGCATGATGAGTTCCGCCAGCCGTATTACAAGCTAAACCCTGACTTAATGCCAGTTTAGCAGTAAGTATCGTACCACCTACCGCCACACAAGTACGATTCGCTAATGCTGGACTCCAAGGTAAACCAATGCGACGCTGTGCTTTGGCATCTAAGGTTCCTTCACAGTAAGCTTGAACGTAGCTTGGAGTGTGGACTAACTCTATTAATTCTAGCGGCGGACGTTTGGGGGTATGAAATTGTTCTTGATTCGCTACACCATCAACTAACAGCAATTCGTAGAGTTGTCGGAACTTAGACATCGGAAAACGATGTCCTTCAGGTAGCGGGGCAACGTAATCTGGGTGATAAATAATTGGCAAGTCCATAAGGAAAGAAAATCTCAATCAGCAAGCACGGATTACAATTCCCTTTCCCATCAGAGAACTTTATCAGATTGGTAGCTTATATTATATTAATAAAAATTTGGACTAACTCTTTTAGGACTTACGCAAAATATCTCTCAAACTCTTAGTTCTCCGTGTCCTCTGCGCCTCTGCGGTTTTTTATTCCGTAACTCTTGCGTAAGTCCTATCTTTCTAAGGGAGATGTTTTGTAGAAAGGGGAGGGAGACGGCGTTTATACCGTCCTTGCAGGTTCTTGGTGAGCAAGACACAGGCAAATATCGCAGTTGAAAGTAGCACCACACTAGCTCCAGAGGCAATATCGAGGTAGTAACTGAGGTAGATACCCACAAAGGAAATCGCAGTTCCTAAAATCCCGGAAATAATCATCAGATAACCAAAGCGATCGCTCATTAATCGCGCAATTGATGCCGGAATCACCACTGCTGAAATAATTAGAGTCACCCCCAATACATTCAGTGTCGCCACCAGTAAAGTCGCTAACATCAAAGCAAATAACGTATCCATTGCAAAAACAGGTACGCCATGAACCTGAGCAACTTCGCGGTCAAAACACCAAAATAGCAACGGGCGATAAAACAAGAAAACCAGACTGAGTAAGACAATCGTTACACCCGTCACCACCCACAAATCATTAGGGGAAACCCCCAACACATTACCAAACAAAGCAGCTTCAAAGTTTTGGCTAAATTTGCGATAGCTACTGATTACAGCTACTCCTAAAGCAAAGCTAGCAGTTGTCACAATCCCAATAGCTGCATCCGAGTAAATTTTCCGTCCGGTCAAATATTGAATCAACAGAGCAGCTGCAAAACCCCAAATCCCAGAGCCAATGTAGAAATTCAAGCCCAGTACATAACTCAGCACGGCTCCCCCTAAAATCGCATGAGATAAACCGTGGGCAATGTAACTCATTCTACGAGTTGTAATATAAACTCCCATAATGCCGCATAATAGCCCCGCCATCATGCCTACTAGAATCGCACGGCTAAAAAATTCGTAGCGAAAGGGTGCTAGTAAAAGATCCATATACAGTTAAATTAAGCAGATTTCGACGAGTTGGAGGGGCGCAGTATTTGGGGCAAGTTATCTTTCATTTGATGGCGTAGAGATGTACCGCCGCTAGCAATCAAAATTCGGTCTTGTTGGTGGAAAACTACCATTTCTCCACCAAAAGTCTGCTCAAGATTTGCGGGAGTGAAGACATCAATAGGTTGACCTTGACAAATTAAACCGTGGTTAAAACACACTACCCAAGGTAAATGAGTCGCCACCGAATTGAGGTCATGGGTGGAGAGAATAATTGTCAAGCCTTGTTGATTCAAATCGGCCAATAGGTGCAATAGTTCGTGTTGAACGTGCAAGTCTGAACTGCTTGTGGGTTCATCTAGAAGAACAATTTCTGGCTCTCCTACTAAAGCACGGGCAATAAAAACCCTTTGCTGTTGTCCACCAGATAGATTCCCAATGGGTTGATGGGCAACATGGGCAACCCCAACGCGCTCTAGGAGTTCCCTGGCAACTTGGCGATCGCGCCGCGAAGACCAAGGCAACATTTTTTGCTTTTGGTAACGCCCCATCATCACCACTTCCAATGCCGTAACTGGAAAAGTCCAATCCACCGTTTCCACCTGCGGTACATAGCCCACCAAAGGCGGTGCTACACCTGGCTTTAAGCGCCTTCCTCGAAACCAAATCTCTCCACCCCAAGGTTGAACCAGCCCTAAAATAGCTCTGATTAAAGTGCTTTTACCACTACCAGAAGGCCCCACCAAACCAGTAAGTTGACCTGGGTAAAGGGTCAGATTGAGATCGGTAAACACTGGCTGGGTTTGATAACCACAGGTTAAATTTCTAACTTCGAGTATCGGTTCCATGCACTTATTTTCTTGATCCTACTTGGTTGCTGCTGGGCCAACAACATTTCCAGTGTTTAAATTCTTTACTAAATCAGGATTTCCTCCCAAATTAGAGGCGATAATCCGCATATTGTTAGCCATCATGCCAATATAGGTATGCTCAGGATTAGTATTTTCCATTGCATTAGCTGAACCTGTTCCTGGTAATTCATCGTCGGCAGTGTTGGCTATTTTTACCTTCGCTTCGCGGGCAATCTGTTCTTCTACCTTGCTGGGGTAAACCTCAGAACCAAAAATGGCTGGAACGCCTGTTTTCCGAATTTGGTCAATTAATTTTGCGACATCTTGAGCGGATGGTTCCTTAAAATTTGAAGGTTGAATAGCACCAATTACTTGAAAACCGTACTCTCTTGCCCAATACGCCCAAGAATCGTGGTAGGTCAACAATTTACGGTTTTTAGCGGGAATACTGGCGACGACTTCTCGTGTTGCTTTGTCTAGGGCATCCAGACGTTGTAAATAATTTTTGAGATTAGTCGCGTAGTAGTCTTTGCCAGCAGGATCTAAGGCGCTTAACTGCTGGGCGGCTAGTTTGGCGTAAGCCTCAGCATACTTGGGGTTTACCCACAAATGAGGATTGGGATCGCCCTTTTCTTTAGGAAAGCTGAAGTCAAAAAGCCATTGCTCTTGGGTAATAGTTTTATTGCCTAGTTCAAAGATTTTAGTTTCTTTGGGTTTCGAGGCTTTAGCTAGTTTTTCTGTCGGGGATTCCAAATACAACCCATTGGTAAGGATCAGATTAGCTTTGGATAGTATGTCCGCATCGCTAGGACGAGGCTCAAAGGTATGAGAGTCGGTTCCTTCTGGAATAATGCCCTTAACTTCTAAGCGATCGCCTGCAATGTTACTTACAATATTCGTTAAAGGAGCAACTGTCGTTACAACTAAAAGCTTATTCTGTGTCTTTTGCTCTCCTGCTTGAACCGGAGTGCTGGTTACTTCGGGATTAGAAGACACCGTTTTATCCTGAGGCGGACTGCAAGCTACTACCATGAAGCTCAGTACAAATAGCAATCCAAGGAGGGTCTTCATTAAAGTCAAGCCTTCTATATTAAAGAATCAATCTTTGATTAGACCTTTTCCCATTATTAAAATGCAATGCCCCCTCAGGGCATTTTCGGTTGATTTTTAGATTTTTTTACCTTATATCCTGCTTAAGTGATATTGGGGGAGTTGGGGAGTATAGCAATTATCAGCATTACTGAATGATGAATTGTTCTTTGCACCTTTGCGCCTACCCTACGGATTGCCTTGAGGCATTCCAGAAGAGTAGTTGCTACGCGTCGATACTTCAAATTTAGATTGCTAATGCTCGTTTTTCTAATGGTAGTTCAAAGCGATCGCCTGGTTTTGGCTCAAGTATCCGCGTTGAAAGATTGTTTTTCTCAAGTAACAAACGAAATTCCTCAGCAGTTCCTTTAGTCTGAATCAATTTCATCAGCAATCCCTCAAACGCCACATCACCACCAGCCGCAGTCGGTAATATTACTTGAGGTTGTAACGATTTTACTACTTCTAAAGCACTATTTTGTCCTTTAATAATCGCCCCAAGCAAAGGCAATGTCATGTCAATAAACGGTGTAATCACTACATCGATAGGTGCAGCTTGCTTAAGTTCTGGGGAATGATACCCGTGAGGTTCGTAGTATACAGTTAAACCACTCTCCAATTCTTTGAGGAGATAACTATTTTCTACCAGAGTGGGGCCAATTGGAGAGCCAGGGAAAGCCTTGATTTCAATTTGATTATTTAAAGTGAAAGTTTCACCATGAGCCAATACTGTTACTTGGGTGTAACCTAATTTCTGTACTACCTTGGCAGCATTGGGAGAAGCTACAACCTTGATGCTGTGATCCAGCAGTTTGAGCGTTGGTGGATGAGCGTGGTCATCTAAACCTTGAGACAGCAGGATCAGATCAATATTATCTGGTATTGGGCGATTTTGCGATCGCGAACCTTTAAATAACCAATCCAAATTGCTGAAAATTAACGAACCAACCAGCCAAGGGTCAATTAGGATTCGTTTCCCGCCGATTTCCAGCAGCCAAGAGTTACTATCTAACCAAGTTAAAAACATAAACTTATGTGAAGATAACGCCTACCTTCATTATCAGGCGTATACAGCTAGAGTAGCTACAGCTTGTTCAAAAATAGGATTTTGTTCAGACTTGATTTTAGGTCACAGAACATTACTATATTGAAGAAAGACTTTATTAATCTTCATAATGACTGTAACTACACAGCCGCTTGCAACCCAAGACGCTTTTGAAAAATTCATTTGGACTTGGCAGGGTTACAAAATTCAGTATACTGTCATGGGCACAGGACGCCCTCTGGTACTGGTTCACGGCTTCGGTGCTTCCATTGGACACTGGCGTAAAAATATCCCAGTTTTAGCTAATGCTGGCTACCAGGTATTTGCTATAGACCTTTTAGGTTTTGGCGGTTCTGATAAAGCGCCGATTGATTACACTGTGGAAGTTTGGGTGGAACTGCTAAAAGATTTCTGCACAGCACACATACACGAACCTGCTGTATTTATTGGCAACTCCATCGGCGCACTTTTGAGCTTAATTGTACTGGTAGAACATCCAGAAATTGCTGCTGGTGGTATTTTAATTAACTCTGCGGGTGGCTTGAGTCATCGTCCCCACGAACTGAACCCACCGCTACGGATGGTGATGGCAACTTTTAATCGGTTTGTGCGATCGCCAATTACAGGTAAATTTGTCTATAATCGCATCCGTCAAAAAGCCCAAATTCGCCGCACCCTCTACCAAGTTTACAAAAAGCGTGAAGCCGTCACCGATGAATTAGTCGATTTACTTTATACTCCCTCTTGCGACCCAGGAGCGCAACAAGTTTTCGCCTCCATTCTCACCGCTCCTCCTGGCCCAAGTCCAGAGGAACTTTTGCCGAAAGTAGAACGTCCTCTATTAGTAATTTGGGGTGCTGATGATCCTTGGACACCAATTACCGGGGCAAAGATTTACGAAGAGGCGCGTGAGAATGGCAAAGAAATCAAAATTGTTCCCATTCCCAATGCCGGTCATTGTCCCCACGATGAAGTTCCAGAGATTGTTAATGCCCAGATTGTTGATTGGCTAGCGCAAAGTTAAGAATTTCGCGCCAAGACGCAAATGCAAAGATATTTTCTGTCGATGCGCCTTGGCCCATGCAGGATAGAAATGGCGCTAACAATCTGGGAGAGTTGATCTTAATCTTTATAATTGCACCTTGACAGAATCAAACTCGTATGGTGTGTAATGGAGCTTGATGTGCGTAATGGACATAAAGGGGCAATTCCCTTAAATCACCATCCAGATTTTTCCAAACAAGGTTATCAAGTTATCAGCGAACTAGGACGCAACCGAGAAGGGGGACGCATTACTTACTTAGCTAATGTCCTCAACTCTAAGCAACAGGTGGTGATTAAAGAATTTTGTTTTGCTCGTGCGGATGCTGATTTATCAGGTGTGAAAGCATATCAGCGCGAAATCGAAATTTTGCAGCAACTCAATCATTCTCGCATCCCTCGCTATGTAGATTCTTTTGAAATACCAGGGGCTTTTTATCTAGTTCAGGAATATAAAAAGGCCCCATCTTTAGGCTTAAGGAGCAACTTTAATCCAGAAGAAATAAAGCGAATTGCTTTGTCAATTTTAGAAATTTTGGTTTATCTCCAAAAGCAAATTCCACCAATTATTCATCGTGATATTAAGCCAGAGAATATTTTGGTTGATGAGCAACTCAATGCTTATCTGGTTGATTTTGGTTTGGCTAGGATACAGGGTGCAAAAGTAGCTCTGAGTAGCTTTGTAGCAGGAACTCCAGGTTTTATGCCACCAGAGGAACAGTTTGGTCATTCTCTAACTGAGGCATCAGATTTATATAGTTTAGGAGCAACACTGATTTGCTTACTTACTAATACCCGTTCTGTTGAGATTGGAAAATTAATTGATGATAACTATCGCTTTAATTTTCAGCAATTAGTTCCTCAAATTAGTCCACGTTTTCGGTCGTGGTTGAGTAAAATGGTGGAACGCAAACGGAAACGTCGTTATGCTAATGCGGCTGTTGCTTTGGAAGCACTTGGGCCAATTCAGGTTGTTGGTACTGCCACCAAGATAGATACTTTAATCAAGAAAATAATACTTAGAAAACGCTCTACTTTGTTGGGACTAGCTACTGTTATTACACTGGCTGCAATGGCGGCAACTTTAATAAGTTGTCAGCCTGGTAATACGGTTAGGCAATTACTGGAAGCTACAGAATGTCAAACTTTTGATTTAAACGCAAGTTGCCAAGAAAAAACCGGAGATTAAGATTAATTAGGGTAGCTTAAGGAATGACCTAATTATTAATTTCTAATAACCCAGGCGGTGGCGTAATTTCAATCCGATTGGATTTCAAGTCTACTACTGGTGCGATCGCTTCCACAAATGGAATCAAAACAGTCTTTTGCTTTTTGTCATTTGTTATTTGTCCTACCCTGCGGGTTCGCCCTTGGCGTTCTCGAAGAGTAGCCGCAGAAGCGTCTATGTCATTTGTTGTTTGTTGTTTGTCAGTGGCAAAAGATGGGTGCAATTTTACTTCTAGCAAATCATTGCCAGCCGGGATGATATCTACCACCGTACCCACGAGTTCGCCAGATGCTTGCATGAAGACTTCCAAGCCCATCAAATCGAGGACATGATATTCATCTTCGCCTAGTTGGGGGCGATCGCTTGCTGGAACCATTAACGTAGAACCGCGCAACGCCTCCGCCTGATCGCAATTTTCCACGCCAGCTAATTTGATCACATACAAGTTTTTGTTGCTGATATAACGTCCTGTTAATAATTCGATTGGTTGCGGTTCTGTGTCACCTGAACGCAACAACCAACGTTTTCCCGCCACCTCAAATCTTTCGGGGAAGTCTGATACAGGATAAACCTTTAATTCTCCAGACAATCCTTGAGGGGAAACAATCTTACCAATTTCTAGCCAATTGTCGAGATTGGGGGCTGGGGATTGAGGATTGGGGACTGGGGATTGGGGATTGGGAATTGGGGATTTGGGATTGGACTTTTTTGATTTTCCTCTTCCTCCTCTGCTCCTGGGCGCCTCTGCGCCTCTGCTCCCTATCTCTTTGTTTGCTTCTTCGTGTTTCATTTCTATTTTCCTTACTAGGCAGTCACCGCCGCACCTTTATAAGCTTCTTCAGCCACTTTTGCTAAACGTTGCATAGCAGTGGCAATCTCTTCATCGGTACCTGTAAGGCTGATGCGGAAGCATTGGTGTTTGTGGGCCCACTCTTCCTCTAAACCGGGGAAGAAGCTACTTCCTGGGACAATAATCACACCTACTTGCTTAAGTTGCTGGTAAAATTCCCAGTCACTGATGGGTAAATCTTGTAACCACAACCAAGCAAAAATTGCCCCTTCACCGCGATGGAGAAACCAAGGTAAATTCTTGGGCATCGCTTGTTCTAAGCTGGTTTCTAAAACAGTAAATTTATTTTGATAAAAGGGACGGATGACAGTGTGAGAAATTTCCACTAAAGCACCAGAGTTAATTGCAAGAGCTGCGATCGCTTGGCCGTAACGTGAAGAATGAAGACCAATATTTGCTTGAAAACATTCCAGCACTTCAATCCACCTTTCATCCCCAATGGCAATACCAACCCTTTCTCCTGGTAATCCAGCTTTTGATAAACTCATGCAGTGTAAAATATTATCACCAAACACTGGTGTCATTTCGGTAAAATTCAATGCCGGGAAGGGAGGGGCATAAGCTGAGTCAATTAACACGGGCAGATTGTAAGGCGCAGCTAGGGCAGCAATCTTTTTCACCTCATCTTCAGTGAGGACGTTACCAGTGGGATTACAAGGGCGAGAGAAGAGGACACAACCCGTATCTTCTGTAATCGACAGTTGGCTGAAGTCGGGGCGATATTTAAATCGGTGGGCGGCTTCATCAATATCGAGAGTCGGTTTGTAAGCGATTAAAGCTTTTGGAACTAAGCAGATACCGCCGTAACCAGTGTAGTCAGGGCTGAGGGGCAAAACGATTTTTTTTAACTCGCCACTAGGGGTGTAGCCACCGAAGCTATTCACAGCGTAGAAGTAGAGGGTTTGACTTCCGGGGGTGATGAGGATATTGCGATCGCTTAAGTTTAATCCGTAGCGTTTGTTAAAATCGTTAGCGATCGCTTCAACCAACGGTGCATAACCCTGACTTGAGCCGTAGCGACAAACTACCTCACCATATTCTGGGCTAGCCAAAAGCTGTGCAGTACAATCCCGCCATAATTGCTCTACCTCTGGCAAAATCAACGGATTACCAGCACTCAAATTAATAAACTGCTGCCCTGCACCCCCTCGTAATGTTTCGATAATATCCTTCATGATTGCTCTGACGCCAGTCAGGTTGGACATTTGAGCGCCAATTTGAGTTAGGGCAGGGTTCATAAGCTGTGACAAAATGTATTAATCGAGGGGTGGACAAATTATTTGGGGGTTGCTGCTGATATCCAGTTTACATCGTTGTCAAAACAGCTGTTGCCGCCTTTAACCAATCTAGCTAGAGAATGATATTGTGAACTACCCCACCTAAGCATTGCTAGACGCTGGGGCTTCCAACTTCACGGAGGAATGCCGCATCTTAGACTTGCGTCCTCGAATTGGTCTTACTTCCTCTCCATTGGCGTTAGCCTCCCCCGTCCCAGAGGAGGACAGCATTCTGATACCTTCTGCTCTAATATTTATTGCTGCGTTGCCATCTCTATCATGATGAGTCCCACAACTTGGGCAAATCCAAGTCCTTACATCTAGCGGTAGTTCCGATATTTGATAATGACAATTAGAGCAAAGTTTGGAACTGGGGAACCATCGATTTATTTCTACCAACTTCCCGCCGTCACGTTCTAATTTGTAACCTAAGAAATTGACGAAGGTTCCCCATCCTGTATCAGAAATTGCTTTTGCTAGTTTGTGGTTACGAACCATGCCCAAGACATTTAAGTTCTCGACTACTACCACTTCGTTGTTATCAACTATCTTTCTAGACAGTTTGTGTAAGTAATCTTGGCGGACATTGCTAACTTGTTCATATACCCTAGCGACAATTTTGTTTGTCTTTTTACGTCGATTACTACCTTTTACTTTACGTGCAGCAATACTTTGTTTTTTGGCTAATTTATTCTCATATTTGGCTAAGTGTTTGGGGTTTGGATACTTAGAAACTTTCTTGCCATCATAAGCAATTGCAAAATCTTTGATGCCCAAATCAATTCCAATAACCTTGCCATTGGCATTTGATATTGGATGCTCACCCTCTCCTGTAAAAGACGCTAATTCGCTTTCATATTCCATTAACACAGAAGCATAGTACTTACCCGATGGGCATTTACTAACAGTGACAGTTTTGATAGTTCCATCAAGAGGTCGGTGTATTTTGGCTTTGACTATACTCAATTTACCGGGGAACTTCAAGCATTCATCAACCTGCTTCACTTTCTGCGGATACTGAATTGATTGACGATGATGCTTTGATTTGAATGTTGGATATTTTGCTCTACCATCAAAAAAGTTTTGATACGCACGGCTGAGATTAAGACTCACAGATTGCAAAATCTGTGAATAACATTCACCCAACCATTCAGTCTCCTTATCTTTTTTGAGCGCTGGCAATAAAGAATTTAGACCAGACTGAGACAAGCTTTTACCAGTTGCTTTATAGGTTTCGATACATTTATTCAAACCATGATTCCACCACCAACGTGCACAACCAAAATGTTCTGCAAGTATTTTAACCTGCTCATCAGTGGGGTATATCCTGACCTTTACGGCAAGCCGTCTCATCTATACTTCACTTCTCCTAAACATCGACCTATTACTATTATATATATATTGCAGTAACAGCATAAATAAAATGTTTGGCTACTGCGACCGATAACCGATATAAACTCAAGTAAGCCCATTGACAAAACTATATAGGAGGGCTAATGTTGCAAGTTAAAGCAGCAGTAGCTTACAGCGCAGGTAAGCCGTTGACAATTGAAACCGTTCAACTATCGGGACCACAAGCAGGCGAAGTGTTAGTTGAGGTAAAAGCTACCGGAGTTTGCCATACCGACGCTTTTACTCTATCTGGTGACGATCCCGAAGGTTTGTTTCCGGCAATTTTGGGGCATGAAGGTGCTGGTGTGGTAGTGGAAGTAGGCGCTGGTGTCACCAGTCTCAAACCAGGGGATCATGTAATTCCCCTATATACTCCCGAATGCCGCCAGTGCGAATATTGTTTGAGTTTCAAAACGAATCTTTGTCAAGCCATTCGATTAACTCAAGGACGCGGTGTCATGCCCGATGGCACTAGTCGTTTTAGCATTGATGGACAGATGATTCATCATTATATGGGTACATCAACTTTTGCTAACTATACGGTGCTGCCAGAAATCGCCCTGGCAAAAATTCGGGAAGACGCGCCATTTGATAAAGTTTGTTACATTGGCTGTGGTGTGACTACTGGTGTTGGTGCAGTTATCAATACTGCCAAGGTGGAACCGGGAGCAAATGTTGTGGTTTTCGGCTTGGGTGGTATTGGTTTAAATGTCATCCAAGCGGCGCGGATGGTAGGGGCAAATATGATTGTCGGGGTGGATATTAATCCCAGCAAACGCGCTTTAGCAGAAAAGTTTGGCATGACGCACTTTGTGAATCCCCAGGAAGTAGAGGGTGATTTAGTTCCCTATCTGGTTGATTTAACAAAAGGCGGTGCTGATTACAGTTTTGAATGTATCGGTAATGTCAAAATTATGCGTCAAGCATTAGAATGCTGCCATAAAGGTTGGGGTGTCAGTGTGATTATTGGTGTTGCTGGTGCTGGACAGGAAATCAGTACTCGTCCTTTTCAATTAGTAACTGGGCGTGTTTGGAAAGGTTCTGCATTTGGTGGCGCGAGAGGACGTACAGATGTGCCGAAAATTGTTGATTGGTATATGGAAGGTAAGATAAATATTGATGATTTGATTACCCATGTAATGCCCATTGAGCAAATTAATGATGCTTTTGAATTGATGCACAAAGGTGAATCAATTCGCAGCGTGGTAACTTTTTAATTCTTAGGTGAGGGGCAGACTTTCAGGTTTTTAAATTGATAGGTCATTTCAATTTTTGAATGATTTAGATAATGATGTAGAGATTGTCATCAAACGAAAACCTGAAGACCGCAAGCAAGCTCGGATAACAGTTGTTTGCTAAGTAATAGATAAAAACTCGTGACAGCATATATTAAGATACCCCTTTAAAATCAACTAAAGGGGTATCTTTAAAAGTTAGCAATAATCTGGTTTTGCATCGTTACCCCCCACAATCGGCATTTCCATCCAAAGTCTGGGAAGAGAAACCAGAAAAGTTTGATGCCAATGCACATCTATGATCCTTTACTATAATTAGGGAAAGTTCACCAGGTTTTGAACCCACTATGCAGATACCACAAACCGAACAACCTGCGGTAAACTTGATGCCAAACCTCTACGCAAATGACTTTTACACTTGGACTCAAGAACAAGCTAATCTTCTGCGTTATCACCAATGGAGCCAGCTTGACTTGCCAAATTTAATTGAGGAAATTGAATCTTTGGGAAGAAAGGAACGCCAAGAATTGAGAAATCCTCTTAGTATATTAATTGGACATTTGCTCAAATGGTAATATCAACCAAATCAACGCAGTCGTAGTTGGTTAGCAACAATTTGAGTACAACGACGGGAAATTATCAAGTTGTTGAGCGAGAATCCTAGTCTGAAACCTTACTTTGAAGAAGCACTCCAGGAATCTTTTGAAAATGGTAGAGATTTAGCATCAGGAGAAATAAATTTGCCACTCTCAACTTTTCCCCAGCAATGTTTATATACTTTTGAGGAAATTTTGAGCGATCGCTTTTATCCGGGTGAGCCTGCACCAGATAATTTAATGGGATAAAAGCAATGTTTAAAACGGGCTACGCTTATGCAATGAGAAAATGCTCCAACATCGTAACCAAACAATATTTATTATTCTTTCTCTCCTCATGGTTGTACCGATGGGCTTTTTGTTTAAGTACTACACTGGCCCTGCCCATCAGTGGTTTAATGACTACGGAGCAGCTATATTTTACGAAATATTTTGGTGTCTGTTTGCATTTTGGTTTTTCAGAAGTCGGGCGGCGATAATCCAAATTCCTATATGGATTTTTGTCATCACTTGTATACTAGAATTCTTGCAACTTTGGCATCCGCCGCTATTAGAGGAAATTCGCGCCACCTTGATAGGCAAATTGTTACTTGGTACTACCTTTGTTTGGTGGGATTTTCCTCATTATGTATTGGGTTGTGTTTTAGGTTGGTTGTGGCTGCGACAATTACAGAAAATAGGTTATGCAAAAAAAAGTCAAGGTTAAACCTAATTCAAAACAGCAAAAAATTGAAGAACAACCTGATGGCAGTTTAATTGTGTATTTAAAATCGCCCCCAGTTGATGGTAAGGCTAATGAAGAGTTAATTAAACTATTAGCAAATAAATTTGATGTAGCCAAATCTGATATCAGAATAAAATCAGGTTTGTCCTCTCGGCAAAAGCTGATAGAAATTGATACAGACTACTAGTAGCTCCTTAGTAATAACTTTATTGGAAGACTCTGCTTCCTGCTGAATGTGAGGCAATATCCCACCCAATATATCCTCTAGCAAAGCCAAGAAACGAGAGACACACAAAAAAGCAAAATCGAGTTTTTATGCTTGTGTAATACTGATATAGCTTGGTTGAGCTTTGACTCTTTTTATCCAAGCTTGGATAGCAGGAAATTGGGTTAAATCGAACCCACCTTCATCAGCTACATGAGTGTACGCGAACAAGGCGATATCAGCAATCGTGTAACGCTCTCCTACAAAAAAAGTGTGAAAAGTTAAGTGTTTTTCCATCAGGTTAAGTGCTGCATAACCTGGTTCACGTTTTTGCTTTATAGCTTCACTATATTCTTCAGTTTTACCTAAAATAGAAATCCAGAATCTTGATGTAGCAATAAAAGGCTCATGGCTATACTGTTCAAAACATAACCATTGCAGCACCTGCGCTCGTAAAAAGCGATCATAGGGGAAAAATTCTGTACCTTCACTTAGATATACCAATATGGCATTTGATTCTGCCAAGTATTTCCCTGGCTCAATTTCAATAATAGGTATCTTTCCATTGGGATTTTTACTTAAAAATTCTGGTGTTCGAGTCTCGGCTTTCAAAATGTTAAGCTCTACCCTCTCAAAAGGCATACCTAGTTGTGTTAATAAAAGACGTATCTTATAACCATTACCAGAAGGTAAAAAATCGTACAGACGCAGTAGTTCCATGCTAAAATGCAGTTAACAATATGTTGATAAGTAGAGGTTCAAAATACAATATCTTACCAAAATATTTTCCCAAAACCGGATGATTTTTTTGAAGATTTAGCTTAGAAGTACTAAAGAAAATTATCTGAAAAAATAAAAAACATTATTCATTTCTAGATTGAGATGTTTAATTTAGTCAGTGGTCGAGAATAAAAGTATGTGTGGAAGATTTACTTTAAATCAGTCAGCAGAAGCTTTAGCTCAAGTTTTCCATGTCGAGCCAGTTCTGGATTTTGCAGCCGGATATAACATCGCGCCTACCCAAATGGTGGCAACAGTGTTACAAAATCCCGAAAACGAAAAGCGTGAATTTAAGCAATTGTATTGGGGATTAATTCCGTCATGGGCGAAAGATGCAGGGATGGGGGCAAAGCTGATTAACGCTAGGGCTGAAACTGTTGCCGAAAAACCTTCTTTTCGTTCGGCTTTTAAGCATCGACGCTGTTTAGTGATAGCTGATGGCTTTTATGAGTGGCAACGGCAACAAGGCAAAAAGCAGCCATTTTATTTTCGCCTTCAAGATGGGCAACCCTTCGCCTTTGCAGGTTTGTGGGAGAAATGGCGATCGCCTGCTAACGAAGAAATAATCTCTTGTACAATTTTGACAACCGCAGCTAACGAATTACTCCAACCTATCCACGAGCGGATGCCAGTGATTCTAGAGCCAGAAGATTACGATTTATGGCTAGATTCCCAAGTGCAAACGCCCCAAACCCTACAGCAGCTATTGCGTCCCTATCCAGCGCCAGCAATGACTGCGTATCCGGTTAGCACCTTGGTAAACAACTCTCGGCATAATAGTCCAGAGTGCATCATTCCACTCAGTGAGGAGAATGCACCCACAAATCAGTTAAATTAGCTATTGAGTGGACTGGGGATTAGACGAAGAGGGAAGATTTCCAATACCTAATACCCAGTCCCCAATCCCCAATCTCCAATCCCCAGAGACTACTATGCCAAGAACACAAAAGAACGATAATTTTGTTGACAAATCCTTTACAGTGATGGCAGATATCATCCTGAAGATCCTGCCAACCAACAAAAAAGCTAAAGAAGCGTTTGTTTATTATCGAGATGGCATGTCAGCCCAAGCAGAAGGGGAATATGCTGAAGCATTGGAATATTATGAAGAAGCTCTAACACTAGAGGATGATACCAACGATCGCGGCTATATTCTCTACAATATGGGGCTAATCTATGCCAGCAATGGCGACCACAACAAAGCTTTAGAACTGTACCACCAGGCAGTTGAGTTAAACCCACGTATGCCCCAAGCTTTGAACAACATCGCTGTGATTTATCACTACCAAGGCGAAAAAGAGAAAGAAGCTGGAGATAACGAGGCTGGCGAAGCACTGTTTGACCAAGCCGCAGACTATTGGATTCGAGCTGTTCGCATGGCTCCCAATAACTATATCGAAGCTCAAAACTGGTTGAAAACCACCGGGCGATCGCAAATTGACGTATTCTTCTAAAAGTGATGAGTTAGGAATTATGAATCATTCAATCCTAACTCTTGTACACACGCGATTAATCGCGTCTCTCCTAATAGACGCGATTAATCCTATCTTTCTTAACTCCTAACTAAAAAAATATGATTGACCAAGAACAAGTTCATAAAGTAGCTAATCTTGCTCGTTTAGAATTAACTCCCGAAGAAGAAGAACAATTCACGACTCAGTTAGGAAGTATTCTGGATTATATTCAACAGTTGGATGAACTTGATGTTAGTAATGTGCCCCCAACAACGCGGGCAATTGATGTCAGCAACATCACACGAGAGGATAAATTACAACCCTATCCTGACCGAGAAAGCATCCTCAACAGTGCGCCTGAACAAGAAGGCGAATTTTTCAAAGTACCAAAAATCCTCAACGCTGAATAGTCAGCCCCTACGGGGAAGTCAAAAGTCAAAAGTCAAAAGTCAAAAGTTTTAGATTGTTGACCGTGCCAATTTGAGATTTTAGATTAAAAAATTAAAAATTATTTTGATTCATGCCCTGAGCAAGCAGTCGGCTGGGCGGAACAATCTAAAATCAAAAATTTAAAATCCAAAATTGTTTGACTTTTGACTAATAACTAAGGAGATAATTATGGGTTTGGGAATTCTTAAGGATGGTCAATGGATATCTCGAAGAGATCAAGAAGACTCAGAAGGTAAATTTATCCGTCCATCAACTACTTTCCGCAACCACATCACAGCCGATGGTTCTAGTGGCTTGAAAGCTGAAGCAGGGCGCTATCATCTGTATATTTCTTGGGCTTGCCCTTGGGCGTGTCGCACTGCCATTCTCCGCCAATTGAAAGGACTCCAAGATGTCATTGGGTTATCAGTTGTTGCCGCAGAAATTGATCAAAATAGCTGGGAATTTGGCGATGAACCGGGGTGCATTCCCGATACAATCAACGGGACTCAATATCTTTGGCAACTTTATCTAAAAGCTGATCCTAACTATAGCGGTCGGGTGACAGTTCCAGTTTTATGGAATATACAAAATGGGACAATTGTCAATAATGAGTCCCGCGAAATCATTCGGATGTTTGATACAGAATTCAATGCTTTCGCTAAACAAAATATCAACTTTTATCCAGAACATTTACAAAAAGTAATTGACGAGACAATTGATACAATTTATCAACCAATAAATAACGGTGTCTACCGGGCGGGATTTGCTACCACTCAGTCGGCTTATGATGAAGCAGTAACGGAATTATTCACCGCTCTCGACTACTGGGAAAAAGTATTGGGAAATCAACGCTATCTTTGCGGAAATCAAATTACTGAGGCGGACTGGTGTATGTTCACTACTCTGTTTCGTTTCGATGTAGTTTATTATGTGCATTTCAAATGCAATTTACGCAGAATTGTAGATTATCCGAATCTGTGGAATTATCTCAAAGAACTTTACCAATTGCCGGGAGTTAAAGAAACTTGCAACCTTGACCACATCAAGCGGCATTATTATAGAAGCCATCCCCAAGTTAACCCAACTCGTATTGTACCCAAAGGGCCACTGATTGATTTTGATGCACCCCATAACCGGGATAAAATATTTGCTTGATTGTTTTGTTCGCTTGTCGTGTCATCGCTTCATGAGGATTACATGTAGCCCAGAACTTAGTACGATTCATCTGGGGTAAAAAATTTCATAGCGTTAATTTTTGCGAAATATACATGACCCAGTACAAATACTCAAAATTACAGTAATTCGATAAGGTTTAGAGGATATTTGAAAAGTCCTTTTGTCGAGCTTGAAAACAACTAAGAGTGCCGCGGAGTTCTTCTTTTAAAAGAAGTTACAAAATTTCGGTTAGAGCGTCCAACATTAGACGGTGCTAATAAATCCCCAACCACCCGGATGTCACCCCGTAAAAGCAGCTAAAAAGGGGCCATTGAATAATTTAACTTGTGAGAAAGGTCTTCGTGAGTTTCTACGGTTATAACAGAAGGCTACATTAGGATACACTGGCTTTTGAATACACCTGAAGTTCAGCAGCAACAAACAAAATCGCTGCTGGTGACTTTCTGCCTAGTATCTTATTGCTTTTTGCTGTATGAAACTTACTCAAATCTACGGCAAGTCTCCCTCAAGAAGGTTTCTTAACATCTAAAAAGACTCCCACTCTTTTGAGGCTATAGCTTTAGAATATTTACAAGCTTTACTTACGAATTAGCTCTCTCTAGAGAAAGAAAGTACCGTCTTTGCTGTCTAAGCTGACATTCTACCTGTTTCTATTGGTATCTGTGTAGCTTAACAAATCGGCGGATTCATTAATATTAAGCCTGTTTTACTATTTAGTTCTTACCCTGGCCTATCAGACTGCCTAGTGTTCTATTTAACTTTGTTCAATAGCTTTTAACCCTTATCGCTCCCATGCTGACCCATCACCGCAAGCCCGTGTGCTTATCACTTATTTCCACTGACCTACCAATCTGGTCTGTTGTGGAAACTGCCGCGACATTGTATCAAAAAGATACTGATAGATTCCATTTGCTGCTGACCGCACCGCCCCTAATTAGCTGTGAAGTAGAAAGTGCCGTAAGTCCAGAGGATACACTTCCCCAAAGTAAGAGCAAAGCTTACGCCCCTAACAGTCCCAGAATTTTGTGGCTGGAGATTTCCCCTTACCGAGTCATCATGACTATGCAAGGTAACGCTCAAGTGAGTTACCGTCACTTTTGGGAACGGGGCGTTTATGGCATTAGTCGCTATTGGTTGCCAACTGAGTCGTTGCAACCTAACAATCCTATTCGTTTACGAAATTTTACTAGTAGCCTAATTCTCAACGGACATCCCTTGCCAGAACATTTGCGTCTGGAATATGAATTATGGGCAGAAAAAGTTCAATTAGGATGCTACATACTGAATTTAGAAATTAAACATTGATAATCATGGGGAGTAGGGAGTAGGGAAAACTTTTCCCAATGCCCCATGCCCAATCTTTTTCAACCAAAATAACTGGGTTGGTTTCCAGGTTTCCATTTAATATTGCAACCAACACTCGGCTTTTGGTCGCTTGTAACAGGTTTACCCGCCAGCACTGCTTCAATGGCTGCGCGTAAATCTGCGCCTGTTACGGGTTTACCATTACTGGGGCGGCTATCATCTAATTGTCCCCGATAAACAAGTTGCCGTTGCTCATCAAATACAAAAAAATCAGGTGTGCAAGCTGCGGTATAAGCCTTTGCCGTTTCCTGGCTCTCGTCGTAGCATAAGGTAAAATTAAATCCTTGTTCTGTTGCAAATGCTTGTAACGACTCTGGCGCATCATCTGGGTAATTTTGTGCATCGTTAGCACTAATGGCAACGATCGCTAAATCACCTGTAAAATAATCTTTTCCTAACTGCACTAATTCTTGTTGAATGTGCTTTACAAATGGGCAATGCCGACAAATAAACATTACCAACAGTGCTTTTTTATCTGCAAAGGTGGAAAGTGAAGTTGCCTTTCCAGATACTACTTCCGGTAGATTAAAATCTGGTGCTTTTGTGCCTAATGGCAACATAGTTGAAGCAGTTAAAGCCATAGTTCACCCAATATTTTTACGCTGATAGCGGCTTTTGCTATCAGTATATTTTTACTCTAGCACTAAGTTTTCCATAAATTAAGAGACGGTAAATTTACCGTCTCTTACTGTTTGTTGAGAATTAAGTTATAGAAATTAGTTTTTATAGACTTGCCAAAACACCAACAATGCCGTGTCCTGTGAATACTTCTAATGCTATCAGAGAGACAAAACCAATCATTGCTAAACGACCGTTGAGCATTTCTGCATAGGGAGTGAAACCAGTGCGATCGCCTTGCTCATCTATATAAACCTTTGGCTCGATCGCAAAGTTGTTCAGTTTGCCTTGGTCGTCAATTATAGCAGTGTTTGTACGCATGGATTTTTCCCTGTCTTCTCTTTATGTAAATAACTGTAACAAAGTTATTAATTTTTGTAAAGTATCTTAATCTGCTCAAGTAGAAGTCCCAGCCAGAGATATGATCATGGATCGAGTTCAAAGCTATGTATAACAAACAGGCTCCGCTCCTTCTGCGTAAGCAATCTCAGTCACGGTAGTTTCTCATGGGGGAAACCCCCAAGACCGAACTACCTCATTAATCCATTCCCCAAAAACTAATGCATCGATTTCGAGTAGAGGTTATTGCCAAAACGCCAAACCCGCAGCAGGTGATTTATGCCGCGATGCACCAAGACTATACTGATGGGTTCGTGTATGATGAGCGCGACTCTTGGCCCTCGGAGTCACAAAGCGGCGAAGTTATTGTTAAGCGACTTTTAGCGGGTGAGAGAGGACACTATGGGCCTCTAGAGCATCCCCAGATTGTTTTTAACTGTGGCTACTTTCCTCACAGCGTGATGCAGCAGGCTCGTACCCATCGTGTAGGAGTATCATTTGATGTTCAGTCTTTTAGGTACACAGGCAACCAATTTATTGACGTAGTAGAAGGTAAGAAAGACATAGAAGAAGTTTTTTACTTACGTCCCGTTGGTTATTACACCGATAGACAAGGAAAAAAGTACCACTATTCACCAGAGCAACGAGCAGCAGATTTGCAGTGGTGTCTAGAAGCAGCGAAACGATATAAAGCTGATTTTGAGGGTGGAATGTCTGAAGAACACGCAAGAGGTAAAGTACCTTTTGATTATCGCCAGCATTTTGTAGTTAGCTTCAATTTAAGGTCTTTCTTGCATTTTTGTGACCTGAGAAACAAGAAAGATGCTCAACTTGAAATTCAAAAGTTGTGTGAAATGATGTGGCCTCATTTTGAAGATTGGGCACCTGCGATCGCACAATGGTATGAAAAGCAGCGTCTAGGTAAGGCAAGATTAGCACCATAATCATATTTTGGGGCAATTCATACTGAATTCTGACGCCTCGGCGGAGCGTCTACGGCTCCGCTCCTGGGTTCTGAATTCTTTTTATAAAAAATTTGTAAAATACTTTCATGCGTCGAGATTCAATATTTTACAAACTATTTCAACAGTCTCCCACTTTGCTGTTTGAACTAGTGGCAAATCCTCCAAGCAATGCAGATAGTTATCGTTTTGATTCAGTCGCCGTTAAAGAACCAAAATTTGAAATTGACGGAGTATTTCTACCACCTGAAAGTGATGGTGCTGGAGTTGTATATTTTTGCGAGGTGCAGTTCCAGAAAGATGAACAACTTTATGAGAGAGTATGGGCTGAATCTTCGTTATATTTTTACCGCAACCGTGCCAGATTTAGCGACTGGCAAGCAGTGATAATTTACCCGTCGCGCAGTATCGAACAAAGCGATATTCATCCTCATCGCTCATTGCTAAACGGCGGACAGGTATATCGGGTGTATTTAGATGAATTAGGGGATATTCGTCAATTACCTATATGGGTGGCGCTGATGGTATTAACTACAGTGGATGAAGAACAAGCACTCTTATGAAGCAAGGTACTTGTTAACAAGAACCACTCAAGAAATGCTATCACCATCGAGTCGCGCCATAATTGAATTAATAACGACGATCATGGTGTACAGATTTGAACAATTAACTCAAACGGAGGTAGAGTCTATGTTAGGAATCACGCTGAAGGAAACGCGAGTTTACCGAGAAATTAAGGAAGAAGGACGTGAGGAAGGACGTGAGGAAGCAACAGCTAATCTTATTCTCCGGCAATTGACTAAGCGATTTGGGGAACTTTCTGAGGAAATACGCTCCTCAATTTCTGGTTTACCTTTGCCTGTTCTGGAAGATTTGAGTGAAGCACTGTTAGATTTTACTAGTTTGGCCGATTTACAGGTTTGGCTAGAAGCACGATGAAGGTTTAGACTATCTCATATAAACATTTGCAGGACGATGGATATTCAAAAAGTTCTGTGCGATCGCCGAATTATTTCCTCCGATCCAGATATTATGAGTGGTACTCCTGTGTTTGTTGGAACGCGAGTTCCATTGCAGACGTTTTTCGACTATCTAGAAGGCGAAGCAGGTTTAACCGAATTCTTAGAAGATTTTCCACATTTGCAAACTCAGGTGTTGCAAGTTCTAGAGGTGATTACAAAAGCAATGCTGAATCAGGAGCAAATTACTTATGCTCATTCTGCTTGATGAAAACCTTCTGAGTAAGAAGTTGAAGAAGCCGTTCATAGATGCAGGACATATAGTACAAAATGTAGAAGATATGGGCTGGCGTGGTGTCAAGGATAAGGAACTTTTGGCTTTAGCAGATAGACAATAGCCTGTCTTCATTCAAATAAGTACTATTACTGAGACTATCTTAAAAATTATAGTTTTATAATAGCCTCGTTGTACAAATAATTGCTATGCTGTCCGACCAAGATATAGAAGTATTACTTAATAAAGAAATTGTTATTTATCCATATAGACCAGAGAAAGATTTAACACCTGTTGGCTATAATCTTAACCCAAGTGATTTTGTGTTTTCTATAACGTATAAATGTTTAATTAAATCAACTTCTAATTTAGAAGGTAATAAAGTATTTAAGATTAAAAGACATGATACTGTTCTGATACCAGGGCAAACGCATCTAAAGTATAAGAATCCTTTAATAGCAAGGGTTTCAACGTTTTTAAATTTAGCCTATTTTTTCGTCAAGATCCTTATCCAGCAGGGGTTTCAGAAATGCCGTGCGTTCGCCCTGGTTCTGATACTGACACAAGAAGCAGTATGGGTTTCACAAAAAATAGGAGGTACTTTTCATTCAAAAGTAGGTGTGGTTTCACTTGGTTTTGGTCATATCTCTACCACACTTGATCCAGGATGGGCAGGCCCATTATTAATTTCGTTAAATAATCCCACAGATATCGAATTAGAATTGCCAGCAGACAAATCTTTTGTGACTTTAATATTCTATAAAGTTAGAAAGCCAGCTTTGCGAAACCATAATAATTCACCCAGTAGAGTGGATTTAATTGAACCAATATCTAAGCAAGTTTCTTTTAACCGCTCTAACAATAAAAGCAAATATTTTATTTTTCCTAATACAAAAGATGCTCAATTAGAACAAAATCAAGCGCAATTTATTGTAGCATCGCATAAAATAATTGCAGATCCTTTAGCTTATAATGAATTCAAGGAAAAATTTAAAGAGCTATCTAAAAATTCTAATCGCTATATTTTAAAAGGATTAAAAGTAAATGCAAGAAAAGACTTTTCAAATTCAATCTTTTTCTGGACATTAACGGTATTTGAAGTAGTTTTATGTTTAGTTTTATTATTAAAGCTTACTTCGGGATTGTTTCTTCTTGTTTACCCGCTTGATCTAACTATTAACCTAATTGATACAAATGGTTTTTTTGCGATAATAGCTATTCTAATTTCATGCTTACAGCTAACTGTTAATATGAAGCAAAATTAGATAAAATGTTTTTTAATATTGTGTAAATAAATATATATTATATTTATTTACGCTGCATATTTTGCAAGGTATCGTTCAAAATAAACATGACCCAAACTTATGGACAATATACTAAAAGTTAAACTGCTTGGAGACAAAGCTCGGCTACCAGAATATGCTCACGAAGGAGATGCTGGCTTAGATTTATTCTCTACAGTAGAAACTGTTATACAACCTGGAGAAAGTTCTTTAATTCCTATTGGTATTATAATTCAATTACCATCTAGAACAGAGGCACAAATTAGACCTCGTAGTGGTCTTGCTTTAAAACATCAAATAACTGTTTTGAACTCCCCAGGAACTATAGATGAAGGCTACCGAGGAGAAATTGGAGTAATTTTAATTAATCATGGTAAATTACCATTTACTATAGAAATAGGTATGAGAATAGCACAAATGGTTATCAAACCAGTTTTATCAGTTTCCATTAAAGCTATTGAAGAACTAGATATAACTTCTAGAGGTTCGGGAGGATTTGGCTCAACAGGAACATGAATTAAATTGAGTTATTTAGGAATATTCAGTTATACCTTTGCCAATGTAACAATCTCTAGCTGATCCTGATATTTGCCCCGACGAGCTTCATAACTAATAGCGCAGGGTTCACCTTCCAAAAACAGCAATTGCACCACGCCTTCATTAGCGTAAATGCGACAGTCAGCACTAGAAGAATTAGAAAACTCTAAGGTAAGATGACCCCGCCATGCAGCCTCAGCAGGTGTCAAATTTGCTATTATTCCACACCTAGCATATGTAGATTTACCTATACAAATCACTGTAATATTCTCAGGAACCTCTAGTTTTTCCAGAGCAACCCCAAGTCCATAGGAATGAGCAGGTAAAATAAAGTAACTGCCATTGGCATCTGTGTGCAGTGCTGTTGGCTCTAGATTTTGGGGATTAAAGTTTTTGGGATCAACTACAGTTCCGGGAATGTGGCGAAAAATGCGGAACTCAGCCGAGGAAAGGCGTATATCATAGCCATAAGAAGACAAACCGTAGCTAATTACAGGCTGAACCGCTACAGACTCATCTTTTTGTACTTTTCGGATTAAACTTGACTCAAAGGGCGAAATCAAACCCTGTTGAGCCATTTCAGTAATCCAGATATCGTTCTTAATCACAAGTTCGCTACTAACGTTAATTCAAACAGACTTGATATATTAGCACGAACTGAGTATTTTGATTTAAGGTCGATAACTGCGACGGATTTCTGTAATTTGATCTGCTACATCGAGAAGAGATTTTGGCATCTCTGGCCCTGTGAGAATGATATCGACGTGGGGAGGGCGTTTTGCCAGAAACGCTAAAACTTCTGTTTCAGGAATTAAACCAAAGTTAATCGCTAAACTTAACTCATCTAAGACAACGAGAGAATACTTACTCTCACATACTACCTGCTGTGTATACTGCCACAGGTTTTGTAAAGCTTGATTTTCAGTATCGTCTAAATGTGGTGTATCAATACAACGAGGCAAATCACAGCGAATCCAATCTAAATTTTGTCCTAGTTGTATAGGTCGATCCTGTCCTTGACGAATACCTCCTTTGAGAAACTGCACTATTAATACTGGCGTTCCTTGTCCAGCTATCCTCAGTGCTTGCGCCATAACGCTTGTAAAAAAGTTACGATGGGAGCTAGTGAAAACTTGCACTAGTCCTTCCACTGGATATGGTAAGGTAAGGGGTGAATTTATACTTTGAGTTTCTAGCTGGGCAACCATAGGGTAAAGTTCAAAAAATTACAATAAATTAAAGGTTTGTGCTGGCGGTATTTATTACAAATCTGCCTATATAATCTATCTGTTTTTCACAGTTGTGGTGAATTTGGCAAATCGCATTCTTAGTCAAACACTAGGTTTGTGCTGAAGTCAAGAGTTCTGTTGATTTAGATTTACGTATTTTGTCGGTAATTAGTTGCAAAAATGAAAACATTAGAATTACAGTTCCAATTATTTAAAAAAACTAGGTATAACGTCTGAAAATCGCTAAATGTTAGATTTATCGGTTATTTGGGCAAAACAGACTAACCAAGTAGTGAATTTGACAGCATGAGGAGTAAATTGTTGTGAGATTGGTGATTCTGGGAGGTTCAGGATCGGGTAAAAGCACTCAAGCACAAAGGCTTTGCAGATACTTTGATATTCCTTTGATTTCTACAGGTGAGATTTTACGGGAAGCGATATCTGGCGATAGCCTGCTCCCGGAGTTGCAATGGTCGGAAGCTGACCCCCGGACTTCTCTTTCGGTTTACGCTAGCCTGAGTGAACTAGGTTACCATGCCCGACCCTATATGCAAAAAGGGGAGTTAGTTCCAGACGAAATGATCGTTGAATTGATCCGAATTCGCCTCAGACAACCAGATATTAACTGCGATTGGGTGTTGGAAGGCTATCCCCGTACCGCCTTCCAAGCTGAAGAATTAGATTTTTTATTGGATAATTTAGAGCAAAAGCTAGATTGGGCAATTTATCTCCAAGTCCCAGAAGCTGTGATGGTTAGCCGATCCTTGGGGCGATCGCTACCAGATGACCAACCAGAAATCGTGCAACGCCGTGTAGAATTATTCTACGATCGCACCATTCCCATCCTAGAATATTACGACCGTCGTCGCTGTTTATTGACTATCAACGGCGACCAGTCACCAGATATGGTGCAGCAAAATATTTTGACTCTGCTTTCAGTTCCTTAGATAAAAAAGTAGGGGGACAAAGGATAATTATTGAATAAGTTTCTTCCTTGTCTCTTCCCACTCCCCACTTCTTATTCAGATAATTCGCAATAAGAGGGTAATCTTAAGGCAGTATTTTGACACTCTCAGGCCTAGAGAGACTGAGATTCTTTAATCAACGAGCTAACTTGCTCAGGTAGGATTACTCCAACCGGAGTAGAGGTCAATTCTCCTAAAGGGTAGGGTCGAGGTGTGCATTACTGCATCACCCCTCCCATTCGGAACCGTGCTTGCGACTTTCACCGCACACGGCTACTCAGTGTGTTGTCCATTTGTCAAATCGGACTTCCTGACAGCATGACCTATGAAATTAGGAATATCATGTATCCACTCCCAGTTAGTTTTATTCCAGAATTGAGAAAGTTTCTCTCGGAATTTTGAGTGGTCTTTTTTCCGAATTTCTATTAAATCAAGTGCGGTCTTTTCGTCGTGACAATGCCGATGCAGTAGTTGTAGGTTTTTGTATTCATCCTTGCCGCTTAATGCTCTGGGGATTTTATGGTCTACTTCTAAAACATCCCATTCTTGGAAGCTTAAACCGCACCAAGGACATTTACCCTTTTGAAGTTTTAGCAACTTAGCCTTACGATTAGGCATTTGGGGGTGTGTCCCTAATCTTTTACTCCAATAAACTGTGTCGCCATCGTATGGGCTTTTATCGCCTTTAACTTTTACATAGTCAGTGCTACTGCATTCAAACTGATTATGTTTTAGTAACCGAAGGGGGTTCGCGTACCCTTCCCTGGTTGCGAATACCCAGTTATCACCGTCTATGGTCGTCCAGTATCTATCTGAACCTGCTTTTGCTGTTACACATCGGCGTTTTGCCCATCGTCGAAGTTTCAGGTATGTGAGGTAGTCTTGTTTTGAGAGTTCTCCGACTGTTTTTGCGTCGGATTTTGAATAGTAGGAAGTCCATCCCCTTATGACAGGGTTGAGGTCTGTTATGAGTGTCGCTTGGGGCGAATACCTATATTTTCTGATGATTCTTCCGACTTCCTCGATATGAGCCTTACTCGCCTT
>NZ_JAIVFX010000023.1 GCF_020829625.1 Nostoc sp. XA010 | reverse complement strand
TTAGCTAGCGATCGCTGGCTCATACTCAATCAAAAAGCTTGGTATGCTAATGATATTTTCACCACCTCAAATATAGGGAAAAGCAACCCTTGATTATACCACAAAATATTTATGCAAGAGTTCTATTAAGATGTTGTGCCATCTTCCCTTTTTTATATTCCATAGGGACAAGTTGACCATCGCATTCTTCAACTGCATCAATGATACCTGCGACTTTCAAGCGATCGCTCCACACCCACTGCTGCTGATGAATTAGCATTTCCCCTTCTTGAAGTGTTCCTTCTTCATTGATATTGCGATGTATGTGGCGACCCAAGATAATATGCTCGTTATCTGACATTTCACCCAAGACATATTCAAGGTAAAATCTGCGTGGACAATATTCCCAGGCATTGAGGTATGCCAAGGGTAAGTAATCTTCATTCATCTTTTCGTTTGAATGCGTATTTTAGTTCAGCCCCGTAATCGAGATTCAACACTTCTGCACTTGGCCCATTCCCATCGCTGTTTTACGCCCAACCCCTGCAAATGTTGCAAAATGAGCTAAGATTGTGGCTATTCTTGCTTGTTGGGAATCTAAAAATCGATACTTTACCCATCCTTGGGCACCAATTTCTGCTCCACCTTCCATTTTTAAGGCATGGGTTTTGAGGTCATAAGCAGAAACTAAACCATTCCACTCAACTTCGGGAAATTGTAGTTCTGGCGGAGCAAATGTGTTCCAACGGCGCAATAGACTGTTAAAAACCAATTCTGGTAGAGGGAAAGGCTGCACTCCTCGATTTTGCTTGAAGCTAGTAGGTGAAAGAAAGCGTAACTCAATCGCGCTTTGGGTTGCTACCTGCGCTAGTTTTTCAAAACTACTCGCTTGCAGGATATCTATGCATTTTCCCAATTGGCAAGGTGTGCCTGCCAGCATGATTGACTCTCCCAGGTTGGTACTTAATCCCCAAAGTAAAGGTGCTAGCAGTTCTTTTTTCAACAAAGTAATTCTCAACTGCATCTTTTGTGGAGAAACATACTGCATTGCCACAGTTAACGGTAAGGTATTTTGTTGATGCAAGTGTTCAGCTAAGGCAGTATCGGCATTAGCAAACCACTGAAAACATTGAGCATGGATGGCTCGTCCCAGTGTTGGTAGGGGTGCGGCAGATGCAACAGAAACTTGAATCACATGCAAAGCATCGGAATCTACTTCAACCCCTGCTAGTTCATAGGGTTTTTGCCACCACTCCACCAAGGTATTCTGAGCAATCTGCTGACAAATAGATTGCATCAGATTTGGATATAAAGCTGAGTTTGGCAATACAGGCATAATTTTGGTAACACCTTCCTTAATCCGTAAAGGAATCCAAATTGGTAAAAGCTGGGTTTCTGATAGCCAAGAGTTCAGTGGGGTGGGGCTGATTGAAGTTTCTAATTGTTTGAGAACTACGCTAAGTCCAGCGAATGTGACTTCAGTATCTTTGGTACATATCATAACGGGCGCTTGTAGCAACAAGTCGTAAAGGTAGAAATCCAGGCTTAATTACTCGGTCTTTGTCCAGTTGTGCTTTCTCAGTGGAAAAAGGATTGATTCGGTTAAACGTAGCCTTTTCACCCAAATCATCCATTGGCTGTGCTGTAAAGCCAGTAATGAGATTTGGTTGAAATAATGGTTCACAAGTCTCTTGTTTGTATTCAGGAAGATATTGAAAAAAACAGCCCCGTTTGCCAAAGTAGTTAATTTGAGCAAACAGCCGTTCTAGTTCTGCCAAGCGATCGCACCCACCACAACAAATTTGTAGATGTCCTTGTAAATGCACCCATTCTCGAAAGACAAACCCTCCCTGCATGGGTATTGTTGTCCGGCTCTTATCTGCCTTATCAGCAGTTTGGTCATAGTATCGGAGTTTATAGCCGTTGCGATTCACAACCAATTGCTCTGGTGGCCAAATATAAATTTGTAAGTCTCGAATCCAGGTAAATTCGCTTTTAATCCATCGCTCAAAATTACTTTGATGCTGCCTTCCTTGACTTTCGAGCAACACTTTCAGCAACGCCATCTTGATCGCATAAGGAGTTGGCACTAGATTAGACCGAGCCGCCATGCTCGTTGCATCGGAGCGTTTGAGGGAGAATAGACTAACGGGCTGATAGGTGACAGTTAACCATTGGTTGGAGTTTGCTTTCACCTGCTGCTCCTCTTTTGGCAGTGAGGATTTTGATTTATTCGATGGCTTCGGCATTGTTACTCTCCCAAGGTTGCGATTGCTCAATTAGAGTTTGAATTTGTTCAGCGAACTGGGCAATTGTCTCAAAATCAAAGCAGTGAATTGTACCTGCACCATTGAGATTATTCAGGGTGTCAGCCAAGCTATGAATTTGGCTGCTGTAACTTGCTGATAAGGGACTGAGCATTGGTGCGGGACAACGGCGAGTGCTAACAGTAATCACACCTTCAAAGTGGTCAGGATGAGGTAAATGGGTATTGCGCTTTGCACCATTGGGTTGCAGGTAGGTATAAAGCACACTTTTTAATAGGACATCTAGCCGCTTTTTGCGCTCAATAGGATCAATGCTGTAGCTAAAATTGTGGGGATTGTAGCCAATGCGAAAGGCTTCAATATTGAGGACAGTTGCATATAAACCGGAACTGACCTGTACATTGTAAGGAGTTGGGTTATCTGTTCCATATTTCGCATGGAAGTAGCTCTGGGTTTTGACTAAGGTTGGTAAACCTACAGCCGCCCCAAACTCAATTACAGATTCCCGTTTTAGAGTTTGTCCACCTTTAACTGTCACCATAAATCCCTCTAAGTCGCTGATTGTGCAACGCTGGAGTACTTGGTTAGTTTTGGCAGTTAAATCTGTGTCTGACTGCGTAAAAACCGGAAGTCCTTTTTCCAAGTCATAACCTATACGGTCAGGATGAAATTGCTTTCCCCCTTCTGAAAGTGTTAGTCCTTCCTGAATCGCAATCCGGTGCAGATGTTCTGCTTGAATATGTTTGAGCATATCCCCGGAAACTCCATTAACATATTCAGGTTCAGTCATGTCTTTCTGAATAATATAGTAGCGACGCGTTAGCGATTGATTGCCCTCGTTGCCTTCATTATTCAGAGCATGAAGTTGCCAGGATAGTACACCGCTTATAGAAATTGAATAAATCGGAAATTTTGTCTTAGTCATTGTTGGATTCTCCTAAATTCTCAGTTGGTTCCAAGTTGTTTAAATCTTGGTCATCATTAATATCTGCATTCTCATCTTCCAAATCCACTTCCTTCGCCTTTGTCCAACGGGCATACCCGTAAGCAATTAACAAATTGGCAACCAGTACTGTGTCATAGTTTTCAACCAATTCAACTAATCGGTCGAGGTCTTCCTTAGTTGTCCAAACTCGTTTGAGGGATTTGCCTTCCTTGAGAAGCTGTTCAGATAAGCGTAAATTTTCTGCTTGGTATTTCCCCAGAAAATCAGTAATTTCGCTCAAAAAATCCTTCTTGGAGCCTGATTGACTGCTCAAACGCTGTGCCAATCCATAGGTGCGTTGCCAATCTAGTTCTATAACACCCTGTTGGGTTTTCACCTTCCCTGCATATACTGTTGCTTGATTAATTGCTTTAGCGATGCGGAGAAAGCTGGGGTCTGTAGTAATTTTGGTGAAATCTGTGTCTTTTTTAGTCATAGTATTCAGTCCAGCAATTGAAAATAAACGGGGAGGTCTTGTTTTGGGATCTGCCAAGCGTTTAACTATGTAATCGGCGTAGCTGGCCTGAAAACGAAAAAACTTACGAAGACTTGTGCCAGTAATAAAATCTCGATATGCAGCCAACAATTCGCTGTGTCCTTCTTCCGCCGATAGGCTACTGATCACAAACAGATGCTCATTTAGAACCTTCAGATAATCTGTCAATTCCTCAGAATTTTCTGGTCTAATCCACCCAGGAAGCCCCAAGGTAAAAACTTCTTTGACACCATAAACTTGCCCTTTGGAGCCAAAGTGAGTGCCTACAAAGTTGCTGACAAAATGGTTGATCGGTTGCCATAGGTCAAAGTCATCTAGTTCTGCATCAGCTTGAGATGGATGACTATTCAATAGTTGTTGACAAAACCGTAACACCAACTCTGCATCAAAGCGGGCAATCCCATGTCCTCCAGAAGGTGGGTTATATTTGCGTAATTTGTCTAACACCTCCCGATATTTGCTCAACTGAATATCTAATGGTTCCAACGCTACAACTCGCCAGTCATAAACTCGTTCGGCAATCTTGACCCGTTCAGCAACCCCAAAGCTGAATAATCCTCCCGCAATCAACCATAAGCTTAACCAATCTGCTTTTTGGGAATCTACTTTGTTGCTATCTGCCTTGATGCGGTTAACTCCCTGAACCGATGTGGGCAGATAAACCTTGACAGCACTGCCCTCTTGAGGCAACTGGCGACCAGTTGCTTGTTTGAATAACTTCGCAACCTGATTAGTTTCTCCATTTAAGCTAGAGTAATTCTCCTGGCTAAAAGCTTGGAAGAGGGTAACAAGCAAAATGCCGTAGTCATCCTTGTTCTGCCAACCCAATTGCCACAGTTCGTTATGATTGCGATCGTGGCGCATCGAAGTTAGGACTACACCATTTTGAGTACTAGGATGGGGTGGATCTGGTGCATCTGGTGCATCTTCATTCAAGTGAATTTTACCCCGTTGCTGAAATACATAATCTCGATAAAGTTTTCGTGCATCGCTCTGTTCTACTGTGTCAAAAATAACTGTTTCCTGAGATATTTTGCTGATATCTGTCTTTTTACCTTTGACTGGTGGAAACGGGTTGGTGTAGCTTAGTTTACCTATTGGTTCTAAATTCACAGCCTTCTTCAACTGGATGCAGTAGCGTGTCCCTTCATCCACAAGCTGAATGCCGATTTTTTGGTTAGTCGCTTTCAGGGCATATTCCACAAGCTGCACCAGACCTAGCATTAGAAAGGTGTCGGCATAAGTGCCGAATTTTTTAGTGACAAATAGGCGCTCTATCATCTGGCGTTTTACCCATGAGCGTTGTGTACTTGCAAAGATTGTATACCCCGTTGGAAGAGGGCTATTCCAACACAATATGTCAGACCTTTTCCAATACGAAGCGCATTGGTTAGAGTTAGAGCAAAGTGATACTTCCTTTGCTGTACTTGTGATTTATCGCCTGTGTCCGCAGGGGATAAATCAAGACTTCGCTAGTCGATTCCGTTAATAGCTAAAGATTGTGAAGCTGTACTGAACGCTGATCGCAAAGGCGCAAAGCTCTCACCACTAGTAAATAAAGTTGTAAATATTCAGTTTCCTCAGATGTAAACCTATTTAAATCAAAGTCTTTTTTAATCAAGTACATATCTTTACTCAAGTTTGCTTTTGCTAAAGGTAATGCCTGTGGTAGAAACCTATGAATACTCCGCCAACTGTCAGCGATCGCTTGCTTTGCCTGTGGATGTAACTGTATACTTCCAATCTTGGATACTGTTGATTGATCCCATCCCCCTGCCCAGGCAGAATGGTGACGACCCGCAGCCATGATTACTGTATGACAGATGTATTTAATTTGTTCTGTATCTGCGGAAAAATCATCTTGCAGTAAGGGTACTAACGCTTGTTTGAGAATATCTTGGGCTAAGTAAGCACTTTCAACAGCATGGTTGGGACGCTTGTGTTTCTTTTCGTAGGCGTTGAGGGCATCTCGTTGGTGTCTGTCTTCTGGGCTGTAGTCAGTGTGCGCTAATAGATGTTTTCCAGGGTTTCTACCAGAGAATGAAGAATGAGCAATGGTTTGCCATCCCCGCATCACTTCTTGCCATTTCACTTGTAGTTTGCCCAGATCATGGGTAAAAATAGCGAAAAATACTAATACTTCAAATAAAGCTTCTGCTTCTTTCTCCTGTGCCTGTGGGAAAATTTTACCTTTGATAAATCGTCCACCAGCCGCTAACAGTTCATCACGAACACTAGTATAAGTAGTTTCTTGGGACACTCCATTTTTTAATCGGTTTGCTGCAAATGCCTCCCGCCAGCATTTCCACATCAATACTAGATGCCCTACATAATTGTCCATTTTATAGCGGTACTCACTGGCAATTGCACGCTTTGACTTATCAGGAGAAACAAAGTGGTTCCCGAAAACATCAATACCAATTAACAAGCCAATATGTTCGTCATAATGAACATAGCGAGGATTGACTAAAATCCGTATACTGCCAATAAGTGCCTCACGAGATTTAATTAGAGTACAAACAGGTTGACTATACGTTTCTGCTTTCCCTTTCGGGTTTTCAATCTGCTTAAAAATCCAGTCTGCTCCAAATTCCATATTTTGGAACTCCCGCCAGACTTTGCATAGCGTTGAAACAGGCAGCGAAAAACTTAGCAGTTTTTGGGGGTCAACTACTTCCTCTTCAATATCAATTAAGCCATCTTCTTCCCAGATAAATACACTGCGGCTATCGATTGACCGAATCAATTCCCTCCCAGCAGATTGATCCCCTCTGAAAAACGCATCCTCAAAGCGTTGTTCAAAATTCATCCGGTTGTTAAGTCGTCGCTGTTGCTGTAGTAAGTCTTCTGTAGTGTGAACCTGATTTATCCATTGTTCTTCAGTACGAAATCCGATATTTTCATTGGCCTGTACAGATTGGCTGTGTTCCTGTAACACAAGCCATGTGAGTTCACAGGTTTCTTGAGGATATGGCAGAAAGCTTTGCTTTTTAGGTGCTGATTCTTCTAGTTCTAAATCTGCGCTCGCTATTTCACAAGAAGCTGGATTAACTTCGACAGTAGGATAAATATAGACTTCCCCTTGCTCACCACCAAACCGAGCGCAACGTCCAGCCCGTTGTAAAAGCGAGTTCATTGGACAAAGTTGAGTGTGCATGACTTGGCAGGTGATGTTAATTCCTGCTTCGATTACTTGCGTAGAAATCAAAACGTAGCAATCATCATCATCTTGCCAGTTTTGGGCAAATATGCTTTTGAGGTTGGTTTCTTTTTGGGCGCGGTGTTCTGGTAGGAATCTAGAATGTAACAATGTAATCTGTAATATTCCCTCATAGTTCAGTTCCTCTAAATCCCGGAATAACCCCTGAGCCTGAGAAACTATGTTACAGATGACTATCACTCGTTTACGCCCATAAGCTCGAATATCGTCTAGGATTACTGAAGCGTTAAGAGGATGGGACACAGCTTGAAAGGTACGACGGCGATTGCCTTCTATCGACTGTAAATCTGCATCTTCAACTTGAATAATTTCCATTGTTAATCAATTAATGCTTGTATTTGGGTTGCAAGTTCATTAGTTAAAGTCGCGGTCATTAGCAAAAAAGGTGAAATACCTTTGACTTGTTGTAAAACTTTCAGAACAGTAGCAAAAGAGCGGTCTGGATCGAGTAGATGTAATTCATCAAATACCAGATATGAGGCAAAAATCGCTCCTGAGTTAACATTGGCAGAACCACGACCAACTGAGTAAGGGATATTCAGGAAGCTGCTCAACATTTGGTCAATTGTGCAGAAGACTATATCACCTTCAAACCGTGGATCTTCTGAATTTTCTCCTGTTTGTAAGGTGACAGCTAGGGAACGAGATGATGGACAAACCTTCTCCCAGTTCGCAACTAATATTTCAGTACGTTGGCGAAGGCTGTTGGCTAGGGTTCGCAGGGGTACAACGTAGATGAGTTTATTAGGGAAGTCTATATTCAGGGCTTTGGCGAAGAGGAGAGGTGCGATCGCTGTTTCCGTTTTTCCTGACCCTGTTGGTGCGCGGAGGAGGATATCTTGACCCTGTAAGAGTTTAGTGATCGCTTCTCGTTGAAAGTTGCGCGGGGCGAAGGTAGTGAGGGTTTGGAAATATTCACTAATCATAATTGATAAAATGAATTAGGATAATTTTGATATTAGTTAGTAATCAGTTGTAAATTTGGAAACTTATACCAAGTTTTTACTGAATACTGATTATCATTAACTGTTTACTGATTCTGTGAGGAATTATGCTACTAACTGAACATCGCGCTGACCGAGTGATTCTTTACAATATCAGTTGGCAAAAGTTTGAGAATTTATTAGTAGATTTAGGTGAAAGCCGTTCAGCTAGAGTAGCTTATGATGAAGGCACATTAGAGATTATGACACCGTTACCAGAACACGAATATTACAAAGAAATAATTGGTGACATCATCAAAGATACGGCTGAAGTTTTGGCGCTAGATTATGAGTGTTACGGCTCAACTACCTGGAAACGAGAACTTAAAAAAGCTGGAATAGAATCTGATAATTGTTTTTATTTTCAAAATGAAGCCTTAATTCGAGGTAAACTCAAGTTTGATTTAAATCAAGACCCACCTCCAGATTTAGCTTTAGAAATTGATGTTACCAGTAAATCTTTAGATCGCTTTCCAATCTATGCACGGTTAGGCGTACCTGAAATTTGGTCTTATGACTCTGGAGAAATCAAAATTTACCAGTTGCAAGGTGAGGAATATCTTGAAAGAGAAACAAGTTTAGTGTTTCCTAATCTGAATATTCAAGAAATTCCCTCACTAATTGAAAGATACCGTATGGTAGGAAGACGAGTTTTCCGACAAGTGATTAGGGAGTGGGTTAGAGGACAGATGGGTTAAGGAGATGATGAGAATTGGATGTGCAATCGCTGTTTCTGCTTAATCTCAGATATTATTAAACTCTTTTTACTTTTCTAACACTTGTACCTTGACATCTTTCAATCTTTACTTTGACCATATCTCCTATAGTAAGGCTCACTTCTTGCTTATTAACTTCTTCTTTTGAAGGACAATCAGAACCTTGAATTTCATAGGTGATAGTGGTCTTCAATTTTGTTTTTTTTCCATCTGGAACTTGTTGGCGGTCAATTTTAATAACAGTACCTTCAACAACTTGACCTTCTGTAAGCTCTTCAGATGGTAAAATTTCTTTAATTACCTTTAAAGGGGTGGGTAAAACTCGCCTTTCTTTATATTCGTTTGGATCATTTCCTATACAGGGCGCTTTCTTGCGCTCAATCTCCATATATCTTGTTTGTTCTAGGTAGTCTGATGAAGGATTTTCTTCCCAGGTCAACATAGCCAATAACATTTGTATTCTAGGTATTTGAGTAAACTTTCTTACTTTCTCGTAAATTCCCCCTTGTGTCAGTTGAGATAGGATATATTCCTCAAAATCATCTTTGTATTTAGAAGATTTTTCTACTGTTTCTGGAATATGCCAGCTACTATCATCAAATAATTTAGTGTATCTATCTTTTCTTTGACTCAAGTAAAGCTCATGGGTAACTTTGACAGCACCCATACCCAAAGGCTTACCCATTCCCAAAGACAGTCGATATTTGTTATCTTGAGCGATATCAATTACCCACATTAAAGCACCTAGTTCAACACTACTTAAGTTTTCAAAATGAATAGTAAACTCAAAATTTACTTCAGGTTTAATTGGTTTTAATTGAGTAAGCTGAGTATCTGAAGCTTCATCAGGATTTGGATGTTTAATTTCTGGGTTGCTTCCCTTGTGCCAGTAAAGTTTATGTCCTCGAATCACAGTATCTTTAATTGGCTCACTAGCATAGTGTTTTAAATGTTTCTTTTCAGCATTTATTTCATCGGGCTGAACTAAATAGTGTTGAAATGTTGTAGGTTTAGGGTTTGTAAGAATCTTAGGTATAATTGGATGACTTTCTAGCCAAATATGATTATTATTTGCTTTACATTGTGCATTAGTTATAAAAACTCTACCAGCACGGCTTTGTTCTACGTCTTTAGGTTGTTTTTCTTGTTTTACAAAACCAAAGATTGCATCTGCAATATCAATAATTGAAGATTCCCGTAAATTTTCGGGAATAAAATCAATCGCATCTGCTGCTTTTCTATGTCCTTTGGGATAAAATGGAATCCGAAAATTAGGACTTTGACCAAATAACTTTACAGGTTGTTCTTTAAGAGGTTCACAGTAAAAAACAGGTATACCAACTTTCAGAATTCCATTATCGGGATGAAATTGATTTTTTTTATTTTCTTTAAAGAGCTTACCTTTTTGATAGTCAGTAAGTGAAAGTTTATAATCTGTAATTGCATCCGCACATATTTCAAACCTATGTGCATCCGCAGAATTATCTACTTCTGGTACTATGTAGTGATACTTTCGTCCTTCTTTGCTTCTAAGCTTTGCTTTACGCTGTACTTCGCCTAAATTAGCGGTTTCTAACATATTTCCACTAGTTACCAGCCAACCTTTAAATTGGTAAATGTCTCTCTCACTGACTTGTATAGGATTATTCTTAATATCAAAAGTAATTTCTATGTATTGAGGTAAATATTTCTCTTTATCCATTGTTATCAGAGAAGGCATGTAAATTTGTATATCCCGCTCCTTAACTTCAAAATAAGAATTTTTAGAATCATTAACTTCTATAACTGAACGGATGTACCATTTACCTGCTTCTTCTTCTAAATAACCTGCTTTTAATTTTTCAAGTTTATATTGATATCTAAGCGGATCATCTTTCTCGGCAGCTACCGCACGAAAGAAGAATTTTTGAGCGTCAGAAACTTTGCCAATTTTGCTAAAACTGATTATTTCTATGAGTGTTCTAAACATTCCTCGTAAACTACTACCTGCAATTTCAGGTTTATTCGTTACAGGGTTATAGAAAAAATCAGGATAATCAGTGTATTTTTTTCCTTCTCTGAGTTGTTTTTGTACAAACTTAAATTGTTCTAGTGTTAGCCCACAGCGAATATAGAGAGGTGAGGAAGTTGTTAAAGTGCATTCTATTCTACCAGTATGTCTATCCTGATAGTAAAGGTCATTATTACGCAACTTCCCATTTTCCTCTAATTCTGCTTGAACAACTGTGTCTGGAAGCTCAACAAAGTTATAAGGTGCAACTGCTTTTCTATTTTCAGGTACATCATGAATATGTTTGGGACTCATACTAAGCTCCTGTTTTTACTTTTTTTAGTGATACAAGGCGACTGAGAAAAATTCTGGCTATACCTGTTTCTTCATCATATTTAATATAGTGATTGATAACTAGACGTACTGGACGATAAAGCTTCTTTTTATCTTGACTAAAATAATTGCTTAACCCAGTTAAAGGAACAGCGTGTTTTAGTCCTTGAGAACCATCGGAGAGTAAAGTAAATCCATTTTTTTCACCATCCTCTTCGTTTTTACCTTTCTCTTTTTGAGTCCCCCAAAGAATTTGTTCTTCATGAATATGTTCTATTGATGGATTATCTTTGATAAACTGTGCTTTCCATTTGTCCTGAGATTTCCAAAGTAAAATATCACCATTTTCTCCAAAAATTCGACACTGTTGTAGTGTTAGTAATCTAAGTTTAGGTAAATCAACATTAAAAGTATTTTTATAGAAAACACTTTCGGCAGTGATCAGTTGATAATCCTCATTAAAACGTCCCCAGATAACACCATCTTCAGCATGAGCTAAAAGATACTGGAGATGATATTTTTGAGCTTCTTTCTGCAACCAATCCATCAGAGTGCTATTATCATTATCTCTAATCTCATCAACAGAGATAGCGTGACATAATTTTTGATTCATGCTAATACTTGATTGACTAATTTATTAAAATCACTCACAAAATTCTCTAAAATATTCGCATCAGTAATGTGCAACTTATCTTCTTCTTGAATGATTTGCCAATATTCTTCACCCTTATCTGGTGTAAATCGTCTCATTTCTGCTTTAATTCCCTGCAATCTTCCTCTTCCAATGCTGCTTTCACCGCCAACGGGTAAATCACTTGTCCATAAATCTTTTATTAAAAGTAACAGTAAACCAATTTCGGCATTATTTGGTTGAGGTAATACTAAATCTAAAGTAATTATTGTTTCGTCTCCACCAAATATTGGTTGTTCGTCAAATAATGCACCATGTAATGCACCACCTGTAAAGCGGTCAATTGCTATTCGATTTTGTACTAAAGAAATTGATTTTTCAATGACAGTTTCATTTACTATTAATCTACTCGATTTAGCATCTTGATTATTTTCTTCAGCTATCCCAAATATGTCATCAATAAAATTTGCTGCAACACCGATTGTTTTAACTATTTTCTTAGCTCGATGCCGCAAAATTCCCGTAAAACTTGTTCCTGGTAAAATTGATTCATCCTTCTTGTTACGTTGTGATTTTAGGTGTACAATGTCGGGTACAGCATCTGTAGAAAATTGACTAGAACGAATGAGTAAAGAACCGATTAATTTGAAAGTAGCTTTCAAATAAAACCGATGGCGTTGATCTGTTCTATTTTTTTCTTTAAATATATCTATTATCTTACCTTCTATAGCTAAATTATCTTGACTATACTTTTCTTTGCAATCATCTCTATCAAAAGTTAACCAAGCTAATCTATCTTTATAATCCTTCAAATTAAACTGCCAAATTTGCCATTTCTCAACATGACAAACACCGAATCCTCGGCGTTTTTTCATGCCAATATTAATTTCATAATTTTCTAAACCTTGTAAAGCAATACTCAAAGCTTCAAGTAGCTGGTTTTTATCTTTTCCTTTTTCAATTAATAACTCAAAATAAAGAGGAAATTCAGTTCCTGCTGCTAAAAGCTCTAAGTCGTACTTTGCAGAATTTTGTGCTGTCCCTGTGGTAATATCAATTTTGACTCCATCCCTTAGTTCTACTTTGGGAATTTCATTACTAATGGAGTCATGGAGAATCAGAGGACTTTGTTCACCATCTTCATCTTTGCGTCTTCCACCAAATAGATACGTAGATAAGCTGTCATTTTTCTCCTCTTGACTATAACCATATTGGTATTCATGCAAGTAATTCCGTAATGCACCAGCAATAGACGCACCTGTGAGGAGTGCTTTGCAGCTAATGCTGTCACGCAGTAACATTAAATCTGTAGGGCCATCTGCACCACCATTTCCTAAACAGGTAGGAGTATCTAATATTAGGATTGCTTTGATGATGATACGTTCAAGGATAATACGCTGGTGACGATTTAAGCGTTGATTACTCATCAGCTTTCTCCTTAGTTGCGTTTTTAGCTACTGCCATAATTAGACGTAGAGTATATTCTATAGCTAGAGAATCACTTAAACTGCATTTTTCCTCACCAATGAGAATATCTTTTATTTCAGTTCCCATCCATTCTCTTGGATTATCTAACCACTGCTTAATTATTTTTTCTAAGGGCTGATTTCCTAATTTTGCACTTTCGTATTTGCTGCGAGAACTTTTAGTCAGTTGACTAAAGAGAGTATCCAAAGGTTCACGACTATTTTTATCTAATGCTTGTCTTGTAACTATCATTAGTCGAGATAATTGGCTATTAGTCATTTGATTTGCTTGCAGTCTACGTGGTTCAATTTGCGCTAGAAGTAATTGTTCTAATCTTTGCCGTAATATTCTTTCTCCAATTTGGCGTGCTAATTCACGAGATTCTGAAGTTTTAAATTGAGGTTTGTCTTTGCGAGGGAGTACCTTAGGTTTTTTAGCAGTAAAACATTCTTCTGTACACCAGTTAACCGCTACCCTGCCAAAACCTTCTGTTTTCCTTTCCCCTATGCCTTCTGTTTCTAAAATGTTTATTTTATCTGCATTGATTTGGACATTTTCATATACAAAGACGCTACCTGCTTTAACTGCTGATACTTGAAGTAGAGGTAATCCCCATTTGCGGTTAAAGCCTCCTATAAAAGTGCTATCCATGTAAGCATTGCTGGGCTTGTCTAAGTTTATTCCTAATACTTCAAAAAGTAAGTTAGTTGGCGGTATTGCAGTATATTGACCACATTCATCTCGTAGAATCAAATCGCTGAGGAGGGTAACTTTCAGAATATTATCGCCGACCCTCTTTTCTGGAGCAATTCCGACCTCATTCCAACCATTATGGGACTTTACTTGTGAAATTTCTACATGACCATAACCAGCACTTCTAGAACCTCCTAACCAAATATCTGGAGTGATTAATAAGTCTTGGATAATTTTTTCATCAGAATCATCACATAGGATAACACCTTGGAAAGTCTGTCCTGCATCTATAGCATCGTAACGAAATATTTCTCCTTCATTTTCTGTTGAACGTCCTTTACTGCGATCGCGGAAAATATGAATATTTATTCTATGGTCAACTGTATATAGTTTTGGATATCCATCTTCTTCAATCCAAAAATATTCACTAATAGCTTTTGGAGAGTCTAATACTTCTTTGCTAGGTTTCCTTATACTAAAATCAAATATCTCTATACCATCTGATTCATTTTTGAGTTCTACACCTTTTTCTTTTTTCCATGACAGCAATATGGGAAGAGTTCGTTTTCCTGTTTTACTGCATGGATAAGCATTTAAATAGCGAGTAGTGCCATCAAAAAATAAACGTCTAACAGTTACATCAGCTAATATATCAGTATTTTCTAGCCTATTTATCTTTAAATATCGACCAATTAAAGCACCTCGAATCATACTGCCCAATATATAAGAATAGGAAACATCACTGTTTGGATCTCCTTCAAAGGAAGTTGCAAGAATTGGCTGTTTTGCTTTGAGTAGAAAAGTTATTGCTTTCATTTACCTATATTCTAGACTTATAAAAAATGATGTAAATAATCATCCTTAATTTCATTAGATTCGGGGTAAAATAAGCTACATTTGACATAACCTCGACCCCGATTTCTACCGCTTCCTATTCGCCGTAATGCGAAAGCACCTACAGATAAAAGTGCTAAAACATTATTATTGGGTGTAGATTCAAAACTTAAAGGTGCAATAAATTCGAGTTCGCGCAATATTACACGAGATGAACGCAAACTTTTATTATCTGGTGTTCCTGTTTTTGGATTTATAGATGTTTGACGGCGAATAGTAGTTAAGGATTCTAAAATGTCAGTCTTGTTTAATTGACTATTCTTTTGTTTCAAGTCATATCCAACTACTTGTCTCAAATCTTCTGGTAAACAAGCATTACCGATTTGGATTTGTGCGATAGTATCAAGACTACTCCCCGGTTTACCAAATAGCTGACAAGCAACATCTTCCCAATGTTGACGTATATTGTCATGTAATACAGCAATGAAGTTATCACATTCTTCGCTCAATAAACCCTTTAAAGTCCGTCCTCGCAAGTAAGGAAAACCATAGGTATCATGCTCAACTTCCTGATCAACTGAACCAGCAACACCATCACCACGTCCAAAGGTTGCATCACTTAATAATTTGATTTTTAAAGTGTAAATATCCACTAAACTACTCCTGCTTTAAAGGAAAATAAAATTCCATTGCTTCAATTGCATCAAAATAACCACAACTTTCTTCCATCCAGCCTTCTGATTGAAGTGCTAATTCATCACCACCTTTAATAAAAGGTAATTGATCTATTTTGTAAGCTGTACGAAATTGTTTTACAGCGTCTTTGCCTTCACGCAATTTTTCCCGAAAAGCAATAACCTTATTCCTCCGGTCTTTCCATTCTTTACCTTCGTTAAATGCGATAACTGTATTAGTAACATTTGACCAAGTACGCCATTGGTTAATTTCATCTTGTATCAGGACTGGACGCATATTTAAATTACCATCGCTAACCTTATACTCACGTTGACGAATCTCACCAATAGAACCAAATAAACCGCTTGCGGCAATATGCCAATCTATACCAGAAAATTGCCTACCTCGTAATTCGTCTTCTTCTTTAACAAACTTTTTAGCATTCCTACATAAAGCTTCACTTAAACTATACGCTCTAGCGAAGGGGTAATGAGATTTAACAATACATATTCCTGCACAGGCTAATAAAGGTTTACCATCAGCTATTTTTTGTTGTTCTAATTCCTGTAAATAAATTGCTGCTAATTCTAAACCCATTCTGCCATCACAGATAAAAGTAATGTCATCTCCACCATAAATTAGTGGACGAAAAGGCAAGTACTTTTTTCCATCTTCATCTTGATATAGAGAGAATTTACCCATTATTTTACCTTCGTTATCAATCGAACTTATAATACTTTTTATAACTTTTTTAATGGCTTTTATACCAGCATTATTTACTGATTTAGAAAGATTTCTCATCGCGTTTATATAGCCTTGATTGGGGTCATTCGGATTTGCTTTCATCCCTTCTTCCCCAAAACTTTTAAACCGCTTGCCTATGTTATTACCATCTGCATGGATAACAGCATAATAGCTACTTTCATTTCTTGAACGACCTAGATGATCCATGCGATAAGCAAAATCATCTACCTTGTTATCAAAGAATGGTTCAAACTTTATTCTTAATTCTTGAATAGCCCGTTTACCTGCTATTAGCTTTGCTTCGGTTTCCCTAGATATAAGATACCTATCCTGCTCATCTTTATCAATATATTTATCAGTCATCCCTACTGCTGGTAACTGAGTTGAATTACAAGCTGCTGTTACTCCTAAACCTAATAGTGGTGAGGATGATATTTTTGCTCTCTTTAATTGTTCTAGTTCATTATCTATTAAGCCTTGAACAATTGAGAATAAACATCCGTTCCAACTAAATTCTTTATGAGCAGCAACAAGATTAATTCCTGGTGCATGGATTAATATATGTCGGCTCAATTTTCTAGTAAATTCTTTGGCAATATCTAATGATGTAAATAATAGTAAAGTATTACCACCACCTGCATAGATAATTTCCGCAGAGAAACCGCTAGTATTAATTGGTTCATATTGCTTGTTTCTAGGTATCTTGAATTCTTCTTCTAATATTTTTTTAACCCAATCATCAGTTGCTTTATCAACTAGATAAGAAGCACCTATATTTTCTCGAAGACGGTTGCTAGTAAAAATATAAGGTTGGATTCCTGTTGTGTCTATAACTGTTACAACATACTTACTCATGCGTTCGCCTCCTCATTATTACTTTCTATCCAATCAGCAATACCATCTGCTAGATTTGTCAAATCTGAACTCCCAAATATTTTTATTTTTTTATCAGATATAGCAAATCTAACTTCATCCCTAATCCATCCAGGTTGTTCAGACAAGCAAACTAGAGCAACTCTGGCTTCATCTCCACCTAATTGTCTTGCTCGTAGATGTGCTTCAAATAGTTTTTGTTTACATAATTTATGGTCTTTACTTGTTGTGCAAGAAATTGCAAATAATTGGTAGCCTTTTATAAATGCCACATCAAATTCAAATCTTTCACGCCACCCTTTCCCAAGATTTGTATCTTTAATATGAAATGACATCATACAATCTTTAATATCATATTCATTTTTGATATTTTGTACCTGTTTTAAAACATAACTTTCTAGCCAAGTTCCATCCAACCATTCACAAATCTGAGTTAAACTTTTAAAACCTTTTCTTCGAGTGATATCAAGACGTATTTCTGTAGTTGATGTATCTAATTCTTGTCGAAGAATATCTTTTATAGGTTGGCATAATTCCTGTAAAGGGATTGATTTTATATTTTGTATCTCTTCTTCTGTTTTCCAATAATCACCATTTTTAGTCAAGCGCCTTAGTTGATTCTTGCGCCATAATTTCCAGTTATCTGCTAATATTTCATCCTGATAAATTCCTAAAATTTTTGCAGCTATATCAGGCAATATAGCTTCTTTTTCTGGTGGCTTATTTTCTAACCAGTAATTTCTATTGTGTAGTTTGAACATTTCTTCAAAAGAAAGCTCAAGATGTAGATCAAATTCAAGTGTTTGATTACCTTGTTGGTCAATACACATTTTTAACCTTCGTGGATCAAGATAACTAAATACTGCATCTGGCTTGAGTTCTTGAACAGCTTTATAAGCATGGACAGCCATTGCTTTAGTTCCGCCTGTGTAATTTAAACCAACACTTCCAGGAGATAAATACTTAATTTGTTTCTGAATTCTTTCTCGAATATGGTAAGAATTAGATTCGTAGTTAGCTAAGTCTATTTCTTTGCATTTAATTTTGTAACCTCCTAAACCATCTACCCCTAGTAAACAGTTTTTTTGATTTTTTGTTTGGTTGGTAAATACCAGATAAACTATTCCTTCTTCCCTTAATAATGTCCTTGCAGCAACATAATTTGGTAAAGGGTTTTCACCAACCAGTAAAAATAAATGATCAACTTTATGATTATTTAGCTTACTCATTTTGTCATGTCCAGATAACTGTGTTTGTTGAAATGCTCAGGTTTTGCTTCACTCTCTTGGCTATCTACCCTCCACACAACCCCACCAAAACCCGCGCCAAAGCCTGCACCATCGGACGAGAAGAAACATCCTCTCCCCGTGCGAGGTAATGAACGCTACCAGTTAACAACGGTGATTGGCTAACAATCTCATCTTCGTTACCGTGATAATCACTATGAAGATTGGCAATGATATGTATATTCAAATCCCTACAAAACTCTGCCCATAGCGGAACTTCTTCCTTAGCGCGATCGCCTGCTAAAATCACTGCATGAGTGGCTTCACGCATAATCAACCGATTTTCTTCAGTAATTTTCCCACCCACATCAATGATATTGAGTGGTGTATTAGCACTCTGTACCCACCCAGCCGCTTTTTGTGCAAACTCTGGGGTGAACTTGGCTTTATACTCATCCTTCAGTTGTCTGGCTAAATCTAGATCGCGCCGTGCGGCATCAGAAAACCATGCACCTTCGCCATCAGGACAAGCTGTAATCACATAAGGATAGGGTGCGCCTTCAATCTGAGAAATTGCTTGCTTTAAACCTTCACGCAGACATGACTTACCAGACTGTGGCGGGCCACAAAGCACAACTTTGAGAATTGGTTTACTCTTGTGGGGTTCATCCGTTTCAATTAGTTCGCCTATCTTGTATGCCGGAGTTTGAGAAATCGCTGTAATAAAAGTCTTGTATCCTTGTCTACCAATCTTAGGATCAAAAACAGCGATCGCACCATAAAGCTGAGATATCTTATGTGCGATTACATAACTAACGGCTACAGATGCTGGCCCATCAATCTTCAGTAGTTTTCCTCCAGAAAGTTCACCCAATGCCACCATCTCATCTAAACGCGCCGCCGCATCCCTCACTAATTGGTCGCCATTGGCATCTTTACCAAACCCAACTTTCAAAACGTCGCCTTCTAGCCTGATGTGATACGTTGTCATAAAATTTCTTGCTAGCTACACCCATCTCCTCTATCAATCAAATATCAATCAATTAAGTCTCCTAGTTTATACGATGGATTGTGTGTGATACAAATGACGTATTTACCTAACTTGGGATCGTAAAAAGCAACAGCACCATATATATGAGCAAGCTTATGTGCTAGAACAAACGCTACAGGGATAGAAATAGGCCCATTAATCTTTAGAAGTGGCCCTCCCACGAGTTCTCCTGATGTTGCCATTTCCTCCAATCGGGCTGCGGCATCGCGCACAATCTGGTCATTTTGAGCCGGTTCACCAAAATTTATCCGTAAAATTCCTTCTTTTAGCTCGATTTTGTAAGAACTCATTACCTCTAGATTTATGTGATGCGTACATCATACACGTGCTTGGAAGAAGTGTCTTCCAATATGTTGTATCTTGGTATTATTATTTTTATCGAGACTCGGCTGGTGTCTGAACTAGTTTTTCAAGATATTCCTGAGATAGAACTATTGCAGTGCTTAGGACACGGATATCTCAAGCAAAATCTGCTCCGAGCAATTCGCTTGTGGGTGTGGCTGCGATCGCTTTACGGTGACAATCAAGACCGTGTGATTTTAGACGATTCTTTTTCTTACGTAGACTGGCGAAATGCATTCTTCAGTCCTACACATCCCAAAGGAGAAAAAAATCCCGCCATACATGACTCTCATTGTCGTTGTGCTAAAACCACAGCCCAATGGTTATTCTGCGAAAAAACAGGAATAGTTGCTAGCCAATGGCAAAAATTAATCCTTGCTCATACAGGCATGGGTGAATCTGAACTGGATACTTTATTGCAACGGCGCTTATTTGGCGTAACTCGTCGTTCTCTACAGGGTGATTTGGAAACTCTAGCTAAACTCGGCTGGCTTGTATACAAATACGAAAAATACTATCGGGTGTGCGAGTTTCCACCACGGCCCGTAACTACAAAAGATGAGGCAAGTGCTGCTAAAGCCGGTGCTTATGAATTGAGTTTCATGCATGAAGATTTGGTAGAGTTGGCAGAAACTCACTCCCAAAAAATCAATGGAGTACAACGTTTCTTCTTAAAGCTCGATTATGTGATTCCTCGTAGTACCTTAGATGCAGTTGATGATTTGCAATACCAGTTAAGACAACTTTGGGCAAAAACTCCAGTTCCACCTGTCAAACTAACTTATGGTAGTGCCAGACTTGGTAATAAAGTTGATTGTATCGTTTATCCTGTATGCATCTACTACGTACAGAGGGCAGTTTATCTGTGTGCATACGGCGAAAACCCTCAAAAATATACTAACTGGTATAATTTTCGCCTTGACCACATTCGGAGTTTGGTTGCTTTAGAGTGGACAGACCCGAAACTGCCCTCAAATTTACAACAGCAATATCAACAGAAGTCTTTACCAAACCCAGATGATATCGCTTTGCAAATGTCTAAAGCATGGGGATTTGATTTCTATTTGCCTTCCCAACTGATGTTACTCCGATTTGACCGCCAGTTCTGCGATCGCTACGTTAAAGGTACTGAACGCCACGACACTTTTGAAGAAATTAGCTACCAGCAAGTACAACTTTTGATTCAACGTGAAATTAAACAACCTCAACAGCAAGATTTATTAGAAGTCCTTGGCAAGCGTTCAAAAACGGACGCTTACTATCAAGCACGTATCCGATATCAAGATAACGAACACAGAGATAACAATTTAGTCATGCGTCTGCGGGCATGGCAACCGAAAGTTGAAGTTTTAACACCTTGGGATTTACGGCAAAGCTTTGCTGCTGATGCCGCTACCCAATTTATGCTTTATCACAATTGACAATCACTATGAACCCATCAGAACTGACTGAACGATTTGAATCCGCTTTAGTCTACGCAACTCGTCTTCATGCTAATCAAACACGCAAGATTAGTGGCGTTCCTTACATAGCTCATTTACTGAGTGTGGCGGCACTTGTACTAGAAGCTGGAGGTACGGAAGAAGAAGCAATCGCTGCTCTTTTGCATGATGCAGTCGAAGACCAAGGCGGCAAACCCATTCGTGAAGATATCCATCGACTCTTTGGTGAAACAGTTTTAGCTATTATCGATGGCTGTACTGAGTGGGACACACCTCCTAAACCTCCCTGGCAAGAACGTAAGCAGCGTTACCTCAATAATCTCCGTTCTGCTTCACCTTCTGTACGCTTGGTTTCTCTGGCTGACAAACTGCATAATTCCAGATCGCTTTTAGCTGATTGGCAACAATGTGGAGATGTCGTCTGGACTAATTTTAGTGCTGGTCGAGAAAAAACTTTGTGGTTTTACCAATCATTAGTTCAGGTTTACCAACAGACCGGATCTGATTGGATGGCACAAGAAATCGAAAGAGTTGTTAATCAATTGTGCCAGGAAAACCCTGCTTAATCTTTAGATTTTTAATCCCCCTACGGGGTGATAGGCTTTGGAAACCTAGCCCGATCACTTTCTGCTATATTCCCTAGTTGTTTTAGTCCCTGTGAGGGGATTTGGTTAGTGGAAACAAACAAGGTTCATCCAGCAACGAAGCAACCACGATGTTTCAGTCCCCGTGAGGGGATTTAGTTAGTGGAAACAGTTAGATTCAGAATTACGAGAGGAAAAGCTTAATGTTTCAGTCCCCGTGAGGGGATTTAGTTAGTGGAAACCAAATATTGACCCAGTATGATGTCTTGAAGAATGGTTTCAGTCCCCGTGAGGGGATTTAGTTAGTGGAAACTCCGAAGATTCAAAACCCTATCAATATTTAGTATTTTCTGAAGTTTCAGTCCCCGTGAGGGGATTTAGTTAGTGGAAACAGCTGTAGTCTGCATTCATACAAAATAAAAATTATGGTTTCAGTCCCCGTGAGGGGATTTAGTTAGTGGAAACTTTACCACAGGGGCGATCGCATGAAAACCAAAAGAGTTTCAGTCCCCGTGAGGGGATTTAGTTAGTGGAAACTTAGCCCGTACCACCCTGCACCAATATTGACAGTTTTGTTTCAGTCCCCGTGAGGGGATTTAGTTAGTGGAAACGTCGTAGGAATGGTAAAACTAGATGCATTTTGATGTTTCAGTCCCCGTGAGGGGATTTAGTTAGTGGAAACACAAGTGACAGCCACCTTTGGTCTGGCTTCTAGAGTTTCAGTCCCCGTGAGGGGATTTAGTTAGTGGAAACTCGGCGGCATGGAATTAACAGTTATTGCATACAATCAAGGTTTCAGTCCCCGTGAGGGGATTTAGTTAGTGGAAACCTGAGTTACCATGTATTTTAATAAATTGTTTAGAAGGTTTCAGTCCCCGTGAGGGGATTTAGTTAGTGGAAACCCGACTCCGGTCTTTTGTTGAGATGCGCTCATTCTAGAGTTTCAGTCCCCGTGAGGGGATTTAGTTAGTGGAAACATACCTAAATCAGAAGCAAAAGCAGCACACTCAGCGTTTCAGTCCCCGTGAGGGGATTTAGTTAGTGGAAACCCTCAGCCTCAAACTCAGTTCTCTCAGCATCAATAAATATGTTTCAGTCCCCGTGAGGGGATTTAGTTAGTGGAAACCGCCGGAAGTGCGCCAAGAGCTAAACGAATCCTTAGAAGTTTCAGTCCCCGTGAGGGGATTTAGTTAGTGGAAACTTCATCTACACAGTTCATTTTAATATTAAAAATAATGTTTCAGTCCCCGTGAGGGGATTTAGTTAGTGGAAACTTTTAGCTCTTTTTTAAACTCTTCCTCTAAGTTGGTGTTTCAGTCCCCGTGAGGGGATTTAGTTAGTGGAAACCCCATTGGTATCCCCTGTCTGACCTTGCCCGTAAATCGGTTTCAGTCCCCGTGAGGGGATTTAGTTAGTGGAAACATGCTGCTCAACCTTTTGGTTCTGGCGGTGGTCTTGGCGTTTCAGTCCCCGTGAGGGGATTTAGTTAGTGGAAACACGGCTGGCTTCTTTCCCCCTTTGCGTAATATCAAGGTTTCAGTTCCCGTGAGGGGATTTAGTTAGTGGAAACAAAGCATTCCCCTAGAAGGTAATCCTTCTGGGGGAATTGCAAAGGTTTCAGTCCCCGTGAGGGGATTTAGTTAGTGGAAACCGGGCTTCAACAATTTAAATATCAATAACTATGTTATGTTTCAGTCCCCGTGAGGGGATTTAGTTAGTGGAAACCGTAGTTTGTTTGTAGGATATGGGCTATTACTTCCGGGTTTGTTTCAGTCCCCGTGAGGGGATTTAGTTAGTGGAAACATATGCAGCTTTCATTAATAATTCTTCTTCTGATATGTTTCAGTCCCCGTGAGGGGATTTAGTTAGTGGAAACACAAGCTGCCCCAACCCCAAAAACGCCTCAAGAAAGTTTCAGTCCCCGTGAGGGGATTTAGTTAGTGGAAACCTGACCCTCGGATTCGTCCCCACCATCAAAGTGCTTGATATGTTTCAGTCCCCGTGAGGGGATTTAGTTAGTGGAAACTTGGCTAATTCTTCTGGTTGCAGATAACTCTGGAAGTTTCAGTCCCCGTGAGGGGATTTAGTTAGTGGAAACAATTACATGCACTAACCAATACTTTCCAAGTCTCAAGTTTCAGTCCCCGTGAGGGGATTTAGTTAGTGGAAACCTTGAACTAAAAATTGAGTAGTAACTATGTACTCCCAAGTTTCAGTCCCCGTGAGGGGATTTAGTTAGTGGAAACCCCAACATATTTAGAAAGGTAAGCACCAACCGATTTTGGTTTCAGTCCCCGTGAGGGGATTTAGTTAGTGGAAACCTGCAATATATCCATTAGATAATGTTGATAAACCGCTACAAGTTTCAGTCCCCGTGAGGGGATTTAGTTAGTGGAAACCTTTATGAAAAGCACCGAAGTTTATTACTAGAGATTTTTTAGTTTCAGTCCCCGTGAGGGGATTTAGTTAGTGGAAACAGTTTTTGAGTTATTTGTGGAATTGTTCCCAGTATTTGTTTCAGTCCCCGTGAGGGGATTTAGTTAGTGGAAACCCAAAGTTTGCTTTGGTGTAAGCCTGGGTGATCTAAGTTTCAGTCCCCGTGAGGGGATTTAGTTAGTGGAAACATTGGATGCCCTTTAACATCCACAATATTATTGAAATGTTTCAGTCCCCGTGAGGGGATTTAGTTAGTGGAAACTTGTAAGCGCTCTTTGTGAAACAGGCACTAAAAAATGTTTCAGTCCCCGTGAGGGGATTTAGTTAGTGGAAACGTTAGCAGGTTTAGCTGCTGCCCTCGGTATTTCAAGGTTTCAGTCCCCGTGAGGGGATTTAGTTAGTGGAAACCGCTCCGTGCTGAAACTGTTACAGAGCAGGCTTCCTGGGAAGCATTTTGGCGAACCTCAAAAATAGGTCGATTTCAGCCGCTCTTATTGCGACTAATTCTTAACTTCCCTTAGCACTGAAACTGTGAAACTATTTACTTGTCAAGGTTCTGGCGATTTTGGCAGATCCCCAGCGTTTTTGACCCCGCTTCGACTTGCCAAATATCAAACTGATTCCATAATCATAAGATGTGTATCTATTATTGTCTACGAGTTTGTGGAGATTTAATCTCTAAGCCCATATTCTCGCTCAATCAAACCCAACAGCTTCTCCTCCACCTCCGTCAAATACGGCCGCTTCAGTTCCCCCAAGTGCTTCAGCACAGCACGAGCCGCTTCTTCCAAGTTCTTGCTCTCCCGCAGCCGTGAAATGCGATCGCTAATGTGCTGCATCTGCTGACATTCTGAATCCAGGTAGTTGAGTGGCTTCAAGTGGTCAATTCTCACGGTGTACTCCCCATCCCACATAGTGACTGTACAACTGACCTCGCCTACATGGTTAACAATGCACCAATTTCCACCTTTTCCTCGTAAATCAGGATTATCCTTGGCAATAAGGAGGCAGACTTCCCCAACACGGTAAGGATTTGGCGCTTTAGTACGTTCCATGATCCGCTGTACTACATCCCCTACAACTCTAGCAGATGGTACTTTACCTCCGGCTTCTTCCACTGCCGTCTGCCATACTTCCCATTGCTGTTGAGGTTCCAGTTTTGTTATCGGTCTAACTTGGCGTTCACTCGTAGGCAAAATTTGTGATCGGTTGGGACACATTTCATCATTTTCTGTTTGTGTCCCATTGGGACACATTTTGGCATCGCTCGATTCAGTTTCAGTTTGTGTCCCATTGGGACACATTTTTATCAGGTTATCAAATACAGCCGAAGCTTCGATCAATCTATAAGGATGACGACGCTGAAATCCAAACCTGTCCTTGCAATACTCCTCGAAAGTGCTGTGGGTGGAACGATAAAGACGGCGATCTCGCAACTCCATTAACGCCTTGCCAGCTTCAAAAACCGCTCTCTCCACTTTTCTTTCCAAGTGTAGGCGATCGCTCTGCTCCTGCTCGGTTAATTCAGGAATTTCAACAGCAGTAACGTCAATTGTTGCTAAGGCTGGGTTTTCTTCAAGGTCTTGGTCATCGGTTAGTGTGCTGTCACTAGATGCCGCAGAGGTGTCTTTTTTGCGCTTAGAAGGTGGTTTAGGCATTATTCCACTTCTTTTGGCTCAATGGTATTTGCTTTGAACCAATGGCAGATGATTCTAAGCGTGATAGGTAGTTCCCCAAGGCTGTGCCCATACCAGACATCACTTCGTGAAGAATACATGGGGATAAACACAAAAATTGATAATGACAGAATTAATCATCAAAAGCTGTAAAGGCTTTTGAGATAACACGCTCATGCTGACTTCCTTTCAAATGGCAACACTACTCTACCAACCTGATCTGTTGATTGGTTGCGAGAGTGTTTATTAATGTCCCGCACTTCCTCAGTTTCAAATATTGGGCTGTCGGCCATCCCTTCAAAGGATGGTTCGTCGTCAGGAAGCCAAAGGAGAAATTCTCCCGGCTGAACTCTATAAGTAGTGCAGATTTTATCTAATACACTGCCTGTAGGTATGTAGTTGGGGTCATTGCATAGGCGATAAGCAGTATCTCTGCCAAGCTTAGTGTCTTGCCAGAACTTATATCGGCTGATGCCTTTCTCTTCGATAAATTTTTTGATTCGATTTTGCACTGCCATACCTCCATATTCTCATAATAGACACTATACCCTAAAAATGCGAATACGCATATTGGCACTATTACCTAAAAATGCGAATATAGAGACATAACAAAAGGCGATGCCCACAGCCTAGGAAACTTTGGAAGCGATCGCCTTTTGAACCTTTACAGGAATCTATATCATGACATATCCGAAATACACTCAGCAAGCCCTTTCCCGCTATAATCTCCCACGCCTCAAAAGAATCGCTGCCGAACGTGGCGTAACACCCACCGGGGACAAAAGAGCAGCCCAAACCTGGGTAAACGCAATCATCACCCACCAATCCGCCCAAGTCCAGAAAGTCGCTAACGAACAAGCCACTGCCCAAGCTGAACTCGACAACTACATCGCACACCAAGCCCAACTTGTTGCCCCCGAACCCCTCAAAATAGTCGAAATCTCGTTTTCTGATTACGAATATTACGCTGGTAATCAACTGGTAGCCAGCATCAGCCATGACGACAACCATTTAACCCAACGTTGGGTAGTCATGGTCAACGACAAAGAAGTATTTCGTGCCAACAGTCTAATGCGTTGCGATCGCTTTATCTGCACTCACTACAAAGACGGCTCATTACCTGTAAAAGCAGAGGTGCAAGGGAGCAGGGGTGCAGAGGGGAAAAACCTACAACAACTTTCTCCTCTGCCCCTCTGCGCCTCTGCCCTCATGCCTTCCTCTTCTACTGAAAACCAAATCATGGCGCATATCTTCAACGAGTGCCAGAATTATGGGTTTGAAATTCTCAATGATGGCATTTACAACAACAACGGCGTGAAACTGGGGCAAGTCGGATGCACTGATGGTAACTGGTGGGTGAAGAGGCGTTATTCAGGTCAGCAGCAGTATTCTAACTCGGTCTATGATGCAGTGCGCTCATTATCGATGGTGGATACATCGCTGGCTGAACCAGTTCACAAGTACTTGCAATCCCGACCCTTGGAACAACTGACTACTGAGGAATTACAGCAGTTGCTCTCTGCGGAAGTGGCTAACTGTGAGCAATTGCAAGACCTGCCCTTTGAACAGTTAACCGTCCAAAGCTGGCAACGGTTACGGGAGCCTGTAACAGCGTAATTCCAATTCGCAACTCGCTTTTTCGCCCATTCGCAATTCGCAATTATCTTTAACTGCGAACTGCGAATTGGTAATTGTTTTGGTTGGCACTATGTGCTGATGCCTAATAAAAGCTCTAACCAAACAGATTTATTTATATATAAATCAGGGGGAAGTAGATGGGGAATCTTACGCCTGATACAAGAGAAGGAGGTAATCAAATGTATGCAAAATGGACTGATGAAGAACTAGCGATTATTGAAGCGAAAGCTGAAGTCTATACAATCAACCAAATAGCTTTAATCCTAAAAAGGCGAGGATATCAACGCACACCGATTGCAATTTATCTGAAGTTAAATAGCTTAGGTTATTCAGCCCGTCCCACTCTTGATAACTATTCTTGTAAAGAGATTGCTCAAGTTCTTCAGTTAAACTTCTCAACTGTTACAAGATGGGTAAAAAGAGGATGGCTTAAAGCTACAAAACGTTCTGCTAGACATTACCAAATTCGGAGATTGCATCTAAAACAGTTTTTTGAGAATCCACCACAATCCATTAAAAAGCGTATTGCTGCTCTTGATGTTGAAGCGATTAATTACTTATTAGGGAGATGAGCATGATTGATCACATTAATGCACTTCAAACAAGTTGGTATCTTTCTCCACCTTGGCGTGGAACAATTCCACCTGTTGAGGTGAATTTACTAGAAAGAGTGTATCTGAGAACCACCAGAACATTCGGCTATTGCTGCGGTATGCAATGGAAACACGAATGTTGGATTTATTCAATTGACTGCCGCAATGAAATACTCCACGCCACACAAAACCAAATTATCGGGACGGGAGAATTAGAAGCTATCAAGGTGCAAAAACCTGCCTTCGTTCTGGGCGAAAGAGTGATCCTCTGTTCTCACGACAAGGGAACAAAGCAACGGCTGATTCTGGGAATTGCGCTGGTGCATAATTCTTGGTTTTACCTTGTTGAATTGATGTCGCCAACGTTAATTAAGACACCAACTATATCTAATCGTTTCTCACTGGTTGGTGAAAAAAGTTTGGTGCGCGTAAATGTCTAATTCTCTCTAATCAACAACGAAAAACTATCACCCAACTAAAGTTATGTCACAAATCGAAGTAGTTCAAATTATCGAACAGATAAAGCAAGAAATCACTGTTGATGCTTTGGGACACGGTAAAGCTAGTATTCGAGCTACAGCAAGACTTGCCAATATCGATGCTACTGGATTAGTCAGAAGTCTCAAAACTGCTGTAGACAATTCTCGGTCTAAACTGGTTGAAAAGGTTATCCGTAAAGGGTTTGAAGCCGTAGAGATTTTAGGGTGGTCGCAGTCCGGTATCCCTGATATAGCTGTTGCCGCCATACTTCACTATTACGGTTACGAAGCGGGGAAAAGATGCAGTGAACAAGCAAGATTAGCCTGTGAAGCATTTGAAAGTATCGGTGTTCGCGCCTGGATGCAAGACATTATGGGCTGGACAAAACCCGCTACTCAACCACAAGAACAACCCTCCACACCAGCTCTCCCCCCAGTTGAACAACGATTGCATACTCTTGTTCTGGCAATGAAAACTTTAGCTGAGTTAACTGGTGGCAGACTCAACCCGTACACCGAACAGCAATTTAAAGACTATGCCGGGAACCTTTTGGCTGAACATAACAGAAAATTGCTAACCGCCACAGAAGAACGCTGGCTTGGCGTGGTCAACTTTGCTGAGAGCGACCTGGGTAAAAAAGTCCCCCTGAGCGGCGCTCACTATCGGGGACACTTGGGCACATGGGTGAGAACATTTTACCCACAATTGGGCGACCGCCAAGAGACACGGCTGGTCAATGGAGTTCAACAGCCCATTTATGTTTACGCTTGTCACGATCCGGCTGTTGCGGTTGGGTTGACCAAAGCTATAGAAGAGTTCTTTGCTCATCCCAGTCCTGGTGCAGCACTAAAGCAGGCAGGTGCTTTCGCTAGAAAATCTTTAGTAACGGCTTGATGGACATTGGGCATCGGTCATTGGTCATTAGTCATTGGTCATTGGGCATTGGGCATTGGTCAAGCAGAGCGATCGCCCAGTAATCAAGAATTAAGACTTTTACAACAAAGGCAAATTCTACCTTGAGGGGAAAAGATATGCAACTCGGATACTTCCAGAAAGACGCACTGATTGAAAAGTTAGCCCGTAAGTTCTATGCAATTCAAGGCTATGTAGTTCCCGAATCATATCGAATGCAATCAGCTACACATCCAGCAGAAAGAGCGTGTGTGGCTATGGCAATCAATGCAATCGAAGAAGTTGAGTTTGAACTTGCTAACGATGACGATACAGAAATTATCAAATGGCAGCGAGGGCAATCTCTGAGTGAAGAATGTCAATACTACTTTTGCAAATATGAGAAATTTACTTTAACACTATCGACTTCGCCACAGACAAATATGACTCGTGTAGAAGTTTATTTAGAGAATACAAAGCTTTACGTTTCTGAAAAAGCAATCAGCCCTCAAGAAGCAACAGAAGAACTACAGGATTTTATCAGCACACTTGCTGCACAATTACAAACTTTGAACCGAATTGAGTTTTAGGAGTATTTATGAAAGTCGTAGTTCAAGTAGTAGAAAAAATCATTAGTGAAGCCCACATTCACATTCCTGATGGACTCACAGAAGATGCAATCAGACAGCACATTGTTGGACTTTATAACAGTGGTGAAATAACTCCTGATTTAAACATATTTCAGGTTGATTTTGAATCCATCAGCGCAACGATTGTTCAACAACCGCAGGAGGCAGCATGACTGCCACACCATTACTAAAACCCCAGACAGCTATTCTTGAAGCTGTCACCCGGCATCCACTGAACTTTTACGAGTCTCCATCGTGGTTTACAACTGAACTACTGCGCCATGTTCCCTTATCTGGTGTCATTGGTGAGCCGTGTGTGGGGCATGGAGCAATCGCATCATTACTATCGGTGTGGCCCTACACCAAGCAAATGTGGACGAACGATATTGATCTACATAAGGCGGCTGATTACCATCTGGATGCAACGCTATCCAAGTCATGGGCTAAGTTTCCCGATTGCGATTGGATTTGCACTAATCCACCATATTCGGAGTTTGCTGCACCAATTATCAAGAATGCGTACCACAAAGCGCGTTTGGGTGTTGCCGCGTTCCTCCTGACCAGCTTTCTCGAACCTTGTGATGACCGTGCGGATTTCTTACAACAATACCCGCCGTCACTTGTACTGATTCTGCCGCGCTTCTGTTTTCGCAAGGATAAACGGGGTAGTCGTTGGGCTACCGATAACGTTACCATCTCGTGCTTTGTGTGGGACAAACGCACAACAGGGCAGCAAATTATTATTCGTCCCAAATCAGAAATTATTGGGTTTTACAAAAATCCAGAACAGGCTATTTCACAAGAACAGGCTATTGAAATCGTTCGGGCAACCGCCAAAGGAGAATTATGAAACAGATGTCGCTTTTTGATGAACCTACCATAGTTTTACCAGTCAACTATTATCCAGAGTTTCTTACCAAACAAGAAGCTGACGCACTCTACCAACATTGTCAACAATTGCAATGGCAACAGAATCAAATAAGAATGCTGGGTAAAATTATGCCTGTTCCGCGCTTAGAGTGCATTTATGGCGATGAGGGCTGTGATTACCTTTACTCCAAGAGCGTACTACTTAAACCACTGCCTTGGACTTCAGCGCTAGCTCAACTGCGAGATAGGATTACTGCTGCTACTGGTTACAGCTTCCGCATTGTCATCGGCAACCAATACAGAAGCGGACAAGACAGTATCGGCTGGCACTCTGATAACGAGCCATCGATGGGATTTAACCCTGCGATTGCATCAGTCAGCTTGGGGTCATGTCGCAAATTCCAGATCAAACCCATTGGCGGCAGACCAACGGATTTCTGGCTGGAACACGGCAGTTTACTCGTGATGCACCCCGGTTGTCAGTCCACACATCTGCATCAGGTTCCGAAAACAAACAAAGTGGTCAGCACTCGGATTAATCTGACATTTCGACCGCACGTAGGCAAAAGCAGATAACGCTATAGCTGGCTTGGTGACTACTTCATAGCCAGCATAAGCTCTCCACTTCAAGTTGAATCGGCGGCAACCCATGCCGCTTCATTTCCATGCGTCAAAAAACAGAGGGAATATGCGTATAATCGAATCTGATTCTCAAGCTAAACATTTACAGGAATGGCTCAACAGTTGCGTTGACGAAGAAATTTTTCATTTGAATGTGAAATCGCTCTACCGAACAACACCCTACGAATATCTCCTCTACAGTCCCAAAATCTCCCGTCGCAATGATGGACGATTACGCGATCGCGATTTGAAGAAATACCAGCACATTGAACTAGGTGGCTGGTGGTGCAATGGCGTTGACCCACTCAACAACTACGTCCTGATGATGTGGGGCTGTTTCAAACCTGACCACCCCCGAAGAGATCGCCAAAAGATCCACAAATTCATCAAGTACGAACACCCATTCAGAGAAGAGACACGCGCTTTCTTCCTCTTAGTACCGAATCGCATCTGGGTGAAAATCTCCAATCGTAGCGGCATCCCTATCACCGAAAAAGACCTACAGCATCCTGGGGGTTTTTGGCACTGGGTATGGAAGCATAATGTACCAGTCACAATTGTTGAAGGTGTCAAGAAAGCGGGGGCGTTACTAACTGCTGGTTATGCAGCGATCGCTATCCCCGGTGTCAATGCTGGATACCGTACACCCCAAGATGAGTACGGTAACGCCATCGGTAAACCATCCCTCATACCCGACTTGAAACATTTCGCAACAGAGGGGAGACAGGTTAACATCTGCTTTGATCAGGACAACAAACCTGAGACAGTTCAACGAGTCAGAACCGCTATCAGTCGCATGGGTCGGCTGCTGGTAAATGAGGACTGTTCGCTGCGAGTCATTGATTTACCGCTAGGGGCAGAGAAAGGGGTTGATGATTTTATCGTTGCCAAAGGACGGGAAGCTTTTGACGCACTCTACAACACAGCCGTTGCACTGGAATTATGGGAGATCAAACTGTTCACTCTGCTGACTTACCCGCCGTCAATAGCTCTCAACCAAAGATTCTTGGACCAGCTTCTCGTCCCCGAAAGTGAAAAGCTGATTATCCTCAAGGCTCCCAAAGGCACTGGTAAAACCGAATGGCTGGCAACGGAGGTGGCGAAAGCACATGACCAAGAGAGACGGGTATTAATTATCACTCATCGCATCCAGCTAGGTGAGGCATTGTGTAATCGATTTGGTGTTAACTATGTTACCGAAGTCCGCACGAATGAAACAGGCACATTATTGGGATATGGGGTGTGTGTTGATTCGCTGCATCAAGAAAGTCAGGCGCGATTCAACCCTAACGATTGGTCAAACGATGTGATTATTATTGACGAGTGCGACCAAGTATTCTGGCATCTTCTCAACTCTGGTACGGAAGTGCAAAAACGCCGTGTATCTGTTCTCAAGAACCTCAAGCAGTTAGTGCAGAATGTTTTAGGCAGTAGTCAGGGAAAGATTTACCTGTCTAGTGCCGATGTCTCAGATACTGATGTGAAGTATGTTTTGTCGCTTGCTGGAGAATATCGAGTTAACCCGTTCGTCATCGTCAACAATTATCGGCACGTATCTGGCAATTGTTACAACTACTCTGGCAGTAACCCGAAGAATCTCATCGCTGTACTCGACAAAGCGATCTCCATTGGGGGGCATCATTTATTATGCTGCTCTGCTCAAAAGGCAAAATCCAAATGGGGAACCCAAGCTTTGGAAGAACGTTTTCGCCGGAAATACCCAGAATTGCGAATTCTGCGAATTGATAGCGAATCCGTTGCTGACCCCTCTCATGCGGCTTTTGGTTGTATCGCTCACCTGAACGAAATTCTTACCCAGTATGATTTGGTTATCGCATCTCCAAGTTTAGAAACTGGGGTCAGCATCGACATTCGAGGACATTTTGATGGTGTTTGGGGGATTTTTCAGGGAGTGCAGCCGGTTAATTCTGTGCGGCAGATGTTGGCAAGGGTTAGGGAAACTGTTGACCGTCACATTTGGGTGCGAGAGTGGGGGATGTCGGTTGTAGGCAATGGTTCTACATCCATCGGAGGATTGCTGAGAAGTCAACACGTCGCAACACAAGCGAACATTGCGCTGTTGTCGGCGGCGGACAATGACGATTACAGCTTTGTTGATCAGAATTTTCAACCGGAGTCATTGCAAACTTGGGGTAAGCGTGGTTCTGTGATTAACGTTGAGATGCGGCGCTATCGAGAATCTGTACTTGCGGGTTTGGCCGAAGATGGGTACACCGTTATTGATGCCGACGATGCTGATGATGATGACAGTGGGGCTGTAATCGAGTCGGTTAAGGCGGCAAGTGAGCAATTGTATACTGCTGAGTGTAAAGCGATCGCGCAAGCTGATGAACTTTCCCAAACTGAACTGAAAAAACTGCAAGATAAAAGAGCGAAAACGAAAACCGAACGACATCAGCAGCGCAAGGCGGAATTATCCCGTCGTTACGAAATTGATGTAACCCCTGATTTAGTCGAGAAAGATGACGACGCCTGGTATCCTCAACTGAGAATGCACTACTATTTGACGCTGGGACGGGAATTTCTGACCAACCGTGATGCAAAACGGGCTAAGGCGCAATTAGAGACTGGGGAAAATTCAGTTTGGAAACCAGATTTTAACAAGGGGCAGTTATTACCTGCTGTGTTGTTACTCGAAAATCTTCAGATGTTGCAGTTTCTTACACCAGACGTTCAGTTACGTGGCAGTGATGAGAAGATGCTGGAGTTTAAAGCCCTGGCTGTAAAGCATCGGCACGTTATCAAGAATTACTTGAATGCCAGTATCTCGGAAAAACTGACCCCAGTAGCGATCGCACAGAAATTACTGGCGAAGATTGATTTAAAACTCGATTACGTCGGTCGGCTTGGTTCACGAGACGATCGGGAGTGCGTTTATCGGTTTGTTGCTCCTGATGATCAGCGCGATTCGATTTTTGGGCAGTGGTTAAATCGAGATGAAGCATTTCAAAATGAGTTGGTGTCAGTCATTAATAATATAGAGTTCACAACACAAGTGACTGGTACAATATCACATGACATTCCCCAAACATTAAATCAGGTCGAAAGTCCTGCTACCCACGGTTGGAAGGGGCTGAAACTCAAATTGCAGCAGGGTTTGGACAGTATTAGCTCTTCCTACAGTGAGTTAATCTCCAAGGTAGGCTCGGCTGTTGGAATTGCTGATGGTGAGCCTTACTGGAATGCATATCTGGGGCAGTGGCAGGTTTGGGTTAACTTTGCCCACGGGTGCAAGTCTGTGGTGTGCGATTGGTTGATGGCGGTGTAGGCCAGGAGAAATTGCTTCAGCTTCGACTTGGTAATTGTGGACTATGATGCAGTTGATTGAACCAATGCGCCGTGAACGTGGGGAAAATCGTGTACAAGAGAATCGACTCCATTTTGAAACAATTTAGGGCGATCGCTAAACAATTCAATTGCGCTGTCTTGGGTTTGGCGCAGTTAAAAAGAGAAGTTGATTCACGTTCCGAAAAGCGTCCAACCAAAGTAGATTTTCGGGAATCGGGAGGATTTGAACAGGAGGCTACTGTGATGTTGGGTTTGTACCGGGAAGATTACTACGACAAGCAGACTACCCAAAAAGGCATTTTTGAAGTTTCAGTTTTGAAAAGCCGGTTTAGTAGTGAAACGACTGTTAATAAGATTGTTTGATGAAAGATTTGGACAGTTTAAAAATTTAGCTAAATCTCAGTATTGAACATATAACTGAACAATAAAAAATCTTGAACTAATTAACTGCAAGATTCAACAAAGTACCGTCTTTTTGAGTAAAATCTGTTACATGAAAGAATTCATTTTCGGAGATAAGTACATTGAAATCAGTAACAATTATTAACTTTGGCTGGAGCAATAGCAAGCATCGGGAAGGATTATCTCTAGACCAGATGCAGGCGTTTGATTTAATCCATGACTGGTATAGTTCTAACCCTGATATGCCATTTGTATTGCGCGGTTATGCAGGTACAGGAAAAACGTTTTTAGTACAGCGAGTAATTCAATCGTTTCAGAATTGCTTCAAAACACGAGACTTAGATAAAAATAAAAATGCTGGTTTAAGAGTTGCTTTGTGCGCTCCAACGCATAAAGCAAGACATGTATTGGATGCAATGGCTCAACAGGCAGGTCTTACTGTACATATCTCAACTCTCCACAGCTTACTTCATGTTATGCCTGGAGGAGAATATGATGAAAATGGAAAGCAACAACTTAAACCAAATACTTACTCTAGAGAGCCTTATTATCACGAATTTGACTTAGTAATAGTTGATGAAGCTTCCATGTTAGGGCAAGAACTTTTTAAATTAATTCCCTCGCGGATTCCTACTATTTTTATGGGAGATCCAGCACAATTGCCACCGATTGAAGATAATGTTGATTCTTCGCCGATCTTTCAGTTGCCTTTGGGAATGGAATTAACGCAAGTCATGAGATATGAAGGGGCAATCGCTACTTATGTAACTGCACTCCGCCAAAATTTAAATTCTCAATTCCCACCACGATTACAGAGTGAGGGTAATATTGAGAAAATGCAACTTGATACTTGGATAGCAGCAGCTATCGATGCTTATAAATTTTCTCGCTCCTCAGCCAAGATTTTGGCATGGACTAATAATCAAGTTAACAATCTAAATCAGCAAATTCGAGATGCACTTTATCCGGGTGCTGAACCAATAGAGATTGGAGAAATTCTCTTTGCTAAAGAACCTATTTTCTTAAATGCCGACTCTGGGGAGCAAAAAGAAATTTTTATGCATTCTTGTGCTGAATGCGAAGTAAGAGATTTTAAAGAATACTCTGGTAGTCGGCATCATTTAGTGCATAGTCCGTTTAAAACTTATCGGATTGAAATCAAGAATGATCTGGGTAAAGAAGCATCCCTATCAATAATTCACCCTGATTCTTGGGATTTAATTAAATATGCAGTAAATAATGCTAAGAAAGAAATATTTCAGCTAACTGCAAATCAAAGAAGCTATGCTTGGCGAGAATATTACGAGTTTTTAGAAACTTACAATTTATTAGTGAAAGGCAGCTTGATGAATCGATTACAATATGGTTATGCAATCACTGTACATCAATCTCAAGGGGGAACATTTACTAATTGCTTTGTTGATACATCAAATATTTTTAGCTGCCGAGATAATGTGATGCGTAATAAGTTATTGTATGTTGCTTATAGTCGGGCTTCGCAACAACTTTACTGCTATAGTAAATGGTAAGATTAAAGATTTTACCTAAATCCTGAATTAGCATACATTCTCATGTCTAAACACCTCATTAGGAACATGAGAATGAAAATGCCTTTATTTCTAAAAAGCACTTCCCTTTCATTTTCAAGCTAATAGTAATCACATTAACTATTACATTACTACGAAAATATCAGAATTCCAATTTAAATAATTAGATTTATTTTTGGAGCATCTACATGAAAGCGCTATCCGTCCGTCAGCCTTGGGCATGGGCAATAATTTATGCTCTTGAGGACATAGAAAACCGAGGCTGGTCCATTCATTATCGCAGCGACATTCTGATTCACGCCGCAAAAACCTGTACCAAAAAAGAGTACCAGTTAGCGAAAGAATTTTGTCAAAGCATGGGTGTGTCTATCCCAGAATTAATCTCTCTGCGTCGCGGCCAAGTTATTGGGATTGTCACAATAGTAGATTGCAAGTTTTCACAAGTTGCGTCTGGCTGGGGGATGCCTGAGCAATACCATTGGCAGTTGGAGAATCCACGAGAAGTTACACCAATTCCTTACATCGGCCAACTGGGGATTTTTGAAGTACCTGATGAATTGGTCATGGAGGTGGCTGCATGACTAAACCAGTCCCAAGCCATACGCTATTTCCAAAGCCAAAATTAGTAATAGTTGAGTTATCTGCAACACCCGAAAAATTCTTAGAGAAAGGGGTCAAAGCCTCACAGGGGGAATCAGTCGGTTGTCTTTATCAGTACCTCGACACTAAAAAGCTACTTGATGGAGAGACTGTTTATTATCCCCGTGTGATTGGTGAACGTGACCCGAATAATCCCTTTCATTGGCGATGGGCATTCAATTGGAAAGAGAAGATAAACGGGGCATGGAAAAGCAAAAGTATAGGCTCAATTCCCCCTGGTGCTGTCCACATGATTCGTCTAATGCAACAACAGGGGGCAATTAGGGAAGATATTATCGCCTTTATCAAAAAAGCGAAATCCAAAAAGCCATCACCAAAATCAGATGTCTGCAAAAATTTTGATAACACAAAATTAAAACCAGTTCTGCCAGATGATGCCCCGATCGCCGTAGTACTTTTCGCTGGCGGCGGCGGGATAGAAGCTGGAATGGTACAGGCTGGTATTCGCCCAGTCATTGCAGTGGAACATGACCCAAGTAAGCCAGACTTGAGCAGGGCGATCGCCAAAACCCATCACCACAACTTTAGTGAGTATGGCTGTAAAATAATCCAGTTAACAGTTCAAGAAGTAGCACAGTCAGGATTTCTAGGTTTTCCCCACCGCCCCGATTACCTCCATGCCTCCCCAGTATGCGCCAACTTCAGCCAAGCTCACACAGCCAAAGCGGGTAAGGGCGGCGAAACTGCCGATGATCTGACGGCTGCGATCGCAGTTGCAGAAGCCATCCGACAGTTGCAGCCACGGGTGTTTACGCTGGAGAATGTGCCGCGTTATCAGAACAGTCAGAGTTTCAGTATCATTCTGCAAGTTCTGGAATCAGAGGGATACTTGGTCGATTACAGCGTGGTCAACATGGCTGACTTTGGGCTACCCCAGGCGCGTCGGCGGTTAGTCCTGATTGCAAGCAAGGGCCTTCATCTTGCCCTACCTTCGGGAGCTACACCTTGTGGTTGGTATGGGGCGATCGCGCATCTCATCCCCACGATGCCTGATTCCCAACTACTCCCCAAACAACGGCAAGCTTTGGAGAAATTTTTAGCTAGGAATGCGCCAGCACCACTGTTGATTGAACGGGTTGGGGGGCGCAAGTTACCCAAGTACAAGCCAGGGTCGCAGCCCGCTAATACCATTCTGCGATCGCATTTCACCGATCACAAAGGTTGCAACCGTAGTAAGTTCGCTGATATCTGGTTGCCGGATGGTACGGTCAAATCCTTGTCTATTGAAGGGGCTGCAATTTTACAAGGATTTCCGTCTTGGTATGAGTTGCCAAAAGAAACTGCTACGGCGGGGTCAATCATCGGCTACTCTGTGCCTCCTTTTTTCGCTACACAGTTATTCACTCATATACAAAAACAATTATCTGGGGTAATCGTATGACTAACCGAGAGCAACTCTTTAGGAACTTGCTAGTACATCTCACCACCCTGGGAAAAACCAATTCGCAATTCGCAATTGTTTTTAACTGCGAACTGGAAATTGCGCTTTCTCTTGATCACAAATAACCGCATAGGATAGAAAATGTGGTGGGCGATACCTCTGCGTCGCTCTTGCTTGGTGCGCGGTGAAAGGGCAGGCTAGCTACTGCCTACCAAGTTAAAATTTGGGTAACGGTTTAACCAATACCCAGACTCCTCACAAAACACAAAGTAAAGAATATTACAACTTTGTTGCCAAGTCAGATACATCAAGCTCTACTTTGCGGTATTAAAAATCATTTATTCACGACGCAATTTCTTAAGTTCTGTATCTATAAGCGGATTCTTACCAGCGCGTAACTCTTTCACCCAGCGCTGCCTTTGTGCCTTACTATCTCCATCAGCTTGAGCAATGTATGCCTCAAAGTCTGCAATTGCTCCTTTGAAGTCACCTGTCAACGCTCTGGCTAACCCACTGCTGTCTTGGATGCCGCAATCATTTGGCAAAGTAGTCGTTCAGACATCGGCAACCGCGAGATAACGAAACATCTAAATCGTCAATTTGCCATACTCTAGCTGTATTGTCAGCAGATGCAGTGACAATGCGTTTTCCATCCCAACTAAAACTCGCGCTTGTAACAACATCGGTATGCCCTTTAAGCAAGGCAATTTCTTTTCCTGTTATCTCCCACACCCTCGCTGTATTGTCAACAGATGCGGTGACAATGCGTTTTCCATCCCGACTAAAACTTGCTCTAATAATAGCATCGGTATGCCCTTTAAGCAAGGCAATTCCTTTTCCTGTTATCTCCCACACCCTCGCTGTATTGTCTAAACTTGCAGTGACAATGCGTTTTCCATCCAAACTAAAACTTGCGCTCCTAACAGCATTGGTATGCCCTTTAAGTAAAGCAATTTCTTTTCCTGTTATCTCCCACACCCGCGCTGTATTGTCAGCAGATGCAGTGACAATGCGTTTTCCATCCCAACTAAAACTCGCGCTTGTAAGAACATCGGTATGCCCTTTAAGTAAAGCAATTTCTTTTCCTGTTATCTCCCACACCCTCGCTGTATTGTCAACAGATGCGGTGACAATGCGTTTTCCATCTGGACTAAAATCGGCACTAATAACATAATTAGTATGCCCTTTAAGTGAGGCAATTTCTTTTCCTGTTATCTCCCACACCCTCGCTGTATTGTCCCAAGATGCGGTGACAATGCGTTTTCCATCTGGACTAAAACTCGCGCTCCAAACATTTTGGGTATGCCCTTTAAGTGAGGCAATTTCTTTTCCTGTTATCTCCCACACCCGTGCTGTATTGTCAGCAGATGCAGTGACAATGCGTTTTCCATCTGGACTAAAACTCGCGCTCCAAACACCTTGGGTATGCCCTTTGAGCGAGGCAATTTCTTTTCCTGTTATGTCCCACACCCGCGCTGTCTTGTCCCAAGATGCAGTGACAATGCGTTTTCCATCTGGACTAAAACTCGCGCTTGTAACATAATTAGTATGGCCTTTTAGTTGATTCTGCTCATGAATGTTGTCAAGAATTGTTTGTAGAGCTACCTCTAGACTTGCTGCTGGATATTCTTCTAATGGACGACCATCTTTAACTATTTCTTGTAATTCTTGTCCAGCTTGCGTGGCTAATAATGCTTCAATTTCAAGAAATTGAAAGTTCTGCACAGCTGTAACTCCAATTCGTTCTATTCTTGTACCTGCCTGTACTTCTTGACTTTGATGATATTCACCCTTTGCAATTAAAGCGGCAATTCCGGCTAAAATAAACAATGCTAGCTGTTGTAGCGATAAGAGCGGCACAGTTCGCGAACGCTCGTCAGGAGTGTGTTCATTTTCTGGCTGATACTGTGTACTCATACAATTTCAATGAAAAGACGGGAAAGGGGAAAGGGAACCAATTGTACCAATAATATCGCCACCCCTGACTGAAGAGAAATCAATGTAGTACTTCTTATATAAGCCTTGATTGACCTGTAAAGTCCGGCTGGGGTCTGTTCGCTGGAAAAACTCTAGTAAATCTATAGTCATAAAAAAAGTAATATATTCTTGTTTTGACACCAGTTGGATTGGGCATAGCTGGACTGGCAGAAACAGAGGGCTTATGCCTTATACAATTTGAGTATTCACTTTTACGGACTGTAGCGCAATATTCCGATTGCAGGAAGTCAATAACGCACTGCGCGTATAATTCGATTGTTACCAGTGGCTGCAAACTCTAGTGGTGCGCCATACCAACTTTGCCGTGGTGGTAAGCTTCAGGTGCGCTTGTGCATGGAAACAGTTGTACAAAGCTTTTCTCTACCCCTGTGCCTTTTTCTATAAGCGCATTTTTGGGTTGGCAGACCGCTAGGGGAGCTACCTGTACAATAAAAAACTGCGCTTTGTAGAACCAGCGCAGTTTTAAGTAGTGGAATTTACATAAGGGACTATCAGGCTATCGTCCCTGGCTTTACATATAGTAGATTCGGTATGTAATGGTATACAGCTAGAGTTTTGAACTTTCCGGACAGTTGGCAGAAAATTTTGAAAGTAGCATTACATAATCGCAACGAGAACAACCTAATACAATACCTTCGGCTGAATGCCTGACAACCAATGGTTGTCTGCATCTCTGGTCAAGGGCTGCCCCATCACCCCAAGGGAATAATCGCAGGCTGTGGAGGCGCGGTTGTAACTTTTGGCCGAGTCAGGCGATCGCTTAGGTTAGACGCACTTTCACAAAAATACTCTACTGAGTTATTCACATCAATAGAGTATATAAATTTACTACAATCATCTTTTCTTTTACCAGCATTCACTTTATACTTTAGTAACTTATTTATACCTCAGCATAACTACTGGAAATTTTGCCTACAGTTTATGTTGGGTTTCCCTTGCGCCGGCACAAGTAACTTAGGCAATAGACTTGGACTTGGCGACTTCAGATCCTTACTCTGGGGAGAACAATTTAGGATCATCCACCAGTGTAGACCAGCAATCGCTCTCATCGAAAACCCAACAGGGCTGCTCTCTAGAGGAATGGCAACAGTCCTCGAAGACCTTTCCCAAATCAGGTACGTATGTGAATGGGAGACTATACCCGCGTACTGCCTGGGCTTGCCGCATGAAAGAGAAAGAGTCTTTATCATTGCCTACGCCGATGGCTTATTCTACCGTCAACAGCCAACCCCCTGGGCAGACCAAATTAGAAATCAGATTACGCAAGTACGGCTCTCTCATGAAGACCGAAGCTATCAACCCGGCATTCGTGAGGTGGCTTTTGGGATTCCCGTTGGAGTAGCCAAGGGAATCAAGGGTAATTATGATGCCCGTCGTGCTTATGGCTTGAGTTGCTCTCCCCGGCAAGCTGCTGTGGCATGGAAACGAATTGATTACTTGTGGAGTCTATTGTCCAGTCAGGAGGCATAAGCATGATTAACCTTGTCCAGACTCTAGAAACTTGCTGGTATCTTTCACCACCTTGGGGTCAAGAGATTCCCCCCTTAGAAGTTTCCCTGTTGGAGAAAGTCTACGTCACTACCACCAAATCTTTCGGTTACTGTTGCGGTGTAGAGTGGTCGGTTAAAGGCTGGAATTATGAGATTGTCTCCGGCAAGGATAATCTAACTGTTTTAGGACGTGAAATCATTGGTACAGGCAACTTACAATTAGTTACCAAAGAAAAACCTGTGTTTGGACTCGGTGAATTAGTCGAGTTTCGGTTTCATGGCGATGGGCCACCGATTCGGATTGTCCAAGGTATTCAACTAATTAACGATTGCTGGTTCTACAGCATCGAATGGATGTCTCCTGCTATATCGGAAAAAGGTAACAAGCTTTTTACCTCTAGAGATTCCATCGCGCGGGTGACTGATTACGATTTGGAGCGGGTGTGGTTATGACAGTGTAGACCTCATATTATCGTGGTGAAATCCGAGGCGAGGCTGTTTCAATTTCCTTGTACCCTCACCTTGGCTGGAAAGGCAAACATCTGCCACTATTCGCCCCAACTCCCGAACTTTTGAAGTGGTGGAAAGCATCAGTCCAGGCAGACGGGGTTTTTCCTCCAGCTTCTTCTACCGCTTGAATCCACACCTCTCGTTGTTGTTGGGGTTCTAGCTTTGTTAATGGGCGTATCTGTCGCTCATTCGTTGGCAGAATTTGTAAACCATTGGTTGACATTTTTTTCGACTTTGAACCATCACTTTTTTGTAAACCATTGGTTGACAAATTTTCCATCACCTTTACAGATGCAATTTTCAGCGCCGCCGCCATGCGTGTGAATCCAAAGCGATGGCTGCGCCAACGCCAAGGGCGAACGCGGCAATATTCCTCAAATGTTTTGTGCGTTGAACGGTATAATTTGCGATCACGTAACTGGGTTAGTGCCTTCCCCGCTTCCACAAACGCGCTCTCCACTTTTCGCTCCAGATTTAGGCGGTAAGCGTAGCCATGCCGCCAGGCTTATCGCTCTGTTCTTCCTCGGTCATCTCTGGAACTTCCACCGCTTCTACATCAACCGTGACTGCGCTTGGATTTTCCGGCTCTTGTGCTGGTTTGAGGGCTGACTTTGGTTTATCGGGAGTTGTGGGGGTGAGTCTTTTGCGCTTGGAGGTTGGTTGGTTGGTTCATGCTACCACCTCCAGACTGTAGGTGGTTGAGACAGTATTGAGTTGTGTCATGATAGGGGAAGAGTTTTCTAATGTATCCCCAGCCTCACGAGAACGTTGGGGTTTTTCATCTATTTCTTATATATTTGCATTTCTTCTTAAATGGGTAAACACAAGAAAAAGCAAAAGAATGTCCCACCGTGGTTGGCGCACGAGAATCTGTTTATCCCTAAAACTGGCCAGCAAATAACTACAGATGCAGGCTGGGAAAAAATATCATTTGATGATGCTGCTAAATTTTTTAGCACCCAAACTATTCAAGATTGGCACGAATCTTTCATTGAAGGGTTTGATGATATCTCTAATTTACTATTCGCACAGGGTGTAGATATCGATTTAGAAGATGAAGCTGCTGTAGATAAATTTTTGGATAATTACAAGCCTCAACATATCAATGTAGTTATAGCTAAAGCTGTCTATAATATTCATTCTTGGGCCAGAGTTCTACTAATTTCCACTCCTGAAGATGAAGAATACTATTTTCACAACCATGAGATTGAAGCAATTCGTTTAGGCATTGGGTTGCGAAGGTATCTAAACTTAGACATTCCAGTAATTAATGATTGTCAAGATGCTGTGAGATATCTGCAAGGTAAATACCCGAACATCGCTTGGCAACCTAGACATTGTGTTTCGGTTGCTCATCGCCTGAAAATTGCTCAAGCCACCAAGGTCTACAACGAACAAACCTGGGATGAGGAGTGGAACGAAGTTCTGGATGAAGAATTAATTGTATCCGCTCAGTAAATCGGGGTAGAAACAAAAAATCAGAATTTAAATTGGGCGATCGCTTACGTTAGGCGCACTTTCACAAAAATACTCTACCGAGTTATTCACATCAATAGAGTATATAAATTTACTATAATCATCTTTTCCAAATTCAGCTTATACTTTGATAACTATTTATACCTCTGTGTAAGTACTGTAAATCTTGCCTACAACAATCATCCCGGAAGAGACAAACTTCCGGCAAAATGTCTCTGATTCGTTGATAAGTTCTTGTATTCTGGGATATCCGTTCTTTGTGGAGAGCCGAATGATTCCTATAGATATGAAACGACTCATTAAAAAAAACCCTAACCCAGTTCGCAAGAAAGCAGAAGTAACCCCACCACCGATTAAACCCATTGAGATGCTTGAGAGCCAAAATATTCCTGAACCAGTAATTGAACCAAATCCACCTGTGTACATTGAAGACTACGTTTCCGAATCCGAATACATTTCTGAACACTATCGCCCCCTACGCTCTGTTGGTAACTCCGGGTGGCAACCATCTGATGTGTGGCGCGAGTTGAGAGTTGATGATTTTTGTCGTGGGTGAGTCAGTATTTAAACAGCACTATGCCTGCGGTTCTTGCTAGCCTACGCTAAAATGTAATGCCTGCATTTTGGAATAGTGGCAATTGAATTACTTGGGTTTGTTTGGCGTTATCCAGATTGGGCAATGCAATTCCTAACAACCTAACTGCGATAAGGCATTGTCTTACTGCGGGTTCTCTGATGATAGTCAGAGAATTTGATTTTTAACGTTAACGTGCATCCCCTTGTGAAGTGCTGCTCTAGCCTCAAAGCATTCCATCACTTGCATCAACAGGAAGATTAGCTAGGAATTAAGCCTTGATTAAGATAAGGTTATACAACAGAGCTTTCACTTGTATAAGTCCATTTTTCAGAGCTAACACCTTTAGGAGCGCTATTGCAGACCCCAGACCCTCCTGAAGTAGGAGACACAGTTTTGATTCTACGTCCTTTCTATGTAACTGGAAAAGTTGGGGTTGTTTGTGGTCGAGAGCCAGACTCAGATGGTCAATCAAGCATACGCTGGCTTATTCAAGTAGATTCAGATGAGGAAAATACTCTAGTGTCACTCAGGCGCAATGAGTTTGAGGTGATTACCCCGAAGTTAGAATAACTTCAGGCTGTTGCCGATGGCTCCTCACCAATTCCCAGTTCCTTCTTACTATGCTTTAACTGTTTCCAAAGTTCCTTAATTTGCTGATAAGCATCTTCTGGGTCAAGCTTACCATTGCTTTCTAAACTGGTGATCATGCCAACTTTTTGAGCAAATTCTTGCAAGTTAGCGTTAAACACTAAGTTTTCTGGTTTAACTTGTCCGTAGTAGCGGCCACGAGGGTAAAGGAATTTATTTTTGTCTTCCTCATGAGACTGGTTCATGACTTTACCTTCCTACTAATAAGTTTTCATAAGAGAATGAATGTCAACCCAGTTTCAACTATCTCCTTAGCCAAATAGCTGCTTGGAAATATAGTTAGCGATTGCTAAAATCATGAGCCTTTCTTTAGTATGACTCATAGTCCCAAATCATCAAATATAAAGTGAAGAATTTTAGTCATTTAGCTTTTTGACTGACAGATGGCCTTGCCATGAAGCTAAAAATAGCTCAAGAGTCGAATCTCATTCAGACTGCTGAAGCGTTAGAAAATCAACTAGCCCAATTACAACAAGAATTGGGAGATAATTCAGACACACAATTGCAATCATTGATGAGCTTGTGAAATGCTTACAATGGTAACTGAGATTCGCGGCATAACGGCTGCGGTCAAAGGTTGCTAAAAACTCGAACTCAGCACGAGCGGCTTTCTTCAATCCGCTACACTGCAATTGTTAGACATCAGAAATGAACAAACTAACACTTTTACTATCATCAGATAGTTTAATCATTCGCTCAAAGCTTAGTCCTAGTTTTTTGAGCAGCTTTGCTGAACCATAATTGTCCGGTGTAGTGATAGCGACAATACGAGTTAAGCCGAAGGTTCTTCTCCCATACCTCATGACAGCAGAAGCAGATTCATAGGCGTATCCTTTTCCCCGGAACTGAGGAAGAAAGGCAAACCCAACATCCACATCCTCCAAGGAGTCTCTTTTTATCAAACCACAAATTCCAATTGAGACGCTCTTCCCCTTTAGCTCAACCAAATACAGCCCGAAGCCGAGACGCTCGTACATAGCAACCGGATTCTTCAAAATATATTCACGAGCATCATCAAGAGTTCTCACACCTTTATCACCAATAAAGCGCAACCACAAAGGGTCATTCAATATCTCAAGAATGAACTCGCTATCTTCAACTGTCAGCCGACGAAGGAGTAAACGCTCTGTTTCAAGAACTCTCATTGTCGAACACCAAGTTATTGATGTCTAACTATTTATTATGCTGATTAAATTGCGCTGATTCTGTTCTGACCACTTTTTGCAAGCATCTTTAACGATTTCTATCTCTAAAGGCGATAAAAGCTCATCCCCTTGCCCAGAAGCTATAATTTTAGCCAGGCAATGAGTTATTCATCTCAATAGAATATATAAATTTATTCGACTGAACCCATTGAGATTCCTAAGAGCCAAAATATTCCTGAACCAGTTATCTAACTAATAATTTGGCATAACAGATACTGAAGAACCAAAATTATTAAACCTTAATGCTCCTAACAAATTTTCTAGCTTGCTTAAGGTTTCATTAAGTTATAGAGTTAAATATAGTACTTGAATGAAAGTCTATATCCAGAGTAGTTAGTCAATTTCACCTTTGTGTAAAGAGTGAATAAATATTAGATGCAATTGTATGAAGATAAGATTTACTAAATTCAATTGGCAATACTTGCTGATTATACACTTCTTGCAAGGCTCACTCCAATTGCGCTTTGCTTAACAATATTTACAAAAGATACAAGCTCCCTTCAAATGTTCTAAAGTTCATATAAATGATTTATCAGTGAAGTTTTGGGCTACAAGTAAATACTCTGGGGAGGGATGTGCTAAAAATGGTTTTACGGCAAGTATGCTGTGGTTAACATCTATATATTTGTTAAGTATTGCACAAGGCATTTAAAGTCTAGATAATTCATTAAATTTGAGCAATAGAGCAAGTCATGAACAAAAAATGGGCTATCAAACGAATCACAATAAATCTTGCATCAACTGAAAGCGAAAAACTTGAAAAATATTGTGCAAGTACAGGTAGACCTGCAACTGATGTGATTCGGGAGTTGATACGCTCTCTCACAATAACCGAGTTCTCAGCGTCTGAACAGACTACACCTACCCTAAAATATGATGTTCCCATTCTGAAATAGTGGCAATTGAATCACCTGGGTTTGTTTAGTGTTATCCAAATTAGATACAGCGCTTCCGGCTATTATGCAATACAGTTTTTCTCTTTGCCCTCTCATATCAAAGCTTTCAGATTTGGGGATGTACCTCATAGCTGCCGTAAGTGCTGTAAGGAAATGCCCAGCAACCTAATGCTGCGATTCTCCAAATCAATCGACTCAAACAGCGCTTTGGCTATCTCAAAAATCGTAGATAGTTCACTGATGGGAGCAAGCATTGTCCTACTGCGGGTTATCTGATGATAGTCAGAAAACTTGACTTTTAGGGTTAATGTGTGTCCTCGTGTTTCGTGCTGGTCTAACCGTTGCTCGACGATTTGGGCAATCTGTTCGAGTTCTTGCAACATCTGGCTGATATCACTTAAGTCCTGTGCAAACAAGGTTTCTGCACCAACTGACTTGAGCCACGCACATATAATATTTAAGGAAGCGAATTTGGGGCTATTTTGGCGCAATCCAGCATTTGATAATGAGATACATTCGATTTAAGTAAGTTAGAAATGCGCTCTACTTCATTCGGAGGTATATTTTTTCCATATTTCTGTGTTACTGCTTCCACCTCTCGTTTCCAAGATGGTGAAATTTGCTCACATTTTCGCTTCCTTTGACTTATCGCCTCAGTTTCCAAATAATTTTGATATGCTTCAGTGCTGAAATATGCGATCGCACAAGCGGCGACCGTCCCCAACACTAGCCAAATTGACGCTTCTTTCATAGTACGATCACCTCTTGCCCTCTTGATATAATAAAATCAGCCTCTTTTGCCGTGACATTCAGGCTATAAACCAAAGTCCACGGTGACTTTGCGCGGGGGAATAGCTAACCGCGCCTTAAGCTTTTAGTGTCATTCAGTCAGACTCGCGATCGTTTACCACCCCAAAGGGGCAGTAGCCCCAAACGCACTTGGAGGTTATCAAAATGATGACAGATAACAGTCCCCAAGTCACGACACCTCAAGAATACGCTCTTTCAAATCAGCCCCAGTGTGAATGCCGAGCGAGTGCATTTTAGCCACAGTCACCTTTTTAATCCCGTGAAACTTCTCAATCGCTAGCTGTTCTACAAAGGCGTAGACGCTTGCGGCTTGTCGTAGACATCGCATCTTCCGGTAAAATCACCGTTAGTCCATTCGGCTTATTCTGTCCTGATGCCATTTTTGCTAGGAACTTGTTAATTGACACACCCGCAGTTGCCGTCAGCTGAGTTTCCTGGAAAATTGCAGTTTTGATATGTCTTGCAATAGTAGAAGCGTAGGTGATATTCTGCTTGTTCTCAGTAACGTCCAAATATGCTTCGTCTAGTGCAACTCCTTCCACTAAATCACTGTAGCGTTTAAAGATAGCGTGGATTGCAGCAGAAATCTCTCGGTAAACGTCGAATCTTGGTCTGACAAATATCAGTCCGGGGCATTTTGCAATTGCTGTTACTGACGGCATCGCAGAATAAATCCCAAACTTACGAGTTTCATAACTGGCTGCTGCAACTACGCCTCGTTGATTGGGACTGCCACCGACGACTAACGGTTTGCCTCGGTAGCTAGGGTTGTCCCTCTGTTCTACCGATGCGTAGAAGGCATCCATATCAACGTGAATTATTTTTCTCACTTGCAAGCAGAGTGAAGCATTAGGAAGTTAAGCTAACCGGTGCTTAATAAAATACTATATTACCAGTTTTGTAGTACATTAGCACTACTTGTTCCCAATACCATATCTGCATTACTTCCCACCTGGCTATGTGACCAGTCGGTGCGGCATCCCATCATCGCCCCTTCAACACATCACGTTGTTCACCCAAAGATTTTTTGAAGTTAGCGAGGAGTATACGGCAGAAATTACATAAGCATGGCTATCAAGTTGTCGAAATGCCGATTAAGCAATTCTTGGATGAAGACCATCACATGAATGGTATGGAACTCGAAGATGGCACTGTCATCTAGCTAGAAGCTGGACTCATTTCAATGGGGTCGAAGTATCACGCTGATTATCTGGATAAATTCAATCTAGAAAAGCAGGGTGAAAACTTAGTCACTGATAAGATACAGCAGTTATCAATTTAACCCGGAACAGGTGAAAGCTGCCCAATAATAAGGGTGAGAGAAAGGTTTAGACTCTCCACAAAAAGATTCCAAATCTTTTTTTGCTTGATAAATCCGGTTTCCGATTTGGGCATACTTTTTATATTCTTCATTGCGTTGCTGATACATTTGAGAATCTTGTGGATGAATATCCCGTTCTTCTTGAGTTTTTTTACGCAGCGTGTAGGTTTCCTTACCTTTCTGCGTCAAAAAAGAACTTAACTTAGATTTGTAAATGGTGGTAAGAGTTTCACCTGTAAGGGTATGCAGTTCAAATTGAGCTTGTCTAATTGATTGCAGTCGTTTGTTTCCCTGATGTCGGGATTGATAGTAAAATACTGAAAAGAGTGCTGTTGCCAAGTCATCTACTGCCCAGAGTGTACTGATAACACTTCTCGCGCCAGCACAAAGAAAACCTATTGAAAGAGTGAGAATATCGTCGGTTATTTCAGCCACACCTAAACCGGTTTCGCAGCAAGAGAGAAATACATCTTCTAACTGAGGAGTGCGCCAACCTGGAGTTAATAATTGACCTAAAGTAATCTGTCCATCTGCTAAACTTAATGCCGATTCTAAAGGATTATCAAGACGCGATCGCGCATGATGACTAGAATGAATTACTTGGACTTTTTGTATCAGTTGACGATAGTTGCTGACACTAGCTTCTTGACTACCTTTTAAACGTTGATTATCAGGAATATCATACAAATTTGCTAGTTGTCCTCCTTCCCAACTAGCGTAGGGTAAATCTTCAGTAGCATCTTCAACAATACCGTAGTTCATAAGACTACTGACTGAGGGACGGTTGTGACAAAATTCTAAAATTTGGCAGCTAGGAACGTAACGAATTAAAAATTTATCTCCCAGATATTGACTTTCTGCTATTGGTAAAGCAGCAAAAGGAATTTGATGTAATGCTAGATGAGGAACAAGAATCAATTCATCAATATTTTTTAGATGTTGTGCAATTAAATCATTTAACTTTAAGACTTCAGCTAGTTCTGCTATTAAAAAACTAAATTGCTCTTTCCAAGTATCCTTGTTATTAATATATTGCTGTAACCAGGGGGTTAAAATCGATTTGTTTAAAGTTTTAAGTCCCAATCCAGTACAAGTGTGCAAATTAATTTGATTCTGCCGGATGATAAAAATATGGGTATCATTCGAGGTAGTATAAAAGCTCAGGATAGCTGTTGTAGGTAGTTTAATTAGCTGCTGTATCGATGACAAATTCATGGGGCTTACTTGAATTTGACCAGCCAGAACAGGATCTAGGCGACGCATTTGTTCCCAAATTTGCTGTTTTTCAGCTTCTAAATCTGCAATAGTTTCGTTATAAGATTCGATAGCAGCCCGACTATGTGGGCTTTTACCGAGGTTATTACCATCCAAGTTACTGCTATTATAATGGTGTCTTAGTTCATTATCAATTTGCCGTTGTATAGCTTCAAAATCTTGTAAATACTGTTGAATTTCGGTAGGAATTTCCCCATCTGAATAAAGGTCATTACTTGCCATTAAATCTACGAGTCGTTTTGAGCGAGAACGTTCGACATATTCAATAGCTTTATTCAGTTGTTTATTATTAATACAAGCTTGCACCATATTTTCATAAACATGGAGAGAATCAGCTAAGATTTCTTGACGACGTGATTCTGAACTTGCCCAAGTGCGACTGGTTTCTACAGCTTCAATTGCCACACTATAGCCCCTAATCGCTTCAGCCCAATCACCAATGTTAAAAGCTGTGTTTCCCAGCATTTGTCCTGCTTTTAGGCAATCTGCGGGAAAAGCTGTGGGAGTGAATACCTTTAAACATGAACGATAAGAGGTAATTGCTGCTTCTATCTGCTGTTGTTGTAAGAAGACATTTCCTAGATTCAGATGAGTCATAGCCCACTGTCGAGGATATTCTTCTTTCGTTAAAACTTGTAAAGCTCCTTTATGAGCAGCGATCGCCTTTTCTAAATTTTCGCTCCTATCCCCATGAATTCGGTGAAGATAGGCATTAGCCAAATTCATGTGTACTTCTGCCCAACCTTGGCGGAAGGCTTCTTTTGTGTAGACTTGTAAAGCAGATTGATTAGCAGCGATCGCTATTTCCACATTTTCTGCTGCATCACCTCTGAGTCTGTGACGATAGGCAGATGCCAGATTCATTTGAGTTTGCGCCCAAAGTTCTGGGAAGTCTTCACGAGTACGAATGGAAAGAGCATTTTGATAACAAGCGATCGCTTTTTCTAAATTCTCAGCTTTGTCACCGAGAATGCGATCGCGGTAAACAATACCTAGATTATTTTGGATTTTTCCCCATCCTTCAGGAGATTGATCGCGAGTGAAAACCTGCATCGCAGCTTCACCAGCCTTAATCGCTAGTTCTGCATTCTCTACTTGATCGCCACGAATCCGATAGCCATAAGCAATGACCAAATTACTATGAATTTCTGCCCATTCTTCAGGAAACTTTTCACGGTTACAGAATTGTAAAGCATTGTGTAAGTAAGAAAGGGATTTCTCCAGGTTTTCTGCTTGCTCACCTTTTATTCGACGGTGGTAAACATTGCCCAACCAGAATTGACACATCCCCCATGCTTCTCTTAAAGCTTTGCCAGTCAAAATTTTAGAAGCAATTTCATACCCTGTAATGGCAATCTCTAAGTTATTGGCTTGATTACCGTGTCGAAATTCTTTAATTAGAAGGCTTAAACCTATAAGACTGGCAGCAATATCTTTTGCATACTCTGGTGCTACTTCAGATAACATAGCTTCTGTCTTTAATCGCAATACATTAGCAAAACGTTCATCGAGTTTGTGTTTGTTTGCTTCTAGTAAGGGGTATAATTCTTGAAAGTTTTCTTGTTTTTCTAATATTCCTTCAAATAGCTGAATATACAATAGTTCGCAGATCGCATCTTGAATGTTTTCCCATTGTTCATGGAAATCTTTTTTGGTATAAATAGTAGCGGCTACCTCATAACCTGTGGCAGCAATTCTTAAGTTAATTGCTTTATCGCCTTGTGGAAACCCCCGAATCAGATTACTAAAACTTAAAATAGTTGTAGCAATTTGAAGAGATTGCCCTGATGGTATGTGTCCGAAAACATCCTCAAGCTTTTGTAAGTCTTGAACAAATTGTTCATCTAATTTCTTCAGGTTATTTTCTAGTATTTGATATACAGCTTGCGATTCTCCATTGCTTTCAGCAGTTACTTGTAATACCTGTCCGAGGAATTGGGAATTTGAGTAAATTTGTTGAAATTCATCACTATCTAAGAGATTTAAAATCTTTTGAGAACCAGAACGTTCTGCATATTCCCTGGCTTTATCCCGTTCCCCATTGGTGATGCAAAAGACCACCATATTTGTGTAGGCAAATATCTCTTCAGGAATCTGTTGCTTCTGGACAACAGCCCCAGCCCAATGACGGCTTTGTTCAACAGCTTCAATGGCAACAGCATAACCTTCAAAAGCTTCTGCTTTCATGCCAGCAGCCAAGGCTGTTTTACCTAAACTTAATCCAGTTTCTATGCAATCTCTAGGAAAATCGGTGGGAGTGAAGACTTGCAAAGCAGCACGAAGACAGTCAAGCGCGGATTTCTCACAAAATCTGAAAAAAAGGGATCAAAAGCTGCGAAAATGTATATATAGCAAGCATTTCAGCAGTTATAAAGCATGACCCCAGCTTTGACAGATCGTATACAAAAACAGTTCAGATTTGAACAGCCAAAGTCACCTCCAATCGTAGTTAATTTCCAGGGTGGGCAAGTAACATCTGATGCAGGTTTAAGCCTAATTGCTGAAATAGATAGAAAACTAAAAATCACATCACAGTTTGCACTATGTTTCCAAGATTACCGCCAGCAAAATAGAATTGACCATTCAATAGAAGACTTAATTAAACAAAGAATCTACGGGTTGGTCATGGGATACGAAGATTTAAATGACCATGAAGAATTACGTCATGATCCGATGTTTACTCTATCATTAGGAAAAAGAATTGGAGTACAAGATAAGCCTGCAACATTAGCAGGGAAGAGTACATTAAATAGGCTGGAACATTGTCCCGAAGATGTAGAACAAGGATCTGACAGTCGTTATCATAAAATTGGACATTCTTCAGAAGAAATTGAAAGCCTATTTGTAAATATATTTCTAAAATCTTACTCAAAAGAACCACGAAAAATTATTTTGGACTTAGATGTAACTGATGATTTAGTACACGGCAATCAGGAGCAAGTTTTCTTCAATACCTATTATGGAGGATATTGCTATGCTCCACTTTATATTTTTTGTGGTAAACACTTATTAGCAGCCAAACTTCGTCCTTCTAATGTAGATCCAGCGTTTGGGGCGTTAGAAGAGTTGCAGAGAGTCATTAAACAAATACGTCAACATTGGCAGAATGTTGAGATTTTAGTACGAGGAGATAGTGCCTATTCCAGAGACGATATCATGACATGGTGTGAGTCGCTCCCTGGAGTTGACTACGTTTTTGGATTGGCGCGAAACAGCCGTTTAATTCAAATGGCTACGGCGACTCAAAATAGAGCAAAGCTTGAGTTTGAGCAGAAGTTATCAACAGTAGCTTCATTCTTAGAAGCTGTATTTAAACCAAATGAACAAATTTCCGAACTTGCTTGTGACCTGATTGATAACTCAATTTGGCACAAGTCGTTAGACTATCAGACTCGTGAATCTTGGAGTCGTAGTCGTCGTGTTGTTTGTAAGGTTGAATATGGAATAAAGGGAAATAATATTCGTTTTGTTGTTACAAGTCTTCCTACCAATAAAGTACCCCCTGGTCAACTATACAGACAAAAATATTGTAAGCGAGGGGAGATGGAAAATCGCTTTAAGGAACAACAGCTAAAACTTTTTAGTGATAGAACTAGTACTCATACATTTGCGGGAAATCAACTACGTTTATGGTTCTCTTCTCTTGCTTATGTTTTGATGAATGCATTGCGGTCACAATGTTTAGCCAAAACCGAATTAAAAAATTCTCAAGTTGGGACTATTCGGACAAAATTATTGAAGTTAGGAGCCTTAATTACTATAAGCTCACGGCGAACTTTAATTGCGATTACTAGCTCAAGTCCTGTAAAACATATCTTTGCTGCTGCTTACAGATGCTTAAAAATGCTCTCGAATACCGCTTAATTTCAAGTCAAGCAGCATTTCACATTCTCTCTAATAATATTTTTGGCTTGGTTTGATTCAAGCCTTGTTTTGGATGCTTAATTTTATGAACAGAGTGTTTCAATCTCAGTACAAGCAAAAATTTTGGTAACTGTTTTAGCTTGATAATTGTTATTTTGTACTTACTTTGTTTACCATCATAAATTTCAATTGATGATGTATCAAAAAATGTCTTACATCAAGCGATGTGAATTGATTTTTTATTGTTTGTGAGAAATTTCGGTCAAGCGCCTCAGTAATTTGACTAGCTTCATAATAGGCATTTCCCAGATTGCTTTTTGCTCTTGCCCATCGTTCAGGATAATCAGAAATGCTATAAACTTCTAAAGCGTTAATATATGCTGAAATCGCCTTTTCTAGATTCTTTTGTTTATTGCCTATAATCCTTTGAGTGTAGGCAGTACCAAGGGTAAATTGGCTACTAGCCCAATAATAGGGCGATGCCGAACGGGTACGTACTTGTAGCGCGACTTGATAACAAGCGATCGCCTTTTCTAAATTTTGTGCCTTATCACCTTGAATTCTACAAAGGTATGCATTCCCCAAATTATTTTGAAGAGTACCCCAAAGTTCAGGAAGTTGAGCGCGGTTAACAATTTTTAAAGCAGTTTCATAGCAAGAAATTGACTTTTCGATATTTTCAGCTTTGTGTCCTGTAATCCTGTCTGTATAAAGAAGTCCGAGATTATTTTGAATCGTCGCCCACTTTTCGGAAAAATCGTCGCGGGTGTAAATCAGTAGGGCATTATTACAAACAGCAATTGCCTTTTCTTGGTTATCGGCGCGATGTCCTCGAATTCGATGGCGGTAAGCCGGTGCTAAATTTAATTGGATATCAGCCCAAATTTCTGGGACTATCTCACGAGGAAAAATTTTAGTAGCAGCTTCTAAGCCTGTAATTACAATTTCTAGGTTAATTGCCCTGTTACCTAAAGGAAACTGCCCAAGCAAGGTGCAGAAATCAACAATACACAGTCCTACTAATATTACTTGTTCTGTTATTGAGTCGTTGTTGAGTAGGCTAAAGTTTATCCAGTAATTAAACTGTTCAAGAAAATCATCATTGAGTTTATCTAAGTTAGCTTTAAGTAGAGGGTAAACGGCTTGTGGGTTGCCTTTATTTTGTGCGATCTCCCACAATATTTCACCTAAAAAAGCCGGAGGTCTGATAAGATTATCTGTTGCTGAAGGCTCATCTCTATATAATTCCAGTTCTTCAACTAGCCAATGAGCTAAATTTCTCAAAAAGTAAGCAGAACGAATATCTCCTTGGTTAAACCGGATTTGAGCTACCATTTCCAAAGTTTCTACAAACCCAGCATCAACCAAGTGTGCGTGTTTCCTGAGAATCTTCATTTCCCTGCCACTAGGACAGTTGAGTAGCTGTTTAATCAGCTTGAAATAAGCTTTTTGGCGTTGAGTAAAATCTGGTGATTTTTGATAACCGAATCCTTTAGCCATGACAATTGGATGTTTTGGGTAGTTATATACATCATTCCCAACCGGTCAAACTACGTAACATCTCCCCAAATTTCTGCTAACTTCTCCAATAGCATTTCGGCCAAATCTTGTAATTCGCTATCATCTTGCTGAATTGCTTCACGAGTAGCACCAACAGCGCGAGTATCGACCGCTAATATTTCCCCTCCGGCGTAGCGCCACTCAAATTCATCGCCAGTTCGGTAAAGAAGCTCAAACTGTGCCACAATCTCTGATAAAGGTTTGTTGTCTAATACAGACCGTACTTGTACTGCCACCGAGTCATCAGTTTGCAGAAAAGCGATCGCAACTTCAAGACGAGTAATTTGCTCAAGGAAAGACTCAATCGGCTGGAGTTCTGACACTGCTAGCTGTGCAGGCGGATTCACTTCATCAACGGCTGGTGCAAATCCCAATAGCTGCACTGAATCTAGGCTTTCCTGAAACTGTATGGCTACATAGCCAATCCTATTTTCTATAGTATCTGGTAATAAAATGACAGTTTCTTGGGGTAAAACTGGACGGCATTCTAATGTTCCCACATTTGGAATTACTAAATCAGCTACATTCGACAAAGCTGCTTTTACTGGATTCCAGCAATCTGATGAATTGAAATCTGTTGGTATTTGCAACCATTTTAAATAGCTATGAACTGCGTAAACTGCTAACGCATTCAAATAAACTCGCTTACCTTTTTCTACTGTGCTTTGTTGAGCGGCTAAATATCTTGCTCTAGAATGAATTTCTAAATCTATGGGAACCATTAACAAGGGTGAAGTTGCGCTGTTCATAACGATTGCTCCTGTTTATATCCCAAATCTTCGGCAATTTTTTGAAGTATTGGTTCGCATTTTCTCTTCCAATGCGAATTGACGGTTGTATAAGGAATGCTCAACTCTCGTGCTATATCTGCAACTTTGTCAGGTGGTTCTTTGAGTACACGTCTCTGGCTGAGGAATTGACAATTACACCCAACAGAAGAACCAGAATAACTATTTTTGAGCTTACCTTCGGGATCTTGCTCAATGTAAAGCTCCAAATTTAGACCAATCCGTTGCGTAGTTTTCCTTTGAGAGTTTTCAATTAAACTATCCAAACCACTCAAAGTAAAATTGGGTAGATTATCCAGCAGAGTTATTTCCCCAAAGTCGGAGGCTATGGGAGCATCTAAACTGAGTGGAGCATTTTTATCAGGACAATACAAATCTTTCATTCGCAAGCGAAGGTAGGCGTTGACCCATTTCACCAAACTTTTGGCAACCGAGTTAGAATAAGGCTGAAATTCAGAAATATTATTGCTAACCTTCTCTAAAGTACGGTTTAGGATTTCTGGGTAGTTTTGATGACTAGATTTGGCTAATCCTGGGAGTTGCTGAATTTCTAGTAGTAACCGATTCATGGCAAATCGCCATTTTATGCTGTTAGATGGTTGTTGACGTACCTCTGTAATTAAGGTATTCAACCGTTGATCTAAATCATCCATGCCATTTTTTTCAAAGGTGTGGTTTTGATGATAGACATTATCTCATTTAGGCAGATGCTTACACCAACGATATCCAGAATTTATCGGAAGCATCTTTTGAAAAAATTCAACTAAATGCTATTCATAAGTTCTATTTGTAAGTTCAAAAGTATTTCTATTTTGTGGAGGTAATAGACTGTTACCACGGGAATTATTGCAAGTGAAACAAGCCAAACGCAAATTCGAGAGACTATTAGAGCCGCCCAGACTCTTGGGAACTAAGTGTTCAATAGTTCTTTCGGATTTGGTCATTTGCTTGCTACACCAGCAACAACGGTTTCCATACATTTGTAATAATTGATGTCTCTTGCTACGCCTAGAGGCTGGAGACATATTAGCCATAATTTAACTGCCTGAGTATCAAGGTTTGAAGGTGTTCACTTGTTTAACAGGGCAGTACTAAAAAATGACGCAGAGTTTTTGATTGCGTGGCAAAAAGCAGAAACTATAGCAGTTCTCGTTTGGATGCAACACATCGTAGGGACACAGCAATACTCATTGGTATCAACTTAACCTTAAAAAGGCAGTTAGAACCGCACGCCAGTCGCCTCTCCTATCGGAGACGCTGCGCGAACAAGTCGAGCTAGCCCTTTGCGGGGTTCGCCCACGTCGCTGGCTGGCTCGTCTACACAAACAAAAGCTATCGATCCTGGATTTCAGACAAGGGACTGGTACCGCAATGCGGAATTAAAAATGTATACAGAATAAGCGTTTCATTGATTTGAAATGGGTGATTTACTTTGTCTGGGTGAGTTCTTGTTGATATTCTCTATGTTTACACTGCCACTATTTATCTACAGTTTGTTTGGCAGCCACAAGCACAGGTGCCATCACTTTGGTTAGCTGATTATTTGTTGCATTGATGCATTATTTAATTGTTGTATCAACTTACTCAATCAAACCCAAATGCCGATGGAATGCTTCGACAGCATTCGCCACACCATCTTCACCCCGAATTTTCTCACCCAACTCCTGAGCTTTAGCTTGCATTCCCTCATCACGCAGCACGACTTCAATCGCTGCCGCTAGAGTTTCTTCTGATACCTTTTGGTACGGTATCGGTTGCGGGCTGACTCCCAACCGAGTTAGCTGTTCACCCCAAACTGGCTGGTCTGCAAAGAAGGGTACAGTAATTGATGGTGTCCCTGCACGTAACACTGCCGCCGTTGTACTAGCTCCTCCGTGATGTACTACTGCTGGCACTTGGGGAAACAACCAATCATGAGGAACTTCCTTGATCACAAACACTCGGAGCGAATCTTTTATATTCACTGTTCTTCCAACGTCGCCCCAGCCTGACAATATAATCCCGCCTTGATGTGTTTTCTTTAAGGCTTCTACGATGTAATGTGTGAGATATTCTGGATTGGGCATCGTCATGCTGCCGAACCCAAAACACAAAGGTAATTGCTTTCGTCCAAGAAAATCCTCTAGTTCCAGAGGTGGCTCATATTCGGAGGCTTGCTCAATAAACCAGAAACCAGTCACATACACCCATGCAGGCCAGTCACGGGGTCTTGGGATGACGTGCGAACTAAATCCATACAATACAGGGATTCGTGATACATTCGCCGGAGTCTTCTGTCTGAAGCGTCTGCCCAAATATGGTAAAGGCGGCAATTTCAAAGTTTCTGTTCTGAAGTGATTGAGCAGTGGACGATATCTTTGCCAGTGCAAAAACTCTACTAGTAAGTAGCTGCTATAGTTGATTAATTTCTTTAGGGGGTTTTTAGCTATTTGAGCAAATTTCAAAAACCCAAACATCCCTGTAGGAGTCAACGGTAGAACTGATGCAAAAAAGCAAGGTACGCCTAATTTCTCTGCTATGTGATATCCCCAGTTGGCTAGCGGCGTGTAGATAATCATCTCACTTCCAACACACGCACCCCAAGCTGATTCCAACTGTTGAAGCAAAAGCTTATCTGCTTCTTCTTTTTTCAACTTTTCTCCCGCAATCAATCGCTGCCCTTGTTTGGATTGCAGAAGCTCTTGCATATTGCCAGCGATCGGTGCAAACTTTAAATCGAATTTCCTCACAAAAGATGCAAAGTTTTCGTGTGTTGCGACTGTTACCTGATGCCCCGCACGTCTTAAACCAATACCCAAAGCACAGTATGGTTGCAAGTCTCCTCTTGAACCTACTGTTAGGATCGTAATCTTCAGTTTCCGGCTTGGTGCTATAGGTAGACTTTGGCTCAAATGCTTTTTCCTGCTGAAAACTCCAGTATTCAAAAATTGTACTAATTTACTGTGCCTCTGGGCGATAAACCAATACAGTTGAAATCAGCCTGCTTTTTCGTAACTGTTCCCTTATCTTCACAGAAAAACTTTCTTAACTGAACCACATTGAGCCAATTGCGTAGGCGCAGCCCGTCGTAGACATCGCTGTTGCATTGGTTAATATACAGTCAAAGCAATTCACGCATGACCAATTTTATGAAATGGTTAAAGGAATCCCATTATCTTTGGGTTTTAAATTGAGAATAAACGGAACAGCTTTTAATACCCAATCGGACACGGGTGTATAATTAGCAGCTTCTTCTCCAAAGCTAATAGAAAGCATATCTGTATGAATAATACCTGGATTGAGGGGTATAGCTGCCATACCAGTTGGCAATTCTTGTGCCAAAGAACGAGTTAATCCTTCTATTGCCCACTTGGAAGCGCAGTATGGTGCAACTTGGGCTGAAGTCGAACGTCCCCAGCCAGAACTAAAGTTAACAATAATACCCCGTTTATTTTTCACCATTGCTGGTACGAAATGGCGAATTATATTCGCTACTCCTTTTATATTGATATCTATAAGATCCGAAAATTCTTCAGATGGTATTTCCCACAAAGGTGCGGGGTAATTAGTAATTGCCGCATTATTTATCACTATATCTGGCGGTGCATATTTTTGAAGTACGTCTTGGGCCCATTTTTCTACAAGGTGTTCATTTGCCACGTCTACAGATGTGAAATCGTTGGGCGCACTAAACTTTTGGCGTATTTTATCGATTGCATCTGATGAACGGGCGCAACCAATAACAGTATGCCCCTGTTGAATAAAACCCTCGGTCATCGCATAACCTAGACCTTTACTTATGCCTGTAATTAAGATGAGCTTACTCATATATTTCTGGTATTATTAGATTTCAGTTTTTTTCGGGTCGGTTTCGTGGAGGTAAGGTTCGTCCATCATAAAACTGAATAACTAACTTACTTAGTCCGAGCCATGCTAGTGCAAAGATTAAGGGAGCTAGAGTTTCAATCACAACTACTAAAACTGATGTTGTCTGAAAAAATAAAAAAAGCATTGGAGTCCAAGCCAAAGTAAGTATTGTTGCAACTCCACTCCCAAATCTCAATCGCTCAATAATAGAAAGCGCCGAGCTACAACTGGCACATTTTTCCGTATGAGAATGATACCTCTCCAGAAGCACGGACTTTGCCAATGGGGGAGAAAAAGTCTCTTTGCCAAATGGTTCAGCATTATATTGGTTTACCCACTGACGCAATTCAAATACAAAACTATCTGCTTTGGTTGGAAGGTAAAAAGCTTTAGTAAAGTTAGGGCTACCTCCTTTAGCTTCAAGATACCTTTCTTGATAGTGGAGAAAAATTTGATCGTCTTCTAAAACACCATTTTGTCCAATGTGGTAATACCAACGCGGTCTGAGCTTAATAAACCAACCTGGAAGTTTATCAGGAAACTTAAAAGGAAAACGTGCAAATACACGACATTCTCCTTTACGTATGGGTGTAGCATAAACAACGGTTAGAATTCTACCACGCTGGGAGTTGATGTCATGCCACATTAAACTTGGAGCGACGAAGGTTGTAGACAAATCTCCTGATTGCCCTGGTTTCAAACCTTGTTTCCAAATCCCTTTGAATCCATGTTTCCCAGATTCAATCACTTCAAGTTCCAAAGGTGCTGCATTTGCCCTATTTCCTACCGTTTTATGATGTGTAAACGATATGTGGCTAGGGTCTAGTATATTTTCTAATAGTGTTAATGCATCATAAGGTACATCTCTAAATGTATTAATTACAACCCATCCTTCAGGAGATTCTTCTAATGGTTCAATTATTGGGACTTCGGTTTTGGCAGCATTTTCATATTCACCAACGTATACAAACAGTAGTCCTTGCTTTTCAATAATTGGTAATGATGCCACACAAGCTCGTTTTGACGTCTCTGCTGTTCCACCTATAACTTGTTGAGGAATCCTTTGACAATTTCCATCTCCAGAAAAAGCCCAACCGTGATAGGGACATTCCAAAAGCCCATCGTCACTAATCCTGCCTTCAGACAACGGTGCTAAACGATGAGGACACTGGTCTTCAAAGCTTCTCCAAGATTGGGCAAGTCTATCCCACCAAATTACAATATTTCTCCCCAGCACTGTAAAAGGCGTTGGTTTTGATTTGTCTAAGTCCTCTAGGTAATGGATGGGATACCATGTTTCTTTACAATCAAAACTATTCGGATCGCTGCCGCCCCCAGGCTGTTTTGAGTGAAAACTATCTCTGACATTAACTTCTTTCTCAGACATTTTTGATGTTTATTAATTTTTATTGCCTACTCTCAGATTTATTTTAGCTAGTATGAACATTGGCTGTATGGCGATCGCATTTCCATTTTTGATTTTATGAATAACCACTAAGCTCGACTTTATCCAAAATTAAGAACTTGGTTCTCCTTATAGAGCAAAAGCCCTAGCTTTTTGGCAAAAACTTTTTCCATTCGCTAAAGCCGATGTAACGAGCTTTTCCCTGACGCACTACCTCAGCGAGTGCCGTCATGGTTTCTTCTAAAGGCGTATTTTGGATCGTAGCGATGGCATTGGTACAGGTCAACGTATGTCAAAAACCCAAAAGAATTTTGACTTCTAGACAATGATCCTACTGCGATCGCTTTTAGGCATCTGCCCGAAAAAGATATTTATGTCCAATTAATAAATTCTTCTGCAAGGGACTCGTATTTTCCATCGATTTGGTGTACCTTGTTAATTCCGTGCAAATTATTTATACCTAACTTCTCCCAAATTTACTCAGACAAATTTTAAGCCAATGCCTTCAAGGGAACAGCCAATGAAAACTTCTAATGATACAGATACTAAGAAGATCATCAAAAAATCCGACAAGCTTACTCTGAAACAGATGAAGTTGATCGAAGAAGCAGAAGACCAACTTCTTCTTGAAGCTAATACTGACAATTCTACTGCCCCTGTGGTTGAGCTTGAGGAGAAATCAGTAGTCGCTCCTGAATCAAGAGTTCCTGATTATATTCCGCACCTTGACAATCCTCCAGTACAGTCTATTGGCAACTCTGGCTGGCAAGTGTCTGATGTCTGGCGGGATATTCGAGTAGATGATTTTTGTAATTAAAGCAGACAATTTGTATTCCCAGACGGTTCTGCATCAAGGCGGTTGCAGTTATCCATGATCCGAATCTTAGAAATTGAGGGACAGGAACCGCTTCAGGGAGAAAAGTTTTCCCGAATGCATTCTTCGGCAGCAATGCCTCTGTCTCTTCGCTGAACCAATATTATGGCAACCGCCTGAGCAACTTTTGTAAACTATCTTTGCACTCAGTCAAAGTTATAGTTGCATTGTGCCTATAATAAGTTACGGCTAACTATAACTGGAAATTAGCACCCTGTAAATGGTTATCGCTTGGATGACGCATCAAAGACGATACCAAGACAAACAAAATTTATCGGCAGCGCAATAGTTGGTTGAGTCGATGGGGAGTATTATCTCCCGCACCTCTCAGTTAGATCCGTACTTGTGACTTTCATCACATACGGCTCCCGATGTTCTTAGCTTACGCTTTTGCTCATGTGCTTGTAATCGTGACAACTTTCGTGGATTGCCTCTAGATTATTCTTTTTCCAGTTGGCATGATTTTCATCAATGTGGTGCAGGTGTACCCGTCCCTCATCAATGAATTTCAACCCGCAGGAAGCACATCTATAGTTTTGCTTCTTAAGAGCAATAGAGGTTTCACCGTCGTAGAGCTTACTATTACGTTCGCTCCAGTAGGCTGTATCTCCGTCATAGGGGGATTTTGTACCCTGAACCATGACGTGTTTATTTTCGGAGGTAGGAACCGTTGGAAATGCTTTCTTTATGAGCTTTTCGCTCGAATAGCGGTTTTGCTTTGTTTCCTTGTTAAATACCGTGTATGCTCTGTGACTCATAAACCAAAGCGAATGCTTTGACCCGTTCATATCACAATGCTTGTGGTAATTTCTCCAGCCTCTAACTATCGGGGCTAATTTCTCAGCTTTAATGATAGAACCATAATTCGAGTTGTTGACGACGTGTTTTACTTTCTTACGGAATGCTTTAAAGTTATCCACTGAGGGAGTACTTCTAAGCTTTCCATTGCTCTGAACTTTGAAGTTCCAGCCAAGGAAATCAAACCCGTCTGTCGTGGCGGTAACTTTGGTTTTCTTTTGGCTTACATTCATCCCGCGAATACGGAGAAATTCGGCGATTCTTTCAAGTATCTCTGTCGCATCATCTTCGGGACGGAGTATAATAACCATGTCATCCGCATAACGGATTGATGGCTCGGCAATGCTCCCTATAGAGGTCTTGTTTGTTATTCTTTTGCCGCGTTTATACTCTAGGTGGTATCTGTGGATACTTTCAATCCCGTTGAGTGCGATATTGGCTAGTAATGGGCTGACTACTCCCCCTTGAGGTGTACCCTGTTCGGGGAATTGTGGGTTAACTCTTGCCTTGAGGTATCGGAATATACCGAGTTTTAAGCCTTTGGGGGCGATGAGTTCGTCCATGATTGTTGAGTGGTTAATCCGGTCAAAGCATTTTTCGATATCGAGTTCGATTATTCGTTTATCTATTCCGTTGGCGTAGGAGCGTAGGTTATTAAAGATGTACCTTTGTGCATCATGGGCAGAGCGCCCAGGTCTGAACCCGTAACTCCTAGCGTGGAAAGTTGCTTCGTGGGCGGCTTCCAGAGCATATTTTGCAAGGCATTGCCAAGCTCTATCCGCTATGGTTGGTATTTTAAGCATTCTGGTAGTCCCGTCCTTTTTGGGGATGGGGATTTCCCGTAAGCCAAGATGTTTCCAATCTCCGCTATTCACTCTTAACCATTCTTCCAGGTGGAAGCGTTCGCTAAAGGTGAGGAATTTTTTACCATCGATACCAGCCGTCTTTTTACCAGCATTTAGCTGAGATACTTGTCTTATTGCAAGAAATCGAGCCGAGGTAGATTTTAGAATAAGCTTTTGGAGTGACCGAGCTTTCCGCTTGTTTCCAACTTGAACCGCTTTGTACACGCGCTTTTGAAGGCGGAAAAGGTTACGGCGGAATTTCTTCCACGGTAGAGCTTTCCAAGATTCACTAGTATGTCTACTGTGTCTAATCATTTTCTCTTCTCTAGTTAATGTATTCTGAACACCTCAGACCAATTACGGTCTGTCCTACCCGACTTGTGAGAGTTCCGTATCCCGTCTTACCTACCTGGGGTTCGACTTCCCCAGGACTCACAACTCGTTTTTATTCGTTCCCTCGGTGAGATTGATTGTTCCGTTAGATGTAGCCAATTCAACTACTAGATTCCCTGGACTCTTGCCATTTCTAAATAAAAATGTACGGCGGGAATTATCTCCAGTATGGTCAGGGGTTTTTGTGTTACGCCCTGCCTCAACGTAAGTCGCTTTTCTAGGCTCTGTTTCATCTTGGGAACTCCCTATTAGCGCCAGTGTCAGCCCGTAACGGCTGTCTGATTGCGCCCTGTTCCCAGCTTCACTCTACAAGAAACGAGCTTGTTCGGTGTGGGCAGATAAGGAGTCAATTCTGAGTCTGAATGGTAGGGCTTACACCTACATCAAACCGAGAGTTCAACCTTTAATGACAGTAATCTGCTGTCAGGTTGGATTAGTTATGTACGGACTTACACCGTGATTCACTAATCAACGAATCGCACTTTATTCCGTTGCCAACATGCACCCCGCGATCACATTGTGGGTTTGCAGACTAAGTGAAATTTTTTTAACGCAAGAATATGTGGGTTCGCAGATAAGATGAAATTTGAACAACGGAGCTATAGGGATTCCAGGCGATGGAATTCGCGCATAAAGTGAAATCGATTGTGGTGTAAGCGTTTGAGGCAAGTAGCGAATTCGCACATAAAGTGAAATTTGCGAAGCAAAACTCCAAAACTATAATTTGAGGCATCTTACACATAAATTTTAATCCTTGCTAATCTGCACGGTAGCAAGGCTTTTCTCCAAAGAGGATAAGTATGCAGACAGATTAACTTGGTGAAAGGTAGCTGTTTGTGCAAGCCCTGTACGAAAATCGAAACCACATCGACAACGAGTGACTGCGGGTCTAGACCACTGAATATTTTTGTGGCAACTAGAGCATTTTTTCATCAGTACACATTGATGTATATAACAAGCTGTGACTAGATCCCAATCCCAAATTTTGCGGCAATAAGCAGATTCAGTTAAACAATGTGGGCATAGTTTTTTAGCATACTTATAAATAGCGTATTGCTGAGAATTAACATCTCCAACTAATTGATTAGGAAGAGAAGCCATTACCTTGAGCTGTTCATCGCTCACCTGAATAACCTGACTCAAAGTTGAAGGCTCATAAAGACTGTTAGTGAGAGGAATTCTGCAATTAATATGTAAACCTGCTAGCTGCAAAATCCACTTAGGTGAAGAGTAATAATTACTTTCGTTTAATCGAATTAGATAACCAGCTAGACTTTCATCTTCATAGGGAGTTGGAGTTCGTAGCAGCACTCGATTATGCATTTATTCTTCAAGAATTCCTTAATATTTGAGAGGCTCTTAAGTCTTTATATTTAGATTTTAGGCGTTTATTAGTCCCGCCAACTTCTAAGTCTAGAGTTGCAGAGTGAAGTGGCTCAATCTCAAATTTATCAGTGAGAAAAGGATTATTTTTTTCAGGTTTATCAGCTTGAACAAACTTTTCAAAAGCTGCTGCTAAAATATTTAAATCAAGTTTTTCTTGATTTTTATTAAGAGTTAAATAAGTGCCATACCGAACTAGCTTCATCACATGAGCCATGATTCCATCTGATGCATAGTAAAGCCTTCTTGCTGTATATACCTCGGATAAATTGGAGGTTTGAGCTAGAGGTAGCTTTGACTCTAATAAATGTAAAAAAGTCCGAAATTCTGCACCACCATCGGACTGCCATCCAAAAGACGAAAGATAATGACGATTGGCAAAGCGACGGCTGAGTTGAGAATGAGATTTAAGTTTAAGAACTTCTTCAGCCTCGGGCAAGCCAATTAAAATAATTGGCAAGTTTGTATCTAAAATTAAAGTTTTTAACCAATCTGAAACTGTTTTGAGAACTCGTTCTGAATCTCGGTCGATAAAGTGCTGAAATTCATCTAAAATAATTAATTCAACTCTACAATCTTTCAGCAAACCAATTAAACGAATTGTTTGGTTCCCAATTGTACCTTTGTCATAAGCGGGGTCGCCAAGTGTCCACAATAATTTCGTTACTACTGTCTTTACAGTTGCTGGGGAAGGTATGGTTACAGCCAAAATAGGGACAAGTGTGCCATCTTTTGTGACCTGCCTGGGATATTTATTAGCATAAGCTTTGTAGATTGTAGTTTTTCCTACTCCTGTTTGACCGCTAAGAAACATACATTCTGGCTCAGACTTACCTAAAGAAAAATGGTGACAGTACTCTATAGCTGCTAAGACTTCTTGAAGTCGAGGGTAAAGAACATAAATGTTATTAATAATTTGGAGCTTCTCGGCCAAACTAATTTTCAAGATATCTTGGCTACTTGCATCGTCGCTAATTTCCTTATTTGGGTAAACCAATACTCACCTCCCAACCAGTTAAATCTGGCTCCCAATTATCAATTTCAATCACAGATTCTTCAGAAGGAAAAATATTCTCTATCTCTTGAGGATTAACGGATGTTTTATTTTTCTGGCGTTTGGGAGTTTTGGGAATTTTATTATCAGAATTGTTTAGTAATTCTTGGTTATGAGTTTTGAGTTCACTTTGTTGATTATCTAATAAGTTTATTAAGGAATTATCAGGATTGCCTAAGTCAGATATCCCTGCAATTTCACTACTTTGGTTAAATAAATTTGATAATTCTTGCTCGGTCTTTATCTGATTATTTCGGCTTGGGCTGTAATGGTTTTCATTGTTAAATGTAACTTCATCTACTTTTAAGTCATCACGTCCAATCCCTAGCCATCTAGCCATCGATTTACGCGTTTTACCTTTAGAAGACTTTTGCCATTCACGCTCCACAATTTCTTGAATCTTCTGTTTAGCTAAAGCCAAAGCTATAATATCAACTCTTTTTGACTCAATAGCTGCTAGGTTTTTAATAACTTTGTGTTGCCAAAGAGTCAGACCCTGAGTGTATTCCTGATTCATCGCTGGTATAACGATAAACTGATGGCTATTGGGGTCAAGGACATAGATTGTTGATAAATCTGTGGGGTCATACTTAATAGTGGCTTTTTCTCTTTCTCTCAAGCCACCTTGCCTTCTGTTGTCTTCTTTTTCATAATTTGAGCGTAGTCTAGCCAATTCAGAACTGTTATAATAAAGCCCATAAAGCTCTACACCTCTTCTAGTAATAACTCGCTTTTCTACGGCTCCGACTAATACTCTTAAATCCTGGAGATTTAGAGGTAATGTGGGCGGACATTCAGCTATTCCTTTTGACCATATTTCGGCTCTAGGCGTACAAAATTGAGAATGATACTTCTGATTATGAATGTCTACAATAAAAATGTGAATCATCTCTTGTAGAGCTTCAAGAGAAACCACAGCATTCTTTTTTGGGTCATAATCATATTGATTTGTAAATTCCTGAAATAATGCCCCTGGTTGTCCCTGCAATAGCTGGGTATTATAACTACTAAACGTCCTTTCTACGCTACTTTTATACCAAGGCATATAAGGAGGTGTATATTGGATGCTTATCCCTAATTGTTGACAAGCATCTTGAAAGTGTTGGCTATAAAATTCTTTTCCATTATCAACGACAAGAATTTCCATTAGTCCATAGGCATTCCAGTCTTTTGTGACCGAAGGAAATTTGTTTTTTACATAGTCTTTTGGGTGAATGGTATGGAGTAGACACTGCATGACAGAAAGCGAACTGAAAGGCTCAAAGCTCAGGTAATAGCCAACAATAACTCCTGAATATTTATCAACAGCACTGGTTAAAGAGGGTGTGCCAATGGGCATTCTTGTATCTGTATCAACAACAAAGAAAGGCAAAAGTGTATGGTCAATTTCAACTCTTTCTAAAGGACGAGAGGGCCGCGGTCCTTCTTGAACGGGGTCATACATTAAACTGGCAGTTCTCTTTCCATAACGACCAACTATTTTTTCAATTGTGTCTAATTGTTGAATTTGGCGGTAAATGGTGGAGCGATGAGGAATAGAGAGAGTGGCTTGCCTGTTTGATTTCCTTAAATTATTTTCTGCCAGAATCCGACAAATTACGACATCATAGATACTGGCAATATTAGGACGTTCAGGAGTTAGATATACTTCGTTAATAACTTCTTTTATTAATTGATATACTTCTGGGGCTATTTTGGGCTTAAAGTTACCTTTTGCTTGATGTTGAGGAATTAATGAGCGAATATTCCCACCACTATGGCGATATTCTTTTACCCATCGATAAAGAGTAATATATGAAGGGGGATGTTTATCTTCAATTTTTTCGGCAACTTGCTGGATAACTGGTGTCAGGGAAGCAGAAGTATATGTTGATATTTTTTGTTCTAAAACTGTTAAAATATATTTTTCTTTGCGTTGAGCTTCCGCTTTCAGATGTTCAGGAATTTCCGAAAAATCTACTGCTTGCCAGGAATTAACAATTTCAGTTTCGTCCGAATTTTGAAAAGTTAACTGACCAGTGAAGAAGTATTGGACTAATTCTTTTTCACTTAGCGAATTAATTTGACTAGTGGATTTTTCAAGTAACTTAAATTGGTTGCCTGTTTTCTCTTGGATAATATACTCACGATTATGCAGCCACAAGTGAATTCCTTCTTGGAATCTGACTCTAGTCATTTTCCTTGCCTCCCCGCGAGATAGGCTGTGAGGATAAATAAATAGGACTATTATCCTTTAGTTTAACCAATAAATCAGTTTTTAAAAATCCCCCAAAAATTAATTTTAATAAAATGGGTTTATCAATCCCTTGAGGCTGTAGATCCTTGATAGCTGTCGCTAGAGTAATTGCTGATTTTGAATAAAAATATTGATGACAAATAATCAGGTGTTGAAGTGTTAAAAGGATATTGGCATATCGATAGAGAAGTTTAACGTTACTTAACAGAGAGCCTCTACTCATCATTTCATCAGTGATCATGGCAAATTCCCACCCACGAGACTTCAAAGTAGAAGCTATTACTGGAAATTTTTTGACATTTTTTTCATCATCAAGCCAAGTTGCTGGCTTAATTTCTACAATTTGTTGTTTTGACTGCCTTTGCACTAAAAAATCCGGGGTGTACCGCCGTACTTTGTCATCTAAAATGTAAGAAATTTTGAAGGGTTGAGTTTTGTAGGAGAGGACATCTGGGTCAATTTCCAGAAGATACATATAATTTCTTTCATTCAGAGATTCGTACCAAACCAAAGAGCGCATCTTGAAGCTGAAGAATCTACCTATGTTTTTCTTCGTGCCTGTATTGGTAATTTTTCTTGCCAAGCTAGTCAAGTTGCGTTCCTAGGGGATTTTCAGTATCCCTGATGTTGAATGTTCCTAATTTCACATAAAGTCCAGTTAATTTCTGTGATTAGTTACACCATTTCACTTTATGCGCGAATTCGCTAGCTGCCTCAAACGCTTACACCACAATCGATTTCACTTTATGCGCGAATTCCATCGCCTGGAATCCCTATAGCTCCGTTGTTCAAATTTCATCTTATCTGCGAACCCACATATGGGTTCGCGCATAAAGTGAAATTTTGAGAACGATTTACAGGGTTTTCAGCCTCTCTAATTCGCGCATAAGGTGAAATCGATTATGGAATAAGCGTTTGAGCCAGGTAGTGAATTCGCACATAAATTGAAATTTTGCATCTAATCACAGAAATTCACAGTATTTTTGACAATCACATAGTATTTTATACCTAAAAACCTAAACGTTACGCACAAAAGCTACTTGACTACCTTCTTATCAAGAATGTATTGGTAATTCCATAGAGCGGGTAATCGCACTTGAAAAGTACACTTTTAAAAGCATTTGGGCTTTCGTTAAATCAAAGTCAGAAAATTTCACTTGATGTGCGAATTCGCTAAGAGCCTCAAACGCTTACACCACAATCGATTTCACTTTATGCGCGAATTCCGTCGCCTGGAACCCCTATAACTCCGTTGTTCAAATTTCATCTTATCTGCGAACCCACACACAAATAAGGGTTTGGGCAACCTTTGTTGCAGACTAAATGAAATTTTTTTGCAGACTAAGTGAAATTTTCCCCCTAAATTCACAGACTAAATGAAATTTTCCACAAAATGGACATAAAACGTCCCAATTCATTACTGCACATAGGCTTTAAGCAAAACTTTGATTATAGCGATCGCTCTGGGACTACGAAAGAATCAGGGTTACACAAGTAGATTTTCAATTAGTCTGCAATGAAATTTCACTTAGTCCGCACGAATTTCATTTAGTCTGCAAACCGACAACATGTTGGTGAAAGTGTAGTGTCTGGGGGGAGAGTATCTTTATCGTAGATTATATCGGATAAAAGATAAGGGTATTTTATTTTGTGTTGCCGGGGTGATCGCTCTTGTTGTCACTGTAGGCATAAGTTGAGCAAATTGCTTGCTTTATGCTTTCAAAGGGGGTTGCTCAATTTCTGCTTACAAAAGTAGAGACAGTGAACTCAAACAGAAAGTAACTCTGTTGCTCGATTTCGGTTTTCATAGCAGCTATACCTAAGCAAAGTTTTAATGCTGGGCATGAATATGTTTGCTCAGGTTAGGGTTGCAAAACAGAACCTTTGCTCATGTTTTGCTTTCAAAACCTGTTTTCGATAAATAATTTCCGACGTAGTATAAAGGCTTTTGGCTACGTAATTGCTCAACTTATGCTTTCAAAGTTGCTCATTTTATAATTACAGTGACACTTGTTGTGACTTTAGCCATAAGTTGTCACAATCGAACAACTTATGCCTTGGATTGAATGTCACTTAAAGGATAAAGTGGCCGAAATTAAAGCATAAAGTGACCGCAAAGCAGAACTGAGTAGGGAAGAGTGTTTAAGAGATCTGAATGCGATCGCCGTAGATTATGTGCAACGGAAAAATAAGCATTCCAGCTTGATTGGGGCGGCCACTTTATCCTTTAAAAACGGCCATCTTATCCTTTAAGTGACAGGTTGCAACTCATTACAGTATAAAGCTTTGGAGAAATACTTCTCTAATTAGCGATCGCCATATAGTACGAGAGAATAAGGGTTACACAAGGTCATTTATAAAACGATGAAAAAATATGGGGGGCAGTCAATTATTATTCCTAATCGTCAATTTGACGATGGGCATTGTTTTTACGATTATGTCGAGCGATTTTTATATGGATGGTGGACAAGTCAAGGGTATAAAAATACACTGTTATACGATTGGTGGCAGCCAGAGAGCCAAGGTTGTCGAGGCAGGTGGTTGAGCAGTGGACGGATGGAATTTAATCCAATGGATGCTTGTTGCCTGCCAAGTAACAGTGAGTCAATATTTTGGGCTTGGGGATATGTGTTTGTTGGTTGGATATTTCTTAATCTACAAGAGTAACTTTTGCTGAATTTCTGGGAATAATACAACTGTCGTACCAGTAAAAAATTCAGTAGTAATGACAATACCCCCCACAGAACGAGCATTGCTGGAAAGTTTGATTGTTGATAATGAAGATTTAGAAAAACTGGAGTTAAAACTCGCTCAATTTAATATTTTTGAAGCGATTGGTGTTGTACGTCAAGAATTACGCCATTCAAATTTTTTAGCATTTCTGTTAAATCCATCTGAAAACCATAGACTTGATGATATTTTTCTCAAGCGATTTCTTAAGCGAGTACTGTTAGAAGAGTACGAGCCTACAGACGAAAAGTATACAAAAGTTAGTCCCGTTGATATAGATATAGCTGATTTTACAGATGCTGATGTTAGACGCGAGTGGCAAAATATTGATATTCTCATACACTCTCCGCGCAATAAACTAGTATGTGCGATAGAAAATAAAATTGACGCTGGAGAAGGTATAGATAAATTAATAAAATATCAAAGGACTGTTAAGGAAGAATTTAAAGATTGTCGAGCAATTTTAATTTATTTAACACCAGTAGGTGATCCACCTTCTCAAAAAAGTTGGAGAATATATAACTATTCTAAAATAGCTGAGATAATCGATAGCATTTGTATAAGTTATAAATCTACACTTGGTACAGATATTTACACATTAATGACTCATTATTCTACATTAATTAGGAGACATATTGTGAGTGATTCAGAAGTCGCTGAACTCTGCCGTAAAATATATACTAAGCATAAACCAGCTCTAGATTTAATTTTTGAGCATCGTCCAGACTTACAATCAGAAATTGCTACAAGAATTCACGAATTCCTAAATAGAGAGATTGACTCTCAAAAAATATCTGTATATTTTTGGGCTAAGGGATGCATAGGCATCATCCCTAAAAAATGGGAAGACAATAAATTACAACTGCATTTGCAATTTGAAAATTATCCTCAAGACTTAATAATCAAAGTGCTAATTTGTCCTAATGAGGATAAATCCATGCGCGAAAAAATACATAAGATATCTCAGAAAAATATACCTCCTTTCCAGAAGAAAATATTAACACCAAAATGGACAACTATTTATACAAAATCTATTCTCAAGCCTAAAGATTATGAAGATGCTGATCTTGAGGAATTAATGAATAAAGTACAGGAATTTTGGCGGCACTTTATTAAAAATGACTTTGTAACTATCGAGAATATAATTAATACAAATATAGATGAGATAATTTGTAAAGATATTTCCGTTCATCCTGAATCCTGAAGATAAAGTTTAGCGATCGCTCCTGCCAAGAGTCTAGCTTAGTAAAATTTTATACTGGCAGTTTGGAATGTATAGGCATGGCGCATCCATCATATGACAGTGTACCTTGATATCAAGCCCCGCCTGTGCTGCCAGTCGCCCAAGCAGCTTTCGCACTGCATCAGTTGACATCACCTCACCACGCTCGGAAACGAAAATATATTTGCTATCGGGCAACATCTCTCTGAGTTGTTTGAGCAATTCCAGTTCATCATCTCTCAAGGGATGCACCCCAGAGTCACTGCCCTTTTCCCTGGTGATGAAAATCTGACGTTCGGCCCACAGAGCGTGCATCCCACCTTAAACCGCACTTAGCCCCTACAGCTTCCCCCACCCTCAGACCGTGGCGAAACATGAGCAGCATGAGTGTATAATCACGGTGGGAATAACGAGCTTTACGTTCTAGTGCAGCATCAAGAAGACTTCGCACCTCACTTGGTGTAAGGTATTCTCGCTTACCTGTAATGCTTGTTAGGTAGACGAGTTGGGGGCGGTGGCCTCATTTATTCTCGCTGGTAGTGTCCGGTGTACGCGCCTATTTAAGGACACTCCTCATTCCCTACTCATATCTGCCCTGCTTTAACCAAATACCATACCGCAGAGGAATTTACCTGCAAGCGATACCTTCTCTTTCAGAGACGCACTCGCGTTCGAGAGGCAATGCCAACGGCACGTCTTCTCTACCAGACGCACTCGCGTTCGAGAGGCAATGCCAACGGCACGTCTTCTCTACCAGACGCACTCGCGTTCGACGAACGCCACCGATTCATGGCAGGTACGCCTGGGCGATCGCTTACCGCTTTCATACAATGGGTTATTTATTACATTGTTGCATTGTGGATTTGTTGGATTAACCTCTTGTTTACTAGCTATATCATCACTTTGGCTGTCTCCAAACAAGGTTGTACTCTCTCTCAACAGTCGCTAGCAGCAAAGCGTGCAAGGATGACAGATAAGGTTTGGCAAAATCCCCAATCCTTGCAACTGCAAAATACTTGAAACCCTTGATTTATCGTTACAATAGTATTAGTAGTTAATAGCCCCCAGAAGGTTAGTTTGAGCGCTATTGAGCTTACTCCTCGTCAGAAGATTCTTTATCTTCTTCGTCATCCTTGTCAAAATTTGTATTGCTGAGGGGGACTTATGGGTGAATCGAAACGCCGAAAGGCAATATTAGGCAATCACTATGGTTTGCCTAATATTTTCAATGAAGTCCAATCAATGTGGACGCAGATTAATTTCTCAATCAAGCGAGTCAAAGATTCTGATAATGGATGTTTACTTATTCAGTGTTCCAACAACGACCGAGGATTCCATCAAGACACTATTGCCCAAGTTCAAAAAGAAATAGAAAATTGGAAATGTGATTTGGATATTCCTATCTTGATCCAAGTTCTCCCGAGGGGAGTTAAAAATTCAGAAACTAAACTTTTTGATGGGTTCGTTACCCTTTGGTGCAATTGTCCGGAATTTGAATTGTGGCGAGAAATATTTGAAACTAAACGAGTTTAGTAAACTTTGTTGCATTAAATTATTGTTTCCTACTGCAACATCATTTCTGTTGCCTCCACTCGATTTTGTACTCCCGTTCCACAGTCGCCAGCAATTTCGCCTGCAAGGAAGATAAATAAGGTTTAGCTTGTTTCCCCAATCCCTGCAACAGCCAATCTACAGCTTCTTCACGGCTAGCCACTTGATGCAACTGCCGTAACCTCACACATAGCTGCTCCATGAATTGGCAATCTTCATCAAGGAATTTTAGTGATTTCATCTGTTCGATTTTTACGGTGTAGTCGCCGTCCCAGGTCTGGAGTGTACAACTGTATTCTTCAACATGGCTAACTACTCCCCAATAACCGCCTTTACCTCTTAAGTCTGGGTCATCTTTAGGCAGAAGAATGCATATTTCACCAATATGGTAAGGATTGGGTACTTTCGGACTTTCACGTATCCTATCCACAACATCTTTCACTATGCGACCGGATGGAATCTTATTGCCAGCTTGCTCTACTGCCTGTTGCCATACATTTGCTTGCACAGCCGGTTCCAACTCGGCTTTCGCCAAAAACCGCAATTGTCGTTCATTTGTCGGCATTGGAATTTGCTGACCATTGGTCGGCAAAAACTTTTGGAGATTCTCGTAAACAGCAGTAGCCGAAATCTTCAAGTACGCTGCATCACGGCTGTAACCAAAGCGTTCGCGGCAGTATTCCTCAAAAGTTCGGTGCGTGGAACGGTATAGCCGTCTGTCTCTCAACTCCATCAGCGCCTGACCCGCTTCTAAAAATGCACGTTCTACACGGCGTTCTAATTGCAAGCGTAAGCTTTGTTCTTGGTCGGTCAACTCTCTCACTTCAACAGCCGTCACCGTGATAGTTGCCGAGGCTGGGTTGTCTTGGATAGAAGTATTTTCCGGAGCAGAGTCAGTCGCTGGCTTTGGTTCCCCAGATGCCGCAGGGATAGCTTTCTTGCGTCTAGATGGCGGTTTGTTCATTATTCCACCTCCAGGACAAATTGGCTCGTAGCAATATTGAGTTGTGTCATCATGAAAATAGAGTTTTTATTTATACCCTATCCTTCAAATAGGCTGGGGTTTTTCGTTACTTTTTATATTTTGCACTTTTAAAGCACTACCAAATATGAAACATCTTAAAAAGAGAACCCGCTAAACCTGGAGTCGCCTCAATACCGTTCGGTTAAGACATCTCTTCCCCCTTGAAAGAATGGCACGAAGATTCATGTGAAACCTCCTTGCTGGCTATCTTGTTGGGGGTAGGGTTGCAGCTTCGTGTGTTCCAGACAATTTAATGCGAATGCGTCAAGGAGTTCAACATCTGTGTGGCGCGAGTTGAGAGTTGATGATTTCTGTGGCAGGAGGCAGGAGGCAGAGGGCAGAAGGAACCTATTGGAAGGGGATTGTGATCCCTCCCAATTGGAAGCTCTCAAATCAAAGATTTGGGAGGGGCTTTATACCCTTACTCCTTTTAGTCGTGGGCAGAGGACAGAAAGCATTCCTTCTGCCTCCTGCCTTCTGCCCTCTGCCTTTTCTGGTAAATTAAGCTCTGACTAAATAAAAATTAACATATCAAGTTGATTGCTAGTTGTAATATATCTTCGTCACAACAGTGTAGACCCGAATCTGCATGAATCTAAAACTTGCGTGGACAGTAGAACTATTAACAGTAGCGATCGCTATCGGTGGTTTAGCTTCGGTATCTGCCCAGCATTCTCACACAAATCAATCAAAAGAACAAGAGAAAATATTCTTCCTTCCCCGTGACCGTCCTAAGTCTGGAGTCGGCTGGGAAATCACCACTACTTCTGGTGAGGCAGAGATAGCTCTAGCGCAGCATTTGGCTAATACAGGTGCTAAAGAATATGTCGCGTGGTGGTGTCCTCATTGTCATGAACAGAAGTTACTGTTCGGCAAGGAAGCGTATCAAATAATCAGCGACAGCATTAAAATTGAGTGCGTAGACGCTTAACGCTTAGGCGGCTTGTCACAGACATCGCCGTTAAAGGGGGTTAATCTACAAAAAAGCTAAACTTCAGCACTAATCATCAAACAGGCAGTTTAGGAGCACTGGCATCATAATCACCTCACTCGGACTACGGGCAGTCACCACCTACAGCGCCATTAAGGATACTCAATCTGATGGGGGCTGTCTTAGGGTGGAGTTAGGTAGTGGGGAATAGATGCCTGGGGCAGTGTCAAGTTGCTGTTAGCTTTATTTAGAGGTATAAGTCTGTGCTGTGTAAGTGGCTGGTTGCAGTAAGTTGCATTACTACATTAGCTCTCTTTTTTCATCCTATTCTGTGGTGAAAATATCGAACTAAAATACATTTCTTTAAAACAGTAAAAAGATGATTTTAATATTTCTTTTTAAGCTAATATGCTAATAGATATTTCAAAAACAGTAATTTTTGATAAGGTCAGTAATTAGATAAATGACTTATAACCAGCAGCACAAACAATTGCAGTATAAATCAAGATTAGGAGTTGAATTTCTGCAAGATTACAATCTTACTGATCTTACAGAGCAACAGAGGTGTGAATTAAAAAAATCTCTTTGGGAGCATGGTGTTATTGTAGTCAGACAACAAAATCTGACTGCATTACAGTTAAAAGAATTCACAAGACAAACCTTTGGGGAATTAATAATTGGTAGCTCTTATGAAACATTAGATCCAGATATTAGTCCAGACTGGCAAAGCAAATATGTAAGTATTTTAGGAAATCCGAAAGGAGAAACCGAACCAGTAGAACAGTTTGCTTGGATATGGCATCAAGACAAAGATTCTATACCACGCATAGAACGACTTGATATGAATGCTTTGTACGTGGTAATGCTCTATGGAGTAGAAGTTCCTCCAGAAGGGTTAGATGGACAACCTCACACCACTGAATTTATCGATATGTTGGAAGCTTACAACAAGCTAGACAAAGAGCAGCAAAAACTACTAGAAAATATCTCCTTGTATCATAAAGCACCTGTTTTTTCTAAAGAAGCTATTGATATTCCCAAAAAAGTACATCCAATCGTATCAACCCATAAAGTTACCGGACAAAAGGGATTGTACGTGGGGTCGTATGGCGCAGTTCCGGTTGGTATGGAAAATGAACCGGAAAAAGGTAAACAATTCGTACAAGATTTATTTGAAACTGTTTTGACTCGTACACCCATTTACTCTCATGTTTGGCAAAAGGGTGACGTTTTATTCTGGGACAATTCTCAAGTAATGCACAGAGGATTACCATATGATGCAACAAAGTATAAACGTGTTGCGCTTCGTTTAGGAGTGGTGGATAATTTAGAAGTTGAATCTTGAGTTTTTAACTAATTTATAGTTTAATTTTCTTAAATATATCTATTTTAGAAGTTGCTAATAAAACTTCTTGAGCAAGATTGTAAAACTCAACAAAGGAATATTAAGTGAAACTTAGCACAGGGTTGTGGGGAGTTAAAAGTAGTGTATTATTTTGCCTATTAGTTTCCTCATCAGTTGTAGCACAAGTTGCTCCAGATAAAACGTTACCTGACAATTCTTTAATAACAAATCAGGGTAATAGTATTGTTATTGAAGGTGGCAGTGTTAATAATAGTAACCTGTTTCACAGCTTTCAAAAGTTTTCTGTTCCTACAGGTGGTACTGCTTTCTTCAACAATGATGTAGGTATTCAAAACATTATTGCTAGAGTTACAGGTGGTTCTATCTCTAATATTGATGGTTTAATTCGTACCAATGGTACAGCCAACCTGTTTTTGATTAATCGAAATGGGATTATTTTTGGTCAGAATGCTCGCTTAAATATTGGTGGCTCTTTTTTTGCAACTACTGCTAGTTCCATCAAATTTGCTGATGGTTTTGAATTTAGTGCTATGAACCCTCAAACAACGCCCCTACTGACAGTCAGTGTACCGATTGGCTTGCAATTTACCAGCAATTCAGGTGCTATTGAAGTCCAAGGAACAGGTAAAGGATTAGTTGCTCCAAGTAGAGGCAATGTACCAATCACCAGAAATCTTGATGCAACCCATCTAACAGTACAACCAACTAAAACTCTAGCTTTTATAGGAAGTAATATTACTTTGAAAGGTGGGACTATAACCGCTGAAGAAGGACGAATTGAACTAGGTAGCGTTAGTTCTGGTGTAATTAGCCTTAATCCAACCTCTCAAGGCTGGGCTTTGGGTTACGAAGGAGTTTCTTCTTTCAAAGATATTAATCTATCGCAACAGTCTTTAGTAGATACCAGTGGAAATAGAGGTGGTTCTATTGTCTTACAAGGCAAAGAAATTTCTTTGAGTGATGGGTCAGCTGCTTTAATTCAAAATCAAGGCGCACAATCTTGGGAAAGCATTAAAGTTAATGCTTCTGAGTCACTACATTTAAGTGGAACATCAGCTGATGGGAATTTTGTTACCCTCTTACGAACTGAATCTATAGGCTCTGGAAACGGAGGAAACATAGATGTTTCTACTAAGCATCTACTTATAGAAGGTGGAGCGCTTATAGGTAATAGAAATTATGGTATTGCAGAAGGGGGGAATGTCAACGTAAATTCTTCTAAGTCTATTGAATTACTTGGTTTTTCAACTTTTAATCCTTTTGCACCCAGTGAAATTGTAACTAGTAATCTAACTTCTGGAAAATCAGGGAATATTACGGTATCAACAGAACAACTTCTGGCTCAGGATGGAGGACAGATAACCTCTATATCACTTGGAACCGGAGTTGCAGGAGATATAACTATAAATGCAAATTCTATACAATTACTTAATTCTACTGAATTAATTAATTCAGGAAATGATTATACTCCCAGCCTTTTGTCCTCTGTAGCTTTTAGCGGAGGAAACGCTGGAAATTTAATAATTAACGCATCCAAGTTCGTGGTAGGAGAACAAGCAACAGTTAATACTTCTACTATTGGTTCTGGTCTTCCTGGATTTGTTACCATCAATGCATCTGATATCGAGATAAATGGTGGTGATATCAGTTCTGCTGTTGTTTCAGAGCAGGATGACCAACAGCTAATTGCAGCGCCTTCAGAGCAAAATGGAACTTCTGGTCAGATAACAATTAATGCAGAAAGTTTAAAATTGACTCAAGGAATAATTAGCGTCAGGAACCAAGGAACAAGCGAAGCAGGGACACTCAGGGTTAACAGTAGGTTTATCTCTTTAAACAATAAAAGCTCCATCAACGCCTCCACAGCATCGGGCGAAGGGGGCGACATCTTCTTGACCTCCGGCTACCTACGCCTACGCGACAGCAGTATTACGGCGACAGCTGGTAACAACGGCAATGGCGGCAATATCCGCATAGCTACGGGCATACTGATAGCCACCGACAACAACGCCATCACAGCGAACGCATTTCGTGGGCGTGGGGGCAATATCCGCATTGATACAAAAGGATTGTTTGTTTCCCCGGACACACAATTTACAGCCAGTTCTGAACGAGGTATTAACGGCACAGTGGAGATCAATGTTCAAGATAGAAATCCAAGCCAAACCAAAGTGCAACCACAAGCGATCGCACAAACTCCAGAGGTAGTGCCAGTATGCCAAGGTAATTCTGGTGGAGTAGCGAGTACATTTGTGAATACTGGTGCTGGGGGGCTAGCAACGAGTTCTGACAATCAGTTAGATAACAGTTCTACTTGGCAGAGAAATTCTAATCCTGTCCAGGCGATTGATGATTGGGAGCAATCAAAGCCATCAAATACTGAAGAACCCATAGAAATTGTAGAAGCCCAGGGTTGGATACTAAATGCTGATGGAGATGTAGTCTTAACCGCACAAGCCGATCCACCAAGCCCCTACGCTGAGGTATCTGCTTCTAGATGCCATAAGCTATCTTCTACGCCACCAGTATCTTCGATAACAGGAGCGGTACGGTTAAAATGATTAGTTTTTGGCGTTTATTCAAGTACTCGTTGTTATGCATTCTAGGATTATGCATAGCTATAGGACAGCCGTCTTTGATTCTGGCTCAGGAAGTAAGTAAACAAGCACAACAGCATCAAGCTGAAGTACTGAACCAGAGAGGGCAGAGACAACTGGATCTAGGTCAGGCAAGAGAAGCCTTAGAGTCTTGGCAACAAGCTACAAAACTTTTTGAACACCTAAAAGATAAAGAAGGAATCACTGGAACCTTAATTAATCAGAACGTCGCTCTACAAGCTTTAGGTTTACATTTTCGGGCCTGCAAGATAGTTGTCACAGCTTTGAAATTCGATGCTGAAATCTGTGCCACCTCGTCAGACCAGCCTGCTGATTCTACGAAAAGACTACTTGATGCAGAAATTGATAAGTTAAACTCAATACCTGTACACCTACTGGGATTACAAAATTTAGGAAATGTATTGCGACAATTAGGCAAGTTATCTGAATCAAAATTAGTTTTGAGAAAAACGTTATCAATTGCTCAACAGTTAGCTAATTTTGATAACAGTGCAATTTTATTATCACTCAATATTACTGGGAAATCTATATATCAACAGGCACGGGATAAATATAGTTGGATAGAAGAACCAGTTTTTCAACAAGAAACTGTTAATTTTATTCAAAAAGAGGGACTCGAATTACTCAGCAATTATCAGTCATTAATTAATACTCTAACTGTACCAGTATCAATCAAACTACAAGCTCAAATACACCGATTGAGCCTACTGCTAGACTTTGAAACATGGTTAACAGCAGAATCAAATTTAGGTAATAGACAGTTAGCTATGATTCAAACTCAAATAAATCAACAGATTAAACCTTCAGTAGAGCTAATACTGAAAAATTCTGCCGCATTTTCTGATTTACCTGCTAGCCAATCTATTTATACCAAGCTAAACTTTGCTAATAGTCTCAATCAAATTCCAGACGAACGATTACATTCGGTAGCCGTCCAATATGCAGAATCAGCTTTGCAAACGGCTAAAAGCACTAATAAACAGAGGCTCATATCTTATGCTTTCGGCACACTGGGCAAACTAGAAAAACAACGAGAGCGTTCGCTCGATTATCTTGAACAAGCTATGGCTTTGGCTCAATCAATTCAGGCATGGGATATCGCATACCAGTGGCAGCACGAATTGGGTTTAGAGTACTACAAACAAGGGAAATATGACAAAGCCCTTGAAGCTTACAGTGCTGCAATTAATAACCTGACGCAAGTTCGTGATAATCTCTTAGCAAGCAACGCGGATTTACAGTTTTCATTCTATGAGAAAGTAGAGCCTGTTTATCGTGAGTATATGCGATTACTGCTCTCATCTCCCAACCCCAATCTAGAGTTAGTGATTCAAACAAATCAGCAACTGCAAATAGCAGAACTAGAGAATTTTTTGAAATGCGGTAAACTGGATGTTGTAGCTTTGAATAAGCTTCAGGGCTTGCCTATCACAACCGCAATAATTCATATTATTGATTTAGGCGACAGCATAGAAGTAATTGCCCAATCCTCTAATCACTCTCTTGTTCGTAACTCTGTTGACGCCAAGTTAATCAGAAGTCATGTTAATAATATATTAGATGCTGTGCAGTCTTCCAAATTTTTTTCTAGTACTAACAAGGAAATTATTTTATATTATCAAAAACTTTATGAGCTACTGATTAAACCTATTCAGGTATATTTACCTTCATCAGGGACACTTGTATTTGCTTTGGATAGATCATTTCAGAGTTTACCAATGGATTTACTTTATAACGGGAAAAACTATTTAATAGAAGAATACAGTATTGTAGAAACTTTCGGCTCTAAAATCCGATCACCTAAATCTTTATCTCAAAATAAATTCACAGCTTTAATCGCTGGACTCAGCAAAGAAAGCCCCAGCTTCAATGACAAGAACGCTCCAAAAGGGTTGAAAGCGCTACAAGAAGTGGTAGTAGAAGTAGCCCAAATTAAGAAAGAGACAAATTCCTCAACTGTACTGCTAAACGAAAACTTTACTAGTCTACAGTTCAAACAAGAACTTATTAAAAGTGATTTTCCAATTGTTCACATCAGTACTCATGGACAATTTAGTTCTAACTCTGATAAAACTGTATTTTTAGCTTATGACAAAGTAATAAACGTATTAGAATTTGATAGTTTACTAAAACAAAAGACTCAATTTAATGAAAATACAATCGAATTATTAGTTTTAAGTGCTTGTCAGACAGCCAAAGGTAATAAGCGTTCAACCTTGGGAATGGCTGGAGTGGCAGCACAAGCAGGCGCACAGAGTGTAATCGCTAGCTTATGGCTGGTAGATGAGGATTCTACTGCCATACTCATGCAAGAATTCTACAAGGTTTTGAAAAATGGTTTGACTAAAGCAGAGGCACTGCGTCAGGCAAAATTAAGTTTATCATCCAATCCTAAATACGTTCATCCTTACTTTTGGTCAGGCTTTGTGCTAGTTGGCGGATGGTTATAAAGTTCTACTATTTTTAAACCTTCTTGTACACGAGCTAGTTCATCTAAGTTATTAGTGTTTTTTGCCAGTTGTGCCGCTTTGCTATATTCACGAAGTGCCTCCTTTGGTAACCATGCTTCTAAATACCGATCTGCTAATAATCGGTAGATAGTAGGGTTCTGACTTCCTGCTCTTACTCTTGCTTTCAATGATTCAATCGTTTCATTTAAAAGATTTCTTGCCATAAACACAGCATCTAAATCCCATATCGCAGCTTCATCTGGAGGTAAGTTTAATTCTGTAATCTGCTTTACCCTTTCTGCAAAAGCATCTTGTTCTTCTTGTCTCAAAACACTAACTACTAACGTTTCAGAGGAACTAATGGGAGTATCGCCTACATTAGCAAGTACGGTAAATTTATAAGTATTAAAAAATTGCAATTCTTTTTGTTCTTTTGGATAGGGTAGTGCAGTAATAGTTTTATCTACTGTCTTCTCCCAGTAAAACTCATAACCGCTAACAACTACTGTGTAACTAGTAGCTTGAGGTATAGGATACCAAGAAATTACAGGTCTGGTACTTAACATTGAACTGCCATAGGGACTAATTAGCATTGGTACATTTGTTGGGCCTTTAATGCCGTCACATTCAGTTGGGTTCAATCCCGTACATAGCCTTACTCTGTCGTGTGGTAGCCTACATTTATCTTCAACATCGAAAATGCTACTTTGTTTAAAATCTAGAAATTCTCCGTTCAAGTAACATAAAGTATTAACTGTTCGTCCATTTATTGGAGTAATGCGATCTCCTGAGCACAATAAGCTATTTACTCGCCAGCGAAGATCGCTCACGCTAGTAACTCGACCAATAACCTTACACCTACGTTTTGCTTCTGGCTTTACCTGACCCCACGCATTACTCCAACCTAGAAGAAGTATCGTTGATGCAACTACTAAAATTTGGGAGATGTAGACTTTTCTCGCAATTTTGTTCTTTTGTCTGTGTGTACTTAGCATCAAAAGTTTTATATAGCTATATGCAAGTTAATAGCATACAAGAATTAAAGAGATAAAAAAAGGTGTTTAGACTTGTAAATTTGAATAATATTTTGTTACTATTGAAACGCTATTAAATTCAAGAAGCTTAATCTTCAATTAAATTAGGAGCTTTTTGCCTAATTCTTTCTATTATTTCGGCTCGCCAGATGAAAACCTCTGGTTCTCTAGATTCAGTTAGCAGACAGGCTTCCCAGGAAAGCCAAGAGTTATCAAAATCACCTAAAATTCCCTGCACTTTTGCCAGCAAACAGTGGGTAGATGTTCTTTGGATATCTAACTCTTTTGCTTTCTCTAAATATCGCTTCGCCTCGCTATATTTCTTCTGCTCAAATTTTGCCCAACCTAAATTTTTATACAAAACTGCTTGCCATCTGGAATTTGTAGTTTTTTGTAGCCCTTCTTGGGCGAGAGAAATTGCTGTATTATAATCACCTTGTAGAATTTTTACTCTAGATAAATTATTGATAGCAATTATCGCTTGTCTATTAATTTTTATGGCTAACTGGTATTGTTGCTCCGCTAAATCATATTTCATTCGTTCATCGTAGTAAATTCCCAATCCATAATGCCCTTCCCAATTATCAGAGGTTAACTTAAAAGCCTTTTCATAACTATCTATTACACATCGAGAATCTTGTAATTGTTTACACACAATACCTAAATTATTATATGATTCTACATTTGTGTCATTATATTTAATTGCTAATTCATAGTATCTTTTAGCTAATTCTAGACTCTTCGTACTACGAAGTCCTTTTTCAAAATAAAATTTGGAAATTGTGTATCTGGCTTGAGGATTAATTTTTATAGCTGAGTCAAAAAACTCTTGTGCGGTCTGAAAATTATTTGCTGCCTCAGCCTTCTCCCCTTGAGACAGTAAATATTTAGCTCTTAGTGGTAATAATACTTTAAAAGTCACAAGGACTGTCAAAATCATAAATCCAATTACTGCGCTGACTCTGAACGTTTTAGACCTCGTTACTCTATAAATTTTACTTTGCTGAGGAAGTATCTTTAACCGTTGCAGGATAACTTCAGTAGTTGGTGGACGTTGCCCTGGCATGGGAGCCATCAACTCATCCAGAAAGTCAGCAAAGGGTTTATCAATCTGCGATGCTTTATTTCTCCAGATTAATCGTCCTGTATTTTTGTCTGTCGGCAAACGTGTCAATGAAGTACCAGTAACTAGACGAACAAAAGTCCGGCCTAAAGCAAAAAAATCTGATTGTGGGACTGCTTTACCATAAACTTGTTCTAGTGGAGTGTAAAAATAAGAAACTACAGTTGTAATTTCATAATTTCCTACTCTTGTATCAGTTCCTCCACTTGCACTAACTTTAGCTAAATACGTATCAGTTATTCGTCGTGCAGTTCCAAAATCAATTAACGCAAGTTCCCCTTTTGGTTGAAGAATTATGTTTGCAGGTTTAATATCTCTATGAAAAAATTCAGTATGGTGTACTACATCAAGTATCTCAACTAATTGACGTAGCCATTCTAATGCTTGAGCTTGGGAAATCGGTTCATTCTCTTTTATCCATTCTTCTAAGTTTTGTCCCTCAATTTTATCCATTACTAAGCAACTTAGTTCCAAAGGACTATTATTAGGCACAAAACTGAAAAAATCTTCAACATCACATTGAGGAATATTTGGATGTTGGATTAGCCGTAAAGCACCGAATTCCCGCTTAATTAACTCACGAAGCCTAGTCGAATTCCATTTGAGAACTTTCATGACTCTTCGCTCACGAACCGGATGCCATTTCGTACCAGCGTCATCCACCTCAAAAACTTCAAAGTAGCTTCGAGGGTCATAAGTAAGCTCTCTCAATGGCTTAAGCAGTCGAATACGGTTATTAATCAGCAACGGACTACCACAAGATAGACACGTTTCAGTATTGTCAGAATTTTTACGTTGCTCACAAAGGGGGTTTATACAATAAAACGACATACTTGCCAAGTATAAATTTATGCCTTAGGCAGTTGGTAAAGAGTGTTTATGTCTTACTGCCTGAATATAGATACAAGTAACCATGACAATTTACGCTAATTACTCTCCCTTTACATTGCTTGAATTTTTGTGATTTGTAAAAAATTTTTTTGAACACAGGGATGCAATCTAAACATTCCCCCCCTCGGTTTGCCAAAAGGCAGGGAGTTTTTATACGAAAAAATAAAAATACATAAGTCTTGATTTCTCGTTTTGTAGCGTAGCTTTTTACCCCGCTTCCATTCCTCTTCCCGAAGTGGAGAGAGGCTTTGAAACCCAGTTTTAGTTTTTCTCTGGTTATATGAAAACACCCTGCCTCTCGCTTTGCCAAAAGGGGCGACAGCGCCAATATCTCTATAATTGGGACATTTTTTCGAGAGCGAACGCCAAACAGACATGAGTACCTTCCTGTCCACAAAAAATGCAACAACGGGGACAAGTAGCTTTAGACCAGAATTACAATAATACTTTTGCTACTCTGAATGAAAAGCAAGTTACTATGACTTTGTGGCTCTTATCTTTCCGTAGATGCCCTAAATTCGATCAAACCTGTATAACGGTTAACTTAGTACTTTTTTGAAAAAATTAACCATAAATAGTAAGATCAGGTATGATTGATTGCAATCTAACATACTCTAAAAACTAAGCCTCGTTCGCGGAGAGCCTCTTCACGAGCATTTACTGTAGTAGAGGTACTTGCATAGCTATGGATTTTACTGTTGAACCAGAACTTCAATCTCCTCTTTCTTCCTCTGTCACTTTTGGAGAGCAGGAACTTTCACTTTCATCTGATCAATCATCATCTCAAGCCGTATTTCCAATAACAGAGACTTTTAGACTAGCGCTGGTCGTAGTAAATGACTTAGTTTTTGCCAAAAGAGACAAGTACTTATCTAAAACTGAAATGCTAGTTATCAAAGGGGCATTGAATGATCGAGAGTACGAGGAGATAGCAAGCCACTCAACTTACAGCTTAAACTACATACAGCGCACAGTAGCACCCCGTTTATGGGACATACTTTCAGAAACTATAGGGGATGGCGAACGAGTGGGTAAAAAGAAGCTTTGGTATTTTTTAGAGCAAGTTAACAAAAAGTATCATATTCAATCCGCCTCAGACGAAAAACAAAGGCTTTCTGTTGATGATTTGACACCAATTATTAGGGGGAAAGTGCCCGACATATCTAGCTTTTATGGGCGAATACAGGAACTAAACTCATTAAAAGAATTGATAAGTAACGAGCGTTGCATATCCTTAATAGGAATTGCGGGTATCGGTAAAAGCGCATTGGTTGCAAAATTGATAAAAGAAGTTAGTGCAAGGAAACAATCAACATTTGATAGCTTAATCTGGAAAACAATTATTCATGCACCATTACTTCAAGATTTAGTAGCCGAACTCTTAGAACTAACTCAACCTTGCCAGCCTGATTTAGGTTTACCTGAATATACCCAGGAAATGATTTCAGTATTGATTAAACGCTTACAATCACGCCGTTGTCTGATAGTACTAGATGGTTTTGATTCTTTATTTCAGAAAAATAACTTTCAGCAAAGACTTGAATATGGAGTATTTTTTCACCGATTAATAGAAGAAGAACATGAAAGCTGCATACTCTTAACTGGTCGAACTTGGCCTGATGAACTTGATAATGTTATAACAGCAAAACAACCTTTTCATTTCTTAAAAATCCAAGGTTTAGACCTAGATGCCGCAATGCAGCTTTTATCTAGCAAAGGATTGACGGATAAAGAAAAGTGTAACCAATTAATTCAAACGTATCGCGGAAATCCTTCAGAACTCGAAGCAGTAGCTAATCGAATTAACCACTTCTTTGGTGGTAATACCAAAATGTTTTTTGAGAATCCAACTACGCTTGTTAGTAGTAATTTTGAGGTAATCCTTAATCAACTGTTTGGAGAATCATTAAGCAGTACTCAACGAGAAATTTTAATTTATATAGCAGAAGAAATAGTCGGAAATCAACAATCCATTAGTTTTACTAAACTATTGTCTGGTATTAAACAGAAAAATCCAGAATTTGTATCAACTTTAGAGTTAATCAAAGCGTTAGAAAAACTTGAGAATCAGTCATTAATTGAAAGTATCAAAGACCCAGTTACTAAAGAAATCAGTTTTACTCTTCAACCAATTATTAAAAAATACATCAAGACAGATCCACAAGGGTTAGTGCATACATCTGATGGTTCACCATTAACGTTGGCATCTTAATACAGAGAGGTATGTATGATTTCAGGAAAGCTAGAAGTAACAATCAAAATCAATGAACTACCTGAAGCAAAAACGATAGAGAACAACTGGCAACAGTTCACCATTGACTGTGATGGACGACGCATCATTAGCATCACAGTCAAGCCTAACATTTGGAAGGAACTGACCGATGCTGCCAGTAATTACCCTCTGTGGGTAGCAGCAATCGCTGGTAAACTCGATCAGCAAACAGAACATGGGTTCATCATATTAGAGAAACCCAGCATACAAGTTTTCGAGCGCAAGCCCAAGGCAGAAACGACCTCTGCGGTAGGTCTGCTTCTTGAAAAAGTGATTACCCAATCAGGGTAAGCTAGAACGAAGAATAGTAAATATGGAGGAGTCAGACAAAGAAAAATCAGAATCTCGTTAGATACCGAAAGACCACAAGTTATGTAAGATCAAGCTAATTGAAAGGAGGTATGGAGATGAAGATACAACAGTACGAAAATTTAACGCATAAAGCGCCACTAAGGAGTAGCGCTTTGTGCGGGTCTTAAATTCCATATAACCTCAGAGCGGGGTTATCTCACGAAAACCGAACCAGTGGTAATTAAAGTTTGACCGCTTTTACCCACTGACTGGTTAGACGAGATTGAATCCGCTGCTTCTCGTATTATACGAGAAGCTGCACGAAACTCACCAGTTTCGTGTGGCAATTTTTGTTGTTGAAATTCATAAGTTTCTGTAAAGTTAAGTTTGATTAAGAAATATCCCGAATTTCGTAGCAAAAAGCAGTAGCAGCGCGAATAACAGTTACCAGTTACCAGTTATCAGTTGGAATTTACAGTCCTTGATAACTGTTGACTGATAACTGATACAACCCCCTCTGAAGCTTGTCAACCAAGTTATCAGGGAAAAATATCGTGAAAAATGACTTATGCCCAATACACCTTGGTGTCGGGATTGAGGTGACATCAAAATTTTTTTCAAACCCCTCTCCTTGTGATAATGACGGGAGAGAAATATGCTGACACTAGATAGAGAAGAAACCAAATCAGCACTTGATTACGATGATCTTAACAGCAGTATCAAAGACACCTTCGCTACCATAGACCAATTTGAGTTACAAGCAGTAGAACAGATTCGCCTCATGCATGACGAGCGGATGTACAGAATCGCTGGGTACAAAAATTTCTCAGAATATTGCCAAGGCGAATTGCATATATATGGTGGCTATCGGCGTATAAATCAACTTTTAGGGGCATCAAAAGTTATTGTTGCAGCAGGGGAGTTGGGGCCACAGATTAAAAATGAGCGCCAAGCCCGTCCTCTTTTGAGGTTAGCCAAAGAACCAGAAAAACTTATTGCTGCTATAAGACTGGCTTTGGAATTAAACCCAGACCCTAGTGAATCAGATTTCGCAGCTGCGGCTAATATTGTTGCTCCAATGCAAAGAGGAAAAAATAAACTCCATCAGGAACCATTGGTTCCGAAAAATGCCATCACAATTTCATCACCAGAACATCCCCGTTATGGGCAATCGGGAGTGATTTGTGCAGACGCACCGAATAATTCGCAGCAGATTGTCACCTTCAGCGATGGTGAAAGGCTGCTGGTAAACAATGCTGATTTGGATGCGGCAATTGTATCCGATTCGACTGAGCGAACTTATCCACCAGAGTACTCCGAAGCGATCGCTGCACTTGAAGAACGCCATAAGCAAGAGTTAGAGCGACTCTCTCAGGAATTGAGGATTGGACTACAAGCAGAGGTTAAGGCTAGAGCCGAAGCCCAAGTCAGTGAGCAAATCCAATCTCTGCAAAACCTGTACAGGCAACAGAAGGAGGAAAATATCCAGTTGCAGCAGCGCTTAGACGAGATGGAATCGCTACGGCAGTTGGAAACTGAGAACCAGCAGCTAAAAGAGCGCATTCGGGATTTGGAAAACGCCTTTGAGCCGCATCAATTACAAGACTGGGGGAATACCTATACCAAACAAGGAGCTAAAGCATTAAACAAGAAGGTTCAGCAAGCTCTGGAGAAAACAATTGATTTGCGAACTTTGGCAGCCGAACCACCCAAAGAAAATGCGACTGAATGTCTGCGCCTCATGGGTATGGCATTGAAAAACCTAAGCGTTGCCATGAACAATACCCAAGCGCTGGAAGCTGCGGCGATAATTTTGGGTACTAGTCCCACACAGTCAGCCATCGCAACAAGGACGGAGCAATTACAGATGCTACCTATGGCTATTAGGGAAATTAGGCAAGTACTTGCACGTATTGAGTTTACATGGCTTGACTTTTGGGCTGTGGCTGAGAAATACGAGGTGATAAAACTTGACTACTGGGCTGAACTTACCACCTGCGAGACTGATTTAATCACACAAGCCCAAAAAAACAGTGAACAGTTAACAGTTAACAGTGATAACTGATAACTGATAAGCTAATCGTCATTCATTTTTCCAGACTGACTCGCTCGTGGTAAGCGGCTCTAGCCCTGGGTTTATGCAACTTAAATGCTCATTAGCTTAACTGATGACTGATGACTGATGACTGCGGCATAGGTGCTGCAAGTCGCTCACAAAGTCATGGAAAAATTTAGGAGAAAAGTGAATACAACAACTTATATTGCACTTAACGGTGGCAACAAAGAGTTCTTTGAGCCTAAACCAGATTGCAAGGTATCAGTTGAGCAGAGGGAACACCCAATTGAATACCCAAACAATCTCACGGCTGCCCAATACCATGAGTTGTTAGCTGGTAGCGCCATTCATCCGGCGTTGATTAAGCGCAACTTTTTCCACGTTGAGGGAGAATCAGTTTATGATTTCCTGTTCATATCTGATAAAATCCCACGCAAGAATGCGGGTCGGGTAACAGATGGATACATAAAAATGTATCAGCACCTATTACTGGGTGGGACGTGGATTCAATCTCTTGACCCCTTTAAAAACTGGCAACCAATGGAGTGGGGGCGGATTAAGCCAAACTTCCCACGCATTGATTGGGAAAAAGGCAAGCCAGTTAAGTACGAATCACCCCCCAAAACCCCCAACCGCGTTACCTACTTTGATGTCGCTAACCCTATCTGGGACAGAGTTGCAAAGCGTTATTTAATTAAGCGCTATCATTCACTTTTAACATTGCGCTTACTGGATCAACTCAATCCACTAATATTTTGGGAATGGGTAAAGCAACATCCAGAGATTCCAGTTATCTTATGCGAGGGCGAAAAAAAAGCTGCTTGCTTGCTGAGTTTAGGGTTTGTAGCGATCGCACTTCCTGGAATTTGGAACGGGCGCGTGGGCAAACAAGATTTTGATGAACGGTTGCATCCTGACTTAGTACCAATGGCTCAGGCGGGGCGCAAGTTCATTATTTTATTCGACTACGAAACTTCTTCTAAAACCAGGTGGTCTGTGTTTCAAGCCACTGTTCGCACTGCAAAAGCAATCGAATCGGCTGGTTGTGAATGTGAAGTTGCGCTGTTGCCGGGGCCAGAAAAAGGCGTTGATGATTTTGTAGTTAGTCGAGGTGTTGATGCCAATGCTCTGCTGACTGCAATTGTAGACGATGCCAAATCACTCAAAGATTACCAACGCTCGTATCGGGCTAAAAAATGGGGACTAAGTAAATACAAGCCAGATGTCACAGTCAATATTAAATATTTGACCCAAGCACTCTGCATTCCGGATCTGGAGGAAAAATGTTCATCTGTCCCGCCACTTTATGATCTGGCAGAAGAAAAATTGTTTACCCCAAGTGTTAGCTCTACAAGCTGTGGAGAGGTAGAAGGAAAACAAGAGTTAATAATTTCTGACTGCCCTGACCACAAACCCAGTACCCAAAATCCCAAAAAGTCTTTCCGTTTTCCAGAAAAAGGGCTAGTAGTCTTGTGGAGCGACATGGGTACAGGCAAAACTGAACTCATGCGCTGGTGGCGTGACCAAAACCCCGACGCGCGGTTCCTCAACAATGGGCATCGCGTAAATTTGCTGAAAAATCTTGCCGAACGCTTGCGGACGGCGATGTATTCAGACTTGGGTTACACAGGTTTAGCCCAGGCCCAAGCCCTTAGTATTACTATTGACAGCTTGCACAAACTCAATACTCAGTCTCTCACCTACGGCTGCATATTTATTGATGAAGCTTGCCAATACCTCACCCACCTACTGCACAGTAATACTTGCAAACAGCACCGTGCAGCAATCCTAGAAGTCCTGGAATATATAGTATACAACGCGCCACTGGTCGTCATCGCTGATGCACACATGGATGACCTGACTGTGGATTTCTTCCGCTCCATGCGACCAAAAGGTGAAGTACCTTACATCATTAAAAACGAGTGGCGAAACGGTTCACGCACAATTTATTGGTACGAGGGGGATAATTCAAGCGCTCTAGTCGCCCAAATCTCGGCAGCGCTGATGCTTGGAGAAAAAGTTATGGTTGCCAGTGACAGTAAGCGTTTTATCAAAAAACTCGACAAATCCTTTACTATCAAATACGAAGAATCTAGTAGTTCGCCAAGTGAACTTGGCTCTTTAAAGGGGAAAGGGGAAGGGGAAAAGGAAGAATTAACAGATTCCTCCACCCTTTCCCCCTTACCCCTTACCCCTTGCCCAGCCCGTAGGGCTTCATGGCGTATCTGGTCTATTCACTCAGACAATTCTGGCAGTGAGGAAAATGTTGCATTTATCAAAGATATCACCAACGCCGTCAAAAACTTTGATGCCTTGTTCACCTCTCCCAGTCTCGGTACTGGTGTCGATATCTCGGAGTATCATTTTGACTTAGTATTTGGTGTCTTTCACGGCGTTTCCCAAACCGCTACCGAATGTGCCCAACAACTGTACCGCTATCGTCCAAAAGTCCCGTTTCATATTTGGGTGGCCCCGCGTCCTCCCTTTGGTTACAAGGATACAAACGCATCCAAGATTAAAGAGCGCTTGCTCCAAACCAATGAAATGACCGCTTTTCTGTTGCGGATTGACAGAGAAACGGGTAAGCGGGGCGCAGAGAAAGATTGGGCGCTTGAGGCTTACTGTCAAATTATGGCTAACCGCCACTATTCTCTCAATAATCTGCGTGATGATTTGCGATCGCTCCTCACCGAAATGGGCAATACATTTATATATGTGGGCAGTGATTCAGATCCTCAATCCCTTGAAAGTCTTAAAGCAGCAGCACAAGCTTTGGATAGTGCCCACAATTCGGCTGTTGCCAAGGCCAAGAATATTACTTTGAGCGAGTACCGTGCCCGTCAGAGCAAAGATTACCTTGACCCTAATGAAATTTTTGAATGCGAAAAATTTCGCATTTCTGATTCTTACGGCATCGAAGTAACCGAATCACTCGTAGAAATGGATAAAGGTGGCCGCTTAATTAGAGCGATCGCCGGACTTGAGGCCATTTTAGCCCCACCCGAAGAATCTTTTACTGACCCCAAAACTGGGCAAAGTTATCCTACGCCACCAACAATTGTCACCCAAAAAGACCGCACCGAACGCGACAATCTCCCCTTGTGCATCGACTGGGGCAATTATTCCGCACGGTGGCTGGCTAGATTTAACCTGGGACTGCATCAAATTCTCACTTCTTTAATGAAGGGTGATGAAGTTACCGCCGATGACCCCACTTTGCTCAAGATGACGGAGATCGCTATACATTGTGCTGCTCACGTCAAAGCAATTCTTGGGTTTACTATTCCCCTAGACTGTAAACCTATTTGGTTGCTGGCGACTTTACTAGAGCAGCTGGGGCTAAAGCTGACTTTCCGCAAGCAAGGTAAACGGGGGCAACAGGTGAAACTTTTCTCTTTATCTAAAGAGGAATTAGAATTTGCAATGCATGTAATTGCTCATCGCGTGGAAAAGCGTAATCAAAAAGAAAATCGAACCTATTACGCTGCTCAAACCCCTGCTGCGTATAGTGTAAACCCCAATCAGCAGGACGTATCCACGCCCCCCCCTAATGCTATAGGGAACTCCCATTGCCAAGGGGAGGATACTACCGAATTTGAGTCACCTCCGACCGATCGCATTACGCTACTTCACTGCGTGGAAATGCTTCGCTCTGGTATCAAGCAGGGGGTTGATGCGATTAAGGGCATCCTTAAGCGATGGGTTGAGGATTTGCGCTGGGAGACGGTGCTGGAGTTGGAGACGGTCGCGGCAAATGAACTGCGACTTGTGGAATCTCAAGTTCCTGAATTTTATGAATGGCTCTTAGAAGAAGTGTTGCCGATGGAGGGGGGCTAAACCTTCGTCATAACTAACCGCATCATTGAAGCAATTTCTACTTTTGCTTTCAGCAATTGCGCTGATGCTGCTTTGCTAAATCGATTTTTTGATAAAATGGGGTCAAGAGCTTTCATGCATTGAATTATCGGTCACTTCGACAAAGTTGGGTTTCCCGAAGTCGTCTTCATCGACCGGAGCAAGTAGTGCTAAAGATGATACCGCTCCCAATACTTGATCTTCTCTTACCTCCAGGTACTTGTACAGCTCGTCCAACGTGCGATGCCCAGAGATTTCCTGAATCACTCTTAAGGAAATTCCGGCATTACTCATCGAGGTGAGTGCTGTACGCCGAAAGCTGTGAGAGCTTACGCCTTCAACTCCTACTTTTTTGCAAGCGACTCGCAATATCCACAGTGCCGAATCCCGGTGCAGGTGGTTATTCGCTCTTGAGTGGTCAGCATTTCCAGGGAACAGCCAAGGGGAATCATCACGTGGTTTATATGCTTGCAACCTGACTCGCAATTCTTGAATTACTGGGATGGCACGGGTAGCCAGTTTCCCTTTCGTGTTACCTTTGCGAAAGATGATTTTGGCTCTGACTTTTCCTTTGGCATCATATACGTCGCGCTTAAGCAACGTCACTGCTTCATTCACCCGACACGCTGTGTAAAGCATCACCGCAAACAGCGCTTTGTCTCGTGGCGAGTCTACCCCCTGCGAGAACAGAAGTTGGATTTCCTGCAAAGACAGAATCTTTGCTTGACCATGCCTATCAATTTTCAAGGTTGCTGTCCCATCAACACCCCGCCCTGTTCTTATTATCCCAGTCCACGGGACAGGAATTGCTACGGGGTGCAATTTTCGCAGCTATGCAGTATGCCACACAACGGGCAATTAACAACAAGGCTGGTATCTTTTTTTGTGGTTCCCCCTAAAAATACACCTTTAAAAGAAAAACCTAAAAATCGATGAAAAAAATAAACTAAAAATGACTTTATAGTTAAAAAGTAATGCAATAGGTTAAAGAGCATACTCCTAACAGTTAACTACACAAATATTACAGGTGTAGGTTGGGGTTAAAGAAAACGGGCAAAGGTGCTTATTTTAAGAAAATTGTACAAAATTTCCCCCTGCTTCAGTGCCAAATGAAGCCTTATCCAAATAGCCCACTATTTAATCGCTATCACGCCATAAAACTATAGAGTCATTTTTAGTTTATTTTTTGAGAGTGGCTTGATTCCTCTATAAAAAATTCTTCAAGAAACGGGTAAAACTTGCGTGCCAAAAACTCAAACTTTTCGGACACCAGGGCTTAAAAGCAGGGGCAACTTTTAGAGACGCTACGCATAGCTTGCTTCCCCGTAGGGGTACAGACTTACTGCACTGAATGCAATTATTGCTTTCTTACTCAGCAATCTAACTAGGCACTCAGCACTGTTTCGGTGATCAAAAATTAGATAAGACAATCCTGCAAGTGTTTAAGCCTGAGATAATTTTTGATCGCCAATGGTAGCCGTTGGCGGTAACATCTCTTCTAAAAGCGATCGCCTCCGGCGGGCGAGTACGCCATCGCTTGAAGAATGCGCTGACACATTTGGCGATGATACTATCAAGGTAATTCATCATGATGAATTACACGATTTAATAAGCGTGGGCAGTCCAAGTTTACCTAGATGATACACTTTCCATGAGCAATACAGGGCGTAAAAAAAAATTAGCATCTTTCAACTGCGATCAAAGGAAGTGGGAGCAGTTTATCGCCTATTGCAACTCGAAAGGCACAACAGCAACAGCCACGCTGCTCGAATTTATCGATCTCTACTTAGGCGATTCCCAAGATAAGGTTGATATAATAGGTGGTAACGATTTAGACGAACGCCTAGACTCAAAGATTAAGGCAAGTGTAGAGAAGTACTTAATTACGAGTAATAAAAATCACAATAGTCCAACTAATGAAACGATAAAAGCTATTTGCTCACGACTTGATAAGCTCGAGTCAGAGTTTTTAAGAGAATTTAATAGCAATCAAACTACAGAAATTGATAATCTTGCCAATTTAGAACAAAAAGTGGAGAGAATGGCAGCTCGAATGACACAGTTGGCTGAGGCGATCATTAAAATACAAGACTATCTCAACAACCAACAAAAGCGGGGACAGAAATCGTACTACAATAATTCATCATTCAAAGTGCATACTCCTAGAATGCAACCGTTAACTGAAGAAGGTAAAGCCCCAGAGACTTGGTGTAAGTGAAGAAAGTGTACGCAAGGAGCGAATTAATCTTCCCCCACCGCTTTTTGTAGCATGGTGTAAGGGCAAAGATAGAGCAGGGTTAGGGTGGGAATTTAACGAAAATACGGGATTATATCAGCCAGCAAGTTAGTATTTTGATTAATTTCAACTTGTCGCGGTGACGGATGAACGTCGATTTTGTCACGAACCAAAAATAGTGATCGCCTCTTCATCCACCAAAGCATATCCAATCACGCCCAGCAGTAAGAGCTGCTGATGGTGTATATTAAAGCTTTTGTTCGCCAAACACTGCACCATCGTCATTAATAATCCGAAACTGCCAGCAATGCGCTTGAGTGTAAAATACGACCAAAATAGAGTTGTTGATGCAGGTAAGTGAGTAAATTTTAGTGGTAGTCATAGTGCTGTGGTGGCGCAAGGCTAACTTGTGCTAAACGTCAGCTACCAAGTGAAGATCCGTTTATTGTTGAGAGAGAGCTAACATTGCTTGATGAACAATATTTCAGATAATCAATCGTTTCTACTTGTTGAGCAACTCTAAATCCCAGGTATAAAATCCAATTTGGTCAGGGACTCTAAAGAATCGCCCTGTGCGATGACCCCGTGATAACTCATTCAATACCTTGTTTTTCACTTCTCTAATCTCAGTCGCAGTGAGTTCGCCATAGATTCCGTTGATAATTTCTGAAACCCCGAAAGCTGTACCCGAATTCTCTTCTAAAAAAGTGGTCAAGGCATCAATTACAAATTGACCAAGATATGGTTTAAGCATTGGTATCTCTTTGGGCTGCGGCGGCAAAACTTGTTTCTTATTTTTGCCTTTGACTCTGGTGGACGAATTTTTCGTCTCAGGTTTGGGGAGCAAAGTTAAAGAGAGAGTATAACATCCCGGTGATCCTGGGACACTGAACCATTTGTTAGTTTCCTTACCATGAGTGAGGGATGATTGAATTCTACCTTTGATGACTTTGAAGGCATCCGGCTCTAATTCTCCATAAAGCATTTTGACAATAAAATCGATGTGAACAATTGTGCCAATGTGTTCTGCCAAAACCTGTTCAATAGCTTCCAGGCGAGACAGGGATTGGAAAATAGGCAGCATGGCCGTCTCGGTTCCATGTTGCGTTTGCTGTTGAGTTGATGTTTCTATCGGTGGCTCTAGGAGGAATGGACTATCTGTAGCTGCATCAGATTCTTCACCTGACCAAGCTTGTATAAGTGTGAATATGTTTTGTTGAGTGGAGTCAAGCAATTGTGTTGCGACTGGTGATGTATCCTGTGAATCGTCTAATAAAGGAGCGGTAATAGGTTCAACATCGTCATTAACAGATTCCTCACTTAAGAATAAGAAGAAATTTTTTCCTTTTTCAGAGATGAATTCTTCATTATCATTATCCACCTCCTCAGTCAAAGGCCAGTTAGATAATAGAGCTTCTACATGAGTAAGATTTGCTTTGGCTAGGGTATATAATTTTTCGTACTCTTCTACAAGAGGTGCGTAGTAATCTCGCAATGCGAATAGTGACTCGATTGCTTTTTGGGGAGGTGATAAAGGAAAGGGGCTATTCATCTTTGGAATTAACTATACGTTACGACACTCGTATAGTTATGAAACGACATCGAGTGAATTAGAAAAGAATTGACAGTTTTAGACCTATTGTAAAGTATTTGAGTAATCAGATATAAAGCGATGGCATAACCGCAAGAGCGTGGATGACAATACTCCGCCCCGCGCCAAGTACCGCCACTGATACGCCGAAACCACTGGCGTTCTTGACTGCGCTGCTCACATCAAAAATTTTGGGTTTCACTGTTCCCTCTGACCCCAAACCGAGAGAGGCTGTTGGTGCTGCAATGGGAAGAGCGATCGCTGCGCTGGACTATTTAGATATCTGTGGCTGGTGGTGCTGGAATGGGAAGTAATTGCTCCCGGTTGAATTGCGATCAAAGGAAGCGACTGTGCCTGATTTTTACGATTGCGTCTTCTTCCATTCTTCGAGAGTCAAACAATTTTTCCCAGTGGGTATTAAGCCTGTGGTTGCTGATACACCAAAATTGGTTAGTGCGTAGTTTTCTACTTCTGCGTCCTTGAAGGCAAGTTCTACTACTGTTTGCTTTTCTTGTCTTGACAAAACTTCAACTCCCACATTCTCTGGCGTAGGAGTAGTACCTGTTTTCTTGAGCATGAAATTTTTCACATTGTACAAGCCTTCTTCTTGCGGCTTCCCTAAATTTAAGCACCCTCTTGATTTCACAAATAATCCTGTAGTCCAAAAATTTCTTACAAAGTCCTGTTTGTTAACAAATTGGACTCCATTCGCTCCCCACACATAGACAGGCTCGAAATATCCCTTAGTTCGAGGGATTTTGGTTTCGTTGCACCTTGTTCCGTTTTTGTACGGAGCGTTCCCGTCTCCGCATACCTTCCAAGTTATTCTATATAAGTTAGGTGTCTCTTCTACATATTGCCTTATTTGCTCCTGTACTTCCTTATCTTTTTGGCTTTGCTCATCATCACTTGCCGCCGCATAAGCCTGTTTTAAGTCATTCTCTGCCTGAGCAACCAAGTCTGTTTCAGACTGGCAAGCTCCTAAGTATAGTCCTACACCTATTGAAACAAGTGCTGCAAATATTTTTCTTTTATTCATAAATACTCCAACAAATGATGCGTGAAAATTAATTCCCAATTTCCTTGCTTGACCAAATATTTACTTCTAACAAATGCTGAAGTACAAGCTGCAAGTATTATACATATTTGTTCTATACATATAATCAAGTTTTAACAGTTTTTAGTTATGATGCAAAACATGGTGAGGTATCGAAGGGGAAGTTCAATTTATGGAGAGCAGGGATACTTAAACAAGTCGGAAGTCGGAAGGACGCTCTCTACGAGACGCTGCGCGAACGCAGACTCGCTACCGCTACGCTAACGGAAGTACAGTTTTGTAATGGGGATTTTAATTAGGCAGGGAACTTAAACCCCCAAACTTTGTTAAAGCTAATCTAGATGTTTTACATCATAAAAATAGTCA
>NZ_JAIVFX010000022.1 GCF_020829625.1 Nostoc sp. XA010 | reverse complement strand
TTGTCACGATTACAAACACATGAGCAAAGGCGCAAGCTAAGAACATCGGAAGCTGGGTGCGGTGAAAGTCGCACGCCCAGATTTAACTGAGAGGTGCGGGAGATAATACTCCCCATCGACTCAACCAACTGCTCCTTGAGAATAGAGCTGCTGATAACGTTGATATTCGGCTTCGGCATTTTTAAGTTCCGCCTCTAATTTCTTAATGGTTGCCTCTTGCGCTATTCTGTCTCCTTCCCACTGTGCCTCTATGCGGAATATCGCTTCCTGTTGCGCTGTTCTGTCTCCTTGGGATTGAGCCTGGAGACGTTCAACGCTTGCCTGCTGGGCCTGAATTTCTCCTGCTTTTGCTCCTGCTTGTACTTGAGCGAGTTTAGCTTGAGCAACTCTTACTTGTTGTTGGGCTTGTAGTACAGCAGTTTGCAAGCGATCGCGAGCGTCTAAAATTGCTACCACCTGTCCGGCTTTAACGCGATCGCCTTCTTTGACTAGAATTTTGGCAATGCGATCGCCATCCAATGCTAAGGGGGCAAACAAGCTAATTACCTCTGCTTCCGGTTCTAGCCGTCCTAATGCAGCTACTTTTTGAATGTTGGGCGTGGTTTCAACTGGCTCAGATTTCTCAGTTTGACCAACTAATCCAAACTGATAAATCCCATAAGCAATAATTCCACCTGTAATAGCAGTAGCTGCAATTAATAATGTAATCAACCCTTTTTTAGAAGCTTTTTCTGACAGCTTTTAAACCATGTCTTTTACTCTCCTAAAACCTTATTTTATCTATATTAAATGAGTCAGATTTTGTCAAAAAGTATCTAGGTTAATTTATTATACATATAGCAAGTTGCAACAAGCATAAGATACATAACCTAACTCTCAAAACCTGATATAACTTCCATTTAAGCTTTTATTTCTGCTGTATGTTGTGGCAAATATGCTGTCAACATTTTGCCTAATAACGCACATTGTTCAATAAAATCAATTGTTTCATTACCCCATAACTTCTCCAGAATTAAACCGTCTACAAAGCTCAAAATAAAGGAAGCTACTACCGAATCTTGAATACCCAATAAATTGCAAATCGCCTCCTGATAGCGCTGATTAGTCACCTTAAAAATGCTATTTTTTAACATTTCTTTAGAGTCTTTGTGTTGGCAAAAATCAATCCAAATGTAAGTCCATTTAATGAAGTAATCTTCGTTTTTCACTAGATACCTTCCTAATGCTTCCATTGATTCTTGTAGCGTTTGCGCTCCTTGTAGTTCCGTTAATGCTGTACTTAAGTCTTGCTCACAAATCTCCTGGGCCAATTGCTCAAATAGAGCTTGCTTGCTAGGAAAATAGTGGTACAACGTACCAGTAGAAACCCCTAATCCCTCAGCAATTTGGCGCATAGTGATGGAACCATAGCCTTTTTGGGCAAATAAATCAAAGCACTTGCCGAGCAGTTCTTTACGGTATTGCTCATGGTCAACAATCTTAGGCATGATTCAAATTATTTATATCGAACGCTCGTTATATATTAGCATTTTTATTACTGATATGTAAAAACATGGTTAATTGATTTAAATCGAACATGCGTTATAGTTTAACCTAGTTTTGCGCTAGATGTAATACTCATCAATTTTGATCTTTGCGACTGAGTATAAAACTATGATTTGATTTTGGAAAAAAACTGTATATTCTTGGTGAAGAACGGTAATATAACAATTCAGTGTATTTTTTATACGGTAAAATAATAATCAATGTGTTTTTTATTGACTAAGTATAATTTATGCCTTATCGGAGAAAATTTTTAACAAGAGCAGGATATACTACCCTTTCTGCGTTATTGACTGTAGGGTTTTTACAAAAGGATAAGCAAAAAGAAGACCATAGTAAAAATAGAACCGTAGCAAATTATACCAATGATGATTTTCCACTCCGGCAATTAGCTGCCGCCAAAGGCAAGCTTTATGGTGCAGCAATTTCTCATGATATTTTGCTAAAAGAGAAGGATTACGCTAACCTGATTGCTCGTGAATGTTCGATTGTGACACCGGCTGGTGAATTAAAATGGGGTGCGACTGAACCACAGCCAGGAGAATTTACATTTGAATCAGCAGATGTGATCGCTGATTTCTGCCAAAAGCATAATATAGAGTTGCACGGGCATACCCTTTTCTGGCACATGGCAAACCCAGACTGGCTTCCTTATCCCCCCACTCTTAAAATGATTGAACGGCATGTTAAGGCAGTCATGGGACATTATCGCGAGAGCAAGGTTTTAAAGTCTTGGGATATTGCCAATGAAATTATCGCTGATAATGAAAATGAAACTGACAACCCTACCTACGGTTTACGTAAAGGAGTAAAACCAGAATTAATTCGAGATTTGTTTTTAATTGCCGCTTCAGTTGATAACAGCAAGAAATTTTATCTAAACGATTTCGGCATCGAAGGCGCTACATGGAAATCAGACCGTTTCTTAAAAATGGTCGAATATCTGAAGAATAGTGGCGTTAAAATTGACGGGGCAGGTATCCAATCGCATCTATGGTTTTCTACTGCATATTCTTTTGACGAGAAAGGATTTAATTCCGTTTTAAAACGGCTTAATGATCTTGAAGTGAAACCAATAATCACAGAATTAGATATTGTTATTGATGCCCCACTACCTGATAGTATCAAAAAGCTAGACCAGATGGTAGCTGACAGTTACAAGCGATATCTCGACCTATGCTTTGCGGCTAAAGTTGATACTGTAATTACATGGGGGCTTACCGACCGTCATAGCTGGATACGTCATCCCGACTGGATGCCAAGAAAAACTTTTAGGGAGAATCCAAATCTCTGGAAATTTCTGCGTCCGCTTCCCTTTGATGAAAACTTGAAACCTAAATCTGCACGCAATGCTATTGCCCAGGCTTTTGGGCAAGCAACTTCTACTCCAATACGCTTGGGTTAAGCAAAGCGCAACCCAACAAAGTTCTGGAAATGTTGGGTTGCGCTGCGGGAAGCCCCTTTGGGCCTACATTCCTCAAACGCCACTTGCTACCTTTCTCCTGACGGAGATGCTGTTCGCGTTCGGGAACGCCAAGGGGGAACGCAATTGACTGTAAATATTTTTGTCCGACTACTTAAGACTTGGCACGACTCAATCACGTTAGAAACTTATGAAATTTTGTACTGAGGAATAGCAGGATTCTATTCTTTTTTTGTTGGCTTTGCATACTCCAAATTTCTTGTAAAAATAATGTGCTTACAAACCAAGGCTCAAGTAAGTAACGTCTCCAAAGCCTTTTAGGTTCAGACAACAAGCGATACAACCATTCCAAGCCTACCTTTCCTATCCAGCGAGGAGGAGTGGGTATTGCTCCTGCTACATAGTCAATACAGGCTCCACTAGTCAAAATAGTGTTGGTATGAATATGCTCAAGATTTTCATAAATCCAACGTTCTTGGCGTGGCATACCCATCCCCACCATCAATACATGAGGTTTGTAAGCATTAATTGCAGCCAGAGTAGCAAGATTTTCTTGACTATTTTTATCCATGTCAATATAGCCATGAGCGCAAGCAATCTGTAACCCAGGAAATCTGTGGCACAAAATACTTGCTCCTTTTTCAGCGACTCCTGGCTTTGAACCTAAATAAAATACACGCCAGCCTTTATCAGCTGCTTCCGCCATCAAAGGCCATACCCAGTCAGCATAGGTTACTCTTTGTTCTCGTTTCATAGGAAAACCCAATAGTTTTCCTATAAACAATAAAGGCATACCATCAATATGGGTATATTCTGCCTTGGCATAAAAAGCTTGCATCCTTGGATCATTATGGAAGAGATAAAGACTATGCATGTTGTGATTAGCAATAATCCATTTTTTATTCTTCTGAATAGATTCTTCAATCAACAAATTTAAGTCGCGGATAGAGAGTGCATCTACTTGAGCACCAAGAAGTTTGTAAGATGAAGTCCGTATCATAAATGTTTTTAGTATTAGATTGTATGAGTAAAGGCTTAATATTGTTGAGTATGGGATCGCTGTTTTTTCAATATTTGTTCAGCACCTTCAACTAAAGTCTGTACCCTAGCAGCCCAACTGTGATGATTTACTATCTCATTGCAAGCCAATTTTCCCATTTCTGGCAGTGCTTCTCTCTTCTGATAAGCTTCTAATAAGGTCCGTTTTAAATCATTTTTATCACCAGGTTTAAATAGGAAACCTGTTTTGCGATCGCAAATCAACCTTTTAGCATCTTCAAAAGCTGATGCTATGACTGGTTTAGCCATTGCCATGTATTCATAAAGTTTCATGGGTGAGAGATACATTTTTCCCATTTGTAGTTGAACTTGCCCAGAGTAAGCAACATCAAATCCAGCGATATACTGGGGTACTTCTTCCCAAGAAACCCGACCTATAAAAGCCACATAAGGTGAAATACCTAATTCTTGACTCTGCTTTTCCCAAGCAGATTTCATTGCACCATCGCCTACTATTACCAGCGAAATGTCTAAGCCTTCGGCTCGCAACTCAAATATTGTTTCTAATAACAAGTCTAAACCAGCCCAAGCATACAAACTACCTATAAAACCTATAGTAAAACCTGAAAATGTTCGCTTTGGGATATGTAGCTCAGGATTAATAAAATCAATATCCACTCCATTTGGTATCAACACAATTTTTTCACTTGAAATACCAAATTCCCGGACTAAAATTTCTTTTAAAGTTTCACTAACACAGGCTAACACATCGCATTTTTGATATGATCTGATTTCCATCCATCGAGCTAATCTATCTAGTATTAACGCTTTTCGTTCTGCCTTTGCTTCATAAAAAAGTAATGCTTCAGCTTGCAAAATCCAAGGTATTCCCTGACGTTGGAATATCCAGCCCATACATTGCAAAGTCGCAGCGTACTCATACACCCAATCAACTTGATTTTTAAGTTCTTGGTAGCTTCTCCAAGAGTTAATGATACCAAGCCCAATACGCATAAAATCTACTGCTAAGGTGTAGAAAAATCCTTTACTGATTAATTCACCAGAACCATTCGTCGACCATTTTTTTGAAACTTTATCTCCCACAATAAATGTTTCGATTTTCCACTCAAGTGTTTTAAAACCCTTCAGGATTCCTAAAACCCGAGAACGGGGCCCAGACATCTCTGCATCAGCATGTGTTGAAATCCGAGGTGCTGCCGCTAAAAAACCAAGACGTTGCTGCATTTTGGAACTCCTTAAAATTGCGAACTACTTTGTGAAATTTATTCTGCAAATGTGGGAGATGCAGCCAAGTTTTTGTAACCAATAATGGCTCGGAGATAAGGTAAACACCAATAAATTACCCAGAAAAACCCGGAATGCCGACGGCAGAATTCAGTCCAAGGTTTGAGCGGAAATGCTTTGACTTGAATTACCTTTCTTAAGCGTTCTAAAACAGATAATTTTGTATCTACCCAACTGTTACGGATTGAGTTTTTTCCACAGGTTCCGACATATCCAGGTACAACCCATATTGAGCAACCATTCTTTTTTGCTCTCAAACCATAGTCTAGGTCTCCTAAACTGTGGATAAATGCTGCATCGAGATTCCCTATTTTCTTTACAACCGCACGAGGAATTAGCACACAGTTAGCAAACATCGTGTCACATTCTTGAAGAACCTGAGTTGAACCTAAAAATTCATATTTATTAGAGTACCATTTGCGAGATTTTACAGCACCGCCGTATGAAGCTTCTCTTGTTATTAAATCTTGAGTCGTACCAACAAATATTGAATTTTTTCGGGCAGATTCTAATAATTGTTGATGAAGCGTCAATAGACGTTCCAAGGTATTTGATTCTAGTATTGTGTCGTCATTCAACCAAAGATAATAGTCATAATCTTTTCGCATTGCTTCAGCAAACGCTAGTCTCATTCCTCCCACCCAGAATAGATTCCCATTGCCTTGAAGAATCTGAACTTGCGGATAAAAAGCTTTCACTGCCTTTGAAGTACCGTCAGAACTTCCATCATCGGTTAAGTAAACATCAAAAGGCTTTGTTTGCTGCTGTAACGCACGCAGACAATTCAGAGTTGTCTCACGCCTGTTAAAACAAGTAATTATTACTGCTAACTGTGCTTGCTTCATGGAGTATTTTTTATTATGTTAGTTCTACTTATGCGAAACAAAAATTAAAAGCTAATTTCGCTCTTTATATAGAAAAATGCTCTTCAAAATCTTTCCAATTATATTTATACAATTCGTCTGATTTAATATATCGAGATTGGATGCCATTAGGTGCAGCAAAGTATTTTTTACTCATGGCATCTAATTCTATTTTGATACCACTTTCTTGTTCAATAAGATTAGCGATATAAGCGCAATAAGCTAACCTCCAATCATTCATTTTTTTCAGAGTTTGTTCTCGAATCTTATGTGGGTCAGGTGCTAACTGTTTTAAAGTTTGCACAGCTTCAGCAACTTTCTCAGGATCTGGATCAACAATAACGGAGTTCTCAGGAGTAAAGAATTCATCTCGTCCACCTTTACTTGGAGTACTGACAACAGGAATTCCGCACAGTAAATACTCACTTGATGCTAGATTTGCTCCTTCGATTGCTGAAAGAATCAAACCGACATAGGACTGATTATACTTTTTTGCTAACTCTGTACGTGCAAGAAAATCTTTGTTGAAATTCGCATGTTTCAATTCTGGACAGAATTTATGTAAGTCACCACCATAGGATACAACCATCAATTTTTCTACGTTTTTTGCCAGATCAAGACGCTTTGATTGATTGAGTTGTGCCGTGTAAATTGCATCATAAAGCTTTGGTTGCTCGATAACTCGATATAAATATTCATTAATATAAAAGTTCTGGTTGAAGTGCGCTCCACGAATTAAAAAACGTTTTCGTAATTCTTCTTCATCTGATGCATTTACCATTAAGTGATGTGTTCTTCCCTCAATACTATGTAGGGTTGCTTTTATCTTTCTTAGCAACATTTGCTTAGGTGTTCCACACCACCCAGGGATATGTTCTAAAACATGTTTGGGACGAAACCATTTAGGTAGAGGTTGATATGTGACTTTGTTTTTTTCGTAAACCACTCCCCCAAAGAAAGGGTAGCTTCCAAGAAAGGAAACAATAAGCGGGCGAGTACTAAAAATATAAAAACCGTGAAATAACATTTAAATACTTCTCCTAAATTAAGTATGTAATCCAAAGATGAGAGTAATCATTCAAAGGTTGGCAATCTTTTCTATCCAATTACTCACTTGAATATTCAATTTAAACACGCTTAACTTTTGTTCTATTTTCCTCACAGTCAACATATATCGGTGCATCACTGATGTGCGCGGCATCTTATATCTGACAACTCCTTCGCATAACCATTGATATTTATCTGAACTTCGATTAAAGCTTTTTAAGCTTTTCATTTGTGCATTCCAATCCTTATAGAAAAACAGATTGAAATAATGTATTGACACTATGTCATCCCAAGCTTTAAGGCGTGATTCTTTAGATAAGCGATTGTGTAAAGGTAATGGATAACTATAAGCAGAAGAAAAATGAGAAATATTTTCTTCCAGCGAGCATAAAGTCACAGATAAGACTGACTGTTCCACAAAATAAATTCCTTGAGGAGGGGTAATATTCATACGCATTACCTTCTCAAAGTTTTCTTTCCAGGCAGTAAATATACCTGCACTTTTTCTTACAGCAACCAAACCAGAATTCCAGTAGGCTCTGATTTTTTTATTGCCAATTGGTGTCTCAACAAACACCTCACGCTTTACCCCCAGCACTTCATATAGCTTTTGCCAGTACCATTCTTGAGGGTCTCGTAGGCCTGTAGAACCAATTCCTTGACCATATTCAGGACGTATGCGAACATTACAATTTACTGGCAATAAAAATTCATTTGGCTCAGAAAATAAACATTTGTCACTGTCTAAAAAAACTAAGATTTCTGCATCAATATTTTGTTCTGCATAAGCACAAACCAGGGGTTTATTGGCTAAATAATATTCATGAAATTCTCGATTTATTGGAACTTGTTGATGAATCACCTGCAACGCTTCAAACGCTTGTTGGGTTTGCTTTGATATCGGTTCGCCTACTCTAGGATGAAAACTATATATAGGTGTATTTTTTAATTCGCCGCAGAAGTTCCGGATACTTTCTGCAAGCATCAAAGATTGACCTTCTAAACGACCAGGCTCTGTACAAATTATAAAAGCTATAGGTATTGGCATACTATGAAGTATTTGTTTACTAAGTTAATTTCTGAATAAAGATTTATTTGCACTCATCAATATTTCCTGGAACAAAGCTGAATAACGACGTGCTTGGAGTTCGAGAGTGAATTCTTGTTGCGCTTTTTCACGAGCATAAAATGACAGCTTTTGTAGCCTCTGTTCATCTTCAAGTACCCAGGTAATTCCTTTGGCAAAATCTTCAACTTCATAAGGTTTAGCCAAATAGCCATTTTGCTGATGATCAACAATATCTTTTAAGCCAGTAGAATTAAATGCCACAACTGGAGTGCCACAACTGAATGATTCAGAAGCTGCCTGCCCAAAAGATTCTTGAAGAGATGGTACAAGCATCACATCAGCTGCTGAGTAAACAGTTGCTAAAGATATATCATCATGTAAGTGTCCTAAATAGTGTGTTTTACAGCCTAAATCAGGTGGATTTTCAGGTTGAGATGCACCAAAAACTACTACTTCTACGTTATCTTTCCAGCCAGATTTACTCAATTCTTGTAGAGCTGGCTGCAATAAATGAAATCCTTTATTTCTATCACTTGTTGCCTCTATTGCTCCAAAGAGAATCAGCTTCTTATCTTGAGGTAACTTGAGTATTTCTCGTGCAAAATGTTTATCAATAGGTCGATATTTTTGAATATCTAACCCGTGGGGAATTACCTCGATTCGCAAATCTTGAAATAAAGAACTGGAACGAGCGCACTGTGCTAACCAAGAGCTTGGTGAAACCAGAGTTAAATTAACATTTTTCCAGGCTTTTACTTTGCGCTGCCATGTCCAACGGGATAAATCCCATTCATTACCACTGTTGAGTTGAGGACAAGCTCCACAGGATACTTTGTAGCGATCGCATTCTCCAGTAACGTGGCACCCTCCAGTAAACCCCCACATATCATGGAGAGTCCAAACTAGAGGACGCTTCAGTTTAGGGAATGTTTCTATTTGCATAAAAGCTCCGCTAATCCAATGTAAATTTATTATGTCTGGATTAATCTGAGCAACTTTAGGAATAATTCTATCTGGCAACCATTGAACAAAAAATGGAGTATTTTTCTTTTGACGATAAAGTTTTAACGGTAGACTTTCAAATGTCAACTTTGCTTTAGCAATGCCTTGAAATAATTTAGTTTTAGGCGCAATTACTGTTTTATCATTACTAGATTTTTCCTGGACTAGCATTTGTGACTGTAGCCCTATATCTTGCAAACCTGTGTGCAAACGATATGCAGCTCTTGCTGCACCTCCATCAATATCATGGGTACTGAGATGTAAAACTTTCATTTTTCTTAACTTCGTAATTACTAAAATTATTTCTGACTGCTATAAAAGTTATCCAGATGGCTCTGATGATAATTTCGCTGATAATCAAGAGTTAAAGAGAGCGAAGTTGTAATATACATCAACCAATTCCAACTGGGAGTTAATAATCTTGCTTCAGAAAAATTAATGATGACTATGAGAATTAATATCTGCATTGGCCAATAATCTTCCGGTTTTTTGGCTACATAAATAATTCGAGTCATAGCCATCGCAAAGAAGCGAATAAACCCTGCGGCAAAAGTCAAGAAGCCTAAGAAACCTAATTCTAACAAGAGTTCTAAGAAGCCGTTGTGAGCATTACTTGCCCATTCATAAGTAGCTCTCAGTTTAGATGCAGCATTACTAGTCCAAAATCCAGAATATCCATAACCTAACCAAGGTCTTTCCAAAATCTTGGACATCACTAGCTCCCAGAGATCAGAGCGTCCATTGAAGGTAAGGTCTTTACCAGAAGTACCAACTACAGTTTCGGCGTTATTGACAAGCAATATTGAAAAAATAATCAATAGCATTAAAGCAGAAGTAATCATAATAACTTGTAATTTATAATTAGTTTTTTTAAAAAATTTGTAAAAAGGTAAAAGTAATATCATTGTTAATAAGATCGTTAAAGATGTTGTTGAACGCGAGAGGATAATTAGACATATAGATATCCCACATAGCGCCCACATCAACCAACGATATCGATGGCTACTAAGAGCAAGGTGCAAAAAAACTCCTGCACTCCAAGCCATCATGTATCCTAATTCATTTTTATGACCATAAATTCCGCTCCACATATTTAATAATTCAGGTGATTGATGACTATAATCCGGTAGCAATGCAGAGAATAGCATAGATAATAATGCGGCTGTACCAAGTGCCCAAGCTATTAACCTCATTTGTTCCCTTAGGGAATAACGCATCGCCAAATAGATTGCAAGAAAATATATTCGGATTAGACCCCTTATATAAGTAAGACTAGAACTTAAGTCTTCTGACCACAAAAGAGAAAATATAATTATTGCTAGTAAAACAAACTGTAATGGGTTTTTAGTAGCTACATACAAAAAACCTTTCCAGTATAAAAGTAGGAAATAAAATAGAATTAAATATGAAACTATATTGAACACAGTATCTAGCCTATCACCGCCAAGGGTAGATATAGAAACATCTTGTGCAGGGTGTATTGTTAATGCCCCTACAGCAATGAGTAATAATAAAATAGTTAATATCTTTTCTGTTAATTTTATTTTAGTTTCTAACATGTATTGTATTTATAAATTTACTAGATTTACCACTAGGTTTTTAAGTTTGAGTAATTTATTTTCTTTTTCAATTCTTCTTTAAAAATATCCAATACAGTTGCTCTATAAACTGTTTTTTGGGTAAAATTATCTGCCTCTCTATTCCTCACAATAAACGGTGGATGCTTTAGAGGAAATTCCATTGCTTCCATCGACATATTGATAAACGAAAATTTTTGGTTGGAAGTGAAATGAGTTGCGTCTGCACCAGTACCAACATTAGAAACTAAATTGACATTCGGAATAATACTTAAGCTGCCCTGCATCCAGCAAGCAAATGTCCATTGATAATCCCAGGTTATACCTGTAGGATTGTTATAAACAGATTGAAATATTCTTCGCCAATAATTTATTGCTTTGTGATCTGCAAGAATATCATGTAAAATATTTTCTGCTTGCACCTCTTTCCAGAGTTTGATGGTTAAATCATAATGTTGCCAAGCACGTCTCCAACTTGCCCAACCCCAGCAGTGGCTGTAACGAGAAAAATAATAACTGTAATTTGTGCGTTGTCGTCCAACCTGAAGATTTTGAGCAGAGATTGTGGCAACTCTGGTATCGTTTCTATATTTTTCTAGCAGTTCTTCACTATATCTGAAAAAACTTGAATGAGGAATACAATCATCTTCTAAAATAATTGTCTCTTCAACATTATTAAATACCCAATCTAAACCACTAGATACTCGTTTCGCACAACCTAAGTTGATATCAGAATAATTCTTGATAACTTCACAGTCCCAATCAACTCTTTCAATAATTGCTCGAGTTGCTTCACACTTTTCTGGCTCACCTTCGCGATCTGTGCGGGCGCCATCTGCAATTACAAAAAGTTTGGTTGGTTTGGCTTGGCGAATAGCTTCAAAAACTTTCTCTGTTGTTTGTGGCCGCTTGAAAATAATAAAAGTTACTGGTGTTTGCATTTTTGATTAACTTGGCTAATGTCTTGAGAAAAGTGAAAGTTAGATAAAAAAGATTAATTTTTATAAAAAAGGAGAAGCGATCGCACCTGAATCTTGAATATTTTTTCTGTTCTCTTATCAAACGCATTGCATAGAAAAGCAGCAGCAGCTTGAGATATTATTGTTGCGATCGCAGCCCCAAAACCTGCATATTTTGGAATAAGTAAGAAATTAAGAATGATATTGAGTATGGCTCCAAATAAAGTCTTACCTAAAGAGACGTGATTCAAACCTTCAGCAATAAACCACGGTGATGTTGCAAGACCCATAAATACAAATAAAGAAGTCCAAATATGGATTGCTAGTATTGGCCCTGCTTCCGCATATCCACTTCCAAACATCACCATAATTATCTTGTCGGATAGGAATGTCATTGGCAGAGCAATTGCAATAGATATACACGTAAGGAGACGAAGTAATTGCCCTATTCGCTGATAATAAAGACTTTCTGATTTTTCTTTAGCCGCATAAATTGAAGGAGCAACTGAAGAGACAATAGCCGCCGGAATAAAATACCAAATTTCCGAGATACGGACAGCAGCAGAATAAATCCCAACCTCATTATTTCCGGTCATTTGACCTAACATTACCTGATCGATTTTCATAAAAATCATGATAGCGAACCCCGAAAAAATCAGAGGTAAGCTCTCTCTTAAAAGAGTTTTAGCAGTAGAAAAACTCCAACGCCATAACAATAATGAAGATACTTTGACTTGATAAACAATCAGCAAACCGATTGCACTCATTGCAAATTCTGCTAATGTTACCCAAGCAAAAGCTAACAATGGGGCTTTTGTTAAAATCAGTGCTATTTTAATGAGACTATTTAGCAGAAAGGCTATATTCTTAGCAATCACGGTGTATTTCGACTGCACTTGTGATTGAAACCATAGTTCAATAGTATCAACTGCCCTAAAAATTCCTGCCATTGCTAAAATTGCAACTAGCCATATCTTCAGTGTTTCATGCTCACCTAAGAAAAACATGCTACCAACTGCCAATAAGACAGAAGCAATTCCACCCAGAAATTTTAACCAGAAAGTGGTTCCTAAAATTTCTTCTTTGTTTGATGATTGACGGACAATATGACGAATCACTACATCGTCTAGTCCTAGAGTAAAAATCGGACTAAATAAACTAACAAACGCTAAAATATAGTTAAATAAGCCATACTGCTGTACTCCTAAATAGCGTGCTATCCATACTCCTATAACCAAGCTTGCACCCATACGGAGAATGCGGTCAGCAAACAACCAACCTGTATTGGCAATAATTGCACGCAGATTAGAACTAAATTTAAATTTTGATAAGCTTTGAAACCTAAATTTACTTAGCATTGCCTTTTAATTTAACCATGTGATACTCTTTATCAACTTTCATAATGCAAACTTTTGCTAGCTTCTTAAATTATTGAAAGTAGATTAAGTTAAACCAGTATTTTATATAGTTACTAGTTACTATTTGTTTAATTTGTCAGACATGAAAATTTTGATAAAGTAGCTGAACAACAAAAGAATACCCTTGATTTTCCAATACAAATTATGTTCAAACAAAAAAATTATTTTCAAATATGAAATAAAATCCTGAGATTTTGGACATGGGATTGTTTTTAGCTCCTCAAGAGATGTGAAAGCCAATAATAACGGTAAACTTAAATTATTTTTTTGAAGTATGTAATTAAAGAAGGAATTGCGTTTCCAAAATCTTTTATATTCATAGTTTTTGTCTGTATATAAAAACTTATTGTTATGATACTGATTATTTTGATGTATTCTATACATGACTAAAGGTTTAGACATATAAAACTTTTTAGCCCCTACCAAGGAGGCTCCCCATACCAGACAGTCATCAGACCTCACACGCCAATCTTCTATATTCGGAATAGGTAAAATTTTTCTGATTATTTCTCTACGTATTGATAATGTTGAAGTTATAGAACCAATCCATTCACCATTGCATAAAGTTCTAATTACTGAATAACCCAAATCTAAATCAACTGCATCAGTTTGAAAAACTCCTTCCACTGCCCCAAACTTTTTGTATGCACAAAATATAAAATCACATTCAGTACGTCTACTATAAAAATTTAGTGCGTTTTCTAAATACTGAGGTTCATAAATATCATCAGCATCTAAAAAAAATATAATCTCTCCGGTTGCAGCTAAAAAACCTTCATTAAAGGATGATAATTGCCCTTGGTTTTTTTCTTTAAAGATACATTTAACATTGGCTAACTGAGCAAAGTTAGCGATGACTTCCGCAGAATTATCTGTAGATGCGTCATCTATAATAATAATTTCATCAAATTTAACCGTTTGGTTTAAAGCACTATCGATTGCCTCTGAAACAAATTCAGCATAATTGTAGTTATTAATTAAACAAGATGCTCTAATTTTATCCATGTAAAAATACCTCCATCATTAGGAATAAGATAGGTTGATTTACTTGCAGCAACATTCACTTTTCCAATTTGTCCGATTAACGCTCTTTGGAAAATTTTGTTAAGCTGCTAGATACTAAATCTTGTTGAATTTGTTGTTTTTTGTTGTCATAAAAGTAACTATTAGGTTCATTTTTGGTATTCACACCATTGATGACTATCCCTAACACCTTCTGACCTGACTGAGTTAAAAACTCTTTAGCTGAATTCGCACTGTTCAAGTCAACTACTCCAGGACGAACGACTAATAAGATTCCGTCAGTGAGGGTACTTAAAACAGCAGCATCTGCTATTCCTGATAAAGGAGGAGTATCAAAAATTACAAAATCGTAGTCTATCGCAAAGTTACTAATTAATGTTGCCATGCGTTGAGAATCTAGCATTGCTACTGGATTAGGAGGCAAAATTCCAGAGGTAAGAACCTCAAGATTAGGCATTACTTCTTGTATTGCTGCATCTAAAGAAACTTGACCAGCAATGGCATTACTTAGCCCTGTTACATTTGTTAGTCCCCAGATATGATGCTGCATGGGATTACGCATATCTGCATCCACTAACAAGACTCGCCGCCCTGCCTGAGCCATAGTCACAGCTAAATTTGCAGATACGTCAGACTTTCCTTCTTTGGCAACTGAACTTGTGATTACAATGCTTTTTAGCGGTTTATCAGAACAGAGAAACTTTAAGTTTACTTGTAGTACTTGGTATGCATTACCAAGAGGGAAGTAAGGAATATCTCTGCCAATGATTTTAGGAATAGCTCTATCGAGTCCTGCTATAGAAGGATTATCTTTACCATTTCTACTTTGTGTCGGAATCACTCCCAAAACACTGTATTTCATTACTTCTTTGGCTTCTTTAACAGTCTTCACCGAGCGGTCTACTAAGTCTAAACCAAAGGCAACAATGATACCTAAGAAAAGGCCAATTCCTCCTCCACCAACAATAAACAGAATTTTGCGAGGTCCTTCTGCTTTCTCGGGGGTTAAAGCATAGGAAATGACACGAGCATTAGGAATCTTTTGGTTCTGTGCAATATCAATTTCTTGGCGTTTCTTTAAGAGTGTTTCGTAAGTCGTTTGAGCTGCTTGTAGCTTCCGTTCTAGCTCTCGTTGACTCTGTTCTAGCTTTGGCAAATTATTTGCTCGTTTGATATAGGCCTCTTGCTGTCGCAAAAGTGTGGCAATCTGTCTTTCTAGACCGACGCGTTCTGCCTGAGCACGAGTAATATCTGCTATTAGGCTTTGGCGCAGTTGTCCAACCTGTAAACTTCCTTCTGTTATCTGCGCTGTACCAGCGAATTGTCCTATACGTTGTTTTAGCAAGCTCTGAAGAGCTACGACTTTTTCTTGTAAGTTAGTAATTGTAGGGTGTTCAGGTGAAAAACGTGTACGCTCTAGTGTCAGTTGGCTTTCTGTTTCTTGGAGTTGGGCAAGCACTTTCTGAACTCCAGGTGCTTGAGTTAATTCAGATACGATTACACCTTGCTTTGAATCTATCTTAGCTTCACTGCTTAACTGTTCTAAACGACCTTTGACATCATCTAATTGAGCTAAAGCTTGAGAAATTTGGTTTCCTAATTTGGAAATCGTATCAACTGCTGCGCTTGCTTCTTGTCCCAAGACAACAACTTTATTCTTTTCTTTAAATAGCCGCAGTTTTGATTCGGCTCTTCTGACAATTTCCTCAGCTCTGGGCACTTCCGTTACGAGAACATCTTTTGCTATCAGGGCTTCATTCTGATTAGCTTTGATATTTAGCTCGATATAACTGTCGATAACTTTATTGACGATTTTGGCAGCTAGTTCAGGATTGCCACCTTTATAAGAAATTTGTACAACATCAGTGCCTTTGATTCCTTCTATTTTTAGTTGTTTTGCCAAGTCTGGAATCGAGAGCAGTTTGCCTTTGCTATCTTTGAGGGTGAGGGAATTAATTGTTTTCTCAATTACTGGATTTGATCCAATAACTCTCACTTGAGTTTCCAGGGGATTGTCGTTGGCATTCAAAGCTTCCAAGCGTCCTATGTCTTCTGATAACCCTGTGAGTGAGGAAGAGCGATTGGTCTTAATCATCAAACTTCCTTCTGCCTTGTATGAGGGTTTTAGTGAAAATGCATACAAGCATCCAAGGGTAACAGTTATGCCAAAAATACCGACTAGAGGTAGCCAACGCCTTTGAATAACTTCTAAGTATTTCTGAATATTTACTTCTTCAACATGTGGTAAAGATTGCATTGTCATAATATATACAAATTTTATAAATAAGTTGAGTTACTTGCAGGAGATATTTCTCAGTATTTTCGGATACTAGTACTGGAGTCTACTTTGCTATGTAATATCTGCGTTGATTGTTAACTAATGCCTTTTTATTGAGGTTGTTCAATATCTGAAGTAAGTTAGTAGACATTTTTAACTATCAGTAAGTGGCTTCCACTTCTGCACAAAAAAGTAAATAGTACATAATTTTGATTATTTGTAATTACGAACCCACTTTCATTACAATTCAAACTCCTTTACAGAAATATGCAAATATCAATTTGATTGAGAAACCTAGAGTAAAAAGACTAATTGCTGGTTTAACTTAGCCTTGTGTTACTGCTGATCAAAGTAGTGATTAATCATCTAGTAATCAACATCATATTCTGTAAAAACACTGATTTGGAGAACTTTACAAAATATTCATACAAATGCTAGTGTATTGGCTACCTTTTTGCTGATTCTGAAAAGACAAGAAAAATCAATTGCTTAAGGGTAAGCAATAAAATAACTGTGCCAGCCTACAAGCAATGGAACGACTTTATCAGTTATCAGTTTTAATCGAAGGGTTTAAACCCTCCACCATACGCCTATTAACTGTTTAGTGTTAATTGTTCACTGGTTTAAGGGTAGGCTTGAGACAGTGATAAGAGACGCCTAGAAAGACTAGATGGATATTTACCTGATCTGCTGCTGCTTAAAAGCTCTGAACAATAATTAGTTTTTGCTTAGAATAATGGTCAATTTTGAGGACGATACGGGACTGACATAATAAAATTGTGTGACTGGAGTATCAAACTTGTAAAGACTCACAACCAGTTTAATTTGCCCAGACTGGTGAAAGACTTCTTGATATGTGGAAATGACAGCACATTGTCCCCTCTTGAGTTTATATCCCGTATTTTAGGTTTATCCAAAACTGGCGATCGCCTTATTTGTATTCTGCAACAGACACAAAATACTCCTTGTAAGGTTTATCTAACAATATATATGTTGTCTTATCTATGTAGGTGTATAGTAACACGCATAAGAGATAAACGGCTAGTAACTAACGTTTGGAGAATAAAACTGAACTATATGAATAAAAATAAACTCCGGTAAAATCATTTTCACTGATGCTTTATGCCGAGAACAAAGTTTTACGCTGACTTACTTATTAATCTGGCTAAAAGAATATGAGTTAGCACAGTTGCAGCAGAAAGCATAGAACAGACGAGTCTCAAATTCCGACATGGTTAGACTATGGATTGGTCAACTGTCTTTTTTTAGACAAAACTCTATATGTGACTAAATAAACTTCACTATATTTTTAATGAAGTTTAGTTAAACTTCTTACTACCTGTGTTAGCCTGAAGTATTAAAACTAGGGTGCTATTTTTTGCTTTCTGTATCTAGGGAATTTTAATTATTAAACTAACATTAACTGTAAAGAGTATTGAATTATGAAATTATCTTCTATTACCTTAGTGCTTGTGATTAGTATACTCGCTCTCCCCCAGAGTGTCTATGCTAACCAAGAAAATGCTCCCATCATAACAGGCGATTACAATCAGGCTGGAGTTTTATTGACGGAACCAGCCACGATTAACACTACATGGAGTAATTTTACTGGACACAGCAATAATCGCAAAGAAACTGCTGAATCAATTTTGCTACTACAGGAGCAAGAATGCCAAAAGATTAATCCGCTTGAGTTCATCAATAACCCAGGTGCTTTCTTTAAGCAATGTCAAAAGCCAACAAATACCCAAACTTCTCAGAGTACTGAGCCAATTGAGTATCTCAAGGTTCCTAAACTGGATTCTGGTATTAGTGTGACAGTTACTAAGTTTTGATATAAAACTTTTTTAGCAAGAGATAATTAATTATTGGTAGTGTAATTTATCTAGATAATTTACGTTAAAACATGGATGAAATATTTATGCTAGCTGCTTTAGCTCAAAGCCGAAAAGCTTTGCCGGAATGTTTGCCAAACCCACCAGTAGGCTGTGTAATCATAAATATCAAGAGATAGTAAAGGATACACGCAAGTACCCGGAAAACACCATGCTGAGGCTGACGCACTTAACCAAATTCAAGGCAAAGCTTTCAACTTCTTGAAAATGTATGTAATTCTTGAACCTTGTTCTTTTCATGGACGCACACCCACATGTGCTTTAGCGATCGCCATGTATCTATAATTGATCCAGACCCCGCAATAATGGTCCAGGATTAGACATTCTCACAAAAGTAGGAAAGACAATTCATGTCGGGTTACGCAGCAACGAGGATGAATGCTTTTCTAAACCAATTTTTACTAAAGTGATGATTATATAGCAATCCGCTTTGATTTTTGAATTTATTTGCGTGGGCAGGCAAGAGGCAATAGGCAACAGTCAAGAAGGCTTTTTGATCTGTACGGAGTTTTTTCACGCAATCAAGTATTAGTCCTATACTCCCACGACTGTTAAACTCTCGCTTGTCTTAGGACACGCTTTTGCGTTCGCTCATTCTAACGGAAAGCCGTGGGGTTCTTGCTTCAAAGAGATTCCAACGAATTTACTCTCACTAAGCGTAGTAAGTATTTTTGCTTCAATTAAGATAATTAGTTGCGATCGCAGGTGTTGCTATCTTGCCAAGTATTATCCCTGGTGTTAATGTGACCAATATTACTACCTTTTAGTTAAAAAAATGTCGCTAAGAGTAATTACATTGATAATACTGCACCCAATACAGATGTCTGCGTTCAGTATGACACAAGCACTATCATAGATACCTGCGTCTTTGCCGTCCTAAATCCCTAATTACAAGTATTTAACTGGATTTTCAAGAAGCAAGGCAGCTATGCTGTTTTGGTGGAAGTAGAAGGGAAAAGGATTTGGCTTGTTTCTTTTGTAGTGGTTGGCGCACCCCCATTTGAAGTGCTCCAAGAAAGCTTTTCTTAAGTATAATAAGCTGGATAAGTGCTTTTTTGATAGCTAGCATTCTACGTAGCCAACTTGATATGATTGGATTATTTAGTAAAAAGTTAGGAGTAATAAATGGGCATTTTAGATTTAATAAGTTGATATTCCATAAAATTAAAATATAACCTAAATAGTGGTAATCATAATAAATTGTTAATTTGTGGTTTAATAATTTTAAATTACGATTAGTTTAGAGATTTGGTGTTATTAAGTTGTTTTTTGTAATAAAATCATTATCGGGGCAATGTTTAATTTACTCATAAAGTGTATTAGATAAGTAAATCAATAATAATTATGTTTCACAGATATGCAAATATCAATAATAAAGCAGTGTAATTGGTTTAAAAAATATGGTAATGATACTTGAGGTAATTGATTTGTCACTACTGATGATGTTATTATTAGGGAGTGGGTTGATTTTGGGTTTATTATCTCCAAGAATTGACTTGTAATGTATCATAGACCAAAATTCATCAGTATTGCTAATTGATTGATTAGCAGTGTGAAATGGCTATGGGTCTGAATATCTAGACTTGATACCAATAAATTGATGAGGTTACAGAGGAGTAAATAACCATGAGCAACTTAACATCTCCACCTACCGAAGTTCAAAAAACGAAGAAAAAAAGTTTAGCCGCAGATAAAAAACCTCGAGCTACAGATGATATTGTGCGTAGTTATCTGCAAGAAATCGGGCGTGTAGATTTGTTGACTCGTGAACAAGAGGTTATTTTTGCCGAACAAGTGCAGCAGATGATGAATTTACTAGCTGCTAAAGAAGAATTAGCTGTGAAATTAAATCACGAACCCACGCTGCAAGAATGGGCACATCAGGTGGAGTTAAGTGTTGAGGTGGTAGAGCAACAGCTAAATTTAGGACATCAAGCCAAGCAGAAAATGATTCAGGCTAATCTGCGGTTAGTGGTAGCAGTTGCGAAGAAATACCAGCACCGGAACCTGGAATTTATGGATTTAATTCAAGAAGGTACTTTGGGTTTAGAGCGAGGAGTGGATAAATTTGATCCCGCTCTTGGTTATAAGTTTTCTACCTACGCTTACTGGTGGATTCGTCAAGGAATTACACGAGCGATCGCTCAACAAGGACGAACAATTCGTTTACCTATCCACGTCTTTGAGAAACTGAACAAAATTAAACGGGTGCAGCGAGAATTATCTCAACAGTTAGGTCGCGTTCCAACTACTGCTGAAATTGCTACCGCCTTATCTTTGACACCTAGCCAAGTTAGAGAGTGTTTGTACTTGGCGCGTCAACCGTTTTCCTTGGAAGCGCGAGTTGGTGAACAACAAGATACAGAATTGCAGGACATACTGGAGGATGATGGGCCTTCTCCTGAAGACTATGCTGTTGAAGAATCTTTGCACCAAGATTTACAAGACTTGTTGGCAAAGCTGTCTCCCCAGCAGCGAGAAATATTAACCTTGCGCTTTGGTCTGACTGATGGATATGAACTTTCTTTAGCACAGATTGGCGATCGCATGGGTATTAGTCGAGAACGGGTACGTCAGATAGAGCAAAAAGCCCTTAGCCTCCTCCGACGGCAAAAAGAACAAGTACGTAGTTATTTAGCAAGCTGAGATTATTTTTTCATAATAATGTAGAGCATTTAAACTCAGGAAGTCACCATTATGACTGGATAAAACTTAGTCATTTTGGGAGAAAATAAACCTAAGTAATCTCTCTCAAAGTTTTGATATGAGTACATCAAAGACATTACAACAATTGCAAGCACAATGGGTAAGTTCTGAAAACTTTCGACGTTATGGACAGGTGATTTTTGCAAGTCTTGATGGCAAAGGTTATGATGTGGAAGATGCCCAGTTAAACCTGCATAATGGGATTCCACGGTTTTATATTATGCGGTTGGAAAAAAGAGGGCGAAAATTTCACAAAATTACTCGCCATGTGCAATGCACTCAGTGTCTAGGTTCTTTGTCAGGGAAGGATTGGTTAATTGCAGTTTGTCCTCCTAATAATGATGTAAATGAACCGGCATTAGAAGAGATTGCTGCTTTCCGCATTCCGGGGAATTGTTTTATCAAGCTACATGAGGGTACTTGGCACGCTGGCCCCTATTTTGACCATGAAGCTGTAGATTTTTATAATTTGGAACTAGCTGATACAAATGTGGTGGATCATTTCACCCATGATTTTCTCAAGAGTCATCAATTAGAGTTTGAGATGGTTTAGGCTGCATCAATCAATTCCAAAGAAGGAACCAAAATTCGTCCCTTGTAACCTGCTTGGTTGTATTGTTCAAGGACATGAGTTGCAATCCCTTTGCTCTCACCCGATCTAACCAAAGCTACACTTGCTCCCCCAAAGCCTGCACCCGTGAGTCTTGCACCAAACACTCCTTCTGTTTTCTGCAAAATCTCTACCAACCTATCAAGGGCTGGTACTGAAACTTCGTAATCATCTCGCAAGCTGGCGTGGGAAGCGTTCATCAATTTGCCAAAGCGCTCAGATGTTACTCCCTGCAATACTTCTAAAACGCGGTTATTTTCTGTAACTACATGACGGGCACGACGCTGTAGAGGCTCAGGTAATGTTTTTGTTACATTAACATCAGTAATATCTCGCAATGCTTTCACTCCGAGCGATCGCGCCGCCTCTTCACACTCAGCCCGACGCTGGTTATAGCCGCTACCTGCAAGTGTGCGGGGTACACCGCTATCAATAACCAAAATCTCCGCTTTCTCAGGCAAAGGCATCACGCGGCGTTCTAAAGTCCGAGTATCTAAAAATAAGATATGTTCAGTGTCAGCCAAACTAGAAGCCATCTGATCCATGATTCCGCATTGCACGCCAGCATATTGAATTTCTGCTTGCTGGGCGAATTGGGCGATTTCAACATCATCAATTGGAAGGTTCAGAAGTTGGCGTAATGCCCGAAGGGTTGCCACTTCCAAAGCGGCGCTGCTAGACAAACCTGAACCCATAGGAACCGACGATTTGACGTACACACAAAGCGGCGGTATTGTATATTCTGCTTTTTGCAAAAGCTCAATACAGCCAAAAATATAACTGGCAAATCCAGACGGCTGATGATTGATATCTGAAATGCTCACTTGCTCGTTTAAATTTTCCGAGTAAAAGTGATGCTGGCTATCGCTACTAAAACCTAGCTGTACCGTGGTACTTTGAGGAATCGCAGTTGGAAGAACGAACCCGTCATTATAGTCGGTATGTTCGCCTAGTAAATTTACTCTTCCTGGCGCACTCGCTTTAGTTTCAGGTGGTTTACCGAATACTTGTTGAAAATCCATAATTTTTAATTATACAAAGGTACAGGGCGCAATCTTCCTTCTACCTCAACATTAGGGAAATTTGGATCAAAAGTCAGATTTTCCAACTTTCCATCTTTGAGAATCACAAAAGTATCTTCAATTTTTGCCCCAGTTAAACTAGGGTTCCAAGCGACAGCAATACCTTCTGCCAAAGTATCAGTAGTGCTTGGATTTGCTACGATTTCTCGCGCTAAATATCCAGTGGTTCCTCCCTGGTGATGTTCCCGGATGGCATTGGGAAATCCATGCTGTTCATAAGCTTGAGCTAGTGCGTGATAAACTGCATCAAGAGTGGTTCCGGGTTGACATAAATTTAAAACTACTGCTTCTATTTCGCGCACATGGGAATGCAATTCGGCCTGTTCGTCTGAGAGCTTACCAAAACAAACAAATCGAGTCAGATTTGCATACAAACCGTAACCTCTAGCGCAAAACACCAGCATCGCTTGCCGTCCAATTTGTTCTGCTGTGGCTGTAGCATGACGGTATAGCGGTAAACGCCTATCACCCGCTACCAGTGTCAGCGCCGGATGCAAGCCTTTCGCCCATAACGCCTCTGCACCCGCACCCGCTAACTGATATTCTGTCCAAGTTGGCTTGGCGGCTTTGAGTACTTCTGTCATTGCCTGACTAGCTTTTTGTCCAACTTGGCGATATCGCTCTAATTCACTTGACATCATTACCCGTTTGTAAGATTGCAGAGATAGAGGTAACGGCTGTTCTAAATTGGAGATGGGGCGATCGCTAACTACTTTTCCGCCGCCAGTTAGATCGCGCACAAAAGACTCACGGGTAGCACCATCAGCCCAAGGGTTGACATGAACTTTAAAATTAGCAGGTAGTTCTTCATCCTTAAGACGCTGCACTTCAATTTCATCCGTCAATACCCAAGCATCTTCAGTAGTTACTAATACTTCTGCTACGCCACTTTCAGCAGTAAGCAGCACAGTGTTAGAAGCGCCAGCTGTCGCCCAGGCAAACCAGTCTGTACCGCGCAAACGCACGCCTTGCACTTCGGTTTCACCCAAGATTTGCCTGATTAACTCTAGTTTTTTAGAGACTTCTTCGTTCATAGGAAAAACACTGATAGATAGAGATGATTATCAAACTTATCTACGTCTGCCTGCGTCTGTCTAAGGTTGGTATTCAAAATGGTACAATTAATCTATGTCTAATTGTCTAACCAGTTCTCTAATTGTAAGTTAAGAATATTAGTAAAATCTTTGATGTTATTAGTCACGAGAATATCATTGTGAGAACGAGCAACAGCAGCAATTAATGCATCTAATTCTCTAGTTGGTTTACCAACTTTTTTGAGTTCGCTTTGAATTTTACCAAATTCAATAGCTGCTTCTAAGTCACATGGTTCTATGGCTAATAGGTCAGTAAACTGCTGCAAACTTTCTAGGTTATTGGACACCTGTTGAGAATAGTAAACGCCTTTATAAAGTTCCGCAACTATAATTGTTGATAGATAACATTGGCTAAAGTAGCGATTAAGTTTTTTCACTGCTTGGGGGTTTTCTTTGAGAAGTGCAATGCAAATGTTAGTGTCTAACAGATACATTAGCCGTTATCCTGATTATCAATTGAGTCTATGCTTCTACCTTGGGAAGTATGACGTTGTTGGTCAATCTCTACAAATACTTCTGTTAAATATGGTTTATTTTTCCACACCCCAAATAGGTTATTTAATTTAGCTAATTTCTCTTCTTGTGTTAAATTTATTTTTGGTTCCGATATTTGCTTTTCCACAAATTATAAGTTTATAATTATTTCTGTTCCATCAGGTATATTATTTAATTGCTCTAATATTTCTATATTTTGACCGCGTTTTATTCCTTTGACTTTCATATTATTATCTCATTATATTTTAATATTAATCTAACATATTATGTTCTCAAAAAGTAAAGGATAAAAAAAATCTAATTGTTTAGTAGAAACGCCACCTGTCGCCCAGGCAAACCAGTCTGTACCGCGTAAGCGCACACCTTGCACTTGGGTTTCACCCAAGATTTGCCTGATTAACTCTAGTTTTTTGGAGGCTTCTTCATTCATACAAAATTAGTAACCACAGATGAATACAGACTAATTATGAAGTTCATCTGTGTTTATATGCGTATGTCTATGGTTTGAGAAAAACGTGGCTACGGTATTATATCGAGTTTGGCATTCAATATTTACTGAGAAAAGCGTATTCTCAATTACAAATTAACTTGACATCGGGTAACTCTTCTAGGAGAACCGCACATGAAGCCAAGGTAATTCTTAAGAACGATGTAGTCATTAATAAATTTTTGAAATTATGAAAGCGTAAAAGCTACAAAGACATCAAAAAAAACCATGAAATCCCAAGAGACTCAAAACATAACAACAGAAAATAATCCTCCCGTCGCAGAGGACACACCTAACTATATAAATCCCCAAGAACCTGGGAAAACTGAACCTATGACTCAGGTACAAAGCGATAGTGTAATTACCAATCAAGACTTACCTGATCCACGAGTTCGCTATGGTTTTACCCTGGCACTGGGGGCTTTGTTATTTGTTGTCGCCATTTACTACGGAATTATTAACCCCTAAGTAATTCACCTAACTCAGTAACACAAAAAGTACAAACTTTTGGAATCACAGCTTACTAAGTTTTTTGTAAATTTGAGCTTAATATTCTGTTACATATTGTCAAAAAAATCAATTTTTCTATGGTATTGTTTTACAAAATATTAAGCTCATTCTAATGAGAAATTTGCTAACCTTTGCGGCTTGGGGACTGTATTTAAGACTACAAGTTCATTTAACAATAATATCCTCCGAAAGTTAGATGGAAATGGTAGTAATTAATTAGTTTATTACTTTTATGGAAATGAATTGCATCATACGCCTAAGGATGTAAGTCCAAGAATTAAGACTGTTTTACCTTCAATACCACCAGCTTTTGCTATTTAGATTAGATTAACCTCCAATTTAAGGCTGAAAGGGTGCTGATTCAATTACAAAAAGTTGTCGGTTCATTAGAACTAGCAACTTGGATTAGCGTTTAAGGAGATGTAATTAAATTGCATGGCCACAAAATATCCTAAGTTTAACCAGGATCTCGCACAAGACCCGACTACACGTCGGCTCTGGTACGCGATGGCTATGGGAAATGATTTTGAAAGCCATGATGGCATGACAGAGGAAAATCTTTACCAAAAGATTTTCGCTACTCACTTCGGTCATGTGGCAATCATATTCCTGTGGGCATCTAGTCTGTTGTTCCACGTAGCCTGGCAAGGTAACTTTGAACAGTGGATTAAAGATCCTCTGCATATTCGCCCAATTGCCCACGCGATTTGGGACCCTCATTTTGGTAAACCAGCAATAGAAGCTTTTACCCAAGGGGGCGCTAACCATCCTGTTAACATTGCTTACTCTGGTGTCTACCACTGGTGGTACACCATTGGGATGCGGACGAACAATGACCTTTACCAGGGTTCAGTGTTTCTTCTGCTGTTAGCAGCATTATTCTTGTTTGCTGGTTGGCTGCACTTGCAACCCAAGTACCGTCCTAGCTTGGCTTGGTTCAAGAGTGCTGAACCCCGCCTGAATCATCACCTGGCAGGTTTGTTTGGTGTTAGTTCTCTGGCTTGGGCCGGACACCTTGTTCACGTTGCTATTCCCGAATCTCGCGGTGTTCATGTTGGTTGGGAAAATTTCCTAACAACTTTACCTCATCCAGCAGGTTTAGCACCTTTTTGGAGAGGGGATTGGGGTGTGTACGCTCAGAATCCTGAAACGCCAGGGCATGTGTTTGGCACATCTCAAGGCGCAGGGACAGCAATTCTGACTTTTTTGGGTGGTTTTCATCCCCAAACTGAATCGCTATGGCTGACCGATATGGCTCATCACCATTTAGCGATCGCAGTTATCTTTATTGTCGCTGGTCACCAGTACCGGACTAACTTCGGCATTGGTCACAGCATCAAAGAGATGCTCAATGCCAAGAATTTCTTTGGTGTCCAAACTGAAGGTCAGTTCAACTTACCACACCAAGGGCTGTACGACACCTACAACAACTCCCTACACTTCCAGTTGTCCATACACCTGGCAGCGTTAGGTACTGCATTATCATTAGTAGCGCAGCACATGTATTCGCTGCCTCCTTACGCCTTTATGGCTAAGGACTACACAACACAGGCGGCGCTGTACACCCATCACCAGTACATTGCTGGTTTCTTGATGATTGGTGCGTTTGCCCATGCTGGCATCTTCTGGGTTCGGGATTACGACCCAGAGCAGAATAAAGGTAACGTCCTGGAGCGTGTACTTCAGCACAAAGAAGCGATTATCTCACACTTGAGTTGGGTGTCGTTATTCTTAGGCTTCCACACTCTTAGCCTCTACGTCCACAACGACGTTGTAGTTGCCTTTGGCACTCCTGAAAAGCAAATTTTGATTGAGCCAGTATTTGCTCAATTCATCCAATCTGCTCACGGGAAACTGCTGTATGGGATGGATACTTTATTATCTAACCCAGATAGTATCGCCTACACAGCTTGGCCCAACTACGGTAACGTTTGGTTACCAGGCTGGACAGAAGCGATCAACTCCGGTACTAACTCCCTGTTCTTGACCATTGGGCCTGGTGATTTCTTGGTTCACCATGCGATCGCTTTAGGTTTGCACACCACTACCTTAATTTGTGTCAAGGGCGCATTGGATGCCCGTGGTACCAAATTGATGCCTGATAAAAAGGACTTCGGCTTTACCTTCCCCTGCGATGGGCCTGGTAGGGGCGGTACTTGCCAAACTTCCTCTTGGGAACAGTCTTTTTATCTCGCTATGTTCTGGATGCTGAATCTCCTTGGTTGGGTAACTTTCTATTGGCACTGGAAGCATTTAGGTGTTTGGCAAGGTAACGTCGCTCAATTCAACGAGAATTCCACATACCTAATGGGTTGGTTCCGTGATTACCTCTGGGCTAACTCCGCTCAGTTGATTAATGGTTATAACCCCTACGGCACAAATAATTTGTCTGTCTGGGCTTGGATGTTCCTCTTTGGACACCTGGTTTGGGCAACTGGTTTCATGTTCTTGATTGCCTGGCGTGGGTACTGGCAAGAGTTAATTGAAACCCTAGTCTGGGCACACGAACGCACTCCGTTAGCTAACTTAGTTCGCTGGAAAGATAAGCCTGTTGCTCTGTCTATTGTCCAGGGTTGGTTAGTAGGTCTAGCTCACTTCACAGTTGGCTACATCCTTACCTATGGAGCATTCCTCATAGCTTCAACCGCTAGTAAATTTGGTTGAAAATTTTTAAATCCTCTGACTTAGCCATCTCCCCCTCTTACCTAACGGTATAGAGGGAGATTTTTGTATATTGAAATCACTCGATACTGCTTGTTAGCAGGTTGCTACACTTTTTTGAAAAAAATCTAAATATATAAGGTGCGTTAGCCATAACGCACCTTATATATTTCAAAAATCAAATATGAGTCTTATAGTTACTTCAGGTATTAGTATTTGATTTTTCACCTGGGCGTTCGGTAGCAGGAGGATACTTAACAGCTTCTTCGACTCTATGGACTTCTGTGTTAGTTTGCTCCTCAGACAAGAGATCATCAGGGTTTAATGATCCATCAGCAGCATCATCAATTACTCCATTGGTATTAACATTGGGTTTATTAGAAGCGCCTTTATGGCTAGCATGTCCACTAGGCATAGCTATTACCTCTCATTTTTATAACTAAACACCCCCAGCCTAAACTCTTTTGTTTGGAGAAATACACTATCAGAAGGCTTATAAGAGAACTATCAAAATCCAGCCTGGAGTTATATAGATTTCGGCTATGGTGTACACACAAGTCTCTTGATCTGCACCTTTGTTGTATAGACTCGCACCTTTGATGCACTGACCTGCATGTTTGTTGTATCGCCCTGCACCTTTGTTGTATCGCCCTGCACCTTTGTTGTATCGCCCTGCACCTTTGTTGCATCAACCTACAAAAATTGACCCACCCTACGTTACACAGCAACTTTAAAAGAAGTGAAACAGTATTACAGAAAAGTTAAAAACCGTCCCCCATTAGAAGGAACGGTTAAGACAATTTGTTGTTCAAGAAGTGGACAAACAGGAATAAATAGGTAGGTTTTTGACATACCTCCTCGTCCTAAAGTCCGAGGATTCCTTAACGCTTCATTGGGTTGTGCTAAATCGAATTAGTCTTACCATCCCTCGACGTTCGTTTATAGTCTCCCAATGCCCTATGGCGACTATATCTAGTTTCCCATAAAGCCGTCCTTAAAAGACGGGGCTTGTATCCCATTAATTTCGGTCACGCCGAAATTGGTTCTTCAATATTTACCATTACAGCTTGTAACTCTTTCGCTTTCTCCTCCGGTAAAGCATCATTGGCAAACATCCCTGCTGCAAGTTCAGTTCCCGCTAGATACTTCAGCCTTTCGCTTGTCCGATATGGTGGAAAAAACTCGGCGTGTAAATGGGCTTCGGGATGGGCTAAACCGTCAGTTGGTGCTTGGAACCAAGCCATCAAGTAAGGAAATGGACGATTCCACAAGCCGTCATACTTGAGAGTGACAGTTTTTAACGCTTTAGCAAGTCCCCAACGTTGCTCTGGAGTAAGATCCATAAAAGTGCCAACTGGTTCTTTAGGAGCAATCCAAACTTCATAGGGGTAACGAGCGCATACCGGGACAAATGCGATCGCATACTCATCTTGATAAATAATCCGTTGATTGTCTGCAATTTCCTTCTGAATCAAGTCTTGCAGTAAACCCCGCCGATTTTTTTCATAATACTCCTGCTGCATTGACAGCATCCGCGCTGGCACAGGCGGTGTAAAAGGATAGGCGTAAATTTGCCCGTGAGGATGGTGCAATGTTACACCCACCTCTACACCCTTGTTTTCAAAAGGCAGCACGTACTGAATTTGGGGATTTGCTCCTAATACGCGGGTGCGATCGCCCCATACTTCTAAGAGCAGATCAAGGTGTTCCAGTTCCAGGGAACTAAGGGAAGCTTGGGCATTTTGAGCAAAAACCACCACTTCACACGCCCCATTAGCAGGCAATGTTTCCACAATACACTCCGGCGGATCGTGTGCCGTTTGAGCCATTGAGGGAAAGCGATTATCAAACACCGCCACATCATACTTACCTGGGGGAAGTTCTGTAGGAAACTCCGGTTTCGTAGTAGGTGCAAGGGGGTTATATTCTGGGGGCGGCATGAAAGTCCGCCCTTGACGGTGAGAAGCGTAAGCAACCCATTCGCCGCGTAAAGGATGCCAGCGCAGGTGGGGATTAGCCTGCACAGGTTCATTACTAGGGCTAGTGGCGATAATATTATCGGCAATCGGGTATCGACTATATAAGGTCAGTGGGCGACCATCCGGCTTTAACAGCTTGTGGGAGTACATAATCCTTGTCCTGAAAGGGTCGCAGCGCGGATCGCCTCAATGGGAAATTTAGGCGTGCGATCAGCGTATAATAAACCGTTAGCTTCTTGGAAAGTATCTGTAAATTGGGTGTAGCAAAATCCGCTAAACAACTCGATATCATTAATTGTTTCGAGCAGAGTAGCGTATTTAATTTCTAGCTCGGAAATATTAGAGCAACGCTCATATCCCCAAGCTTTATCTGCATCGGGGTTTTCAACAGGGGCATAGGCAATACCACCAAACTCAGTCAGCATCACTGGCTGTCCCTGATGCGGAAAGTTATCTAGTGTCAGGATGCGCCCTCCAGGACGCTTCCGGTCAAACAAATCTGATAGCTTTACTTCTGGCCCATAGCGATGACCTAATCGTTGTGGGTGGGTGTCGTAGTCATGAATAGCGAGAATGTCTGTATCCGTACTTTCCCAGCCATCGTTGGCAATCACTGGGCGGCTCGGATCGAGAGTTTTAGTTAAGTGATACATTGCCAAAACATAGTTTCGGTGAGCCGCACTCTCAACCAGATTCGGAACTCCCCAGGATTCATTAAACGTTACCCAAGCTACGATACAGGGGTGGCTGATATCCCGCCTAATCACCTCAGCCCACTCTCGCGTTGTGCGTTCCACTGCTTTAGGTGTGAAACGATATGCACTGGGCATCTCTTCCCATACTAACAACCCCAGCTTATCTGCCCAATATAAAAATCGCGGATCTTCAATTTTCTGGTGCTTACGGACTCCGTTAAAACCCATTGCTTTGGTGAGTTCGACATCGCGCCGCAATGCCCCATCGTCCGGTGCTGTCATTAGCGAATCGGGCCAGTAGCCTTGATCGAGAACTAAGCGTAAATAATAAGGACGACCATTGAGCATAAAGCGATCGCGCTGTATCCCTACAGTCCGCATTGCTGTATAGGATTTGGCTTCATCCAATAGTTGATTGTTATGCCAAAGTTCAACGTGGGCATCCATTAGAGTCGGCTTTTCTGGACTCCACAGCAATTCGTTGCGGTAGTCGTCGATACCTGGATCGGAAAGGGAGATGCGACGGCCAATTTCTCCGTTAAACACTTCATAGGTATCGTTTGCCAACACGTTATTGCCAATGCTCAGTTTTACCTTGATTTGGATACCAGCAGGGGCATCACCTGCGATCGCAGCATAACAACCAACTTCCCAGCGCTCGAAATCGGGACTCCACCGAATACTATCGATGTAAGTTCTACCTACGCGCTCAATCCAGACTGTTTGCCAAATACCACTGGTGCGAGGATACCAAATACTATGCGGTTCCAATTGCCAATCCTGCTTTCCTCTAGGCTTGGCAAGGTCACCAGGATCATCCTGGGCCCAGACTGTTACTTTAGTTATGCCAGTGTCATTCAAAACTGTGGTAATATCCAGCGTGAAAGGAGTATGTCCCCCTTCATGCTCTATCATGTATTTATCATTCACCCAAACACGGGCGCGGTAATCCACAGCCCCAAAGTGCAGTAATAATCTGCCGTCACCTTCAGGTGTTTCAAATTCTCGCTCATACCAGCAGTTTGGATGAAAACCTGTATCACCAATACCACTTTTGGTAGATTCGGGAGCGAAGGGAACTTGTATATAATGACTCCACTCCTGGATATCGACTGGTTGAACACATCGTCCTTCATCGTCAAAAGCGAACTTCCACTCACCGTTTAAATTTAGCCAGTGCGATCGCTGTAACTGTGGACGTGGATACCCAGCTTCTGGAAAGCTAGAAACCCTTTGATTATCTGTATCGGGGGGCAGGTCAACCTTACGTTTTTGTATATCCAACAAATTCATTAAAACCTCTTAATGTAACTACAATAGAATTTTTTGTGGCTTCGGTTTAGACTAAACTAGTCTGTTTTGAGACATTCCAGGAGTTTTTTACTCCTTTATCTGTAATCTATATAACTTTATACCTGTATTTATAGAAAGCTATTTATCGCTTAATAGTAAACATAAAATGCATCAAGCGCCTTAGTAGGGGAGCTACAAAATTAGGTATAGACTATTGACTCGTGACATTATGGCACACATATTGTGAATATTTGTCAAGTCCGCAGGAAAAAATTAGGTAAGCTGTTCCATATTTAAATTACATCTACTGGGCGCCAAAACGCCCACCCCACAAGAGTTATGTTGAATTGGGTTTTGCAAGTTACTCTATTGCCCCATAACGCTGGAATTTTTTTTAACTAATTCAGGGGGTTTAAGTCAAGATAAACTCACAAGTGGCGGGGTGTGTCTTGCACAATCCCCATAGAAGGAAATTTCCACTCCGGTTTGGCGCTAAATTTCCCTTACAAAACTTAATTAAGTATTATAAATTATTTTAATTCTTAGATTACGGAGTTGTAGCTAATTTTCAGCAGTCGTCGGATGAATCTGCGGCGAAAACTCCAATCTTGGCGGCAAAGGCAACACTTTTTCCTTTCAGTAGTTTTATCACCTCTTACTACACTTATAATATCACAATTTGGGCAGTGAGCTGGTTTAAGAACCATTGCTGTATTTCTGATTCAGCACCTTACCCCACAACTGGAAAACCCAAGAAACTAATCAAGATAAAGTCTTATCTATAAAGAGATTTGGATAACCTAAGTCTACAAAAACTGATAAGTCAATTCCAGAAATGGTGCGTTATTATCGACGAACAATTGCAAAAACTGCTATTGAGAGTCCGATTTAAATTCGACTTTAACATGATGAATTGGCGAGGATAAGAAAATGGTTCAAAGTATAGGTAGAGCAACAAAATATACAGATAGTGACCTAAACCGATTTGCCGAAGACCTGAATCGAGACGGAATTTGTGTGATTCGCGGTCTTTTTGATAAAGAATTGATTAGCGAATGGGCAAAAGCTTTTGAAAATTTATTCCGAGAGCGCCAAAATCGACCAGGTGGACTGGCTCCCCGTGAAATTGCGCGTTACTATCTAACGTTGCCTTGGGTTTCCCCCTTTGCCAATGTGGAAGTTTTCGCTAATCCGGTGATTATGGGTGTGCTGGAGCGAGTATTTTTTCAGGAATATGTGATGGTTCAGTTGGGAGTTGATCTCCCAGTACAAGGTTCGGATTATCAGGAAATCCACCGGGACTATCGCCCTTTGTTCTCCGACCAAATAGTAACGCCACTCTACGCCCTTGCGGTTAACTTCCCACTTGTGGAAGTAACGGCAGAAAACGGCCCGTTCCAGATGGCGCGTGGTACGCATATCTTGCCGCGTGAAGAGGGACTAAGGAAAATTGCCACTGGTGAAATTCCGATGGAATCTTTTTATATGGAGCTAGGGGATGCGATGATTCGGACACCTTTGGCGTTGCATCGGGGTTCACCAAATCGGACTAACCAGCCAAGACCGATGGTAGTTATGGGCTATGCTATGCATTGGTTGCACACGCCGAAGGTGGATTTGACTCTCCAACGAGATTATTATGAGAGCCTACCAGAGAATTTAAGGCAGATGATTCGTTGTCAGGTGGTGGAACAGTTGCCAAAGGAGAAGGTTGAAACTTACGTGAATTTCAAATACTAATAAGCTATTCCACATTTACAGCTATTTTCAGGTAAATATACCATGCCCTACGGGCACAGCAATGCTGTGCCCTGACGATAGAGTTTTCGTATTTTTGTAGAGGAGTTTGGAATCATTCATACTCAAATTCAACAATGCCGGACAATTCAAGGGCGCGAACCAGCATAAAGATAGTTGTTTTTACGATCGCACTTCCTCAAAAATTGAGTTAACACGCTATAGCGAGCACCGAGATGTTAACTTATACCAATCCAGTCTATAAAGGCTATTTTGCCGATCCTTTTGTTTGGGAATTTGAGGGTGTATACTATGCGATCGGCACTGGTGCAGCCGAAGCGGAAGGAACAGTAGACGAAATCGCAAAACTACGTGTCTTCCCTCTATTACGCTCCTTTGATTTCGTGAATTGGGATTTTGTAGATAACGCCCTGTTGCGGCCAGACCCCTCCTTTGGCGATAATTTTTGGGCCCCAGAAATTGCTTATTGCAATGGCAAGTTCTACCTCTACTACTCTGTAGGACACGAGGACAAGAATCATCAGTTACGTGTTGCCACGAGCGATACTCCCTTGGGTCCCTATAAAGATGTTGGCGAACCACTTGTAGACCCGAAGTCTTGCTCCTTCGCCATTGACCCCCACGCATTCCGTGATGAAGATGGGCAGTGGTATTTATTTTATGCTCGTGATTTTTTAGACACCGAGGGCGGCGTGCGGGCTGGTACTGCCCTCTTTGTAGACCGACTCCAAGATATGACGAAACTCTGCGGTGTCGGCAAAGTCGTCTTACGGGCGCGTTCCGATTGGCAACGATTTTTAGTCAACCGATTGATGTATGGTGAACATTTTGATTGGCATACCTTAGAAGGCCCCTGTGTTCGTAAACATGAAGGTCGATATTATTGCTTTTATAGTGGTGGGCGCTGGGAAACTGAGGACTACGGTGTAGACTATGGAGTTGCGGATCAGGTGATGGGGCCTTACTCTGATGTGGGTAACGAAACGGGGCCACGGGTGTTGCGTTCGCTTCCTGATCGTGTCAAAGGGCCTGGACACAATTCCATCGTTGTGGGGCCGGATGGTAAGACTGAGTACATTGTCTACCATGCGTGGGCGGCGAATATGGATGCGCGGCGAATGTGCTTGGATAAACTCATTTGGACGCCAGATGGGCCATATTGTGAAGGCCCCACCTGGACACCACAAGCGATCGCCTGTAAATGAATTTGATTCCAAAGGTTGATTTGGATACAACAAACTATTAAGGCATTGCCATGCCCCTGCGAAAAATCTATATATATTTAGATATATTAGAATTTTTGTGAATTGGTATGAGAGGCTTTTAATTCTCCCCCTTCCCTAGTAGGGAAAGGGGTTAGGTTTAGTGTTGGTTTTTTCACATAGCGTGAAAACTTAGCTCGGCAATGTGGGAAGATTTTACCTTTGTTGCACTATCTTACTTATCGGTTCTTGTAGGTGTAGTATTCTCTCGAGGTAGCTTAGTACCTCCTCCTGTAGGGGAAGGATTCTTCTCAGGTAGACTATCGGCTCCTCCTGTAGAGGAACCATTGTTCTGAGGTAAGCTATCGGCTCCTTCTGTAGGGGAAGTATTGCCTTGAGGGGTTGATGCACCAGAATTATTAGGCAGATTATTATATCTCCGCGCAACCTGGCCAAATTGATATTTTGTGATGGCGCTAGCAGTGTTAAAGTGCTTTCTGATGGTTGGTAATCCTCGATTCGCTACTGCTACAAGGTCGGGGTTTTGTCCAAACGCCGCTTCGCGTTGGAAAAGGGCTGCGTTCTCCAGATGAGCATTTACACCACCCTCATCCATATATGCTTGCTCAAATCGATCGCCTTCTAACTGAGACAGTCGCGCCAGTGATGCTTGAAATTTTGGCGCAGGAGTGGTGGGAGGAGTTACACCCAATCGTGAACCAATCCGTGTCAAGTCATTTTTCACCTGTGTTTGCTCTTGAATCTCTGCTGTGGCAAATTGTTTCACTTGAGGATTAGTCGAACGCTGCAATGCTAATTGCCCCAGCGCGATGTTACCTAAGCCTGCTTGACCTGCATCTATAAAAAATTGCCGATCAACCTCGTTAACTTGGGTATTTTGGGTTGGTGTTGTTCGTCGATTTGTTTGAGCATTCACAAACTCACTATTTGGAAGTAATGCTGAGTATCCCAATGAGACGAAAAATCCGACTGCAAGGAGAACAATAGTAACTAAGGTTCGTTTAATCATTGTCAGTTCCTAAGAAAGCTTGGCTAAACCAGCGTGTATTTCCACTAGATCATTTGCTCAAAATTTTTTGGCGAGATTGATGATCCTGCAAAAAACTTGATAAGTCTGGAAAAGTACGCTATCTCCAATAGTCTTCTCCTTGCGATAAATATCCATCTTTCTTGAGGTGTGTTTAGATCCCCAAATAAAAAGTAATTTTTTCTTAGATCGACTTTATCCAATCAAATGATATAAACCATATTATTGAGCAATTGCTCAATAATTCCACTCGAAAGCCGGAAATTTGTACAATTATAGTTAGTTTAGGTGAGCAAAAAAAAGTCTAAAGTTCTGATAAATATAGATTTTAATTTTGAATTTTGAATTGTTAATGTCCTCTTAGTCGAAGGATAAATCTAGTGGAGCCTTAGCCAAACTGGTTTGATATCAGAATTCTATTAATAATTTTGGGACTGGACATCATCAGATATTTCTGAGCAGTAACTATAAAAGATCTGTAGTAGATACTTAAGTAAGCTGTTTTTTTATACTTTTAACTTACTTTGTTTTAATCTTTACTTACAAAAGTAACGCCGATGTAAGCCTTTTGGCGTATATCTAATTATATATTTAGCTAAATTTGACAGATAAATAAGTATTATTAACGTTATAATTTTAATACTTAAGAATAATACAGTAATTTTTAATTACTATATTTAGATAGATGAATATGTAATTAAAAAAAGCAAATAATAAGATTAATTCTTACGAGAAAGAGAACTTGTTAGTCCAACATTCTGCAAGTTGAGTTAATAATCTATGTCAAGTAATAAAGTGCAAAAAAACAACGGTGTGAGTCATATTGTGTCACCAACGGTAAATGAAGCAAAATCATCGGAGACAGCGAAATTACAATCGCTAGGGACATCAAAAAATTTATCCTCATTCAACAAAAACTCTCGGTCAACAAAAGCTTTTACCGATACGCCTGATATAGTTTGCTTATCTCATCTGCGTTGGAATTTTGTATATCAAAGACCACAACATCTTTTAAGTCGCTGCGCTCAAAAAAAGAGAGTGTTCTTTATCGAAGAGCCAATTTTTAACCGGGAACCATTGGGGCGATTGGACGTTAGTGAAGACAAAAGTGGAGTGATAGTTGTTGTTCCATATTTACCAGAAGGTCTAACTGAAGAAGCAGTAAACGCAGATATAAAAGTACTGCTCGATGGGCTATTTGCAGAACATAATATCTCTAAGTACATTTGTTGGTACTATACGCCAATGGCGATCGCATGGGCAAGCCATTTAGAACCTGAAGCTGTTATCTACGATTGCATGGATGAATTGTCTGCCTTTAAAGGAGCATCGCCTACTTTAAAGAACTACGAAGCAGAGCTATTTCGCCGGGCAAACCTAGTATTTACAGGCGGGCAAAGCCTTTACGAAAGTAAAGTAAACCAGCATCCAAACGTTTATGCCTTTCCCAGTAGTGTAGATGTACCCCACTTTGGACAAGGAAGAACCGTTAAAGAAGAACCAGCAGACCAAGCGAATATTCCTCATCCCCGCATTGGCTTTTATGGTGTAATTGATGAGCGGATGGATATTGAATTATTAGCTGGAATTGCCGAGGCTCGTCCTGATTGGCATTTAGTGATAATTGGGCCAGTTGTGAAAATTGACCCAGCAACTCTGCCACAGCATGAAAATATTCATTATCTCGGTGGTAAAGACTATAAAGACTTACCTGCATATCTAGGCGGTTGGGATTTGGCAATGTTGCCGTTTGCGCGAAACGAGTCAACACGTTTTATTAGCCCGACTAAAACACCAGAGTATTTAGCCGCAGGTAAACCTGTAGTCTCTACTTCGATTCGAGATGTGGTGCGTCCTTATGCAGACTTGAAGCTAGTACGAATTGCAGACACGACTGAAGAGTTCGTCGCCGCAGCAGAACAGGCATTGCAAGAAGATACTCCAGCATCAGGATGGTTGAGTCGAGTAGATGCATTCTTAGAGCAGATTTCTTGGGATCGGACTTGGGGATCGATGATGCAGTTGATAGATTCTGCGATCGCAACCACGCCAGATACCACAACTAATGGTAAAAATGGGAAATCTCCCATCTCAACAGATATTCCAGAAGCACCAAGCATCATTACCAGAGACTTTATATTTGATTATTTAGTTGTTGGTGCAGGCTTCTCTGGTAGCGTTATCGCTGATCGTTTGGCGAGACATTCCGGTAAAAAAGTATTGGTTGTAGACAAGCGCAACCACATTGGTGGTAATGCTTACGACCATTATGACGACCACGGGATTCTCGTACATAAATATGGCCCTCATATCTTTCATACCAGTTCCCGCGAAGTATTTGAATACCTCTCACAGTTTACTCCCTGGCGTTCTTACGAGCATCACGTTCTAGCCAGCGTAGATGGGCAACTCGTCCCCATCCCGATTAACCTTGACACCATCAACAAACTCTATGGAATGAACCTCAACTCATTCCAGGCAGAAGAGTTTTTTCAGTCCGTTGCAGAACCGAGAGAACACATCCGTACCTCTGAAGATGTAGTAATTAGTAAAGTTGGTCAGGAACTTTACGAAAAATTCTTCAAAAACTATACTCGCAAACAATGGGGACTTGATCCTTCAGAACTTGACAAAACAGTAATTGCCCGAATTCCCACCCGTACAAACCGCGACAGCCGATATTTCACAGATAGTTACCAAGCAATGCCACTGCATGGCTTTACTCGGATGTTTGAGAATATGTTAAATCATCCAAACATTAAGGTAATGCTCAACACTGATTACCGTGAAATCGAGAAGGCTATACCTTGCCGCGAGATGGTTTACACTGGGCCAGTTGATGAGTTTTTTGATTGTCGCTACGGTAAACTACCTTATCGCTCATTAGATTTTAAACACGAAACGCATCACACCCCTGTGTTTCAGTCAGCGCCAGTGATTAACTATCCCAACGAACAACTGTATACCCGTATTACCGAATTTAAGTACCTAACTGGACAGGAACACTCCAAAACTAGTATTGTTTACGAGTTTCCCAAGGCAGAGGGCGACCCATATTATCCAGTGCCACGTCCTGAAAATCAGGAAATTTACAAACAATACAAAGCCCTGGCTGAGTCAACATCAGGTGTGCATTTTGTGGGACGGCTAGCTACATACAAGTATCTAAACATGGATCATTGTGTGGCGCAGGCTTTAGCAACATACAAACAAATAGCGGTTAAGGCTTAAGTTTCTTGATGTTGATCGTGGGCAGGTACTGCCCAGCCTACACTTTTTCAAAGTAGAGACGCAATTCATTGCGTCTTTACAAAAGTCAGGTTGGCAATTTTATGTGACTGGCAGATGATTTAGTGGTTACTAAGTATAGCATTTCATTAATTCGTAGCGAATTAAATGTGGCAATACCCTGCAATGTTAATGCATCGGCTGACAATGCCAACGCATTGGCTAACAATGCTAATGCATCTTCTGACAATGCCAATGCATTGGCTAACAATGTCAACGCATTGGCTGACAATGCCAACGCATCGGCTGACAATGCTAATGCGTCCCCCTGCATTAAAAACGCAACGCTACGATTTTACGCAAAGCTGTACTAAGAAACTGTTGCATCTGAGTATTCCACTAATTGATTTTGAATTCTGTATTTTTCTTTATGCTTTTGTGGTCAACGCTCTGCAAATAGTAGATATTATATCTGCGTTATCAAAATACGGAAATATTCAAGTAGAACTTACGCAAAACTACACGCGCTCTGGGGCAATACCCTGCGGGAAGCCTTCGGCTACATGAATTGCCCCTACCTGAAAAAAGGTTTCTGCTATTGTTTGCGTAAGTCTTGATAAAGGTAATAAAAGCTTTGGTTGTGTAAATTATGTCTTTTTTCTTTAACTCAAGTGAAGACGTGACAAATAACGTTTTGAGAGAGAATAATTCACAACTCCCCTTGGAAGTGTGGGCTGGTGTAGAGTGTACAGTTAATCGCGTGGGTGATGAGTATTTAGACCAGTTGGAACGCAACGGTCATGCAACGCGCTTAGATGATTTAGATTTGTTTGCAGAACTAGGGATAAAAGCTATCCGCTACCCTGTATTGTGGGAAAAGATAGCACCTAATGGGCTAGAAAATGCCGATTGGTCTTGGGCTGATGAGCGATTGGGGCGCTTGCGCGAACTCGGCATCCTTCCAATTGTGGGATTAGTGCATCATGGTAGTGGCCCACGAGATACGAGTTTGGTAGACCCAGAATTTCCAGAAAAACTAGCAGTGTTTGCTCGTGCGGTTGCCGAACGTTATCCTTGGGTTACACATTACACGCCTGTAAACGAGCCACTGACAACGGCGCGATTCAGTGGAATGTATGGTCACTGGTATCCTCACGGACGGGATGATTTAACTTTCGCCCGTGCTTTGTTAGGAGAGTGTCGCGCAGTAGCCTTGGCAATGAAGGCAATTCGGGAAGTTAACCCCAGCGCTCAACTAGTGCAAACCGAGGATTTAGGTAAGACTTACAGTACACCTAAACTAGAATATCAAGCAGAATTGGAGAACGATCGCCGTTGGTTGAGCCTTGATTTATTGTGCGGTCGAATTAACCCAACTCATTCAATGTGGGGTTACTTAAAGAAGTGTGGCATCAGTGAGGCTGAACTTGAGACATTTTTGCAAAATACCTGTCCCCCTGACATCATTGGAATTAACCATTATTTAACCAGCGAACGCTTTTTGGATGAACACACAGAAAATTATCCAGCTTGGACGCATGGCGGTAATGGGCATGACAAGTATGCAGATGTAGAGGCGGTGCGAGTTTGTGCTGAGGGATTGGCAGGTCCACGTACATTGTTACTAGAAACATGGGAACGCTATCACCTGCCCCTTGCTGTCACCGAAGCTCATATTAGCTGCACTCGTGAGGAGCAGCTACGCTGGCTTTATGAGGTGTGGAATGCGGCGCAAGAATTACAAGCTGAGGGTGTGGATATTCGCGCTGTCACTGTTTGGGCGCTCCTTGGCAGCTACGATTGGAATAGTTTAGTTACAAAAGCTAACGGCTACTACGAGCCAGGCGTATTTGATTTACGTTCGCGTAGTGTCTCCTCTGGAGAATCGCCACATCCTCGACCAACAGCGATCGCTAAAATGGTGCAGGATCTAGCAAATGGGCATCAACTAAATCATCCGCTACTTGAAACCCCTGGCTGGTGGCATCGCCAAGAGCGCCTGTTATACCCTGCACTAAGTTGCAATGCGATGATCGGGGAAGCAAGGAAAAAAACTTCCCTAATGCCCCCTGCCTCCCCTCGTCCTTTGGCGATCGTCGGTGCCAGAGGAACTCTCGGAAAGGCTTTTGCTCGGTTGTGCGAAGTGCGCGGAATTTCATATCAGCTGCTGACGCGCCAAGAAATGGATATTACCAATCCTGCCTCTGTGGATGCGGCACTTACCCAGTTGAAGCCGTGGGCGGTTGTGAACGCTGCCGGATACGTGCGGGTGGACGATGCTGAACGTGAACCCCATGTTTGCTTACAGGTGAACGCTGAAGGCCCAGCGATTCTAGCTGCTGCTTGCGCTGAACATAATGTACCGCTATTAACCTTCTCCTCAGATTTGGTATTTGACGGTGCTGTATCTAATCCTTATGTCGAAACTGATACCGTTGCTCCTCTTAATGTATATGGGTGCAGTAAAGTTTTGGCAGAAAAGCTGGTATTGCAGGCTTATCCTGCATCACTAGTGATTCGCACAAGTGCATTTTTTGGCCCGTGGGATGAGTATAACTTTGTCACGATCGCTCTGCGTCAGCTTAGTGCTGGTAATAATTTCGTTGCCGCCGAGGATGGAATTATTTCACCTACTTATGTACCAGATTTAGTTCATGCCAGCCTAGATTTATTAATTGACGGCGAGTCTGGGCTGTGGCATTTGGCGAATAAGAGTGCGATCGCCTGGGCTGATTTAGCAAGGTTAGCGGCTAAACAAGCTGGAGTCAGTGTTACCAATCTAATTTCTGTGCCCACAGAAGAGCTTGGTTTAACTGCTCCCCGCCCAACTTACAGCGTTCTTGGTAGCAGCCGAGGTGAATTTATGCCATCCCTTGACAATGCAATTTCTCGTTACTTGGAAGAAAGAATTTAGATGAGTTTGTAGTAAGCACAAAGCGTGCTTCTTTGAAAACTAAAGTCCTCACTACAACCATCTATGTCTCAGAGAATGTTTTAAAAGTCCTATTGTAGGTATCAAAAGTTTTAGATCCCTCTAAATTCCCCGATAAATTGAGGAACTTTGATTCCGGTCTTTTTAAGGGCGGTTAGGAGGGATGAATAAATGCCTAAATCTCTCTACCCCCCAATCCCCAGTTATGTCAACCATTTTAGTAACCGGAGGAGCCGGATATATTGGCTCCCATGCTGTATTAGCTCTGAAAAATGCAGGTTATGAAGTAATTGTTCTGGATAATCTATCCAATGGGCATCGTGAACTTGTAGAAGAAGTTTTGCAGATAAAGTTGATTGTTGGCGACATGAGCGATCGCGCCCTGCTTGATAACATATTTTCAACTCACAATATAGAGGCAGTAATGCATTTTGCTGCTTATATTGCCGTGGGTGAATCTGTCACCGATCCAGCTAAATATTACCAAAATAATGTTGCAGGAACCCTGACACTTTTAGAGGCAATGCTTGCTGCGTCAGTTAAGAAATTTATCTTTTCTTCTACCTGCGCCCTTTATGGTGTACCAAAGTTTGTTCCCCTTACCGAAGAACATCCGCAAGATCCCATTAGTCCATACGCTACAAGCAAGTGGATGGTAGAACGAATTTTATCTGATTTTGATACAGCTTACAATTTAAAATCTGTACGTTTCCGTTACTTTAACGCTGCCGGTGCTGACCCCAATGGATTGCTAGGTGAAGACCATGAACCTGAAACTCACCTTATACCGTTAGTACTATTAGCTGCTTTGGGTAAACGCGAATCTATCTTTATTTTCGGCACTGATTACCCTACCCCAGACGGTACTTGTATCCGGGATTATATTCACGTAACTGATTTGGCGCAAGCTCATATTTTGGGTTTAGAATATCTGCTCAAAGGTGGAGAAAGTGAAGTATTTAATTTGGGAAATGGTAGTGGTTTTTCAGTTCGAGAAGTGATAGAAACTGCTCAGGAAGTGACAGGGAAAGAAATCAAAGTTGAAGAGCGCGATCGTAGACCAGGCGACCCTCCTATTTTAGTTGGCAGTAGTGACAAAGCAACTAAAGTTTTGGGTTGGCATCCCCAGTATCCCAACGTGAAGGAAATCCTCACACATGCTTGGCAATGGCATCAGCGACGACATAGGTAAAGACAAAAGATTTCACTATTATCGTCACGATATATGCCCAACAAAGAATAAAGGCAGTTTAACTCATCCCACAGCTTGAAGCCGTGGGATTTCGAGTCATTAGTCATGGGCATTAATTTTCTAGCATCTTAAAATAAACCTGTGGGATTCTTAAATTCCCTACAAAGACAGTCTAGTAACTAATAAAAAATTGCCAAGTTTATCAAAAGATTATTCATTGCAACTGCACTTAAAATCCTCTAACCTTTAACCCCGTAGGGTCAATTGACATTAATTTTTTAATTTCAAAATCTTTAGATTGTCTCCTGTAGACAACAATTTACACAATTGACCCAAATTGAAAGACTTTTGTAAAAGTCGCATATTTCCGAAAATTGAATATTCGACTTATTGTCAAAATCAATAGTTTTTGAGGTTAGAAGTTTTAAATGATACTTCGCTCATTCCAGGTGTGGCTAGTTCCATTGGTTCTCACTTTCACTAGCATTTGCTTAGATGCAATGAGAGCTACAGCACAAACCATATATCCATTTACTGGCAACTATCGCACAACAGTTAATATTGAGCCGATCTCAGGCAACGTTTCCAAGGTATTTGAGGTAGGTTTGAGTGATGATGCGCCGTATGATTTAGGACTATACGAAGGTTTAACATACTCTGTGCTTGATGCCAATGGAAATCTGACTTTTAATAATAATCCAGAGGTATTCAGCGTTCAAGGTTTCCCACAGGGATACATTCTATTTGGTAGTGGTACTAACAAGTTATTTGGAACAAGTGATGCTAGTGCTTCAGTGAATTTTGAAAATCTGACAGCGAAAGGCTCTGGCGTCGTAAATATCACCGATGGTGAAGGCATATTCAAAAACGCTACAAGCACACTATTATTCTCCGAAGAAGACATAGTTAATCTGGGAGCAACTATTACTTTGAAGGGTCAGGCTTTAGTAACCGGTTCTATCGAAGTTCCTCAAGAAGTTCTAGAACCAACAACTATGATGCCACTTATTAGTATAGGTTTGATTGGAGCCAGTTTTATCGTGCGTCGGCGCTACCGTCGATTAGCTGGATGAACTGTGGCGGAATAAAGCACCATGTTATTGCCACGATTAGTTAATAAAAATACTTAATAAATCTCTACTTTATTTGGATTGTCCAATGCCTTTATCTTTAATTTCTAAGTCTGCTCTTAGTTTTACATTGCTCACTGTTTGCCTTGCCGTTTTTTCTGAAATAAAACCAGCAAAAGCTGTGTCATTTAGTGTGCTTGCTGACGGTCTTGATAATGTCCGTGGTCTTAATTTTGCTCCTGACGGTAGTCTCTATATTACAGAGTCAGGTGTGGGGGGAGATGGGCGATGTATTCCGGGCCCTAGTTTGGAAGGTCTGCTTTCATGTGCTGGTACAAGTGGTGCTGTGACTAGAGTTAAGGATGGGAAACAAGAACGTGTAATTACAGGATTACCTTCAATAGCATTAAGACCTACTGGTACTACAGGTGAAGGACCTCAAGATATCCAATTTGATCGCTTGGGCAATCCCTATCTTCTAATTGGGTATGCTGGTAATCCAACTATTTCCGATTTTCCGAAAAATTCTCCTAGCTGGGGACAGCTTTATAAAGTAGACCTGAAAACAGGTTCGTTGAAAAGTATTGCTGATTTGGCAAAGTATGAATTCGCTAATAATGCAGATGGGGTTGATGTGCTTGATGTTAGCGGTGAAATAGCTAGTAACCCCTATGCTTTTACAATTAAGGATGATACTGCTTATATTGTTGATGCGGCTGCAAACAACGTTTTGACTGTGGGACTTGATGGAAGTGATTTAAAGTCACTAACTGTGCTTCCTACACAAAAGATAACTAATCCCATTTTCCCCGCTCCTGAGCCAGGACAAGTACTACCTCCTGATGCGCCGCCATCTGGACAAACACCACAGGAGATTGAAATTCAATCAGTACCTACAGGTGTTACATTTGGCCCCGATGGTGCAATATATGTGAGCGAATACACTGGTTTCCCTTTTCCAGAAGGTAAAGCAAGGATTTTTCGGATTGGTGTTGATGGTGAAACTACAGTTTACGCTGATGGTTTTACCCAACTGAGTGACTTGGCTTTTGATGCTGAAAGTAATTTGTATGCTTTACAATATGGCAATGAACCACAGTGGAAAGGTGTTTCAGATGGTTCTTTAGTGCAAATAGCCCCTGATGGAACCCGGACAACGCTGCTAAGTGGTAATGGGTTAGAGTCTGCTACTGCCTTGACTGTTAGCCCTGATGGTGCTGTTTATGTTTCAAATAAAGGCGATCGCCCAGGACAAGGACAAGTTTTAAGGATTGACACTACAAAAAAAGTTCCTGAACCGACTTCTATATTGGGCTTATTAGTAGGGTTTGGTGCATTAGGTGTTTGTTCATTCACCAAGCGCAGCCCTTCAGGCAACTCAAAATTGCAAGCTATGATCCGAATTATGGCGAGACGATTGGCATAAAATTTTACCTCTTATAACTTTTCAAACATCCTCTAAGGCTTAAGACTTCATTCTTTAGGTACTCGTAAGGTAGTGGTAGAAATTGTTTAAATTAAAGAATGGCTCAAAACAGGCAACAGTTAGTATTAGCTAATGACCGTAATCGAGTTTCAAAAATTACCTAAAGCACAGCAGTGCCAAAAAATTACACTGCCCCATTTAGGGCTAGTTTGCATCACCTCTGACAAACAAGTGCGCTTTCGGACAATGACGCGCACCCGATACTTAAAACTTTCCCTTAGCGATCGCAAAAGTGCCCTGAGTGAACTGTATCGACATAACTTACAGCGTTTGCATGACGCCCTTTCCTTTTGTGAGCAGAATCAAATTCAACTTTATCGGATGTCTTCTGCCCTATTTCCTCTAAGTGACTTAGAAGACGAAATCGGCGCAAATATATTAGAGGCAATGAGCGCTGATTTAGCAACAATCGGTCAACGAGCAAATGCATTAAGCATAAGAATGGTGTTGCATCCAGATCAATATGTAGTGCTGAGTTCTGATTCTCCCGAAGTGGTACAAGCAAGTATCAATAATTTAGCAGGACATGCACGTATATTTGACTTACTGGGCTTACCGCGATCGCCTTGGTCATTGATGAATATTCATGGTGGCAAATCTCAACGTCCTGAACAACTAGTAAAGGTAATCTCCCAACTACCAGAAAATATCAAAAGCCGCTTGACGCTAGAAAACGATGAATACGCCTATAGTGCCGATGAAATTTTAGCAGTATGTCAGCAAGCTGGCGTACCGATGGTATTTGATGCCCATCACCATATTTGCCATGAAAATTTAGATAGCTACGATCATCCGAGTGTAGAATCGATGTTTTACGCAGCGCGAGAAACTTGGACAAATCCAGATTGGCAATTAGTCCATATTTCCAATGGTGAGCAAGCTTTCAATGACAGAAAACACAGCAACTTGATTACCGATATGCCTAACGTCTACCACCAAGCACCGTGGATCGAAGTCGAAGCTAAACAAAAAGAAGAAGCGATCGCGCTTTTGCGTTCTTCCTGGCTGATGAAAAGTAATTGTACGTAAATTAACACAATACCCTAGCTAGTAATGAAAAGTTTGTAGTAAGCACTTTAGTGCTTAGAAGATTAGGACTAAAGTCCTTACTACGAACTTAATTTCTCATCAATTTCTCTTCTTTCCTTCTTCTTTCTCTGCGAGACGCTGCGCGAATGCGCTCTTTGCGTCCTTCTCTAACGAGACGCTGCGCGTAGCAAGATCCCCCTAGGAGTATGCGGTTCGTTCCTTTACCCTTCAAACTTCCCTTGACAGACTTCTACTTACCCTTTTATTCAGTAGCTTCTCTCTGAGACTTCAATTGAGCTGCAATTAGGGGAACTTTGGGCGCGAGAAAAAATCCAATTAAACTGGCAAAAAGGATTGGCGTAAAAGGACTCAAATTAGCCAGTTTTGACAGTAGCAAAGTCGTACTTATAGGTGTACGCGTTACAGCTGCATTGATAGCCGCCATTGTACAAATCATCGCAAGGGACGGATTAAGCCCCGGAATTAAGACTGCTACAGCTTTACCAATACAAGCACCAGTGAAAAACAAAGGGATGATGAATCCACCGCGCCACCCACCTGTTACTGTAATGCTAATGGCAGCCATTTTACCAAGAGCGAGAGTTAAGAGAAAAACAGCACCAAAGTTAGTAGCGAGGACTGATTCTAACTCTTCATGTCCAAAATAACGGGTTAGGGGTAATAAAACTGCTAAAGTGCCAAGCCCGAATCCTGCTAATGTTGTGCGTACATAAATGGGGCCAGGAATTCGAGCAAGCAAGTAATCGCAGCCCCGAAAAATGCCCATAAAAATCCATCCCGCCACCGTCCCGATGATGCCGAACATAATAGCGATCGCAAAATCATCAATCTTGTCTAAGTGGTACTGGGGAAAATGCCAAGTGGGCGCAATTCCTAATTGTGTAATTGCTGCAAATACCAAATAACTAGCGCAACTCGAAACAATGGCTGGCATCAAGGCTTCGTAATATTCCACAATATGCTGATGGTGTAAAATCTCTAGGGCGAACATTGCACCGCCAAGAGGTGCGCCAAACAAGGCAGTGAAGCCAGCCGCCATCGCCGCTAAACTCATGGTTCTGAGGTCTTCACCCTGGAGTTTTAGGCGATCGGCAACCCAAGTACCAAAAGAACCTGTTACCTGTACCAGTGGTGCTTCAGGGCCAGCACTACCGCCTGCCGATATGCTGATTAGAGAAGCAAGAATCATTGAGGGATTCTTACGAGCATCTAGGCGTCCGCCACGAAAATGGATATTATCAACAATCACGGCGATTTCACCGGGATTTCCTAAAAAATGAATCACCAGCCCGATAACTAAACCAGCTAGTGGCATCACTATCAGGAGGCTGAAACCTTCAACTTTTTGCAACTGGTGAGTTAAAAGTTCTAAAACATTCCAGTACAACGCAGCAAATAGACCACCAGCAATACCTACAACTACCCAGCAGATCACCCACTGCGAAATCATCAAGGGATTACGTTTTACCAGTCCAAAAAGTTGAGCAAATGTCCAGCGTTGAGTTTGATTGGTAGCGGGGGGCTTTTTTGGTAACACTGCTTATTTCCTATTTGTGAAACGGAGAATACAGAATATTTACGTTTTTTATAGTAAAGGCTATTTAGTTTAGTAAATCATCTTTGGTCTACAAGAGGCTATTGCTTTTTTTACTTATTACTGTGTGAAATTAAGTCTCAAGATAGTGTGAACCTGACTACAAAAGAACTTAAGCTTGCCGTATAAGTTCGGGGAAATAGTGATGAATAAGGAAACAGTTCCTAGTCAAGCTGAAAAGTCTAGTCCAGAAGGCGATCCATCGCAACTAGATCCAGAGGTACTGGACAAAATTAAACACCCTGCGAGAATAGACGATGTTATTCGGGAGCAATCACCAGAAGAACGTAAAAGTAACCCAGCTTTAGTACCAGAAATGATCGATGATCCAACTGATGATTGATTGGGTTTGCGAAAGAGTAATCGAAATGCTTTGATTCCCGGCTTCTTAGAGAAGCCGGGAATTTTGTTAGTAGTCTGTTGTTACCCAAAATTATGCCGTTCCTGATATATCTCTGTCGTGTTAATGTCTAATAGCTCTACATACAGTAATTTTCATGTAGTAGTTTAATCTTCAATGATTTATTACCTAAACTTTGATGTATAGTATTAAACAAATAAAATCTATCTAAAGATATCAATTATTTATACAAAAAGATAGTTGATGGCAATATTAATATTGTGGGAAAAGACATAGAATCATATATTTTGGCTAACAAAAAGGAGACAAAATTTGTCAGACAGCTATTTGGATGACTATAGACTTTCAAAAGGTGAAGCAGAGAATTAACCTAATTACTGCTCAGATTGACGAAGTGCTAATTAAGTACCATACTCTAGATAAAATCTCCAGATTGAAAGGCGAGAACAACTAATTTTGGGAAAATTGTTACTCAAAATATATTAAAAAGCCACATGGAACTGGCTGATAAAACTACTACTAGCCTGCCTCTTGGCTTATTCCAGATAAAAGTACTGTAACGATAATGACGCACTCTCCAAATTCAGAAAATAACCAGAAACCACATAATCGTCGTTTATGGCTCCTCCTCTTAGGACGTACCAGTTTGGCTTTCGGTGTCGTTTTGCTGGTTGGAATTGCAATCGGTGCTTGGTGGGCTAGAAGCTATGTATATAAAGATTTAGCGCCATTAGTACAGCAAAATCTCGAACAATTGCTTGGGCGTCCAGTTAAAGTAGGGAAAGTTGAACGTTTTTCACTAAATAGTCTAAGATTTAGCTCTCTATCAATACCAGCAACTTCCACCGATCCAGATCAGGTAGTAGCAAAAGCTTTAGATGTGCAGTTCTCGCCCTTACAACTCATCCTTACCCGAAAACTTGCATTAAATGTCACGTTAGTTCAACCCAATGTTTACATCCAACAGGATCAGGATGGTCGCTGGGTTGCAGCCCAAATCAAGGCTGCGGAAGGAAAAGGTGCTATTCAAACTGAGTTGGAGACACTTCAAATTCAAGATGGGAATGTAGAGTTATCGCCAGCTTCCGGGGCAACTAGACCGAAAGGGTCAGTAATATTAAATCAATTTGGTGGTATTGCCCGATTTTTTGATCAAAATCAACGAATTGGTTATGACATCAATGGTCAACTCGCTAGGGGAGGCGCAGTTAAAATCGTTGGTGAGACACAAACAAAAGCTCAAAAAACTAACCTCAAACTGCAAGCACAAAATTTACAAGCATCTGATATAAGTCGATTAATTGAGTTGCCAATCGCCTTGCAAGCAGGGCGTTTAGATGCTGAATTAGGCGTTCAAATTCCACCCAAGCTGTCAGAAATAGCCGTTACAGGAACAGCTACGGCTAATCAAATCATTGCTAAAATTCCCAAGATTCCTCAGCAAGTTTCTAATTTTAATGGCAGATTTCTATTTCAAGGTCAGACAGTTTCTTTAGAAAATCTGAATACGAACTTTGGCAAAGTTCCTATTGTGGCTAATGGAACAATTAATACCCAAACAGGTTTTAATGTCTCTGCTCAAATAAAACCTGTTAGCGCGAAAAATATCTTAGACACGCTAAATATAAATTCGTCAGTCCCAGCTAGTGGCGAAGTTCAAGCAAATATTAAGGTAGGCGGCGCATTAGAGCAACCAGTCGTTAACGGTACATTAAGCAATACAAAACCTATTCAAGTTGATCGCGTTCTCTTCACAGCCGTCAATAGTGACTTCCGCTTGAATGTATCTCAAACTGCATCTCAAATTGCTGTCTCCAATCTCAAAATAGTCCCCGCAGCAGGTGGTCAAATCACAGGAGGCGGTCAAGCTAATATCGGAGCCAAAGATAATGTAATCTTTAATGCTCAAGTTGATGGTGTATCCGGGGATATATTAGCGCGTAACTACGGTGTTGCTCTACCGATCGCAGTTGGCAATATTTCAGCAAAAGCAGAAGTTACCGGTTCACTTGGCAAACAACCCTTGAAACTTGATGTTTCCAGTGTTCAAGTAACGCCGCCAACAGGGGGAAGAATTACCGCCAGTGGTCAAGTTCAACTAGCACCTCAAGGTCAAGTAGCTTTAGGTATTCAAGCTCAAGGTTTACCAGGAAATGCGATCGCTCAAGGTTACGGTATCTCAACTCCGCTTAATATTGGAGGTATATCTGCAAACGCAAAAGTTTCTGGCTCTCTAGGTAGCCCATTAAACGTAAATGTTGCTAGCGTTCAAGCAAATCCAGAGGTGGGAGGGCAAGTAACAGCCAGTGGTCAACTTCAGCTTGCACCCCAAGGTAGGGTAGCGTTGAATGTCCAAGCACAAAATTTACCAGGAGATGCGATCGCAAGAGCATACAACTCCTCACCCTCCATTACCATTGGAAATGTATCAGCAAATGCTAATATTTCTGGCACTCTGAACAATCTGCAAACAGTAGCGCGGGTGCAAGCGCCGGAAGCCACCTATCCCACTACGGGACGAGTTGTTGTTGCCAAACAAGGAGAGAGGATCATTTTCCCCGATGCGGTTTTGAACGTCGCAGGTGGGACAATTAGAGCTAGTGGTCAACTTGCACAAGAACGCTGGCAAGGAGTTGTCAACACTTCCCAAATTGAACTTAATCGATTCTCACCACAACTGCGAGGACGGCTTAATAGCAATCTTCAGTTAGCAGGCACAACACAATCTTTCCAGCTTGCAGATATTCGCGCTGGTGGACAAATCCGCCTTTCCCAAGGGGTAGCACTGCTGGCAAAACCGCTTACAGCTCAATTTCAGTGGAATGGACAGCAGATTATCGTTGAAAACGCAAGTACCCCAGGATTGAGTGCTAATGGTGCGATCGCTATCCAGTCTCCACCAAATGGCGCACCCCAAATTGCCGGATTTAATTTAAATGTACTAGCGCAGAATTTCAACTTAAAAAATACTGGCTTTCAAGTTCCTGGAGACGTAGCATTAGCGGGATTACTTGATTTTAATGGGCAAGTTACAGGTACTCCAGATGTACCTCAAGCCAATGGTAATATCCGGCTGCGGAATTTCAATGTGAGTAGCTTGAAGTTTGACCCACTTTTAACTGGAAACGTGAATTTTCAAGGCGGACAAGGGGCAAGTCTGCGATTAGCCGGGAAGCAAGATAGGATTGCACTTAACGTAGGTGCAGATTATCGTCCGACTTCATTTTTAGTCAAGCGGGGTGGCGCAGTTACCACAGGTAGAACTGAGGGAGAGAACTTGCTCATCAACGCTCAAGAGTTTCCTATAGCTTTGGTTGGCGGCTTTTTACCTAACAATCAATTGAAACCTTTGGCGGGACAACTATCGGGGAATTTAGTTGTTAATCTGAATAATTATGCCATTGCGGGAGACGTTGCGATCGCAGCGCCTCGTATTGCCAGAGTTGCAGCAGATGAATTTCGCGGCAGCATCAATTATGCTGATGGTAGTGCTAACTTGACTAATGGTCAATTGCGGATTGCAGATACCAACATCGCCCTCAGTGGAAATGTAAAAACAGGGAATGACCCGCAATTTCAATTCCAAGCTAATTTAGACCAAGCCAAAATTGAGAGACTTTTACAAGCGTTTAATATCTTTGATTTTAAAGACTTTAGTACCGGGTTGCAGCCTCCGAAGTTGGCTGGAGCAGAAGTACTTGATACCGAGCCTGTCAGTTTGCCCAATGCAGATTTAAAAACACAGTTAGCATATTTCTCAAATATTGCAACATCGATAGCAAAACAACAGCAGCAAGAAACCAAAAAAGACGCATCTTTACCCACCCTTGCAGAATTAACGGGTGTTTTGAGCGGAGGAATTTCAGGTAATGGCTCGTTAAAATCTGGGTTAAATGTCGGCTTTAATTTCCAAGGTGCTAATTGGCAATGGGGTGAATATTCCATTAATCAAGTCGTTGCTCAAGGCAATTTTGCTGATGGTGTCGTCACACTTTCGCCCTTGAGTGTCGGGATAAATCAAGGACTGGTGGCTTTTACCGGACAGTTAGGAACTGAGCTATCTGGAAAATTGAATGTAGCAAGTCTACCTCTATCGCTTTTACAACCTTTTATCGAAAAATACCCTATAGATATCACTGGTAATGTCAATGCTGATGCCACTTTGGGAGGTAGTTTACAAGATCCCAGAGCGCAAGGACAAGTGACACTGGCTAATGCGACTCTCAACAAGCAACCTGTGCAAACAGGACAGGTAAACTTTGACTACAACAATGCTCGCTTGAATTTTGACAGTACTTTGTTAGTTACTGGAACCCAACCAGTTGCAATTACAGGTAGCGTACCTGCTGCTTTGCCTTTTGCTAAAGTGCAACCAGATAGTAATCAAATCAGCATCAACGCCAGCGTGAATAATGAAGGGTTGGCACTGTTAAACCTATTTACTAACAATCAAGTCGCTTGGGTAGACGGTCAAGGACAAGTAGATTTAAACGTTCGGGGTACTTTAAACGAACCAATTATTAACGGAAATGCCACACTCAACAATGCAACTTTTCGTGCTGAAGCCTTATCTGAACCCCTAACGAATGTCACCGGGACAGCGCAATTTAATGGCAATACAGTGAATGTCCAAGGTATCCAAGGCACTTACAATAAGGGGCAAATAAATGCATCAGGTATCCTGCCAATTTTTGATCCTCAGCAAGCCCTAGCGAATCCCCTGACAGTATCAATAGCAGACAAACTCAATTTTAAGCTTGAAGGACTGTATCAAGGCGGTGTAGGCGGCGATGTTGTAATTCGCGGAACAGCATTAAAACCTGTAATTGGTGGAGATATTCAGCTAAGTGATGGTCAGGTAATTATTGGAAGTAATACTGCTAAGACAAAATCAGCAGCTACAGATCAAACTAACACTAACATTATAGATAGAGAAGAAGTTAAAGTTAATCTTACACCTACAGCAGATACTAATGCTAGCCCAGTGACTACAGCAGATACTAACGCTAGTGCAGTAACTCCACCCAATTTACCTATACAGTTTGCAGATTTAAGATTAAGTTTAGACGATAATGTTCGTATTACCAGTCAATCACTACTCGACTTTGTACCAGGAGGAGCCGCCTTCAGTCAGCCGATATTAAGCTTTGACGCCAAAGGTGGCTTGACGATTAATGGTACATTAGCCAAGCCGCTTCCTCAAGGAGTGATTCGTTTGACAGGAGGACGACTCAGCATATTTTCGACTGAGTTTACCTTGGCGCGAGGCTACGAACAAACTGCGCGGTTTAGTCCAAGTCAAGGACTTGATCCTACTTTGGATGTCCGACTTACCGCAATTGTACCGGAAGCATCAGCAAGGAACAGTCAAATTTTGGAATCACCATTGTCTGCTGAAGTCAGCGATGTTTCTGCTAGCAACTTCGGGACTTTACGTACCGTTACCGTTCAAGCCAGGGTCAATGGCCCAGCTAGTGAATTAGGCAAGAATCTAGAGTTGACAAGTGAACCTAGTCGTAGTAAAGGAGAAATAGTTGGTTTACTGGGTGGCTCGATTTTGAATTCCTTCGGTCAAGCAGATGCAGGACAAGGGCTGACTAATTTCGCTAGCTCTACCATTTTAGGTGGTTTGCAAGGAACTATTACTGCGATCGGACAGGCTGTTGGTTTCAGCGAATTTCGGATATTTCCCACCCCAACCACTAGTAATGAAACAACAACAGCTTCAGTTTTGAATTTATCAGCAGAGGGCGTGTTTAACATTAATAGAAATTTCTCTGCCTCTTTATCACGACCTTTATCTACAGATGAGTCTTTCCGTTATAACGTGCTTTATCGACTCAATGATGAAATTTTGATGCGAGGCTCAACTAATTTAGGGGATGAAAATCAATTCCAAGTTGAGTATGAAACTAGATTTTAGAAGGCGATGTCCCAACTTAAAAGACATTAGAACCTAAAAAGTTTTTGGGTTTTTATGTTTTCATTTTGGGATTTTCAGCCAAAATTTTTATAAAAAACCCTATGATCGCGTGTGCTTGCGATTGTAGGGTTAGAGCTATGAGGTGTCGCATTATGAAATCTTTTAGATTGTATGTAAAGATTTGAAACAGATTAAACAACTGCGGGAGGATATCTCGGTAATGCTGGGGTTATAGTTTGAAAATAGATTATGGAAACTAACTGTGATTTTCAAAACAAATGGTTAGTTTACACCATCAGAAAACTTAAATTTTAATAGGCTCAACCATGACCAAGAAAAATTTGCTTGGCAACGAAATTTTCACGTTAGACAATATTCTTTCACCAGAAGAATGTGCTGAGTATATTGCTTTAACCGAAAACATTGGTTATACAGATGCTCCTATTAATACCATCCGAGGTTTTGAAATACGTCCCGACATCCGCAATAATCAGCGTGTCATCCTAGATGACCAGGAACGGGCTTTTGATTTATGGCAACGTGTATCAAATTGTATACCCAGTACCATTGGCAGATGGCAAGCAGTTGGACTGAATGAACGTTTTCGTTTCTATCGCTATGACCCAGGTCAGAGATTTGCGCTTCATCATGATGCTTCTTATCGGCGACCTAACGGTGAGGAAAGTTTATTGACTTTCATGATTTACCTTAATGAAGGTTTTGAAGGGGGTGATACCCTTTTTCATCTTTCTCTGCGATACTATGAAGATTTACCTAATGTCGCTGTGATTCCAGTAACAGGCATGGTTTTGTGTTTTGTCCATGACCTAGTACATGAAGGCGCTCCTATTATCCAAGGACGAAAGTACGTTTTACGCTCAGATATTATGTACCGTCAATTGAAATATTTTTAGATTTTTCCAGAGAAAGAAGTCCAGCACAGATACTAACTGCTATTTCCTGTGGCTAAAACTACAGCATCTTTTTTAAGGTTTTTGCTAGTTGTTGATAGAAGTTAAGCATCTATGATGATAAACCGCAGAGGCGCAGAGGACACAGAGGAAGAAAAGAATTTAAGGTGAAGAGTTGTGGTCTTCGTTGTTCGTTACATAGTTGGAAATTTCCCCGTCGGCTTACTTAGTACAGCATTATATAAATACGTGCCAAATTAAGTGTCAACAGGGTTTTTCAGGCTTGCTATACTCTAAAGTAATAGGCATAGTTCGTTTAGATTATTATGTTAGCAATTCAATGGCTAAAGATGTTTTTCATTATGCAGTTAAGAAAGGTTTAGAAAAGGAAAGTTGGCTGATTACAGATGACCCATTGAGGATTGATTAATGCAGGTGGGGCTGATATGGAAATTGACTTGGGAGCACTACGAACCCAATAAAATTAATACGATAGACCAATATTGTCAGCAAAATTAGAGGTGTAACTACCCGTAGCCTATTACTGATGATTTGGATGTTCATGACTTTTGGTCACAAATGATACTGCTGTTACCGCACTTTCTTCTTGGGCTTGCATTTCCAGCAATTGGGGAATCGTCACAAATCGATAGCCTTGAGCCTTCAAACCTGCAATCATTTCTGGTAAAGCTTTGACAGATTTAGAACGATTACCGCCCCCATCATGCAACAGTACAATTGCGCCTGGTTTTGCCTGTTTCAGAACATTTTTTACCAGCATTGGCACTTGAGGCGAACGACGTTCAGCGTCTCCTGACTGTTCTGACCACATCATGACAACGTACTTCTCATTTTTGGCGTATTGGGCTAGTCCATTATTCAGAAAGCCGCCGGGGGGACGAAATAGAGTCGTTTTCTCACCTGTCGTCTTGTAGATGATGTCTGCTGTGCGATCAATTTCACTAGATGCAGTGGCTCCATCCATTTGAAAATACCAATGATGCCATGTATGGTTGCCAATTACATGACCATCAGCAGCCACTTGCTTGGCAACTTGGGGAAAATATTTCACCATTTGCCCAACCATGAAGAATGTCGCCTTGATATTATTTTTCTTCAAAATTTCTAAAATCTGCGCCGTATTTTTGGGGCTAGGGCCATCATCAAAAGTCAGGGCGATGACTTTCTCATTTGCTTTTAGTTTCGCTTGATAAATGATTGTTCCCTTAAAAGGCTTTGGTACTTCATTCATCTGGACTGTAGCTGCGGTGATAGACTGAGCAGATGCACTCATTGCCCTATCTAAACTCGTTTTAGCGGTCTCGCTTTTTGGCTTTTGAATTCCCAATAGTTGGTCAAATCTAGTTATGCCTACAAGCAGACTAATACTTACACTACTTACACCAACAGCCAATATAACAGTTACTACCTTTAGTAACAGCGATAATTTCCGATTAGACACATTAAATCTCCTTAAATATTAATCATTAGTTATTACTCTCCACCTGCCTTCCCCTGTTCCCTTACTTCTTATTCCCCGCTTCCCTGTTATATCAATCAATCGTACTCGGTTGTAAATTAATATATATCTTGCTAAAACAATAAAGAATAAAATACCTTGAGACATCCCAGCTAAAGCTAAAGAAAGTCTCAATTTAATCTGCACTAATTGACCGCCTATCTACCAAAGTAGCACTAGTAACTTAGATACAATAATACCCAGTGGATTTAATCGACCAATAAAGGCAGTATAACCGTAACCAAGAGAAATGCTAGTCCGTAGGTTAACAAAAGGGGCTAAAACTTTGCACACCAAAAGGACTTCCAAATAAAAAAATATCCCATTGCTTTTAGGGCAGGGGAGCAGGGAGCAGGAAGCGTCCTTATATCTGCTCCTGAATTGTGCTGTAAAATATGTCAGATGAAGCGAAAATTCCAACAATATTTTTGGCGTTGTGTCCTAGTTGTGTTTCTGGCATTAACTGGATGTGGATGGAGTGTGCAGTCAGCACAAGCACTGCTGCGTCAACACCATGATTCTCCTGGTGTCTTACACTACCACTCACAAGTATCTATCAAAGATGAAAAAGGATATGCTTGGCAAGTCCTACTGTTCAAACAGAGTTACAATAGTCCGGTAAAAAAGTTGCGGTTACGCTTGGTTGCTTTTCCGGGTGTTGTTGAAATTGCTCACCCCCAACCATTGTTGATTGAGACAGCAACAGGAAGATTGCTGAATGCATCGGATGCATATACTCTAAATGCACCCGTCCCTAATGTAGGCGAATATAACTTAACTGATATCTTACCGAAACTGCCAACAACTGATGCGCTCAAACTCTATGTGCCGCTTTCTAGTGGGCAACAATTGCTTCTCAACATATCTAATACTGTAGTCACTGAGTGGCAATGGCTAGTTACAGAAATTGATTGACTTTATTCTGCAATGGTAAAGTTTAATCTAAAAGCAATAAAAATAAACCAATGGTGATGTGGGGTATAATAACCGCCTTCAAGCCAGAAATCTCAGTCTTCATACGCTGATAGCTTCCCACATCACACGCAACACTTGTAATATTTAGTCTTGAGACTCCTCAGAAGTAGGTTCTGATTCGGTTTCAAGTTCTTCTGTTTGGACTTTAACTGGAGGTTTAACCGGTTTGGGGCCACGTGCTAGGGCAGGATTCCCTTGCTGCCTGTTTTCTTCTCCATAGGATGCTTTTTTCCCTTTGTCAGATGAGCGGTTACGGCTCGGTTTTGAGCTTTTGGGGTTGGATTCAATAGAAGGTATAGAATCCGTATTTTCGGAATTGTTGTCAGTGCTTGCTTGGGACTGACGTTCCGATTTCTTAATTGGGCGTTCTACCATTGTTTATTTTTGTAAATTTATCTGTATAGTACATCGGTTTGGTGACTATAAAACGTGCTTTTTTAGGCAAAACCTACGCAGTATAGCAATCCGATTTGATTTCTGAATCACTCGTAGAGGTAAGGGACTCTTTACTGGGGACTGGGGACTAGGAAGAAGGAATAAAGGTGTACTGAGTTTTGTTCAAAAATCAAATATGAGTCCTATATTGGGTGCGTTGTAAATAATGTAACGCACCCTAAAACTAATCAACAAAATCAGGCCGTGCTTTTCCTGTTGATTTCAACTTTTGCTCTAAAGCTGCCCAATTTTCTTGCTCAATTAAGTTAGTCAACTCATCGAGATTGTGACGATACTGTTGCAGCGATCGCAGCAATGCCTGACGATTATACCGGGCCATCATCACACCCAACTCTGGATTCCCACCACCCACACGGCTGGTATCCCGAAAACCTGAACTAGCTAACTTTTGGGCTAATTCTAAAACATCGGGGTCAGTTTCACTCAAACAAGCAGCAATCAACGAGGAACTGACCATTACAGGTAAATGAGAAATCCAACTAACAGCGCGGTCATGTTGCTCAGGTTGACAATAGTAAATTTTAGCCCCAAGCGATCGCACAATTTCTTCTACAACTGTAATTGCACTAGTTTTAGTTGTAGCTATCGGTGTTAGTACATAAGGTTTATCAACAAATAAATGTCGTTGTGCAGCTTCTATCCCACTGTCTGTCCTTCCCGCCATTGGATGACCGCCGATAAAATTATCCCAAAGGGGAGAAATCGCCTTGACTATCTGTGCTTTCGCTGAACCCACATCAGTTACAACAGTAGCAGCAGACAAATGAGCGATCATTTCCTTAAATTGGGGCACAATAAGCCCTAGAGGTGTACAAATAAATACAACCTCTGCGGCTGCCAAGAGACTCAGATCAACGGATGCTTGATCAACACTGCCGAGAGCAACTGCTTTTTGACAAGTGGATTCACGGCGACTGACTCCTAAGATATGATGTCCTTGCGATCGCAAATCAAAACCCAAAGATCCGCCTATCAGTCCCAGTCCTAAAATCCCAATATTCATTGTTGATTTTGACATTTCGTTTTTTATGATACCAACATATTAAAGTTGGCCTCCAAGGGGTAGCATCGATGACTGTAGACGAATTACTGGAACAATACGCGGCAGGAGTCTTAAACTTTAATGGTGTTGACCTCGCGGAAGCTAATCTGAGTGGGGCAAAACTCAGTGGCGTAAATCTTAGCGATGCTAATTTGAGTATAGTCAACCTGAGCGGTGCGAATTTAAGTGAAGCTAACTTGAGCAATGCCAAGCTGAATGTAGCAAGACTGAGTGGCGCAAATTTATCTAGTGCCATCTTGAATAACGCCAGTCTCAACGTCGCTAATCTGATTCGAGCGGATCTGAGCCGCGCTCAACTTAAGGGAACCTCATTGATCCGCGCCGAGTTAATTCGTGCTGATCTCAGTCGCGCCGATCTGTTGGAGGCTAACCTCACTAGTGCCGATCTGCGAGAGGCGACACTCCGCCAAGCAAATCTCCGTCACGCTAACTTGAGTGAAGCCGTATTGAAAGGCGCTTCCATGACGGGAGCCAACTTGGAGATGGCTAACTTGAATGCCAGTGATTTGAGTCATTGTGACATTAGCGGCGCAAATTTGCGAGATGCCGAACTCAGACAAGCGATTCTCAGACATGCTAACTTGAGCGGATCAGATTTGAGCGGGGCGAACCTCCGGTGGGCAGATTTAAGCGGTGCAAATCTCCGGTGGGCAGATTTGAGCGGCGCAAAATTGAGCGGGGCTACTTTAATTGGCGCAGATTTAAGCAATGCCAATTTAACGAATACAATTTTCATCCACGCCGATTTAACTCAGGCAAAATTAATCAGGGCGGAATGGATTGGTGCTGACTTAACAGGATCAACTTTAACTGGGGCAAAGCTTTATGCCACCTCCAGGTTTGGTTTAAAAACCGAAGGCATGATTTGTGAATGGGTTGATCTTAGCCCGGCAGGCGATCGCTCTATTATCCAAAAGTTCCATCCCGAAGACTCACGAGATTTTTTTAACGAAACACCGCCAACAATCCGAATTATTGTTGATGCCCCCATAGAACACGAAGCCAATTTTGCTCTTGCTGGGGCTTATTATCAAATTGCTCAGGAATACCGAGGGCTAAAACAACCCCCAAGCATGGAAAATGGGCCCCGTCGAACTGTTTTTACATTTCATGTAGATAGCGACGAAGCATTATTTCCCACTGCTTACATTGCGATTCTTCCCTTTCTAGATGCGGTATCTACCCAAAAGAATATTTCCAGGATGGTGGAAATGATTAACAATGAAGTTATTGCGAACCAAAATTTAAAATCGCTAAAATCACCCCATATCATAAAAGAATTAAATATTCTTCTAGACCGAGCAATGAGTCAGGCTACAACAATTAAACAGATGAAAAAAAATATTGAAGTAGCTGCAAAGTTAAATTTTTGTAAAGCACCAACCCAAATAATTTTAACGAATTCCAGCGCTCACACTTTGATTGCCCATGACAATCCCCAGTTTGGAAAAAGATTTATTAATCGCTCTGCTCTGAATACTTCAGTTTATGATGATATATCCAGTGAAGCTACAAAATATATATTGCCTTCGTTAAATATGGTTATAGATTTTGTCAAAGGATTTCACTATATTGGCCATTAATTATTAAACTCATAAGTAATGAAAAAGTAAAACTTGGAGGAAAGAATGCGCGATACCTTTAATAAAATGATCGGTCGAACTCGCTATGTAGTCTTGCGCCTATTTCTGCACTTAGGGGGAGGCGAGGTAGCACCAATTTTGGGAGTATTAAATAGTGCTGGACGAGATGCGATCGATGCCGATGGCGATTTAGAAGTTTTGGGAGAAGGATTGGTAGAAATTACCCAAACCCTACTCCAATACGATGAATATTGGCTTTCTGCTGCTAACGAAGGTGATGTATTTTTTGATGAAGGCGAGGCAGGAGATTACGTGAATGAATTATTTACTGACTCTGCCCAAAGATATCTCAGTGAACCAAGTTACAGTTCTGATAGATCGAATGAACCTTTATCTATACCTGTAACCCAGAATGTTATTGTGATGGTTACAGCAGCTTATGAAGGAGAAGTACCAGAGTTAGAAACTGATCTTTCTAACGTTCAGGCGCTCAAGGAAGGATTGAAAGCATTGATAAATTTGCATTATAAACATAGATTGAAGGCAATCCAAGTACATTTTTCGCCAGCACAGTTAGGCGATGAACTCACTAGCGACCAACTGTTGCAATATTACCCAGAATTGATTCCTTTGTAATATGTTGGGTAGTCACTACTTACTACTCACATCGAGAAATTGTTAAGCTTGGAGATAGGACAATAATCCAATGATCATGACCATAGTGCGTAAATTTACAGCCGTTTTTTTAGCTATGAGTTTGTGCCTGACAACTGTAGCCTGTGGGGGAGGAGAGCAAAATACCACTACCCCTCCAGCTAAGAACGTTAGCCAAACTTCTACTAACACCAAATTGAGTGATGGGCAGTATCAAATACAACAAGCTACTTATGACGATGCAACTGGTGAATACAGCTTGTTTTTACTTAACAATAATCCCCCAACCTTTGCAACCGAAAATTTGCAAATGGCACGCTTAACTGATGATGAAATCAAGCAGGGTAAAAAGACCTATCTAAAGGTAGATAAAGGCCAACCGATTTTATATCTGACGGAAGACTTTAAAATTGAGTACGTCCATAACGTTACCGAGAATAAAACCAATCCCCAAACAGGACAACAAGAGACTGTTGTAGTCCGTCGAGAAAATAACTTCTGGGCACCATTTGCTGGGTCTGTGGCTGGTAGCTTGGCTGGTCAGGCAATTGGTAGTATGTTGTTTAGACCCCAGTATTATGTACCCCCTGTTTATCAATCAGGACAAGGATTAAGTGGCTTCGGTGGATATGGCGGAAGCTATGGCCAAGCAGTTCAAAGCTACCAAAGCCGATATAATACGCAACCCGCAGCCGTGAGAAATCGCACTTCGTTCCGCAATACAGGAACAATTAGAAGGTCATATCCGGGAAATTCAACTATACGCAATACACCGCGTAGCACTACAGGTAATAACCGTCCTTCTGGTTCTGGTTTTGGTGGTAGTACATTGCGACCCTCTGGCAGAGCCACTTCACCCAGACGCGATTCTGGTAGTGGTTTTGGTAGTGGACGTAGTTCAGCACCCCGCCGCTCAACTGGTTTCGGCAGCGGCAGACGCCGTTAGGAAATTTCAAATTCAATAAATAGACTGCCTAAGAAGTGAAGGTAGTGTGTTTTATAAAGAAGTCGGAGGGTTGACTTGTAACCCTCCGACTTCTCTTTATATATATGCAATTTGTGAAGATTAATTATGAATTATTCGGTCAAATAATATGAAATACTAAATACAAATATTGCTAAGAGAACAGGAACCATTTTATTAAAGTCTACTTGCTTTTTTTGAAGCATTTCTAAACAAGACATGGGAATCATCAGAGGCCAGAAGATAGTTGTGACCAAAAACATCACAACCGATAAAAATTTATCTTCTGGAGTAGAAGTAGGATGACGTAAGGAAAATATTAACCAATTGCTTAAAAAATAGCATGTCATTAATAGGTAACCAATAGTTAAAGTCAGTTGTATCTGGTTCATTGTGAGTACTCCTGAAGTTATGTGAGCTTCACTATAGCCCAACACAGATGCTGGTAGGGACACGGCATTGCCCTATCCCTAGTCAGTACCTATTGAAATGAGAATCACTATAAATTTTCTAGCGTTGCACAGAAAGCAGGATGATTTGGCAACTTCTAAAATCCCCCCCTGCCTCCCCTGCCTCCCCTTCCTCGCTCACCCGCCGACATGAACGCCAGGACGGATGTGGGGATTCTTTTCAGCCCGACGGAGTACTTCACGAGTGACCACAGCAATATCACCCTCCCCAAACAAGATAAAACGCAGTAAGTATTGTATGGGGTTGCCCTCAGCCCAGCCGAAGTAGGCATGGGGAATCTTACCTGTTTGGTCACGAATATAAAGCAGTAAAGCCGCGATCGCATTAGGTACTGCTGCACTCTCAGCCCGTAGGATGCGATAATCACCAACTTGCACCCCTTTTACATTGATGACATCCGCAAACTCCGAAGCATCTGATACCTGAATCTCTAGAAAAAGAATTGGATCGTTAGGTGGAATATGGTTGTCCTCGCGCACTTCTTTCTCTTTTAAAAAATACTCTAGGACATCGCCCTTATTTAACCGATTTGCAATCAGTCGTATTGCTCCTTGGCTCTCTTCGGCAAGGAATTGGCTAGCAAGTTCGTCAACTTCAATCCGCTCTGCTCGCAGTTCTGTTGAACGCCAAACACGAGAAACCAGCGAAGTAAAAATGATCGTACCGATGAAAAAACCAGCGATCCTGATCCCTTCTGGCCTTTCGATGATATTAACAACAGTGGTATATACAAATAACAGTGTGATAATGGCAAATACCAGTCTTGCTCGCTTCTGTCTGTGACGGTGGGCTGATAAAGTTACGGCAAAGGCGGCTGAGGTAATTAACACAAGCACACCAGTTGCATAAGCCCCACCTTGGGCTTCCACATTTGCTCTAAAGATAATTGTGACAACAAAGGCGATCGCTGTGTAGACTAACACTAAAGGTCGCGTTGTTCGTGCCCAATTGGGTGCCATGCCATAGCGTGGTAGGTAGCGAGGCACAATATTCAGCAACCCTGCCATTGCAGATGCACCTGCAAACCACAAAATGGAAATAGTACTTAAATCGTAAATTGTGCCAAAGGCATCGCCTAAATATAGATGTGCCAGGTAAGCAAGGGCCCGTCCATTGGCTTTGCCCCCAGATGCAAATTCTGCGGCTGGAATCAGTAAAGTGGTTATAAAGCTGGTGGTGAGCAAAAAGAAGCTCATAATTAGAGCAGCAGTGGTAAGCAGCTTGCGTGTATTCCGAATCCGCCCTTTAGGATGGTGCGGAGCGCTGTTGCTGCTACCTTTGACGAGGGGCATAACCGTTACACCAGTCTCAAACCCTGACAATCCCAGCGCTAGCTTGGGGAATATGAGCAGAGATATGCCAATTAGTATCAAAGGGTTAGAATGGCGGGTAAAAAGTGCAGTCTGCCAGTTAGCGATCGCTTCTGGGTGACTTAAAATCTGATAAAAACCGACGCTAACGACAATAAAGTTTAACAGCAGATAAACTCCCACCAAAACTACTGCAATACCAATCGCTTCTCGGAAACCTCTCAAGAAAACTGCGCCTAGTAATACAACTAATATCAGGGTGATAGCGATCGTCTGATTGTGAAGCCAATGTGGGATCAGCGGATTTTCGATGATATGGGCTGTGGCATCAGCAGCTGACAAGGTAATGGTAATAATAAAGTCAGTTGCCACAAAACCGAGTAAGCATAGCACAAGTAATTTGCCTTGCCACCAGGGGAGCAAACGCTCTAACATTGCGATCGACCCTTCCCCATGAGGGCTTTCGGCAGCAATGCGCCGATAAATTGGCAATGCTCCAAAGAGCGTCAGCAAAACTAGAATCAGGGTAGCTATCGGAGAAAGAGCGCCAGCCGCCAGTGCTGCAATCCCAGGTTGATAGCCAAGGGTCGAGAAATAATCTACACCAGTTAAGCACATCACCTGCCACCAAGAATGCTGGCGATGTGGTTCTTCCTTGCGGTAAGGCCCTTCTTTCTCTCCTCGATCTTCTTCAAGCAACCAGTTGATTAACTGGCTACCGAGCCGTTTTGTTGAAACAATTGATTTAGCCATCAAATACGGTTGTGTTGCAATCGGCTTTGTGATTTTTAAGCCTTTGTGGTTTATTAAAATTTTCAACTACAAAGGTATAGCACTATTATTGTATGTTAAGCATCCTGTCCGATTTGCAAAATATATCGTAGATGTTCGTAGCCGTCTAGCGTATCAAGTTAACTTGCAGATTTAAGTATATAAATAATCAATACTGTAACCGTATATTTTCGGCTTAACCCTTTCGTACCCTTTGCACCTTCAAGCTGCATCAGTTCTAAAAAAAGGGCACTGCTAAATAAGGCACTTACGCAATTAGCAAATTTGTCCTAAGAGGTTGTTTAAAAAGTATTTTTGTTAACATCTAAGCCTCGTAAACCCAGGATCTACGCATCTAATAATTTACTATGGGCGATGTCTGGTGACAAGAAGCGTAGCTCTCTACGCACTTCTGGTGATAGAGTTAAAGCAGGCGATGTCTACGACGGGCTACGCCTACGCACCTCAACTGTCTCATGCATTTAACGAGGGAGAATATCATCTAAGCGAAGTTGCAAGCCAGGTAAAAGCGGTGAATTAATTGCTTGATTTAGTCGGTATTGTTGTTGAATATAGGTGTCTTCAACTAATTGACAAATAGTGAATGTAGGTTGTTTAGGTTTACCAATAAATGCTACACCGCCCAATCCCCGATAATCTACAATCCAATATTCAGGAATGCCTAAAAGTGCATATTCTTCAACTTTGCGTGCATAGTGGGTTTCCCAGTTGGTACTAACGACTTCCACCACCAATTTAATTGAGCGTCCCATTGTAATTACGGGTTCTCGCTCCCAAAGTGTTTCACGCTCAAGAACGGTTTCATCAAGAACTACAACATCAGGACGACGAGCTGTAGCTGTATCTGCAAAGGGATAAATTAAACAAGTGCGAGGAATAAACCAGGGGAGTTGTTCTGCAACAAGGTAGATCCCAACTTGGATTGCAAGTTTGCCACTTACCGTTTCGTGTGGGCCAGTGGGTTCCATATCAATTAGTTCTCCGTCTGCTAATTCATAGCGGGGATTGTCTCGATATTGGGAAAGAAAATTTTCAAAAGTGAGGGTTTTTGGGGAGATATGTGTCATGAAAGTCAATCCCCTAAAGGCAAGTTATTTTGATTATAAGTTAACCGCGATCGCTCTTAGCGTTTCCTTTTAAAAGAAGACTGCGACCTTATCCTGACTTTTCACGTTATGTGGAAAAGCGAACGAAAAACCTAACCCCCTAACCCCCTTCCCGACGCGGGAAGGGGGAAAATTCAAAGTCTCTCCTTTTAGGCTACGGTGTACACACAAGTAATTTGGTTCAGAACACGAGGGCTTTGGTTCAGAACACGAGGGCTTTGGTTCAGAACACGAGGGCTTTGGTTCAGAACATGAGGGCTTTGGTTCAGAACACGAGGGCTTTGGTTCAGAACATGAGGGCTTTGGTTCAGAACATGAGGGCTTTGGTTCAGAACATGAGGGCTTTGGTTCAGAACACGAGGGCTTTGGTTCAGAACATGAGGGCTTTGGTTCAGAACACAAGTCTTTTTTGAGCTTTTGAGGGAATGAAACAGCTTTGCTTTTTAAAAGGGGTTGTGGAGATTAAAAGTCTGTGGAGCCACTCCACTCTAAAAGACTTGTGTGTACACGGTAGCCTTTTAGGAGAGAGATTTAGAGAGAGGTTTTCCATATATCGTGAAAAGTCAGGATCTTATCACCGCTTTATTTCTATGCACTTCTAATGATAAGAACTCTTGCAAAAGTTTTTTGTGTAAATGATCTAGTACAGCAGGGCGTAAATCAAGCTACTATTTTAAACAAGCAAAAGCCTTGATATACAGAACTTTTGAGAGCCAGTTGCTTCTCCTGTTGGAGACGCTAAGAGCGTAGCTTGCTTCCCCGTAGGGGTACAAGTCGGCAGAGCCGCAAGGGCGCACTGGCTCCTTTTGACTTCCGCCTTGCGGTACTAGTCGCTACAGTAAACCTTTAAAATCTCTAGCAGATGATTAGGTAGATTGAGTATGAGTGAAACTACAGAAACGATTTTCAGCAAAATCATTCGTCGGGAAATCCCCGTTGATATTGTTTATGAGGATAATTTAGCCTTAGCATTCAAAGACATCCATCCCCAAGCGCCAGTTCACATACTTGTCATTCCCAAAAAACCCCTTCCCACACTAGCTGATGCTGAATCTCAGGATCACGCTTTGTTGGGGCATCTTTTGTTAACCGCCAAACGTGTTGCAAAAGAAGCTGGACTAGAAAACGGTTATCGAGTTGTTATCAACGCTGGTGATGATGGTGGTCAGACAGTCTACCACTTACATCTGCATATTTTAGGAGGACGGCAGTTGAGCTGGCCACCTGGTTGATAAAACCATAAAACCGGATGAATTGTGTCTCTAGACGCGATTCATCACTCAATCAAAAACGCTTCCTTCCAAAATTCTGTAAGAATGTCATCATAGTTATGGTAATCACACACTGGAGACAAGACAACGGTTTACGCACGCCCTTTAGCACGGTTAATTGAGCAATTGCAACGCCTACCGGGAGTTGGTCCCAAATCTGCCCAACGACTGGCTTTGCATATTTTGAAGCGACCAGAAGCAGAAGTAGAAGCTTTAGCCCATGCGCTGATTGATGCAAAAAAGCAAATAGGCTTGTGTTCTGTTTGTTTTCACTTATCTGCTGAACCTGTTTGTGAAATCTGCCGCAATGCCAATCGTGATAACAAAACTATTTGTGTTGTGTCAGATCCCCGCGATGTGATTGCACTGGAAAAAACCCGCGAGTACAAAGGCAAATATCACGTTTTAGGTGGGGTGATTTCGCCAATTGATGGAATTGGCCCAGAACAGTTGACTATACTTGCTTTGCAGCGCCGGGTGAGTCAGCAAAAACCTCAAGAAGTAATTCTGGCAATTAGTCCCAGTGTAGAAGGGGAGACAACAACACTGTATATCGGTCAGCTATTGAAACCATTTACCAAAGTGACGCGGATTGCCTTTGGTTTGCCTGTAGGTGGTGATTTGGAGTACGCCGACGAAGTGACTCTGGCAAGGGCATTGGAAGGACGCAGGGAGTTAGATTAGACTTAAATAAACTTTCTTATTTAAAGCCAGCTTTCGCTCCTGTTCATCGCCCCACTAATTCTGTTAAAATCACGTTTGCCAGCACGTAAATGTTGATGCTGTGCCATGTGTGCAAAGAGATTTTGCCTCTGGTGTCGCAAGAATCGGGAAAATGGTAGAGTTAAAAGCGATCGCTATGCGAAAAATGTAAATAAGATATGGCTGACCAAAAAGATAAAGCTCAAGAAAAAAACCGCCTTGAACAGCTTCAAGAAGAACAAGGCAACACGGACTCTAAACACTCAGGGGGTGCTGGCGCTTCTGGCGGCAACTCAGGTGCAGGTAAATCTGGCACATCAAAAATTTCTGCCACTGGTACACCTGATGATATCGAAAAAGTTGATCAGGAGTAAAGCTGACTCCGACGACGAGTCAAGTTTTAACTGCGTCGGCTCTCATTAGTAACTAAACTCAACAATGGTGGATTAAATACCTTATTATTTAGTTCACCATAGCGATCGCAACTAACATTATTTACAGTGCTGATACTAAGTAGTTCTGGGAAGAAACCTGAAAAATCTACTAGTACTATATCTTAAACACCAACTGCTGTTGCTCCAGGTAGTCCTGCCTCTGCAAATAAAACTTCTAGCTCTAAGAAGCCAGAATCGGTGGGGAATAAAACAGCAGCTTTAGCAGCAGAACAAATGATTAATTCGGTTTACCTGTAATCGTGAATGCTGCCCAGTAGTAAGGATGATTATAAAGATTTTTCTCTGATGCCATTTTACTATTTCTATATAGTTGTGTCGCTAAATAAGTTTGAATTCGTACTTCTTCAGGATGCAGATTATTCAAGATATCTTCATACCATTTTGTCAGTTCTCCAGCAGTTAATTCTTTCAGCCATCGGGTTGCTTCAGCCAAGGCAGTAACTGCTGATTTATTGGGCTGTAATCGTCGGTAAAACTCTATCATCACCAAGGCACTAGCTGAAGATTCTACACTCCAGAGAGTACTTACTACATGAGGAACGCCTTGACTCACAAAACCAGTCACTAAACTTACATATTCGCTGCTGATAGTGTGGTTGCTACTAGTTAAGTTTTCACAAGCAGAGAGGGTAATAAGGTTGTAACTTGCTAGATTTTGTTGGCAGATTTCATCTAGAGTAAGTTTGCCTTTACCTGCTAATGCTAATTCTGATTTTTTGGGTTCAACCAAATTATTAATAACATTACCTGTAAAATGAAAGATGTTGTAATTATCAAATAAGGCGTTTTCAACAATATCTTTCGTGGCTTCTAAACCCTGAATTCGTTGGATATTATTGAACATCTGGCTAACAACTTCCGACTCAAGTTTGGTAAATTTCGGTGTAGGATAATCTTTATTTTCTGGATGTTCAACACTGAGCAATAATTGATTTTGCCACTGCCAGATATCTTCAGTTCTTATTGATAAACCTATTTGGGCACTAGGTAGATAGGTGACGCTGAAATTTGACTCCACATTCGGCAATTCTTCCGACAATGGAGAAGAAAGATGGAAAAGGGTATGAATGGGCAATCTGTACAAATCACGGTGAGGAATTAGAACCAGTTGGGTAATGCCTTCGAGTTCCTGTGCAATTGTGGAAATATTCAGAATTTCATACAATTGTGACAGCTTCTGTTCCATATCAACTCGCCAAGAATGCTGGCTTTTACTTTCTTTGTCTTGGGCCGTGGTGCGATATTCTTGGTATTGTTGATGCCAATCTTCTAGCCAACTTTCAAATTCAATTAGGCGTTGTACTGCTTCGGGTAGAGGTAATTCATTGAGACGAATAGCGTCTTCTCCTAAAGGTATTGCCCCAGTATCTTGCATGGGTGTAAATAGGAGGATCGGTGATGGCGCTTGGTCTTTAAGAATAAATGTGTGTAAGGCAACTGGACTAATATGCCAGTAAATAATTGCTGTTGTGGGATTGAATAGTTGTTGAATTGCGCCATAATAAGGCGAGTAAATATTATCATTCCAGCCATAAAGCAGCCAGTTTAAACAAGCATTTTTACCTTGTTCGGCAATTTCCCACGCTTCAACTAAATCACCGGACTCTACGGCTAAATCAACTGCTAATTGATCAAAGCCTGCAAATTTCAGGGCTAACTGTTTTTTACTTTCCTCTGAGCGAGTTTCTTCACTCAGCAATTGTCGTAATAAATCTGTACCGCGTTGCAGCAATTCTTGAACTTGTGTTGTTTGTCCCAAACCCATCAGCACTTTGCTTAGAGATTGTAAAACCTCTAGGTGCAATAGGGGAAAATATTCTAGTGTGAGGGTTAACAGTGCTTGATGGTACTCAGACGCAGCTTTGCGCCAATAATCGCGGGGATTAGTATTTTTTTTGCCTTGGTCGTAGTAAGTATTAGCGATCGCAAAATGCAATCTACCCCAGCCTTCTGGATGGGTATCTGTCCGCAGATGCTTTAACCCTTCCTCGTAGCTGGCTAATTTCCCTTCGTAGCCACCCTGTTGTAAGGCGGGATTTGTCGCTGTTATCCTACTCGAAATCTGCAATGCCTCAGCATTGACTAAATGACCGATCGCAGTTCCCCGACCTATCCAAGCTTCCCAATAATCTTGCTTAATTTGCAAAGCGTTGTCATAACAGGCGATCGCTTCGGCAAATTGTTCTAAATAAAACAATGCTAGTGCCTGATTATACCAAGCTAAGTGGAAGTCGGGTTTAATGGCAATCGTTTGTTGATAGGAGGCGATCGCTTCTTGTCTACGTCCTAAGTTGTCTAACGCTATACCCCGGTTGTACCAAGCTAAGTAGAAGTCGGATTGAACTGACAGTGCTTTATCCCAGGAGGCGATCGCTTCTGACCATCTTCCTAAATTAAACAGCACTACACCCCGGTCTATCCAAACTTCGTGATACTCTGGGTTAATTTCTAACGCTTTGTCGTAAGATATAATCGCTTCTGCAAATTGTTCGCTTACAGCTAGGGCTATGCCACGGTGATACCAGTTTTCTTGGTCTTCTGGTTCCAAATGTAGGGCTTGGTCATAGCTAGAAATAGCTTCGGGTAGCCAACCTAATTTCAGCAGTGCCAAACCTTTGCTAGACCACGCTTCTTGGTAATCTGGCTTGATTTCTATGGCTTTGTCAAAAGAAGCGATCGCTTCCTCAAAATATCCTAATTCTCCGAGAGTTCCACCCCGGTTGTACCAAGCTTTGTAGAAGTCGGGTTTCAGCCGTGTGGCGGTTTCGTAAGATGCGATCGCTTCATCAAAACGTTCTAAATGGAACAGCGTCAAGCCTCGGTTAAACCAATATTCTGAGAATTCTGGTTGAAGTTTGATGGCTTGGTCATAGGATGCGATCGCGCCTAACAAATCACCTGTTTTCGCTTGGCTTAGACCTTGATAAAACCACCCTTGAGCCTGGGTAACAGGATTATCGCCATGTCGCTCAATTATACCAGGGGAATTGCTGCTTTGAACTGCTAAATTAGAAGCAAGTTGCTGGACTAAATTGGTACTTTGATCCAATTTCACCCACAACTCATCTAATGTATTAGCCACATTTGGCTCTAAATTGGTCAAAGTGTTATCCCAGGTTTCTACTGAGGGAGAAGTTATTAATTCACTTCTTTGTCTAGTAGAGAGGAGATTTGCTCCTGTTGTACTTTGAACAACTTCATCACGATCATCGAACCTCAGTTGGGCTAATGAGGTGATTGAATCTTCTGCTGCGGGGAGAGGGAAATTTTCGGGTATTGTGGTTTGGGCATCTTCCCTTTCATACTCCAATACCAGTTCCTCTAAATTCTGGGTGAATGTTTCCTCAAAAGAGGAATTTTCAGGCGCTGACGTTATTGGTTCAACATCTGGCAGATCATATTCCCATAATTGCTCACCTAAACTGCGGATCAGTTCTTGCCCAGGCGAAGTTGGGATAATTTCTTCATTGGTTGTGATTTCTACCACATCAGGCTCATCATACTCCCATAACTGTTCGCCTAAATTACGGAGCAGTTCTTGCCCAGGAGTAGTTTCTATTACATCTGGTTCATCATACTCCCATAACTGTTCGCCTAAATTGCGGATCAGTTCTTGCCCAGGAGTGATTTCTAAATCCTCTTCTGGATAATTACCCTCATACTCTATCTGTGTAGGTGATTGCATCAGCCGGATGCCAATGTCATAAGCAACATCTCCAATTCTGCCAACACCAAGTTCCCCCAATTGCACCATCTTTGTTGCTAAAAGCGGATTTGGTGCCGACGAAGCTAGCAAGCTTTCGCCAAACATCACCAACCAGTCTATCCAGCGTTCAGCCGGAATGCGATTTTCTACCCGTTGCAGATACCTCAATGCCCACTGTCGTCCTCGTGCTTGATGCACGCCTTCTAACAATTGGATAAACAATTGTTCCAGATCCGCATTGGTTAGTTCTGGTAGCATCTCCACCAGATTGTGTCCTCTCGCACCCTTGAGAGAACTAGCCTGCTTACTTTCAATGAGGCGCTTTAAAAACCTTCTAAGCGACTGCGATATCCGCCTGAGCATCTGCCACACTATTGGATTTTGTTTTTCTAGATTGTAGCCATCGTTGTGTTAAAAAAATCATCAATTACGTAAAAATCCATTAGATCGGGACAGGGCTTCCGTCGCAGGTTAGCAAAAAATATACAAAACTTCAAGAGTAGAGTATTACAACGTTACAATTCCCCGATTCGACTCTTGATGCCAAGTGGTTAATTTTCTGTTTGCTCTGTGGTCGATTGACCGGCAGGATATAATTGACTAATCAATGCCTGGACAAGCAATTCTGGATCATCTGTCTCAACGGCAAGCTGTTGAGCAATCTGCTGGCGTAAGTTTTCATCCTCCTGCAACATCATAAACAACTCTTCTAGGGTGACAGTTTGGTATTCTCCCTCTGGGGGGTTATCTGGGGTATCTACTGACTCTGATATGGGGGCAGTTGGCTCAGATGGTATTGTGCTAAAAGCATCTGGCCCTTCATATTCCCAAATAGGTTCGCCTTGATTGCGCGTTAACAACTGCATCCCGATACTATAGGCAACATCTCCGATTTCTCCGATGCCCAACTCACCCAATTGCACTAACCGTGCAGCTATTTCATTATTGGGTGTAGGTGATGCTAGCAATCTGTCGCCAAAGCGCCCTAACCACTCAACCCAGTCTTCAGTTGAAATGCGATGTTCAATATTATGCAGCCACTTTTGTGCCCACGCTTCCCCTCGTGCTTGATGTACTCCTTGCAACAGTTCGTTAAAAAGAAATTCCAGATCGGTATCGGTTAAGGGTGGCGCTGGTTCTTTTGGCACATTTCCTCTAGATTTTGAGGCAGTCTGTTTTCCACCGAACAAGCTCTGAAAAAGCTTTTTGAGCCATTGAAATAGCCGCTTGAGCATCTGCTGCACCATCGAGTTTTGCTTATCCTAAGATTGTAGCGATCGCACTGGACTATGGCGCTAGTTCAGTTATTAAAATTCTTTGGGCATTTGTCATTGGTCATTGGTCATTTGTCAAGACTTAGAAATTCTTCCCCCACTCCCCCTTTGTAGAACAAATGTACTAAATGATATGCTATAATTCCAATACTTTGATATTGAAATCATAGTAGAAGATAAGCTTTGGTTATTTGCTTTCCTGAGTGCCAAAATTCACGGCATTAGTTGAGCGCAGTAGCTCTGGCAATATGTACAAACCAAGCAGGTACAAGAGTCTAAAATAGTTGAATCCTAAACTCGACTCAGTGCTACTAATTAACTTTGAAAGGCATTGAAGTCTATATTTCCATGTCTTACGAACCCCTGCACCACAAATATCGCCCCAAAAGTTTTGCTGAACTGGTGGGTCAAGAAGCGATCGCTACCACCCTCACGAATGCGATCGGCACATCCAAAATCGCCCCTGCCTATTTATTCACTGGGCCTAGAGGTACGGGGAAAACTTCTAGTGCCCGGATTTTGGCTAAATCTCTTAATTGTCTCAAAAGTGACAAGCCTACTGCTGATCCCTGCGGCGTGTGTGAAGTTTGTCAGGGGATCACCAAGGGCTACGCCTTAGACATAATTGAAATTGACGCAGCGAGTAATACTGGTGTTGATAATATCCGCGAGTTGATTGAAAAAGCCCAGTTTGCTCCTGTGCAGTGTCGCTATAAGGTTTATGTTATTGACGAATGCTTAACTGGAGATTCTCTGGTTTTGACTGATGAAGGATTTCGAAGAATTGATGATCCCAAAATTAAAGATAAGAAGGTTCTGAGCTACAACGACTTATTAAGTAAGTGGGAATTCAAGAAAGTTGTTAGGTGGTTAGATCAAGGAGAACGGCAAACCCTGGTTATCAAGACAACTAACCGAGAAATTAGATGTACGGGTAATCACTTAATTAGGACAAACCAGGGATGGCTACAAGCATTGGACGTAAAAGAAGGAGTGAAGATACTATCCCCTGTGAATAGGGATCTGGAAAACCTCTCTCCTTTTAAGCTACGGTGTACACACCAGTCTGAAACAGTTCACTCATCTGAGTTTAAGCGTAAGTTTTACCCCTCCCTAACCCTCCCCTTGGAAAGGGGAGGGAACTGTATTTCTAGTTTCCCCCCTTTCCAAGGGGGGATTAAGGGGGGTAATTCGACTTGTGTGTACACCGTAGCCCCTTTTAGGGAAGAGGCTTTGAATTCTTCCTATTCCCTGGTAGGGAAGGGGCTTGGGGGGTTAGGTTTGGCCTTAGCTTTTCCAGATAATGTGAAAAGTCAGGTGAATGTGGATGTGGCATCTTCATGGATTACAAGTTTGGAGACAGTCGAATCTGTACACCTCGCTGGGGTTGAACGAGTTTATGACATTGAAGTAGCAGATAATCATAATTTTGTGGCAAATGGACTTTTAGTGCATAATTGCCACATGCTCAGTACTCAGGCATTCAACGCGCTACTTAAGACATTAGAAGAACCACCGAGACACGTAGTTTTTGTGTTGGCGACAACAGATCCGCAACGGGTTTTACCAACGATTATTTCGCGTTGTCAAAGGTTTGATTTTAGACGCATTCAGTTAGAAGCGATGGTAAAGCATTTAAGTGCGATCGCTTCTTTGGAAAATATTCATATTTCACCCGACGCGCTAACCCTGGTAGGGCAACTTGCTCAGGGAGGGTTACGAGATGCCGAAAGTCTACTTGACCAATTGGGTTTATTAGCGGGTGAAGTGACACCGGATCGAGTTTGGGATTTGGTGGGGACAGTAAGCGAACAGGATTTGCTGGCGCTTTTAAATGCGATCGCTCAAGATAAACCCGAAGCAGTTCTAGACTGTACTCACTACATTCTAGATCGTGGTCGAGAAGCGCTAACTCTTCTGCAAAATCTCGCCGCCTTCTACCGCGATTTACTCATTGCTAAAACTGCACCCAATCGCCACGATTTGGTTGCTTGTACTCAGCAAACCTGGACAGCGCTGGTTGAGTTTGCTCAATACTTCGATATGAGCGTGATTTTGGCAGGACAAAAACACTTGCGAGAAGCTGAAGTGCAAATTAAAAATACCACCCAGCCGCGTTTGTGGTTAGAAGTAACATTACTAGGATTGTTACCCAGTGCGACGAATATTCAGCCACAAGCCCCAAGTGTCACCCAGCGAGTCAACACACCTGTTGTATCTCCAAACTATTCTCCAGCAGTTACCCAAAATGTCTCTTCTTTACCGATACCTGAACCGCAAAAAAATCATAATTCTGCAAACAATCATGTAGCGGCTGCCCAAAATCAGCCCGTCACTTCATCTCCCCCAGTTGAACGGCAAACAAATCACAATTCTGTTGCTAACTCAGTTTCACCACCAATCCCAGAAGCAGAATCTGTACCCGTATCACCTGCGGACGTTGAACCAGTAACTTCAGAAGTTGTTGAGGAAGCAGAATATGACTTAACTCAAGTTTGGCAACAGGTGCTTGCTAACCTCCAGCCAAAATCAAGGCAAGAAATGCTGCGTCAAATGAGCCAACTCATCGAGTTCGATGGTGTTGTGGCTCGAATTGCGATCAAACAGGCATGGTATGACAAGGGAAAATCTTATCTACCGATGATTACGGCAGCTTTCCAGCAGACTTTCCAGCGTGAAATCCAGATAAATATAGAAAAAGGAACTTCTTCAAACTCTACCTCAGCCAAAAAAAATTCTCCCCCAAAAGATTCTACTCGCGTTCAGCAGCCACCAACTCCCAGTTACAACCAGCAAATTTCGCCTCCAGCACCAGCACCACAGCCAGCAACTCCACCACCAGCACCATTAAAAACTGATTCAGCAGCAAATAATGGAAATGGGGCAAATAGAAATGGTGCGAATGTTCATGCGGTGCAAACTTCACCTGTGCCGCCACAGCGAACACCTGCACCTGATTGGGAACCTGATGAAGTAGCGATCGCAGCTCAACGTCTAGCAGAATTTTTCAACGGACAAATTATCCGTTTTGCTGATGATTTCCCAGAATTCTCCGATTCTATGGCTACACCTGAATGGGTAGAGGAAGCAGAGGTGGAAGATGAATAAAAAAATGCAAAATTACCAAAAATAATTCTGCATTTTTAATTTTTAATTTTTAATTTTTAATTCCCCAACGGGGCTATTCCCCATTCCCCGTATGCAAAGTTTTCACCCATTTTAGGCGTTTTGGTCTTACCGACATCCGGGCGGTAGTACTGCTCATGACGACTAACCAATGCAACATATATAAACTGCCACGCAGGGTTTGCACCAGCATCAGAAAATATGTAGAAAGTGGGAATTTCGGATCTTGACGTATGCGCCTTAAACCTGTAAACATCCCTACCATCGACATAGAAATGGACAAGCCTGTGATCGGGCTTAACATTGGTGGACGATGACGAGCGATCGCCATTAACAAATCTGGTACTGTTGCTGTGGGTAAGATATACATAATCAGCATAAAAATCAGCAAATCCCAGCTTTTGCGTATTCCCATGCGATTTTTGAGAATTAAATCCCAATAATCCAAATAGCGTTGATAACCGCCTTCTGCCCAACGGTTGCGCTGATGCCAGAGTGCGATCGCACTTGTCACCCCTTCTTCTTGCACTGCTGGATGGAAAACACACTCAATATCCCAGTTATCTAAATGTAAGCGGATTGTCAAATCCAAATCATCGGTAATGGTTTCTTCATTCCAGCCACCGCAGCTTTCCAAGGCTGAACGCCGGACAAATTGACCATTGCCGCGCAGTTCGCCAATGCCACCAAGGGCAGTTCGCTGTTGCTGAAACCAGGTATCAAGTGCCATTTCGGCCATTTGACCCTTAGTCCAAAAGTTTGTTTTAGCGTTGGCGATCGCTTTTCGCACCTGCACCGCCCCCACCTTTTCTCTTTGAAATAAAGGTATTACCTGTTGCAGCAAGTCTGGTGTTACTTGGGCATCAGCATCAAATACTGCTATAATATCGCCCTTGGTTAGAGGTAGTACCTGATTTAACGCGCCCGATTTGCCACCAGTAGCTTCTGCTGAACGCCTAAGTACTTTCAGTTGGTGATGTTTCTGTTGGAGTTCTGCTAATAAACGTGGTGTGCTATCACTGCTGTGATCGTCAATAATCCATACTTCGTACTGCCCACCTGGATATTCCAGATTACAAAGATTTTTAACTAATTTAGCAATTACCGCTTCCTCATTTTTCGCAGCCACTAACACAGATACAGACGGTAAATCTCCCTGTATTTCTTTTGGATAACGACGGGATTTAGTAAACACTACCACCAAGGCATGAAATCCTAGAATGGTGGTCAGTCCTAGAATAAATATAGAAGCCCAAGAAACTAAATGTAGAGCGATCGTGCTACTCCAGACGATAGTCAAGACTAGAGCCGCTTTGCGTCTACGACCTTGAAACCGGGGTGTTAGAGACACAGGATCTGTCTCTAACACCGACTCCTCATTTGCTGATAGGTCAGACAACAAGGAGTTGAGCGGATCAAGCTCTTGATAAGAATCTTCTTCGGGCCAGGAATTCGCTGGCATAGGTTAGGTTGCTTGATTCAAAAACCAGTATTTGTCTACAGTTAGTAATTTTACGGACAAATATCCCTAAGCTACTTTTCCCGATATTAATCGGAATGGGCAAACTGCAATACCCGCTATCCCTAAGCCAAAAGCCACTGGGACTACTTTTGTTGTCACCGCCACTCTGCGTAATTACCTCGCATTAACCACCTTTGCTACTCTTAGACAGAGGCTTGATTCCTTTGATAGCCATTTAGGCAGGAAGCTTGTAGAGTGGCACTTTCTTCAATGAGAACTCCGGTTTGGGCAAAGTAATAACAAGGTAGCAGCAGCTCGGTGTTGGGAGAAACAGCAATAATAACATCCACAACTTTACAGTGGGGATTTTAGTGTTATCCTCCCCAACGTCGATAAAAGTTAATGCAGCCCTATTCTAACCGAAATTTTAATATTTCTTAGCAGTAACTTCATTTTTGGGCATGGGGCATTGGGCATCGGTTTAATTATTCTCCTGTGCTTCCCCTACTTTCTCATCCCCCACTCCCCATTCCCTATTCCCCACTCCCCATTCCTCACTATGTGCTTTAGACACATCTTTTGGGAATACTACTAACATCCACTAATATCCCTAGTTGCCAACTAACTTGAGGAATATTTAACAATGTCTATTGACCAACTCCAACTCCAGCCTGCCACTCAACAACAAGCCAGTGTTTATTTACCTTATATTCAGGGCACTAAACGCAATTTTTTACCTCTTGCCATTAGTCTTTATCAAAAAGGGGCCTTGGAGGGACAGAGGAAGATAGAAGGCAGTGAACATGTTCCTTTTGTCACCTCTTGGAATGTTGCGACTTTACCCTCAGACTTAACCCGTTGCCGAATCCAGTTTGATGGCAATGCTGATCTGAGTTATGAACTAATGATGGCTAGTTTCGAGTTTATTAATTTTTTAATTGAAGTTATAGACAACTATAAACGTCATCGTGCGACCGATTTTTCACAAGCGTTTTATCGCAAACTACTGCGTATAGACGATTGATTAAACTCAGCCGGACTTTTGCAAGTTCGGCTAAGTTTAAAACTCAAAATCTCAGAAACCTAACCCCCATTCAAATGCACTGAGATTCATTTAAACTTGATGCTAGGAAAGTGTAGCATTATTAGTATTTTAAGTTTCTCTGACAAGCAATCGCTATTTTTATTCTTGCTTGCGATCGCCTTATTACTTAAGCAGGTCTGAGTAGAGCCAACCAATTTGACCATCCACCTGAACTTTGTACCAAAGTTGTCCAGCTGTATTTGCCTGTTTACTAAGAATGGTTACAGAAGTACCATTTGGAACCTTGACTAAAACAGCTACTTCGGTACTTGGATAACTTCGTAGATTGGCGTAGCCATCGCTTGCTTGAACAATCCGAGTTGAAGATGAGGGTTTATCAACTGCTTGTGAAATAGTAGGTTCAGACCTTGGTTTAGCATATTTGACTACCAACGTGTCTTTCATAATCAGTGAGCCATCATAATCTTGAAGATCAGCTCTAATTAAGGTGGTATTACCACTAGACTCAATACTGAATCGACTAGGAGGGTCTTCTTTGGAAAAATCCATCCATTCCTGATGTGGAGTTCCCAAGCAATTGCTTAACTCCCTCACTTTATCAGTCCAAGTCTGAGAAGATAGATCAAACGTAGTTTGCCGTTCTTGCTTAAATACAAATGCTCCCTCGCCACACTTTGAACTACTAATGTAAGTCACAACAATTGCTTTATCACTTTCCAGAACTCTTCCTGAAGTTTCGTAGGAAAAGTCTGATCCAGTTTTCTTAACTGATGCCTCGATATTAGTCTTGCTTAATTCAGGCAAGGGCATTGTCTGTTCTGCTTGATTGTGTGACTCTGGCTCGTTAATTTGAGCAGGAGTTGAATCTTTTATATTTTGAACAACTGCTGACTTATTTTCTGATTTAGGAAGTAAGCCAAATATCATAACTACCAGTAAAATAACTGGAGCAGTAATTAAAGCAACTTTGATTTTATGTTTAGCAGATCGCTCCGCCTCTTCCAGGGTTTTGAAACGCCCCTTGCGAACCATTTCATTGAGCTTATTCTTTGAAACTGTGTGGTTGTCAACTATTTGGTTAACCCAAAGCCAATAAGTTTTACAAAGTTTAAAAATACCTTCTCCAATGCCAGAAAGTTGGTTCATTGCCATTAGCTTTAAAACTACAACCTTATAGTTCCCTAGCCTGATGTACTTTTAATTACTCTTGAACTTCCCAGAGGTGTTTAATACGCTTACTGTTGTATTACCCGCAGTAGACAGTCCAGCAATCTACCACTCATCAAAGAACTATTAATTAGATTAACAATAGGAATATAAGCAGTCTAACTAAGGCAGGTATAGGGCAATGGTGCGATTAAAACCGTGGCAGTGGGTCGTCTTAGCAATCCCGATCGCGTTTATCATTATTTTCTTACTGGTATCCGCCGGTTTGCAAATTCATGCGTGGGGCATTAATTGGATTTGGGGTGTATTCACCCTTTTATTCGTGGGTTGGCGTTGGCTATTGGTCAAATGGACTCAACCTGCTGTTAACCAAGTAGAAGCTGTATTAGCCCAAGTCCAAGAAGAACTGGAATCGACGGCAGAGGATACAGTAGGGCTACCAGTCGGAAGTGATGTTACAAAGCTTGCAGAAGCCGCCCTTCAAGAGATTCTGCAAGCAGCACAAAGCGATCGCCCGATTTGGGAAGATTGGCAAACTTTTTGGACGCGATGCCAAGATTTGGTTGTAGCGATCGCTCATATCTACAATCCTCAAATTCAATATCCGCTACTGAACATTTACGTCCCCCAAGCTTACGGGCTGATTCGGGGAACGGTGGATGATATGGATCGGTGGATGCAAAAGTTATCCCCTGTCCTCAATCAGGTGACGGTTGGGCAAGCATACCAAGGCTACGAAGTCTATCGGAAGTTGGAGCCATCGGCTCGGAAATTCTGGAAAGCTTGGAACTGGGCACAGTGGGTCTTAAATCCAGTGGCGGCGGTGGCAAAACAAGCCAGCAAGGGTTCTAGTAACCAGGCAACTCAGCAATTATTAGGTAATTTGAGCCAGTTATTCCGAGAAGCTGCCCTGAGAAACTTATGTCAGCAGGCGATCGCACTCTACGGACGTACTACATTACCAGTTTCAGCAACCGTAGTTTCCACACCAACTCTACCTAAGGCAAAAACCCAAACACTCCGAGAAATCCTGGCTCAAGCCGAACCAGCCGAGGTAGTTGAGCAAAAACCCGTGAATATTCTGCTGGTAGGGCGCACGGGGTCAGGTAAAAGTAGCCTGATTAACACGCTATTTCAGGCGGATCTCGCAGCCGTTGATGTTTTACCTAGTACCGATCGCATTCAAAATTACCAATGGCAGACTGAAAGTGGGGAAACTCTGACGCTTTGGGACACACCTGGTTACGAACAAGTCAACCGTGCCGATCTCAGAAATCTGGTGCTTGATTATGCCATCAACGCAGATTTGCTGCTGTTAGTTACCCCTGCTCTCGATCCTGCCCTGCAAATGGATGTAGACTTTTTGCAAGACATGAAAGCAGAAGTTGCAGATTTACCTGCAATCGCGATCGTTACTCAAGTAGATCGTCTGCGTCCCATCCGCGAATGGCAACCGCCTTATGATTGGGAATGGGGCAATCGCCCAAAAGAAATTGCCATTCGAGAAGCTACTGAGTATCGTGCCAAACTGCTGGGAAACTTTTGTAATCTAGTTCTACCCCTGGTTACATCTGACAGCAAAACAAATCGAATCGCTTGGGGAGTAGAGGCGCTATCGTTAGGATTAATAGATGCGATCGCACCATCCAAGCAACTGCGTCTCGCCCGCTTTTTGCGTAACCTTGAAGTCCGCACCGTCGCTGCTGCTAAAATTATCGACCACTATACCTTCCAAATGGCGACAACACAGGGACTAACGTCATTGCTCAAAAGTCCCGTTCTCCAGTTTGTTTCTACCCTCTCAACCGGATCTCCAGCCTTAGCATATATGCTGGCAGAGCAAATTCCTGTAGAACAATTGCCGATTGTGATTGGCAAACTCCAAATGGGATATGAGCTTTTCTCGCTTTTGAATACAGCTAACCCTAACCCGCTCAACTTTGAATTGCTATCCCTCTGGCCGCTATTGCTGGAAAATTCCGCTTCACCCGATCACAACGCCTGGGCATTTGGTCACGCCCTAGTAGAATACTGGACTCAAAATTTGACGGTTGAACAACTCCGAGAGCGATTTGAGTATTATTTGGCGATCGCCAAATAATTTGTTTGCGTTCAATAATTAATGTTCATAAACAACGTCTACAACGGGGTACACCTACACATCTTTCATTCTCACAATTAGCTATTTAAGTATATTTACAAGGCAATTTTTGTCATAAATAAGTATATTTATACCATAAATAGAAAAAACCAAAAATGCGGTAATCGGTCATACTCTTAACATCAAAGTTCAGATTACGATTAAGAGTAGGTGTCTGCTCAAACCTACCCGCTTTACCTGAGTTTTTACCCAGACATCCCTTTTGTTCGGAGTTATTTATGAAAAATATATTACAAACCTCCATCTCACAAAAACAGAATTCACATCAGAGTTATAGTATTTCGTCTTACAATAGACTGCTTTTGGTCGTGAAGGATTTGGCTTGTGTACGGACTATTGAAGAAATTATTGAGATTGTGCGTTTGGCTGCTCGCGATCTGACTAATGCTGATGGGGTAACTTTTGTACTGCGGGATGGTGAATGCTGCCATTATGTCGATGAAAACGCGATTGGCCCACTTTGGAAAGGTATGCGTTTTCCGCTCAGGTCTTGCATCTCCGGTTGGGCGATGCTCAATAAACAAGCAGCCGTGATTGAGGACATTTACCAGGATGCTCGAATTCCTATTGAGGCTTACAAAGTAACTTTTGTCAAGAGTTTAGTGATGGTTCCCATACGGATTTCTGATCCACTGGGTGCGATCGGAGCTTACTGGAGTACACAACACCGAGCCACATCCGAAGAGATAGAACTGCTTGAGATTTTGACCGACACTACAGCAGTTGCGATCGCTAACGTTCAACTTTTCCAGAAATTGACGAACCAAAACGCCCTTAAAGATAAATTCATTGCGATGCTAGCTCACGAGTTGAGAAATCCCGTTGCTCCCATCTCGAACGGGGTTCAGCTTCTCAAGTTGAAGCTAGGCGAGACTGGTGCAGTCGGACAAACAGTTTTAATGATGCAGCACCAGATTAAGCACCTCTCGAAATTGATCGATGAGTTACTTGATGTATCATGCATCACTTATGGGAAGATTTCATTAAACCTGGAGAAGGTTAATCTGGTGGAATTGGTTCGCCGGAGTCTCAATGACCATGCACAAGCAATAAAGAGATCGAACCTTAACGTAGTGCAAGACCTACCAAACAAGCCTCTGTGGGCTTATGTTGACCCGACGCGGTTCTTCCAAATCTTTGGGAACCTTCTTGATAACGCCTTAAAGTTTTCCCAGCCAGATGGAACCATCTGGGTGGATCTCTCATTTATTCCAGGTGAAAATGGCTTAGGCAGCGTAGGGGTTTTATCTGTAAGAGACTCAGGCATAGGGATAGATCCGACAATTTTACCAGAACTATTTGAGCCGTTTACCCAAGCCGATCGCAGTTTAGACCGTTCGAGGGGCGGGTTAGGTCTGGGACTCTCAGTAGTAAAAAGTCTTGTGGAACTTCATGGTGGTCATGTTGAAGCCTCAAGTAGAGGGATCAATTTGGGAGCAGAATTCAAAGTTACTCTCCCTATATGCGAAGAGATTACAGCTTGGCATAACGACCCGGAAATTATAGAAGCGGCTAAAAAATCGTTGAAGATTTTAGTCATCGAAGATAACGACGATTCAGCCATAACATTAAAAGCAGTGCTTGAGTACTTCGGGCATGAAGTTTCCATAGCTAATAATGGAATTTCAGGAGTAGAAACTGCAAGAGAGTTTGAGCCTCATGTGATTATTTGTGACATTGGACTTCCCGAAATGGATGGATTTGCCGTTGCACAGGAACTGAGTAAAGACTCCAAATTTACTCACTCAATTCTGATTGCGCTCACCGGGTACGGTGGCCAGGAGGATAGAGAGCTTGCGCTTAAGTCTGGTTTTAAATGTCACTTGACCAAGCCTGTAGACTTTGACATACTTACGGCAGAAATTGATCGATACTTTGATGGAGTATTATCAAGTTAACGAATTTTGCTATTTTTTCATCCTTACTTGAATCCCCTCGTTTCTCTCAAGAGTTGGCGTTGCTGATTCCATGTATGAAAATGATTTTGCATAATACCAAAATCCTTGTAGAGACGTAGCACTGCTACGTCTCTACATCCAGATTCATACTTTAATTCAGCAATGCCCAAGAGTTACTTAGCACTCTTGAACCCACAACCAGAACATCGCGGTTTGCTACACTAGCTGTCACGTAAAAACAGCAAATAACCGTAGCTTTTCATGGATGTATACCTTTACACAAGTCATAACAATCCATGACTGATAAAACTCAATACTTGTTGAAATTAGTAAAACGCAATGTCAAAGCGTATATAACCAACGCGAAAACGAAAGCTGTAATGGTTACAGGCTCAGTTGCAGAAGGGCTGTGTGATGAATACTCAGATTGCGACGTGATGCTTTATTATGATGAATTGCCTTCTGAAGAAGAGTTGCACCTTGCGCGTCAGCAAAATCAGGGTTCATTGATCGGGATTTTGGGCGATCGCCAACAGGGTGCGATTGGTGAGAGTTTCCTTGTAAACGGGGTTGAATGTCAGTTTGCTCATGCGACGATCGCACAATGGGAAAAGGAAATTTCAACCATCTTGGAGGAGTTTGATGTTCAATCTCCGATTATGAAAGCGATGTCAGGAACACTAGTTGGAATTCCGTTGTATGGCGAAACCCTGATTGGACAGTGGAAAGCTAAGATTGCGAATTATCCCGATGGACTCGCGCAAACGATGGTCGAGCATTATCTCAAATTTGTCCCAATTTGGGGAATGCAGCCCAAGCTTGCTAAACGGGATACAACGCTCTGGTACTATCAAATCCTGGTTGAATCAGCCCAAAATCTTCTCGGTGTATTGTCTGGCTTGAACCACTTGTATTACTCAACATTTCAATTCAAGCGAATGAGCAGATTTATTCAGAAAATGGAGATTGCCCCTGAAAATCTTGTCTCTCGTCTCGAAGGCTTGTTTTGTCATCAAGCCCCTGTAGCTGTCAATGAACTTGAAGCATTGCTTCGAGAAACAGTAGAGCTTGTGGAGGTTAATATGCAAAGAGTGGATACTTCCGAAGCAAGACGGAGATTAGGCTGGAGACAGCAACCGTGGAAACTGCGCGAACCAGATCGGTGAGGGATTCCACCTAACAACTGTGTTGCAGCCCTTTCTCAAGGCTAAAGATTAACGAAAATTTTAGCCTCTGTATTGCTCTTTGTTAATAATTCGTAATTTTGGATTTTAATTACGAATTACTTCGTTATGGATATCTTCTGCTACCAGCGCCTACTACACCGATTTTGTGTCGGTAGGAGAGTTCAGCACCGAACCAGCCGGAAGCGCTAGTGAGTGTACCAACAACGAGGGAGATCAACAGTCCCCAAGGTACTATTCGGGACTCAGCGTCGCCCAAACGTAGGAGAAAGTTGACGAGTGATAAAACCAGGATAGAAACGTTAAGTATCAAATGCACCCAACCTGCGGTGCGCTTGCGAACTCGTTCAATTTTCAAAAAGTCGCTCAGACCAGTCGCTGCTGCAATTAAGCCTAAACCTAATCCAAGTCCGATTAACCAGAATGAAGCCCTAGCCCAAAAGAAATCACGAGTTAACCAGTAGCCGAAGTCACTTCCCAAGGCGGCGGCTAAAAAGGCGATGGGAAAAATCACAGTCAGGGGATGTAGAGGATGTCCTGCGATCGCAACTGTGCTTGGTACGCCGCTATCAACATACTCACTGTCGTTACTTTCAATAACTGGTGGAATATTTGGAAAAGGTGTTGAACCTGTTTGCGTTGTTTCTGTACTTTCCATTATTAGTATCCTGAATTTATTAGCGTCTTATTTATTTTTAAGCTGAAGGAATTTTTTCAACATAAGCTTCAGCCTGTAGGGTTAGTTTGCCTACTTCTACATTTAGTTGGTTAACTTGCAGACTCATTCCTTCTAAATCGAAGTTACTCAAATTTAGAATTTCGCTAGTTTGATCTATCAAAGCTTTTGTCAACTCTGGCGATATTTCCTCACTTTCGCCATACTCGACATTCTCCAGAGCAACAGTTTTTCCATTGCTACTTATCTTGGGGACTGCGGAAAAAGCAACTTGCTGATTTTCACCAGTTTCTACTAATTTCATACTGGCATTTAGTGCCACTTTCCCATCGCCTGGTAGTCGAAAGTCTACATGTTGAGGTTGAATAGTCCTCAATTGCCCGTTAACGTGGATTTTTTGGCTTTGCAGTTGCGATCGCACATATTCTGAGTTGAAGGCGCGATTAATATCAGCTTCGGTTAATACAACCTGTGCCTTAGCTTCAGTAGGTTTGGTAAGTTCAATTTTGCCAAAAGCCACACTCAGGGGATTGATGGCAACGCTAGTCATTTGCATTTGCAATTCCTCCATACGGAGGTCTTTCTGCATAACCAAACCTTCACCTTGAATCGTGACTGCATCCACCTCACCCTGAATTAGTTTCAGAGGGTCTGTTTTAATGTCTACATCTAAATTTTCTACTTCATCTAATTGGCTAGATAATCCTATTTCTGCCGCTTTATTCAGCGCCTGCTCTCCTAATCCAGGACTTTCTGACATTATCAAACTAACTCCTATAAGTAGCATATCCTTTAGTTAATGTAAGTAAATTATCATCGAAATCTTATCTATCTGGCGATGGAATATAGATTTAAATATTGTCTATCTAAAAGTAGAATTATATAATTTTATCTAATAAAAAATTTTGCTTTTATAACCAGGAGTTTTCAGGTGCAGATGTAGAGCGGCTTGTCGTCAAATCTCGCTCAAAAGAAAGATAGTATCTTGATAATTTAACCGTTATGCTACTTTTTATAATGAATGCTGCACCAAAATCTGCTTAAAATAAAGCTTGTAGTGTAGTTTTAAACAAATTTTTGGGTTGGTGCATCCTTGTATAAAATTAATATATTATATGGTCAATTTTATAATAATTTTCTTAAAGGCAAGGTAAAACCAGGTACAACATCTTCACCGCTTAATACTGCCGTAGCTGGATATTGAGTAATTGAACCATCCCGGCGATAAACTAAAGCTTGCTGATTTTTACTATCAATTAACCATTCTAATTGAACACCATTACTAATATATTCTTCCATCTTGGCTTTGAGGTTTGCCAAGCTATCGTTTTTAGAACGAATTTCAATTACAAAGTCGGGTGCTAAATTAATAAATTTGTCTTCTTCTTCATCCCAACCTTCTGGCAAACGTGCTTTAGCTACAAAAGCAGCATCGGGTGATCTAACAGCAGTATTTGCTAATCTAAAACCTGTGCTTGAACTAAATACTTCACCTAAATCCTGACTTTCTACCCAATTCAACAAATAGGCTCCTGCTTTTATTTCTCGATTACCAGAAATTCCACCAGTTGGGGGCATAGTTTCTAACATTCCATTAGCATTGCGTTCAAACCGCAGTTCTGGGTTTTGCGAACTCATCAGCATTAATTCTTCATCAGTGACAGTATACAAAGACTGCACCGTTATTTTTTCGCTGGTCATAATAATGCCATAGCAAGCTTGATAGATATCTCAATTTTAGGTTGATATTCAATTACTTCTGTACCCTTCTCCTGCTCTACGTTCTCTGTGTCTGGAGCAGTTTGTTATAAAATTGACATTAACACCAGGGCAATATCTGACTACAAGCTGTTTTATTATTTCATAACAATGCTCTCAGAACGCTTTACCACAGCTCTTACCTACGCCACCCAACTGCACGCCAACCAAGTTCGTAAAGGTTCAGGCGTGCCCTATGTTGCCCATTTATTAGGTGTTGCCAGTATTGCTTTAGAATATGGGGCAAATGAAGATGAAGCTATCGCAGCTCTTTTACACGATGCGATCGAAGATCAAGGTGGCGCTGCAACACGAGAAGAAATTCGCGATCGCTTTGGTGACAATGTAACAGCAATTGTAGATGGTTGTACTGACGCTGATACAACTCCAAAACCGCCTTGGCGACACCGGAAGGAAGCATACATTGGTCATATTTCTACCGCTTCCCCATCAGTACTGCTCGTATCATTAGCAGATAAACTTTACAACGCCCAATCGATTCTCAAAGATTATCGCGTTTTGGGCGAGTCACTTTGGGAACGTTTTCACGGGGGTAAAGAAGGAACTCTTTGGTATTATCGGGCGCTTGTGGATGCCTTCAGCAAGGCTGGAACTACTGTAATTATTGACGAATTACAACGGGTTGTCGCACAAATTGAGGTATTAACATCTAAATAAAAGATGAAGATATTTTTTCTACAACGGATGCTCCCATTGAATCCAGCAGGTTCTACTTCGCAGTTCTAGTTTAATTATTCAGAAATAGATAACAGTTTTATGGAAACTAGACAAATAGCCTTTTTCCAGACACCATATAATCATGTGTCTCACGAAAAAGTTTTGGCTTTTAGGTTCTTTCTCTAGATAAAAAATCTTTCTCCCAGTAGACAGGTGTACTTACATTATTATGACTGCTATGTTACTAATATGACGATAGTAAGACGAAACGCCCTAAATACAACCGTAAGTCCTTCAGTAAGTTCTCCAGAAACTTTGACAGAAAAAGTTATTGAAGCAGAGCGTATGCACGATGTTCTGCTTTTACTGCAAAACTTAATTAACAGTGAAGAAGCCACTGTTAAACTAATTCTGGATTGCCTGTATGATGTTGGCTCAGTCAATCTGATCAACCAAAAGCTTCGCGTGAAACCCGTAAATAGGGTAATGAAATTAATTGCGCGAATGTCCAAACCAGTTTTTAGAACTTTGGCTTTAAGTTGGTTTAAGAAAAACTGTCCTCAACTAATTACTAATTGGCTACATACGCAGGTGACTTTTAAAAGTACCCAAAAGAAACCCCAACAAGTAGCTGTTGAAGTTGCAGAACTTCAACCATATCCCATACCACAGAGAGAAAATCTCAGCCAAGAGATTAGAAATCTACGCTATCAGGTGAGATGGCTAGTTGGGATTTCAATAATAGCGATCGCTGCTTTAGGAATAACAGCCATGAGGTGAAACTGAAAGTAGTAAGGTTATCAAATTTAATAGACCCAGCAAGCTATTTTCGGCGTAAGATTCACTTGGATTATAAAAATATTACCACTCTAGAATGTGAATAATTATTTCTCCATGTGGTGTTTTGGGAAATATTTCTTTGGCTAATTCCAAGCAGCTTAACTCGTTGTATTGCCAGCACATTTAAATAACTGAAACTGGCTCAACATATATGCTAATTCGTACTATGACTTTGCCCAAGCCAACCTTGGAGGATATAGAAATACATCTGCTTTTGGAAGGTGTGTATCAATACTATGGTTATGACTTTCGCAATTATGCTCTTTCCTCACTCAAGCGCCGCATTCAGAGCTTTATGGAATTAGAGGGGTTAGCAAATGTTTCTGCATTGCAAGAACGGTTACTCCACAACCGTGCCTATTTAGAAAGATTTTTGCTTGCTCTGACGGTGAATGTCACATCAATGTTTCGTGATCCCAGCTTTTATCACGCCTTCAGAAATCAAGTTATCCCCTTCTTGCAAACCTATCCGTTTATTCGCATCTGGCACGCTGGATGCTCGACTGGTGAAGAAGTCTACTCAATGGCAATATTACTACAAGAAGAAGGGCTTTACCACCGTTGCCGCATATATGCCACTGATACTAATGAGAAGGTATTACAAAGCGCCAAAAGTGGGATTTTCTCTCTGAAACTGATGCAGGAATATACTCAACTTTATCTGAAAGCTGGCGGTAAGAAGTCTTTCTCAGAATATTATACAGCAGCTTATGATAACGCTATATTTCGAGCATCTCTAAGAGAAAACGTTGTTTTCGCCCAACATAATTTAGCAACTGATAGCTCTTTTAATGAGTTTAATGTCATTCTTTGTCGTAACGTCCTGATATATTTCAATCAGGTACTTCAAAAGCGGGTACACGAACTTTTTTATAATAGCCTTGGCACCTTTGGTATTTTGGGTTTAGGAAAACAAGAATCTATCAGGTTCACCCCTTATGAACAGTACTATGAAGAAATAGTCAAAGGGGAAAAACTATACAAGAAAATAGCTGGTGCTTAAAATCTAGACTGTTTGAACTACCAGATGAAGGTGATTTAGGTGGATTTAACCGTAAAAATAGAGAGAAGATAATTAAAAGTGTATTGTAATAAGCACTAAATATTTTATAAAAAAATATTATGAGTAAAGTTACTATCGCTGTCAAAAGATAGTCTGTCAAACATTTTTAATTGTGTTTAGAAGATAGATGCGTAGACGCATACTCCTACGGAGAAGCAAGCTACGCGCAGCGTCTGTCTGCGACACGCTGCGCGAACGTAGAGAAGCGGCTTGTCGCTAGACATCACTTAAGGTAAATTACACATTAAAGTCTTAAAGGAGATTGTCGATGCAGCTTCTCGAATGTCCTCCTGTTGCAGTCATTGCTGGAGAAAATGCGGTTCACGTTTCTCAACTACCTTCTACATGGCAAGACATTGCTAGAGGAACCACGAGTGTCGGACTTTCTCATCCCCAGAGCTATGTTGAGATGGCACAGTTGTTCTTATATAAATTAGAGCATGGTGATGTTGACTTGTTTAGCGATCGCCCCCAACTAGCTCACTTAATACCGTCATTCTCCCAGCTATTTACACAACTCGCATGGGAAACCCTAGAGTTTTTTGGGCAAGACTTTCTCAAACACAGCTATCCAAACTTTGCAGAAATTCTCCGTGATGTGGAGTCAAAAGGGACAGAGTATGCTAATGAAGTAAAAGTGGCTCGCATTGGCATAGATTTATTCAACGAGTTTGGTTATGAACTACCTGCCAGCTTCTATCATGTGCATCTAGCACCAATTTACCGCGATCATGTTTTTGAAGAACGCGCCTTAAGATTTGATCAGCGCGATATTGAACACAAACGTGCTTGGGATGCCATACTCCATGCAGGTAAGGTGTTTGCGATTCAGATGAAAGTGCAAAGCATTGCTTCCAAATACGGTTTTACTTATCAACACGGCTGTGGTTGTAACTCTCACCTATCTTCCATTGATGTATCTAGCGGCGCGTTTGAATATGAATTGAGTCCCGAAAAGCGCCAGCGATGGATTCGCAGTTTCATTTGGACTGCTTGGTATGAGTATGCCTTATTTGCGATCGTGCCAAATACGAGTTATTTAGTCTAATACCAATTTAAAAATAGAATGCGACAAATAGACCATTTGTAGAGACGCGATGAATCGCGTCTCTACTTTACCCCGCCATTCATTGCGTCTTTACCCAAGGATGTGTTGCAATCATTAATTGAATTGATATAAAGAGAAATAAGCAGAGGGAGAAATTACTCCCTCATTCTCATTTACTGCCAAACGTAGATGAGGATAAACAAAATAATCCAGATAACATCGACGAAGTGCCAGAACAACGAAGTCGCGTTCACGCCAAAGTGGCCTGTGTCGTAATTGCCAGGAAGGAAAGAACGTACCAAAATTATTGACTGCAGCAGAATGCCAGTGAAAACGTGCAAACCGTGGAAACCTGTTAGCAGGTAAAACGTTCCACCAAATACCCCTGAAGTGAAACCAAAATCGAGGCCGTTCCATTCAATCGCCTGTCCAACCAAAAAGTAAGTTCCCATCGCCATTGTTGTCAAGAGAAACAGGCGAAATTTCACTAAGTCATGGCGTTGAAGGGCGCGTTCTGCTAAGTAAATTACAAAGCTACTGGCGACAAGAATTATCGTGTTGATTGTCGGTTCTTTTACTTCTAGCCCAGAAACACCAGCTGGTAGCCAGTTAGGAGTTGTTGTTTTGTAGATGGCATATCCAGCGAAAAAACTCAAGAAAATGACGCTTTCTGAGAGGAGGAAGACAATGAAGCCAAACATCTTGTTGCCTTCTTCGTCGTGCGTATGTTCTGCGGCTGTGTGGTGCAATTCATCTGAATTGATATAACTGTCCATTGGTGGAGTTTTGCTTTTAGCTTGAAGGTTGAATTTAGAACGCAAAGGAGACGTAGCTAGTTGCGCTACGGTGTACACACAAGTCTTTTGACCTTACCTTTATTGCATTGGCCTGCAAGTTTGTTGCATCGACTTGCAAGTTTGTTGCATCGACCTGCAAGTTTGTTGTATCGACCTGCAAGTTTGTTGTATCGACCTGCAAGTTTGTTGCATCGACCTGCAAGTTTGTTGTATCGACCTGCAAGTTTGTTGCATCGACCTGCAAAAATTAACTTACCCTAAGTTACGGAGTAACCTAAAAGATTTGTGTGTATACGGTAGGATACCCTGGGTTATTCTGAGAGGTTAGCAGTCAAGGGTTCCGATTTACCGTAGCCGTAGGGTTCAGAGATGATGATGGGAATCTCTTCAAAGTTTTCTACTGGGGGTGGTGAAGAAACCATCCACTCCAATCCAATTGCCCGCCAAGGATTATTAGGTGCTTTCTCGCCTTGCATCCAAGAAATCACCATGTTGAATATGAAGGGTAAGGTGGACATTCCTAAGAGAAATCCGCCCAGGCTAGCGATGATATTCCAGAATTGATACTCTGGGGCGTAGGAAGCAACTCGGCGTAACATTCCTTGTAATCCCAAGGGGTGCATGGGCAAAAAGTTGAGGTTAGTGCCGATGAAGGCTAACCAGAAGTGGATTTTACCCCAGCTTTCGGAGTACATCCGCCCAGTCATTTTGGGGAACCAGTGATAGATGGCGGCAAATAAGCCCATCGTCACAGTGCCGTAAAGAACGTAGTGGAAGTGTCCCACCACAAAGTAGGTATTGTTAACGTGGACATCAACGGGCACGGAAGAAAGCATGATGCCTGTGATTCCTGCGAAGACAAACATGATTAATCCGCCCAAGGCAAACAGCATGGGGGTATTTAGCCGCAGTTTACCGCCCCAAATAGTTGCTACCCAAGCAAATACTTTAATTCCTGTGGGGACAGATACAAACATCGTCGTCAGCATGAAAATCAACCGCATCCAGCCTGGTGTACCACTGACGTACATGTGGTGTACCCAAACAATACCACTGACTGCTGCAATCAAGATCGATGAAACGGCAACTACTTTGTAACCAAATAAGGGTTTACGTGAATAAACTGGGAAGATTTCTGAGAAAATCCCGAAGATGGGCAAAATAATCACGTAAACGGCAGGGTGGGAGTAGAACCAGAAATAATGCTCAAACATTACTGGATTACCACCCTTGGCGGGATCGAAAAAGGCAGTGCCTGCTGTGAGATCGAGTAGCAGCATTACCGCACCAGCTGTCAATGCAGGTAGTCCAAATAGTTGGATAATTTGGGCGCTAAATACTGCCCAGACAAACAAGGGCATTTTGAAGAAACCCATTCCTGGGGCCCGCATCTTCACGATTGTGGTGACAAAGTTTACTGCCCCCATAATTGAGGATACGCCGGATATTGCCACCGCTAAGAGCCAAATAACTTGACCATTAATCAAGTTACCTGTGGGATTCTGGAGACTGACTGGCGGGTAAGACCACCAACCGGCTTGGGCTGGTCCACCAGGGACGAAGAAGCTACCCATCATCAGAATTCCGACTACTGGCACCATCCAAAAGGCGACGGCGTTGAGGCGGGGAAATGCCATATCTCGCGCCCCAATCATCAGGGGTACTAAATAGTTGGCAAAACCAACCAGTGAGGGAAATGTCCACAAAAACAGCATCACAGTGCCGTGCATGGTGAACATACCGTTGTAGATGGTGCGATCGACTAAATCTGATTCGGGTGTCATCAGTTCTCCGCGCATCACCATCGCAAAGATACCGCCGACGAGAAAGAAGAAAAATGAGGTAACGAGATACTGGATACCAATTACCTTGTGGTCGGTACTAAAGCTGAAGTATTCTTTCCAATTACTTGGAGATTCGTGGTTATGCTTCTCATCAGGGAGAAGGATACCTTCAATAGGAACATTAGTCATAGTTACTTTCCTTTCAACCAGGTGAATTGACTAGAGGAGGTGCAGCAGGTGGAACTGTAACCCAACCAGTTTGGACTGATTGATTGGATGTTTGGGCATACTCAGAAGCTGCCTGATTTTTTGCAACGGATGGCTTTTGGGTTGCAGCTTGTGCTAGCCATTGCTGATAATCTTCAGGAGATTCGACAACCACATTCGCCTGCATCGTCGCAAAGTATGTACCGCTATATTGGGAATCGGTCAATCGGTATTTGCCGGGGCGGATGGGAGTAAATTCAAAGTCGATCGCATGGTTGGGAATAATATCCTGCTTGAGGCGAAATGCAGGTATATAGAAGCCGTGGAGAACGTCTTGTGATTTCAGCGCTAAACGTATCCGGCGATCGCTAGGTAAATGCAATTCGGTACTGGTAATATCTCTTTCTGGGTAATGAAAAACCCACGCCCACTGTTTAGCTAGTACGTCGATTTTTTCTACAGGTTCACCTAAAGCATTAGCTGGTGCATCTTTTGGTTCTGCATAAGCCGATTCCATTCCCAATGGATTATGCAGGTGAACTATTTCCGATGGGCCTTGAATCCCCATTTGTTCGTAAACTTGGTAGCTGTAGCCCGCAATCCACAACACTAACAGAATTGGAATTGCTGTCCAGACAACTTCTAAGGTGATATTACCTTCAATTGGGGGGCCGTCGGTGAAGTCATCTTTGATGGCCCGATGGAAGATCACAGAATACATTAAAGTACTTGTTACTCCCAAGAAGATGAAGGAACCGAGGGTTACTAAGAAGCTAATCAAATCATCAATTAGTAGGGATTCGGCTGCTGCTTGGGGGGGAAGCCAGGAATAAGCCTGCTGCCCGATCCAGAGACTCGTAATAGTCACTGCGATCGCGCCTGTAAGCAGCGTCAAAATATTTAAAATCTTCTGGATTTTCATGGTAATTAGTCATTGGTCATTAGTCATGGGTCATTGGTCATTGGTCATTGGTCGATGGTTAATAACTTTAAACAAAAGACAAATGACTTATTTGAGTGTTGTGTTAAGGTCTTGGTGCGATCGCAGCAAATTATCTGCTGTATTGTGTACGCCAAACTCGGCAGCCATTTGCGCTCCTAGTGTCCCGTGGACGTACAGAATAAACATGATTGCTATGCCTGCCAACAGATAGATCCATTGCACTTCTCTGTCTGTCTGTTTATATTCTTGTTTGGCCCAAACGAAGCGCTGCCATCCTCTCCAGATGGTCAGGACAACAATCAGCGCTAATAAGAACACACCACCTACACCATGCCAAAGCATAGTTTCCATTGCCTGCAATCCCCAGGCACTTTTCATATCAGCTGGTGGTGTTGCCAACAGCATTTCGTAAAAGCCTGCTGCCACTGTGAAAAATGTAATGATGCTGGCAGCTAGCATGTTGTACCAGCCAACATTAAATAAGTTGTCACGTTCCACAGTAATTGCTAAAAATTTGAAGACCCATTTTTCAAAGGGGAACAAAACACCAACAATATCAAAGGTCATCCCAATGATGAACAAACCTATTGTCAGATGGACTAAGTTGGGATGAATGGGAATTGTGTAAGGTAATCCGTTTCCGCCTAGAGAGCCGCTCAATTGGTCAATTAATTCTGAGTTCATCGCAACAGACCATCCTTTAGTGCTTCCACAACTGGCACTGTATGCAATCCATACACCCAAACAAGTTCATCTCCGAGATATACTTGCAAGCCAACTATCAAAGTTAAAACTAGTCCGGCTCCCAAATAATAAATTGGTAATTTTTGCGGGTTGCGGGCACGAATTACATAGCGCCAAGCTGTAATTGCCGTGATGATTCCCGAAAGCGACCAACCAATCAGCGTATGTAAGTTCAGCACCGATTTAGCTAGGCTGTAAGGCTGTGCTAAACCCGCTTCAAACTGACCAAAAATAATCGCAACGAAGATGGCGATCGTGGCAACTAACATGTTCCACCAACTGACCTCAAAAAGACTGGATTTCCCAGTAAAATAGCCAACTACATCGCAGAAAAAGGAAAACAACACCATCGCAATTACGAAGTGGACAACGATGGGATGAATCGTATCTGGATAGGGCAAATTGTGGTCGTTCAATGATGTAAAATACTCAAGCATTGTATTCTCCTGGACATATCTACCGCACTGTGGTCAATCAATTTTGGATTGCCGATAGCGTAGCGTAAAGCCTTCTCTACGAGAGGCTGCGCCAACGGCATGGCTTCTCTACGAGACGCTACGCGAACGCTTAGAGCGAGTTATCGAGCGTCTTTTGGATTTTAGATTTATTCCGTGCCTGACGAGATATAAACCAGAAGACCTTAATCCAAAATCGCTAGTTAAACTTCAATGATTGATGGATACCTGCTACCATCACTACAAGTATCTATCTATAATTGATCGGAATCTGTTCAATATGTGCGCGGCGCAATATGCTTAATGATGTCTTAGCTTTTTATAGACAAATTTAGTAAACTTGCCTTTAGGGAATGATTTTTGTTGCGATTAATTTCCTCATGCCAATAGTCTGCAACAGCAATTTTTGATGTAGCTAAACCAAATCGCTGTCATTTGTTGATTTGCTTAACCTATCCTTTAGCTTAAGTAAATTTTTATGAATTGTCAAAACAATAATAATTAAACTTTTAAAAGTTAGTTATTTAGCAAAAATATATTTCTATAATGTATCGATTCTGGCATTAACTAAAATTTAAAAAAACCATAAAAACCATATTTTTTATGTAAACTACTTCACAATGATAAAATTTTTAATTGTAATGGAAATGACAAAAATATATAATTTTCGTTAGTGGGTATAAAGGCAAGTCAAGGTAAGTTAGGGAACTGCAAAAAATAAATTATCCAATTTTTGGAATCAAAACGATTTTTCCTCCCCCTGCTTCCTGCTCCCTGCTCCCCTGCCCTAAAAGCGTACCCTTTGGGAAGCAAGCTACGCGTAGCGTCCCCCAGGGATGGCATATTTTTTTATTTGGAAGTCCCTTACTAGCTGTGGTGGAACTGGAGAATGCTGAAAGGATTTGATGAGCCATCAAGTCACACTAACAGGTGTGAGGACAAAACAAGTGGCGTTTGAAATTGTAGTCATTGGTACTTCTTTGGGCGGATTATCAGCCTTAAAAATTCTCTTGGGTAATTTACCAGCAGACTTTCTAGTGCCGATCGCGATCGTGCAACACCGTCACAAGGAGTCTAACAACACACTCCAGGAGTTATTACAAGAATATACTTCGTTGCCGATTCGAGAAGTGCAAGACAAAGACGAAATACTACCAGGACATATCTACATAGCTCCAGCAGATTATCACTTATTGGTTGAACCAGGTCACTTTGCCCTCTCGACTGATGAGCCTGTTTCTTATGCCAGACCATCTATCGATGTGCTATTTGAGTCAGCAGCCGATGTCTATAGTGAGCAAGTTATTGGTGTAATATTGACAGGAGCAAACCAAGATGGTAAGCAAGGTCTTAAGAAAATAAAAGCGCGGGGAGGACTTACTATCGTACAAGAACCTGCCACAGCCCAGAGCAATGTTATGCCAGAAGCAGCAATTTCTGCTGTTGCAGTAGACTGGATTTTAACACTTTCAAACATTGCTTCCCAAATGGTTAAGCTTTGTCATTAATCACGGAAAAAAAACCATGCAGATGGAACCCAAAGTAAACATCCTCCTAGTGGATGATAAACTAGAAAATTTGCTAGCACTAGAAGCAATCCTGGAAAAACTGGGAGAGAATCTGGTGAGAGCTACTTCTGGGGAGGAAGCTTTGAGGTGTCTGCTACATCAAGACTTTGCAGTGATTTTGCTAGATGTGCAAATGCCAGGGATCGATGGCTTTGAAACTGCAACCTTGATTCGCAATCGGGGGCGATCGCGTCACACTCCAATTATCTTTCTCACCGCCTTTAGCACCAGCGACCAAATGTTGTTTAAAGGCTATGCCTTGGGTGCAGTTGATTATTTGCTCAAACCATTAGACCCCAATATTTTGACTTCTAAAGTCACAGTATTCGTAGAACTATTTAAGAAAACAGAAGCTGTCAAGCAACAAGCAGCACAACTGGTAGCTGTCAATGCCGAACTCAGCCAAAGTGAAGAACGATTTCGATCGCTAAGTACTTGTTCACCCGTTGGCATTTTTGAAATTGATACTGAAGGAGGATGTAGATATACTAATCCTCGCTATCAAATAATTTGTGGCTTGAGAGCGGCAGAAAGTTTAGAAAAAAGATGGCTAGAATCTGTTCACCCAGGAGATAGAGAACGAGCAGTTGCCACTTGGTCTAACTACATTTGTGAAGGTCGTGACTACTCTGAAGAGTTTCGCTTTCAAACTGCTCATGGTATCGTGCGTTGGGTTCAAGTTCGCTCATCACCCATGCTTTCCGGTCAAGGAGAATTGCTGGGATATGTAGGCACTCTCGAAGATATTACTGAACGCAAACAAGCAGAAGAAGTCCGCGCTCAAGTGATTCGAGAACAGACGGCAAGAGCCGAAGCAGAAGCAGCGAATCGGATGAAAGATGAGTTTCTCGCCGTTCTTTCCCACGAACTCCGCACACCCCTAACCTCAATGCTGGGCTGGTCAAAGATCCTCCGCTCTAAGAAACTTGATGAAAAAGCCACTTCCCGCGCCCTAGAGGCGATTGAACGCAACGCAATATCTCAGATGCAACTAATTGAGGATATCTTAGATGTATCCCGGATTATCCGTGGTCAGTTGCGGTTAAATGTATCTGCGGTGAATCTGCTCACGGTAACGGAGGCAGCCTTAGAGGCAGTGCGTCCCCTAGCAGAACCAAAAGATATTAAGTTAAATACTGTTTTGGATACTTCGGTCGGGTCAGTTTATGGCGATCCAGCCAGGTTACAGCAAGTTGTCTGGAACCTACTAACTAATGCCATTAAGTTTACCCCTAAGGGTGGCAGGGTAGATGTGAATTTGTCAGTAGTCTATAGTGAAGAACAAGAAACAACTCACAAATACGCCCAAATTCAAGTTATTGATACGGGCATTGGTATCAGTTCCGAGTTTTTGCCCAAAGTATTTGAGCGTTTCCGGCAAGCAGATAGCACCACAACGCGATCGCACAATGGATTAGGACTAGGACTAGCGATCGTCCGTCATTTAGTAGAACTACACAAGGGTAAAATCTCTGCCGAAAGTGCAGGCACAGGAGAAGGAGCAACCTTTACTGTGAGATTACCACTGCTACAAGACAATAGGACTAGCAGAGCCAGTAGAGAAGCCACAGGAGAAATTTTTTCCCCTGTGGCATCGACGCCTCTTTCTGGATTAAGAGTTTTAGTTGTAGATGATGAAGCAGATACCCGTAACTTTCTCAGTTTTATGTTTGAGGAATATGGGGCGATCGCCACTGCGGTAGCATCAGTTGATGAAGCATTAGCAGTAATTGAACAAGCAAAACCAGATATTCTAATTAGCGACATCGGCATGTCACAGCAAGATGGTTATACGCTGATTCGGAAACTGCGCTCTTTGGAACCAGAAAAAGGAGGACGTATCCCAGCGATCGCTTTAACAGCATACACGCGAGAGGAAGACCGATTAGAAGCGCTTTCAGCAGGGTTTCAGCAGCATTTATCTAAGCCAATAGACCCCACTAAATTGATTGCTATGGTTGCCGATGTATTAAAGCTACCTGTAGAAGTTCCAGTGGGTTGATTTGGAATTGGGGAGTGGGGAGTGGGGAGAAGAATTTTCCCCTCTGCCCCCGCCCCTCTGCCTCTTTTCAATGCCCAATGCCCGATCAAGACGAAGTTAAGGCATGTTTTTTCAATTCGTCTAGGGAAACCATTTCCAAAGCTCTAGCATGGGTTGCAGAGAGAATGACGGGTGGAGCAACGCCAGCATCGAGAGCTTCTTGCCAGCGAGAAGCACATAAACACCAGCGATCGCCAGGCTTCAGCCCAGGAAAATTAGAATCAGGAACAGGTGTGCTTAGATCGTTCCCGTGGGATTTGGTGAACTCCAGGAATTCTGATGTCACTTCGGCACATACAACGTGCGAACCGAAATCCTGACCACCTGTGCGACAAAAACCGTCGCGGTAAAACCCAGTCATTGGAGAAGTGCAGCAGGCTTCTAGGTTTCCACCGATTACGTTTTTAGCTTCTGTCATTGTTAATTAGTTGTACTTGATTTTTTGGCTTCCATATAAGCCTATATTGACATTCCCTACTTGAATAAAAATCGCTATCCCTTATTAATTTGGAAAAGCAGTGAATTTTAGAATCACTACTCATATCAAATTGTCAACTTTACAGTTATTCAGAATGGTGCAATATCTCAGTAGAACTTCCAATAAAAACCCCTGGTAGTTAGCCAGGGGTGATGCAAGTCAGTACTTTTTCGCATGGAATGTATCCTACTTAAACACCATAGCAATCGTCTAATTTAGAGATATGCCATTTTGCCAAACAAAAAAAGCCCCCAGTGGTAAGCCGAGGGTTAATTTTTTTGAAATAGCGGTAATCTACAAAGTTATTATTCCCAGTCCAGTAGGCAATAGAACCAAAATAGAATAAAAATTTCTACAGCTATATATCTATACAGTTGTGATGTCATACAAAAGATACAGCAGATTTCAAGTTGCTGAGGTACACAAGCTAAGTCTGTTACCCAGGTATAAAGCATGTTTTACTCCTGAATTCTGAATTCTGCTGTAACTTCGGCGTATCCTAACCTCATTGCTTACCTTTAAATAAGAAAAGCTAATAACGTATATAAGCTTTACTGAAGTAATAAAACTTGATTAAATTTTGTAAAGCATTGTAAAGTACATTCACAGGCAAAAACAAACCAGCCTGATTATAAAATAACTAACCGCACTTATAAAACCATGACAGCA
>NZ_JAIVFX010000021.1 GCF_020829625.1 Nostoc sp. XA010 | reverse complement strand
TTTATGGCTAAACGGATTGGAGCTAAGACAACCGAAGTTAACTCCAGTCATGTTCCTTTTATCTCTCATCCAAAAGAGGTTGCCAAAGTGATTGAAGCAGCAAGTACTGCTGTGAAGTAATCCCAATTTAACGATTTGTTAGTGAGCTAAGTCCTGCGAACCAATGAGACGCAAGTTTGGTTTCTGGCAGAACATTTGGTGGATACACCATTGGTACGCAGTTAAATTCAGCAGATCGGGTGTTGTAAATCAAATAACTAACAGTATCTCAGCAATCGCTCTTTAAATGAATTCATTCTTGACTCCATTTATCCATTGTAGATAACAGAGGAAGAGAACTTTATGACTAATTATGACTACATTGTAATCGGTGCAGGGTCAGCAGGTTGTGTGGTTGCCAATCGTCTAACCGAAGACAATGACACAACTGTGTTACTACTCGAAGCGGGTAACCCAGATACGAAACCAGAGATTTTCATCCCAGCGCAGTGCGTCAATCTACTAGGCTCAGAGGTGGACTGGAGCTATTTCTCTGAACCAGAACCCTTCTTGAATAATCGCAAAATCTTTTGTTCCCGTGGCAAAGTCTTAGGAGGCAGCAGTTCGATTAATTTCATGATGTATGTCCGAGGCAATCATCACGATTATGACCACTGGCAGGAGTTGGGAAATCCCGGTTGGAGTTACCAGGATGTCTTGCCTTATTTCAAGAAATCTGAACACCAGCAACGCGGTGCCTCCGCCTACCACGGAGTTGATGGGGAGTTGAGCGTTACCGATCCCATTGCGCCTACTGCAACTTCTCAACGATTTGTAGAGGCATGTGTGGCAATGGGATTTGACTACAATCCTGATTTCAATGGTACGCAGCAGGAAGGAGCCGGACTCTATCAGCAAACTACCAAGGAGGGTAAACGGCACAGTGCTGCTGCTGCGTTCCTTGTGCCTATTCTCCAGCGTCGCAATTTGACCATAACGACTGGGGCATTGGTGACTCGATTGTTGTTTGAGGGAACCCGCACCGTTGGGGTGGAATATCTGCACGAGGGAATGCTGCACCAAGTCAGGGTTGAGCGGGAAGTGATTTTAAGTGCGGGCGCGTTCGATTCGCCCAAGCTGCTAATGCTTTCCGGCATTGGGGATGCAGCACACCTACAAACATTAGGGATTCCTGTTGTCGTCGATCTGCCAGGTGTTGGGCAAAACCTGCAAGACCACATTTTCTCTCCTGTGGTATACCAGGCAACTCAGGATTTACACTTTGCCAGCACCAGTAGTATCGGGGAAGCTGGATTATTTTTGCATAGCAAGTGGAATTCAGCGGTTGCACCCGATTTACAGTTTCTATTCGGTTCCATTCAGCTCTTACCCCCTGGCTATGCTCCAGCGGCATTTGGATTTACCGGTGCAGTCGCTTTGACCCATCTGCAAAATATTGGCAGTGTCGGTTTGCGAACGCCTGATCCTAAAGACACACCGATTTTGCAGATGAACTATCTGCAAAATGAAACCGATGTGAAGAAGCTGGTTGAGGGAATTAAATTAATGCGGCAATTGTTTCATAGCAATTTTTTTGATGAGTTTCGTGGTGCAGAAATTGCTCCAGGTGCTGAGGTTCAGAGTGATGAAGCACTCGTTGCTTATATCCGCAACAATTGCAGCACAGTGTGGCATCCTGTTGGCACTTGCAAAATGGGCATTGATTCAATGGCAGTGGTCGATCCTGAGTTGCGGGTACATGGAATTGAAGGGTTACGGGTTGTAGATGCCTCCATCATGCCCACCATCACGACCGGAAATACGAACGCACCCACCATCATGATTGGTGAGAAGGCAGCGGATTTAATTAAAGCAGGTCGCACAGCACGAACGGTTCTCAGCAAATCTAACGTCCAAAATCCGGCGTATTCATCTATTTAGAAACGGGCGATTGTCTTTGATCAATCTCAGATTATCATACCTGTTGAGCGTTTATCGGTCGATGTTAGGCAAACAGAACACTTGACCTCTGTAAAGGAATACACAATGGCACTGATTACAACACCATTCGGACGACATTCCACCGCCGCCGAGGTCGTAGAAGGAATTGATCTTTCCGGCAAGCGGGCGATCGTTACGGGAGCCGCATCGGGCATCGGCGTAGAAACGGCGCGGGCACTGGCTCAAACTGGAGCGATCGTCACACTAGCTGTGCGTAATACCGATGCTGGAGCGCAAGTCGCGGCTGACATTATGGCTACTACTGGGAACCGGAATATTCATGTTGCTCCGCTTGATTTAAGCGATCGCAACTCAATTGCCAAGTTCATTGCTGCCTGGCGTGAGCCGCTGCACATCCTCGTTAATAATGCAGGGGTAATGGCACTGCCCGAACAGCGCACACCCGAAGACTGGGAGATGCAATTTGCCACTAACTATCTCGGACAGTTTGCCCTAGCGCTCGGACTACACGATGCTCTCGCTGCAGAGGGTGCCGCCCGTATCGTGTCGGTTAGTTCTAGCGGGCACCTGATGTCGCCCATTGTGTTCGATGATATTCACTTCATGTTCCGTCCTTATGATCCGTGGTTGGCGTATGGACAGTCCAAGACTGCAAGCATCCTCTTTGCTGTGGGTGCTACTGCACGCTGGTTCAAGGATGGCATTACCGCTAATGCCCTGATGCCCGGAGCGATCGCAACCAACCTCCAGCGTCATACGGGCGGTCTTAGAACCCCACCTGAGCGGCAGAAGACAATAGCGCAGGGTGCGGCAACTTCCGTTCTGTTGGCAACCTCTCCACTACTAAAAGGCGTTGGCGGACGCTATTTCGAGGACTGCAATGAAGCCACTCTCGTCACCAACGGGAACGGCTATATGAGCGGAGTTGCCCCCTACGCCCTGAACCCAGACAATGCTGATCGGCTCTGGAATGAATCGTTGCGCCTGCTGGCTTGACCTGGCAGTAACAGTGAGCTTCACGCTATTGATGAACGAATTGTCGGTCGTAAGCCTGCCAGCCTTTCGTCCATCATGCCCACGATGACCACGGGAAATACGAACGTACCCACCATCATGATTGGCGAAAAAGCAGCAGATTTAATTAAAGCGGAGCGTACCTCACAACGCATTGCCAATAAACTTAATCTCCAAGTTCAATCGCATCTCTAGCGAAATTGGCGACGAAATCCTGGGTGTACCGGAAGGTTTCCCTTAGAGGGGCTTATGAACTTCTATAGAACCTAGTAGTCTGCCAAGGCAAATTTGCTGGGTCACACAGTCGGGTATAATCGTTCCATCTTCCTCCGTGCGTCTGTAGTTTGAAAGTGCCAATAGACGCTAGTGCGTTGGAGATTGCGTTGCTTTTCCCAAGTAGCAATTTCAGTGGATAATGTTTGTATATCTGGGATTCGTCGCTCTAAACATTGACGAGATAAAACAGATAACTCAATCTCTACTTGATTTAACCAACTTGCATGTTTAGGGGTGTAGTGAAACTCTAATTTTTGTACAATTCGACTATTGTTCTTTCAACCACGGCTTGACATCGTTTTTTTAAGAGTCTGGCGAACTGTTTCGTCAGAAATTGACGACGATGACAGGTGCATTGGTGACTCGGTTATTATTTGAGGAAACCCGCGCTGTTGGGGTGGAATATCTGCATGAAGGAATGTTGCACCAAGTCAGGGTCAACTCCGAAGTGATTTTAAGTGCGGGTGCGTTCGATTCGCCCAAGCTGCTGATGCTTTCCGGCATTGGGGATGCAAAACACTTGCAAGCAATGGGGATTTGTGTAGTGGTTGATTTGCCGGGTGTCGGTCAAAACCTCCAAGACTACATTCTCGTTACTGTAGTTCAACAGACCACTCAAGATGTACACCCTGCTATCACCAGTAATGGGGTTGAAGCCGGATTATTTTTACACAGCGAGGGTAATCTGGAGGCTGCGCCAGATTTTCAGTTCTTCTTCGGCCCGATTCTATTCGCTCCCCCCGGCTATGCCCACTCTGATTCGGGATTCACGGGTGCAGTCTCGAATGGCACTAAGAAAAGCTGAAACGCTTGTGGTTTAAGCCGTTTGCAATTGCTTGCTCCCATTCATGCCGGGGTTTCGTCATCAAGGGGTAAATTTTGGGGCGACGTTTACGGACTCGTGGTTCACTACGACCGGGACGGTCAGGAACAGCCTTGTGAACAATAACTTTCAGCAAAGTGCGATAAAGTCTTAGGCGTTGTTTAGAATCAGCAGCCTCTAGTTTGGGAATAAAGTTAATTAAATGGTGGCGAGTACCTTGCAACGATAGGCGCAAAGGAGGAGTCGTATAAGTAGTACCTGCCGACCACATTAAGCTACGAAGTAGATTGTAAGCCAGCAAATCAACATAAATATCCCGACTTTTGACTACTGGGTTGCGGGTATGCTTTTTGGTTTTCTACAGTGTCCGGCATTAAGGCAGTTGAGCCATCTATTACTTTCACATTTCGACCACACCATAAATATTCTTCTGCAATTTTTTCTTCTAGATTTTGTGCTGAGTCATTGAAAAGTTTTTCTAATAACTTCTCTGGGAGTCTTGCTCTAGCTTGACAATATCCGCTTGTATCTGTTGACGGAACTTCTACCTCTGATTCTGCTTTTAGGTGCAATTATTTTACTCACGGCATTATGGCAAGTTTTGTCAGTATCTAAAACCTGCGATAAAAATGCCCACAAGGTTACAACTGGGTCAAATAACCGCTTTTTATATTTAATTTTTAGCTCAGAGATTGCTTGCTTAATTGCAGATTCCTGCAATAATTCTTTAAAAGGTAGTCCCAGACTTTGATTAAATTTATCCTTGAGGATTTGTACTCGTAGTGTCACAGTAGTATTTATGATGTTTGCTTGCTCGTCTTTTTGAAAGTATTTCATGAACGAGTAAGCTTTTCCTACCTAAAATTTTTTTGGACAAGCCGTACATCTTTGCACTGTCTAGAGTTAGGCATAGCATAGTGTTATCGCCACAGGCATCCCAACAAGGCTCCTGGTTACGCCAGGAGCAAACTTCATTAGATCGCAACACTTCATCAAGGAAAATCGCCTGCCCCGTCCCGACACTGTTTAATAGCTTTAAAATCTATAGCGCTTATCCTGTATAGCTTAGAGCTTTTCTTAGTGCCATTCTCAACAGTAGTTTGTCAGTTAATTGATACCATCCTTCGAGATGAAAAGCAGATATTTCCAGTATCGGCCAGAGCAGATTCTCCAGAAAGGCTTTATGATTGCTCTACCTGGTATTGCCATCCAAGAAAAAATATACGAAAGTTCTAATTCTCTGGTGTATCGGGGCATTAGAGACGATGGAGTAGGGATCGTCGTCAAAATGCTAAAGCTTGATTATCCCTCACCTCAAGAAATAACCCGCTATAGACAGGAATATAAAATTACTCGTTCCCTCAATCTGGAAGGAGTTGTCAAGGCATACAGCCAGCAGGACTATCAACGCACTCTAGTGATTCTCTTAGAAGATTTTGGGGGAGAGTCTTTAGAACAATGGATGCACAAACGCCCAGATATCTTCTGCCCCATGCCTTTATCCACTTTTTTAGGTCTTGCGATCGCTGTTTGCGACATTCTGGGCAGAATCCATACAGCCAATGTTATTCATAAAGATATCAACCATACATTCAGCACCATCAAACTCAATCAATCTTATGTTTGCCACTACTGAATCAAAGTAAGCTCGTTGGCGTGTTGTATCTAGAAAATCAATTAGCGGCTGGGGCATTTACACCAGAGCGAGTCTCCTTCCTTGCGGGAGGCTGCGCCAACGGAGACGCTACGCGAATGCAAGTCTTAAAGCTGCTTTTTCTCAACAATTTAAGTGAAGCGGTGCTGCCAGCAGATACAAAGCAAAGCTACGACAGCAATTAAAAGCAGATTTAGATGGACTGCCAAAAGTACCTGAGTACTCAGAAAGGCCCCAAGACCAAAATCAGTCAAGACAGATGTGATGGGAACGGATCAAATCTATCCTACTGAAAAACTGCCAATTATCCGGGCATTGAGCGGCGAACGCACTACGGTTGATGATATAGACATTCACCAAAATAACAAAATTATTCCAGTGGAGGCTTGGGGAACCCCCGTTTTTGACGAACATGGCAAGGTAGCTTATGCGATCGCAGCCTTTGAAGATATCACAGAGCGCAAACAAGCAGAACACCTCGTGGCGAATTATAACCGTACCTTGGAGCAACAGGTTACAGAACGAACGGCAGCTTTACAGAAAAGTGAAGCAGCACTGCGCCAGCGAGAACAGGAATTACGACTAATCACCGACGCTCTGCCTGCTTTGATCAGCTACGTGGATGCAAATCAGCGCTATCGGTTTCTCAACCGCACCTATGAGGTCTGGTTTAACCGTAGTCGAGATGAGATTTTGGGCAATTCTGTTCATGATCTCGTGGGTGAAACGGTTTATCAACGGGTTGAGCCGTTTATCAATCAAGTGTTTGAAGGGCAAACTGTCACCCTGGAAGCAGAAATTCCCTTTTCACTTGGTAAAAGATCCATTAGTGCGACCTTGATCCCGGATTGCGATCGCAATGCTCAAGTGAGAGGATTCTACAGTCTAATTACAGACATTAGTGATCAAAAACGTGCCGAGCAAGCCTCAATTCTGGAAGAACGCAACCGCATGGCACGGGAAATTCACGATACGCTAGCCCAGTCCTTCACAGGCATTCTTGTGCAAGTAGGAGCTGCAACCCAAGTGCTAGCGGACGATATAGAAGCGACACAGGCACACCTGGAAATAATTGATGAACTAGCACGAACTGGACTTGCTGAGGCGCGTCGCTCAGTGTCAGCACTCCGCTCTCAGCTATTGGAGGAGGGCAATTTAGATAGCGCCCTTCATCGCCTTGTAACTCAAATGAGAGCTGCTGCTGATACCGCTCTAATCTACCAAATCAAAGGCACAGCCTATCCAATGCCTGCCGAGGTTGAAAATAATTTACTACGAATTGGACAGGAAGCATTAACCAATGCCATTAAATACGCTGATGCTGGCGAAATTCGTGTCGAATTGGTGTATGAGAACACAGAATGTATCCTGCGCGTTAAAGATGATGGACGGGGCTTTGGGGTTGCTACGATCTCAGATATTGGCGGATTTGGATTGTTGGGAATGAGCGAGCGGGCAGAACACCTTGGAGCGCAACTAACAATTCAGAGCCAACCTGGACAAGGAACAGAAATTGTTGTCATTGTCAATCGAAATTAAGAATTATTAAACCAGCAACATTTTAAACGTAATGTGTAGTGATTCAAGTTCTAATACCAATTTAAAAAAAGAATGAGTATCGATGCCAACTTTGAAACCCATGCTAAATCGGGATTTCTTCTTTACGAGACATTGCGCGAAAATTTTGAATTTTGAATTGGTATAAGTCTGTACTTTTAATTTATTAATAATTATGAGCCAATCAACGACTATTCGGGTTCTGATTGTTGACGATCATTCCATTCTTAGGCAAGGATTAGCAACCATCATTAACCGCGACACGATCCAGAGATGGCGGTGATTGCTCAAGCAGAAGATGGACAACAAGCGATCGCTCTTTTTCGTGAATACCAACCAGATGTAACGCTCATGGATTTACGAATGCCGCAGATGGCAGGAGTTGAAGCCATTACTGCTATTTGTGCTGAATTTCCATCTGCCCGAATTGTTGTGCTAACTACCTACGATGGTGACGAAGATATCTATCGTGGTTTACAGGCAGCTAGCTGCTAAAGGATATTTGCTCAAAGATGCTAAATTTAACGAACTTCTGAGTGCCATTCGCACGATTCATCGAGGCCAGCAGTATATTCCACCAGAAGTGGGGGCCAAACTCGTACAGAGGATGAGCAATCCAGAACTGCTGAGTGAACGAGAGCTAGATGTAGTCCGTTTAATGGCGCGAGGAATGAGTAATTTAGAAATTAGTAGTAGTTTGAGTATCGGTGAAAGCACCGTCAAATCTCACATTAATCGAATTTTAAGTAAATTGGGAGTCAGCGATCGCACTCAAGCTGTGATTATTGCTGTTAAACGAGGGATTGTCAATTTGTAAGTAATTCAAAGTGTTGGCAAGAAAGGGTGTACCAAGTTACAGGGTTGATCAATTTACTGAGTTTAGCCCTACAGTTGGGTTCTTGGCAACTTTTGGTGATCTTGGCTGAGACCAATTGCTCTACTAAAAGATGCCTTGGCGGAAACCTTAGCAGAATGGTTAAAAGCTCACCCTGGTGTCAAAGTCGTCTCACGAGATCGGTCAAAAACTTATGAAAGTGGTATTCGTCAAGGCGCGCCAGAAGCCATTCAAAGTATGATATTCAATTGAAAAGTTTAGCTTCAGGAAACATCTTCTATTAAAAAATAAGCTGTAAGCCTTGTTTCTTCTTTAATCAAAGATGTTTCTAAATTCTGAATCAGATTATAGAGGCATACAGCTAATCTCTAATGTGTAAGCTGGTGATTTTTTGACTAAAGACTTGTGCGGTAGTGTTATGGATAAATTCTGATTGTACTGCTGCCACTTCAGTTTATTTCCAAAACCTAGCATCGTAATATTTGCTTTTTTCGGCAAAATTATTCCTGGAATAGTAACCTTTCCAAACGTTGGCTCATCAAGCAATATTGCATATAATTTTCCTTTATTAGTGGTGTAGCGCACTCGAATACGTTCTGGAGTTAAATCTTCTGCTCGTATCCAATAGCGTGAGCCAAAGATTGCTTTACTATTCACATCTAGCCATTTACCCAAGCCTTCTAATCTTTCAAGCTGTACTTTGGATATTGAACCATCAGCCTTTGGCCCAATGTTCAGCAATAAATTCCCATTTTTACTAACAATATCTACAAATAAGTCAACTAGTTCATCTACCGAAATCATGTTCAAATCAGTATCATTTTGGTTATAGCCGAATGAGTAACCTAAACCCCTTGTACTTTCCCATTTAAGAGGTTCTATTTGTGTGAGCTGGCTATACTCAGGTGTGGAAAAGTCAAAGTGCAACCCTAACTGACCACCTAAATCAAAACGGTCATTCACCACACCATCGGGTACGCGATTGTAAAAGTAGGACATAATTTCATTGGCTTGCCCAATAGGGTAGCCAAGATCATTCCATAATATAGATGGCTGATAGCGATCAATCAATTCGCGCCAATGAGCATTCGCATAGTCTGCATAGGCTTTTTCCTGAATGATTGCTCCTAGCAGCGCGTTGAAGTCTGTGATTGTTGTATCTTTGAAAGACCAATCAATACCACCAGAGTAATACACACCCATACGCATACCTTCTTGGCGAACAGCTTGTGTTAGTTCGCCTACAATATCGCGTGTTGCTACTCGCCCTGGCTGGTTTCTAGTTTTACTAGGCCACAACAAAAAGCCATCATGATGCTTCGTTGTTAGTACAACGTACCGCGCACCCACTTTAGAGAATAATTTTGCCCATTTCGAGGGGTTCCAATTTGTTATGGCTGCATTAAATCTGGGAATAAAGTCATCATAGGTGAAGCCTTCACCATAGGTTGTACGATGGTAGTTATAGGTAGGGCTGCCCTCAAGTTTCATGGAGTTGTAATACCATTCCGAGTAAGGGTTGTTCTCAAACCAATATTCCCAACCACGCTCTGCAACGACTTTGTTCAGTTCCCCAGTTAGTGGTGCATAGCCAGGTACAGAATATACCCCCCAATGGATGAAAATTCCGAGTTTCGCATCCTTGAACCAGTCTGGAACTTCATGCTTCGATAGCGATTCAGTTGTTGGCTCATAAGTTCTTTGTGCAAGGGCAACAGAAGTGAACAAGTTCAAAAATACAGTTAACCATAATGTAGCAAACAGCGCACGTACTAAAAACTTAATCATTACAAGGTTCCTTATTGACAACGTTCTCAAAGGGAGCATCTACTTTTGAAAGAAACATAATTCTAATACTTCAAAAACCCTACTATATAGTTATCTAAAAAAGTAGATACGCCGAAAGTGGATGCTCTCTTCTCAAACTTTAGAACGAAAGTATAATTAGCCATTTTTAGTTGCTATTTTTATCAACAAGCACTGGATGTTAAGTTTAAGTCTATCAAATAGTGAAACTAAAGCTATTTATTTCCTGAGTAGTCTCTACTGATATTTAACTCATGTATTGCCTTGTTCTACTTGATGGCAAAGGTATTGTTCAGGATACTGTATTTTCAACCATAGCCGCACCCAATTAATTTTAATTATGCAAAAAATTATAGGCTTCATTGAGTTTGTTAGCTGACTCTTCTAATAAGCGTTGTTCATGAGCATTTCTTGATAACAAGAGTTTGCGCTCAATACCTGTTGAGCCAATGATACATGGAAGTCCAAGAACAACTTCACTGCCAACTCCATAGTGAGAATCTGCTCTGGCCGATACTGGAAATATCTGCTTTTCATCTCGCAGGATGGTATCAACTAACTGACAAAGTACTGTTGATATACCATAGCTTGTATTTCCTTTGCGTTCAAAAATGTTATAGCCTCGTTTACGAGTTAACTGTGCGTACTCTTGCTGAATTTGTTCTAGCGTTGCTCCTTGTGGTATGGGAAATTCAGTTAACAAAATCCCCCCAATAAATGCACTAGACCAAACGACAAATTCACTGTCTCCATGCTCTCCAATCACATAAGCATGAACGTCTTGTTTTGCAACATTCAGTCGCTTTCCAAGTTGATATCTCAGTCTAGCAGTATCAAGAACGGTTCCCGAACCGAAAATTAGGTTTTCTGCTCTAGTGGAAGTAGCGATCGCAATCCGCGTTAGTACATCCACTGGATTGCTAACGATAAGTACGATTGAATTCGGTGCAACTCGATCCAATTCTTTGATTGTTGAACGTATAATCTCTGTATTGTCGCTCAATGTATCTAATCGGGTCTGTCCTTGTTTTTGCTTCACCCCAACAGTCACAATAATGATATCTGAATCAGCTAGATCTTCATACTGATTTGATGGTAAGATTTCCATCTCTTTAAGTAGGGGAATGCTGTCTTCGATATCCCATACTTGCCCTTCAGCTTTTGATAAGGTTCGGTCAAAAAGGACAACCCTTACACATCTACCAAGTAGAACTAAAGCATTTGCAACGTCTGCACCTACATTACCTGCACCAATAATACCGACTTTAGATGTTTTACTAATCATGCTATATCTACTTTTTTGTAACTAACGCAATGGGTTAACGTTCACTCTAAAACTAATCCTTTCGAGTCAAGATTATTGAATTAACCTTCAAGAGTGAAATGTCGTTTATTTGGTAAGTCCTTGGATCTGCAATTGCTGTCTCCTTACAACTTGGAAAACAGGATATTTAAACCTTCGGTCATTGTGGGATGAGTCAAAATGCCATCGCGCAAAACGGTATAGGGCATCTGAGCTAGCATGACCATCTGCACCGTGGAAATCACTTCCCCCGCTTCATGACACAAGAGTGAACACCCTAGAATCCGACCTGTTTCGGTATCCACGATCGCCTTTAGCAGTCCATCAGTTTGACCCAGTGTTCTTGCTCTGGGAACGGCTGACGCATCCACCTTCGCCACGCGAATGGCATATCCTTGTTGTCGTGCTTCAGTTTCCGTCAAACCCACATGAGCTAGTTCTGGATCAATGAACAGACAGGATGGAATCAATCGATCCCGTGTACTCCGGTTGCTCCCATCAATTAAATTAGCTTTGATAATGCGATAATCGTCGAGCGATATATGGGTGTATTGCGGGCCGCCATTAATATCGCCTAACGCCCAAATCCCTGGAATGTTCGTCTCTAAGCGATCGTTGACTTGAATAAATCCGCGTGTATCGGTTACCACACCCGCAGCAGCTAAATTTAAGCTATCGGTATTGGGCGCACGACCAACGGCGACGAGCAAATGCGACCCTTGGAGGGTGATTTCACGATCGCCAACTTGGATTTGCAGGATAGTTTCATTACCAGTGCGATTCTCCAAAGGAGACGCTTCTCTGCCAGAGGCTCCGCCAACGCGAACGACCCTCAACACCTTTGCTTTCAGCAAGAATTCAATACCATCTTGTTCTAGCAGACTTTGCACGGCGATCGCTATATCTGGATCTTGCGGTGACAGGATTTGCTCACTTTGCCCAATGACAGTAACGCCAGAGCCAAAGCGCCGAAACATCTGGGCAAATTCTAAACTAATATAGCCACTACCGAGAACGATCAGGTGTTCGGGCAGGTGTTCTAGCTCCATAATCGACTCACTCGTTAAAAACCCAGCTTCTGTGAGTCCGGGGATGGATGGAATTAACGGTCGTGTGCCTGTATTAATAAATAAGCGTTCGGCGGTAAGTAAGCGATTGTTCCCCTCAGCCGTCGTCACTTCAATTGTTTTAGGAGCAACAAACCTTGCTTCGCCAATGATCAAGTTGTTATCCAGAGCCGTTTCTAAATTGTGCAAGTTCATTTCACGCGCAGATTGCACAACCGCTCGTTTTCGTTGGATCACCTCTCCTAAATTAACGTTGGGTGTATTAGCTTTAACACCATAAGCGGCACTGTTTCGCACTGTGTTTGCCACATTGGCACTCGCCACCATAGTTTTAGTAGGAATGCAGGCAATATTAATGCACCCGCCACCAATCATATTTAAACTGCGTTCAACCAGAGCGGTTTTACGTCCGTCAGCAACCAGCGCTGGTGCAAGTGTTTTACCCGCTTTGCCGCCGCCGATAATAATGTCGTCATAGTGTTGAATGTCCACTTCCATATCTTTTGAGTTTGTGAATACGATGCTTAGAAGGTGTTATGAACTTCAAAAAAGATTAGCTTTCTGAGAAAGTTTTAACGATGATATATTTGGCGAAACTAACTCAAGATGCTTGCCCTAACTAGGTTTAAAAAAAATGCATAACACCTGCTAGAAGATTCAACTTTTTCTACAAGCTTGCTTCATCAAGATACGATTGTTTTTATAAACCTCTAAAGTTCCAGATTGCCGGTTATCTAACGTGCCATCCCACACCCAATATTCATAAATTCCATTCCGAAACTTATACACTCGAACACCTTCTGTTGCTTGGCTAGTTCCTTTGCCCAAATTTAAATTACCGTTGGGATTGGTCGCGCGATAGAGCAGTTCACCGTTCGTATAATTCTGCCAAATATTGATGTTATAACCACCCTTGCATTTTGTACTCAGGATGATGCCAGCAGTAGAATCAGCAGAAGCTCTTAAAGAAAAATTAGCTAACATACTGATTGGCAGAACAAGGAGTAACGCTGATCTTTTCATGAGTGTTTTCATTATTTTCAAGAGTCTTGTAGTATTGATACTTGTTTAGCATTCCAGCAAGCCTCACATCCTGACGACGACTTTGCTCTTGGAAGTATTCGTCTTCTTCTCTGAGTCCAGTGATCGTGAAATTTTCGCCAAAGATGCCTAGCGGTAGCTCTGTGTCAGGCAATTCACCTCGCCAATAATCGTAATGCTCGAATGGGTATACATAGACTGCTTTGTCTGCTCCGCCATGAACGGTTAGATCAGCTTGTCCATCATCATTTAAATTGAGCGATCGCACCATCACCCTTTTGCTGACTGGTTCTTTGAAAATTCCGGTGCTAACGGCTTTCCCTTTCCAGGTCGCTTCACGCGGCAGTCCGACGTTTACAGAGATGACTTTCATAAGAATTTTAAATTGGGTCAATAGTCAAGTATTTAAATTGAATCAACAAATAAGTTAATTAAAGGAGTGCTTGATGGATTAAAAGTACAATGATAGCGATATTCTTCACCAACTCATCGGCGAGAGAAAAACGCTGTTTTAAGTAATTAGGATCGTTGTACCTGAGCCACACCTTGCTGTCAGCCGCTTCCCATGCCAGTAATTTCAACTGGGTGATATGGTCGTTTAGATGCCCCCGTCACAACTGCAATTTTTCCGTCTAGTTTTTTCATGATGGTGAGTCCTATGGTTGTTGACGTTACTTCATTACTTTTACAACTTCATCCGTAGACAGATTTGCACTCATTAGACAGGGATGGGTTGCAGTCGTGACGTGAGAAATTGAGCGATGTAGTTTGCGATCGCATCGCCTTCTTCTTCCAGGGCAAAATGTCCGGTATCGAGTAAATACAACTCCACGTCTTTTAGGTCGCGTTTGTAGGGATGAGCGCCTTCTGGGGGGAAGATGTAGTCATTCTTACCCCAAACAATCAGGGTTGGTGGCTGATATTTGCGAAAATACTCCTGCCATTGCGGATACAAGGGTGGGTTAGTGCCATAGCTATACAGCAGCGCCAGTTGAATCTCATCGTTTCGGGGGCGATCGAGGAACAGTTGATCCATATTCCAGGTATCAGGGCTGATTGCTTCCAGATTGCGAACGCCGTTGGTATACTGCCATTTCGTGGCTTCCAGCGTGACAAGGTGTTTAAGCTTCTCAGCATTCTCAGGTGAACGGTCTTGCCAATAAGCCTTGAGCGGTTCCCAAAATTCGCGCAGACCTTCTTCGTAGGCATTGCCGTTTTGGACAATCAGCGCTTCAACTCGCTCTGGATATTTAGTTGCAATGCGATAGCCAATGGGAGCGCCATAATCCATGACGTAAAGGCTATATTTCTTAAGATTGATCGCGGTAATAAATTTCTCCACGATCTGGGCTAGGTGATCAAATGTGTAATCAAACTCATTCACAGTTGGCATCGAACTGTTGCCGTAGCCCGGATAATCAGGTGCAACCAGATGGAAGCGATCGCCAAGCGCAGATATCAGATTGCGGAACATATAAGATGAGGTTGGGAAGCCATGCAACAGCAAAATTGTGGGATTTTCGCGGGAGCCAGCTTCGCGATAGAAGATATCTAAACCATCAATCGAAACTGTGTGATATGTGGCCATGACTTTATTCCTTGTAAGGTTATAAGTGCAGTTGAATTTGTGGGGTAAAATCTATCATCAGTAAACTCTTTTACCGATTACCCCTAACTAAAACTTGTTGATTTACGGTAAGTCCTGGTGTTGTCATTGTTCAGGAGGCGGGGGAATAATCTCGATGCCGTACTTAGGTGAAGTGGTGAGAATTTTATCTAAGTCTTCAGAACTCAATGGTGGGGCAGATTTAATTTGACCATTCACTGCCTTTCCAACTTCGGCGATAAATTTCTCAAAGCCCGCAGGAGTCACCCAAACTAACAGTTTGGCAGGTACAGAGGTCGTATTGGTAAATTGGTGAAGCTGACCTTTAGGTGAATGAAGGAAAGTTCCAGATGTCCCAACCAAAGTACGATCGCCAAGCTGGAATTCAATTTCTCCATCTTGAACATAAAATGATTCATTTTCTCGGCTGTGCCGATGAGGAGGCGTACCGCCACCAGGTGCAACGATTACCTCACAAAGTGCATAGGCTTCTCCTGTCTCTTCACCAATTGCTTTGAAGGTATAGAGGTCTTGACCGAAATAGTAAGAACGACCTCGATCCGGTTCAACAAAAAGTCCGGGTTGATTAATTGTCATTGCAATTCCTCTCCTTTTTTAGTTGAGTTTCGTGCCTAAATCCCGTCTACACAAACTTTACATTTAATTCTGTCTACTTACTTCTGGAAATAGTCGCACTAAGTTGGGGGTAGTATTGCAACTAGATAGGTGTAAAAACCTGCAAGATGGTCTGAAAACCTTTGTCCTGTCTGGGTTGAATAAGAATAATCTTGGTTGCCAGGGCGATCGCGCTCTACTCTCGTGCGATCGCCAGCGCCACAAACATCGTAGACCAGGCGGACCTAGGACTTCATCGCCCAACTCGGCAAAAATGCGTGCAAGCAGCGCCATATCCAGTGTTTCTGTCTCATCCCGCATCCCCATTTCTGTAATCAGTCCTTGAGCGAAGAACTCAGCAAACTGCGGCAATCCCATTTCTTTAGTCAAACCAATTCCATGAGCCATGACAATGGCCGGGTAGCGATCGCTGGATGCAACTTTATCCAGAGTATAAAAGGTAACGAAACATTTTATACCTTTACTTTCAAAACTGGTTTTTCTTTGCATAGCTCCTTACCTTCTCATTTCTGGAATAGCTTCGGGCGTGACAAACTAAAAGTTATTTGTTTCTCATGATGATTTGCCTGTATTCTGGCTAGGTCAAGATTCGAGCGTTCGTCTTAGCGTTGATTACTTGCAGTGACAATAGCTGCCATCAACTGCTCAATGTTCCATCGCTCGCTATATCTAATTCCATTAATAAACAGTGCTGGGGCAAATGTTACTCCACTGTGTAATCCACTTTGAATATCTTCATTGACCGCATTAACATACACTTTTTTAAATATATCTTGCAGAAATTGGGAGATATCAAGTTTTAGATTATTGGCATACTCTATCAGATAGCCGTTTTTTAACTTTTTTTGATTGGCGAACAGCATTTCATGCATCTGCCAAAATAGACCTTGGACAGCAGCTGCTTTTGCCGCTTCCGCCGCACGTTGAGCATGAGGATGAATCTCGATCTGTGGAAAATGACGGAAGGTGAAACACAAATAATTTTCCCCCAAAAAAACACTAAGCTGTCGCTCAATGACTTTAATCAGCCTGTAAACGTCCGCACTTTGAGAACATTGATAGTCCCCATACATCACCACCACTACGGTCGCATTCAGCATACCTTTTATGTGATCTTGTGTTGAAGGTGGGAAGAATAACGAACTGCGATCGCGGTCAAAGCTCACTGATACCTCCGGCGGTTGTATGTTCAGCCGCAGCATTGAGCATACAACTCTCTTTCCACTCTGTTTGTATCAAGCAAACTTAGATATTGCAACTAAATTGCTCTCAATATTTGGCTAAATTAAATATATGCAATTAACGCTAACTTGTCGTCCACTCAAAGTTGAAACTTTTGTACAATACAATGATTGATGAATCAGTCCATATATCAATCGAAGGTTGGCTCCAACTAAAGTTTGAATTTAGATTCAAACTTTAGTTCGATGCCTAAGTCAAGAAGTCATCATCCTGACTCGGCATTGAGAGGACATCATCGTTATAAAGATGCGTCCATTGATGATTTCTGCCTTGCTTACGTTCAGCAGGTGGTGGGGCTACTGGGTCGCCTTTGAGCCAATCGTGAACCACGTAATGATAAAACTGCTTATTCCATAGCATTCCAGCAAATGCCTGTCGTTGCACAGTTCGCATCTCTTCAGATAAGGGAAAAGGACAGATACGTTGATAGAATTCATCTGCCTCCACTTGACGATCGCGAAAGATTGACTCAAATTCCTGTCCAAACAAGTTTATCTTGCCGTCGTCCTGATGTCATTAGAGCAAAGGCAGCTTCAAAAAATGAAGTATTTTCAATCCCTATGGAAGCAACTATTCTCACCTAACTAAGAATTATTTGCTCATTTTTGCAACGGTTATTGAGAAGTTACGATACAATTGCTATTTGACTTTTAAATTGTTGGAACATTCGTATTATGCAGCTTAAATACCGATTAGCTTAATCATTCTACCGCGTGGTTTATACGTCATCATCTGAGACTTTGGGAAGTATAATCGCAAGTTTGACTGATTTTACTGACTGATTTGATTTCCTAGATAATCAGTCACCCAAAAAGGAAAATTTACAAAGGAACGATGCCTTAGACTATGGCTCTTCTTCAAACCAGTGATTTTGACAAATATTAGTGCCAGATGTCCATTGTTGCCTATGTTCGGCAGCTTAGGAATATTAATTGTACTTAAGTAATTGCGGCATTGTCTAATAAACCAAGTGTCAGCTTATTACGCAAACGATAAGAGCAAAATATAAAGAATACGTTAAGCTCAGTAGTTATAATATCTCAGTAAGTAGGCGAGAATAAATCAAACTGTATTAAGTAATACAAAATCTCTTAAAATGTTTCAGAGCAAGGGATTTAGCCCTTGTTTGAGAACTAAAATCATCACTACAAACCTTTAATTATTTACGCCGCTCTACTTACATTTATAAGCCGGTAACATAAAGATTATGCGAAGATATTTCTTGAATTATAGACATATAAATCATTTTTCGGTATTTAATTGTTAGGTTATCTGCATGTTACCTATTTCCAAGTGTCGAATAATAAATTATTTTTCGTTATTAACACTCTTAAAAGATGTTTTAAAATTCCCGAAGGGTATAATTTCGCACTTCTGACTTAAAACAACTCCAAGGAAAGTCTAGGTTTTAGCCATATACTGAGATGTTTTCCTGTGCTGGCACTTGAAAGCAAAAGACCTGATTTGCCAATCGGTGGTAAGGCCAACGGCAGTGACTTTAGCCGCTCAGGCTCGGGCGACTACCTGACTTTTCTACCTCATCTGAAAAGCCGACAAAGAACCTAACCCTTTCTCCATAGGAGAGGGGGAAAAGTTAAAATCTCTCTCGGTCATAGGAGGCTACCCTTTACACACAAGTGCCGCAAAGGTTTTAACTCTTTTAGCCCCATAAATACCCAAATTTTGGGCGACTTGAAACTCCATTTCTCTCCCTATTTTTACGACTAGGGCAACGAAAGCAATTTTCAGGTGGGATTTACAGACTTGTGTGTACACCGTGGCTTATAGGAGGAGAGAGATTTTCCAAATATGGTGAAAGTCTGGTATGAGAGCAAGTAGTAAATATAATTTTTTATACTAAAAAATTGGAGTAACCTCAATGTCTATATTTACCGTGACTAACACCAAGAACAGTGATGCAGGTTCTCTGCGGCAGGCAATTTTAAATGCCAATGCCTTGGCAGGAAAAGACATCATCAATTTTGGTGGACTGTTTAATGATGGACTTGCTCATACCATCAGTTTGATTGGTAGTAGTCTGAGTATCACAGATGACCTTACCATTCAAGGCACAAATCCAGGCTTACTAACTGTTAGTGATAATAGTGCTGACCGTGTTTTTGATATTGGCAATGGTGTAACTGTTGCAATCAACGGGCTAACTATTACCAATAGCTATAAAAACGCCGGAGGAGGCGGTGCCATCTCCAATCAAGGCGTCCTTAACTTGAGCAACACTACCATCACTGGCAATACTGCGGAATACGGCGGTGCTATCTTTAATCAAGGCACCCTATCGGTGAGCAACAGCACCATCACTGGCAATTCGGCGACAAACAACGGCGGCGGCATCTTCAGCTCTGGCATTCTATCAGTCGATAAAAGCACCATTAGTGACAACACTGCATATAGAGAAGGCGGCGGCATTTACAACTATGTTTTTAAGGAGAACGGCAACCGCAATATAGGCATCGTTACCGTGAGTAATAGCACCATTCGTGCCAACACTGCGGAATATGGAGGCGGCGGCATCTTTGGTTACGAGTTTGGCACTATAACGGTGAGTAAGAGCCTCATCAGTGACAACAGTGTCAGCTTCAGGTCTAGCTACTACGGCGGCGGCGGCATCTTTAGTTCTGGCATCCTATCAGTGGATAGGAGTAGCTTCATTGACAACACTGCGGAATACGGTGGTGGTATCTATGGTAGCTACGAAGGTGCTATAACCGTGAGTAACAGTCTCATCAGTAACAATAACGCCAGCAACGGTGGCGGCATCTACAGCAGTGTTACTCTCTCAGTAAATAATAGTACCATTAGTGGCAACACTGCGGAATACGGTGGTGGTATCTATGACGGTATCAGTCTTAATCAGGGTGATGGCACTATAACGGTGAATAACAGCATCATTAGTGACAATTCGGCAGGTACAAACGGCTCCGGTGGCGGTATCTATGTTAGCGGCACTACAATCGGCGGTACTATAACCGTGAATAACAGTCTCATCAATAAGAACCACGGCTACTTAGGCGGCGGTATCTACAACGAAGGCACTATAACCCTGAGTAACAGCACCATCAGTAATAACTATGCGGAATACGGCGGTGCCATCTATAACCCAGGCTTTATCATTCCGGGTTACCGTGGTCCAGATGTACTAGTATATGGCAGCATTACGGTGGAGAATAGTACTATCAAACACAATAAGGCTACCAATGGAGGTGCAATCTATAATCAGGGTACCCTATTGGTAAGTAATAGTACCATTAGTAATAACTATGCCAGGGATTACGGTGGCGGTATCTACAACGAGCCGTTAGGAATCGTTGCCGTGGACTATAGCACCATTAGCGGCAATCAAGCACATTTTGGCGCTGGCATCTATAATACTGCCACCCTAACAGTGGGAAATAGCACTATCAAACACAATAAAGCTTTTGGGATCGAACTTAGTTCTGGTAGTTACGAATCTGGACGTGGTGGCGGCATTTACAACTCTAGCGCTGGCACTGCTACACTGGATTACAGCACCATTACTTGTAACTTTGACACCCCACGAAAGAATTCAACTAAGGTTATCAAGCTGGATAATGTCGTAGGTAAATTCATCACCAAAGCTTCATGCGTTAAAGTTTAAAACGATATTCTTTTTGCCAATTTGTAATTATCTTTAATCGTAAACTAAAGATAATGCCTTGAAAAAGAATTATAATTCATAATTTTGTATTCTTTGAGTGAGGATTCAGACCCGCCGCTACGAAACTTAACTACTAAATATGCAGATTTAGTGTGGTTTTAGACCGACGAATTATTTGACCATAACAACAAATTATTTGTTACTAATCTAAATCCTTATGCATTGCCTATTTAAGGGATTTCTACAACTTTATATCAGAAATCCTAAAAATTAGATGTCCTTCTAATAAAGCTTAAAGACATGAAGAATTGACTTATAATTTATCGCTGCGGTCAAATAACTTATCGCTCTACAATGGAAGTGCATTTTTGTTGGTTCGGAACTGGGGCTATTTTCTTTTGGTAGCTCCCAGATATCTCGTCTTTGCTGTTGTTTACTGAGTAATAGCTGAAGATGATCTCGTCGTTGAGGCTGTTGCCCTAACAACCAAGGCACTCCATCTAATAACTCTCTTTCAACTTGTCCATTAAACATCTGCTCACCGTTGTTAGGCATAAGCTGTAAATAAGTAAGTTGGCAAGAAAAATTCAATGTATATGAAGTAGGGTATGTTATGTCGCTACCTACTTACTCGAAACTATCCTGTTTGTAGTTCGGAGGCATTTTGATTATTGGCTTCTACAGGTAAGAATCCACCTGCCTGCATTTTCCATAACCTGTAGTAAGCACCACGGCGTGCCAGCAGTTTGGCGTGGGTACCATCTTCGATAATGCGCCCTTGATCAAATACCAAAATGCGGTCTAGATGGGCAATAGTAGAAAGTCGATGAGCCACCACGATGACGGTTTTTCCATCCATCGCTAAATCTAGAGTGTCTTGGATCGCTTTTTCGGTGATGGAATCGAGGCTGGAGGTAGCTTCATCTAGAATCAGAATTGGTGCATCTTTGAGAATTACCCGAGCGATCGCAATTCTTTGTCTTTGCCCTCCAGAAAGTTTGACACCACGTTCACCGACCAAAGAATCATAACCTTCTTTAATCTGCGCGATAAAATCATGAGCATAAGCTTTGCGTGCTGCCTCAATCACTTCCTCATCGGTGGCATCTAGTCGTCCATAACGAATATTTTCTATTAATGTCCGATGGAACAGAGACGGATCTTGAGGAATCAAGCTGATCTGGGCGTGTAAGGCATCTTGCATCATGTCTTGAATATCCACCCCATCAATGAGAATCTGTCCCGATTGGGGATCGAATTGACGCAAAATTAGATTTACAAAACTGGATTTCCCAGAGCCAGAAAAGCCAACCAGTCCGACACGTTGGCCTGCTTGGATGGTGATAGAGAGGTTGTCGAATACTTTTTTCCCAGGCGAGTAGCTAAAATTCACTTGCCGAAACTCGATCTTACCTTGGGTGATTGAGTGGGCGATCGCACTATCCCGATCAATGATCTCGTGGGGTTGAACGATAATAGAGACACCATTGGCAATATTGCCGATATGTTCAAAAAATTCTAGAAACCGTTTACTTAAATTGCGGGCTTCACTAATAATTAATAGTGACAGACTGGTTGCTACAACGAAATCCGCAGTTGCGATCGTCCCGTGACTCCAAAGTGAGAGCGAGTAATACAAAGTGCCAATTTTCAGGACTGCTGCTGAGATAAACTGAAACCAACGGATTCGCTCCGAGTACCAGTTGGATTTTCTCACCTCTTTGAGTTCGTCCCTTAATTGTTCATTCAAATAGCGTCGTTCAAAACCCAGGCGGGCAAACAGTCGGCTACTGGTGAGATTTGTTACCGTATCCACAATTATGCCAGTTGTCTCACTTCTGGCGGCTGCGGCTTTCCGGGAATAAATTCGGCAGCGAGTTGCCAACCAGAACGAAATACTGATGAAGAGAACTGCCCATATCCCTACGAGCGCAGCAAGCGGAGGATAGGCGCGATACAGTAACATGGTGGCGACACTATACACAACAATTACTGGCATAAATTCAGTAATCATCATTTGCATCGTCTGGGTAACACCTAGAGAAGTTTCGCTAATCCGATGTGCTAATGCCCCGGAAAAACTGCTGCTCAGGTAGCGATGGGAATGATGCTGCAAATAGGCATATAGCGATCGCACGATATGCTGTCGGTGGATTGGATGGAGGATAGTTTGCAAGAGTCCAGCCGATCGCCCAAATACCACTTCACCCACACTCAAGGCTATGAACAACGTTAGGGGTTGGCTCACTGCATCAAAAATGGACTTGCTGTCGCCCGCCTGTCGCGTCACGCTGCGAATGATTTCACCAATGGCGTAAGGTAACATAATGCCGCAGGTGGCGTGTATTACCTCCAGAATCACCATTAGCATATACCACCACCGGAACTGGTTAACGAAATAGCAAATGAACCTAAAGGTTGTGTCTGGCAAGTTGGGTGCATTGGCAGCACGTTGAAAGGATTTGGATTGTCTGGACTTTTTATTCATGAAAGTTGATAGATTAGTATCGCGTATACCAATTCGTAGTTTGTAATAACAGTCCAAGCCACGCTAGGCGAACGAGATTAAGAAAGTCACATTTCATCTAGGTTTTTGCATCATTTTGGAGAATTGGTATTAGCTATTCTGTCCTCTAATCACTAAATCCTTTCCTAGCAACCAAATTTCTATGCCGATAATCCTTAACGCAGAGAATCTCCCCTACGGTATTCGGCGGTGATGTCGTCTAGTTTTTGTTTCAAATTGTCATCGAGTTGGAATTCTACAGCCTTGAGGGTGTCAGCAAGTTGTTCTGGTCGGCTAGCACCAATAATCGGGGCGGTAATAATGGGATTAGCCAGTACCCAAGCCACCGCGAGGGTAGTAAGTGACAATCCAGCGAATTCTGCCACTGTACGTAATTCCTCAACAGTATTGAATTCGCGATCGCGCCAGTATCGTTCTTGATAACGTTCTGCGGCAGTACCCAAGGTGAAACGTGTGCCTGCGGTAGGGCCTTGAGTCAGATTGTGTTTGCCAGTCAGCAGACCACCTGCTAAGGGATTGTAAGGAATTACACCAAGTCCCTCTTCTTTCGCCAAAGGCAAAAGTTCTCGCTCAATTTCGCGGAATAATAAATTATAGCGGGGTTGAATTGAAACAAAGCGAGTCAGATTTCGCACATCGGCGCGACCCAAAGCGCGGCTGAGTCGGTAAGCCAAGAAGTTAGAAACCCCGATATAGCGTACCTTGCCAGCACGAACTATCGTATCCAGTGCTTCCAGAGTCTCATCAAGAGGGGTTGAGGCATCGTCAGAATGCAATTGGTACAGGTCAACATAATCAGTTCCCAGTCGTCTGAGAGAAGCATCAATCGCATCCAAAATGTGTTTGCGCGAAGCACCCTGATCCCAAGGTGCAGGGCCAACCTTACCTACAGCCTTGGTAGCCAAAATAAAATGTTCGCGTTTGCCTTTGAGCCAGCGCCCAATAATTTCCTCGGTACTTCCAGCAGTAGCAAGCCCACCCCCAAGGGGATAAACGTCGGCTGTATCGAGAAAGTTGATTCCAGCATCGGCGGCGGTGTCAAGGATTTGTCTGGAAGTTTCTTCATCTGTCTGTAATCCGAAAGTCATTGTACCAAGACAGAGACGGGAAACGGTCAATCCAGTTTCACCGAGTTTAGTTGTTGGTAATGTCATGGAGATATTCGTTATGTCGTTAAATTTTGATGAACTAATGCAATATTCTATTAGTTGTAATTCCTGAAGTATGTGTTTGATTTAGGAATTGGGGACTAGAAATTATCTAATCCCCATGACTGGTAAAAGTCTCTAGATTGTGAATTTGTTCCCTCAGACTTCTTCCGTGATTTATGCCACTACAAGTTTCTTATCTACTTGTGGGGATGCCATTTCACTGACTTTGGATTCAATCGCTGTACCCTTGAAGAAGTCAGGGTTAGATTGGGTGTAAAACTTGTAAGGATTATTGAATACATAAGCCTTAAAGTCCGCTTCAGAAATCACACCTTCTTGTACCAAATCCCAGCTTTCCGCTAGTGGGTCGGTCAAATCTGGCACATCCCAGTGACCAACATCAGAGGAATAGATGGCGTTGATTTTTACACCCAAGGGATTAGCTTTGTTGTTGAATGCGGCTGCAATGGTGCGATCGTCGGACTCGGAACCAAAGAAGAAACTATTTACCCAGCGATCGCGGATGTCTTCAATGGTTTCAATCCCGGCGGCGGCAAAATCTTCTAGTTCGCTACCAACGGGTGAGCGGCTATGACGGTTGAAAGAAGAACCTAAGACACTCTTTGTCAGTTCTTCTTTATTGAGAGGATATTCTTGTAAGAATTCACTACCAAAACGCTCAAACAACAAGAACAACTCATCAGAATTTGTTAGTTCTGGGTTGTAGTTTTGCAGCCCCTTGAGATTGCGCTTGGAGAATCTATCCACTAAATGAATGTAGACATGTGCGCCCCAATCTGCACCACCTTCAAGCATAGCTATGCGTAACTGTGGGAAACGTTTGGTAACACCACCAAAGAACAACGCTTTGGCAAATGCTTGTGAGCCATCGGCAAAATGACCGATATGGTTGTTCATGTAGTTGCTGATGGAGGAGCGTCCAGTCCAGCCTTGACTGCCGTAATGGGTAGTAATGGGTACACCTAATTCAACTGCTTTTGCCCAGAATGGATCGTAGTCATATTCACTATCCAATCCATAAAAGTCAATGTAAGAGGCATACTTGGCGATTTCAGGGTATTGATCTGCTGGATATTTATCAGCGATCGCCTTAATTGGTCGTTTCACACCACCAGGGATGTTTGCTACCTTCAGCCCTAGTGTTTTCACTGCAAACTCTAGCTCTTCAACGGCTTCTTGAGGATTACCCATAGGGATACCAGCTACAGGTGTCAGGCGATCGCTATATTTCCGGTACAAGTCAGCGTGATAGTGATTGACTGCACGTTGCAGTGCTTGACGATTCTCTTTACTGGCTCCAGCTGGTGCAAGAACATTATTCGGAAATAACACTGAATAATCTGACCCCTGCTCCGCCTGACGTTGATAGAACAATTCAGGCAAAGTGTAAGTCGCTAAATCTAAAGTGTTACGAGTAACTCTCGCCCACCAAGGCGATCGAATTGTGCGGTTGTACTGCCGTTCTTCTAGAGTTTGTTGATACCAATCTTTACCATTGCTTTTGGAATTAAGACGAGAAGATTCCGCCTTGCGTAATTCATCTACGAGTTTCGAGCCACCGTATTTAGCAATGTAATCCTCCAGCGCTGGAGTGAAATCATTAGTGTGAACATCGGTGTCGATTATCGGATAATTAAGGGTTGCTTTGATTGCGGCGGAACGGGAAGTTTTTAATCTGCTATATTCAGTCATGTTTTTTTCCTTGAATAAATGACAGAAGTAGTGCTGAGAAATGAGTTATGGGTGCTGAGTACAACAACCCATTTGGGTGTTATTTGGTAATTTATTGGATTGAAAGCCCAATAAAACCCTAAAATTTATAGGCGATTTATCGCATCTGGATAACTCAGCTAAGACAATTGCTACAACTGAAAGAACCCGTAACGGACTGGTTCACCGTAGGAGTGTCTACAGCACTCGAAACTCAATACTTTTTTGATCAGGACTTACGTTTTGTGTTTGTAGTAAGGACTTTAGTCCTGATTTTGTTCAACTAGCGTTTGCAAGAGAAAACCAAAGTCCTGACTACGAACTGAAAAGAATATGCGGCGTTACGTAAGCCCTATTGATTTACGCCAAAACTAATCTTGCATCCACTTGTTTAGCGGCAAATTGATTACCCGGACGACGCAGCCCCAGGTTTTCCCTCAAGGTACTACCCTCATATTCAGTACGGAACAGTCCTCGTTTCTGCAAGATGGGAACGACCAAGTTCACGAATTCATCTAATCCTGTAGGCAAAATTGGCGGCATGATATTAAAACCATCTGCTGCACCATTATTGAACCATTCCTCTAGTTGATCGGCAATACTTTCAGGAGTACCAAGTATAGTGCGATGACCTCTTGCAGTAGCTAGAGACAGATACAACTGACGCAGCGTCAGAGTCCCACGAGTAGCCAAATCTCTGACTAGTTTCAGACGACTCTTATTATTATTGGTATCACTGGGTAGTTCGGGAGCTACATCATCTAAAGAATATTTCGACAGATCCACACTTTTGTAATAGGTCTTTAAAATACCCCAAGCTACATCGGGATGAATCAACGATTGCAGAAATTCATATTTCTCTTGGGCTTCTTCTTCAGTACGCCCAATAATGGGGAAAGCCCCAGGCATGATTTTCAGATCCTCTGGAGAACGCCCATATTGCGCCAGCCTCCCTTTGACATCAGCGTAAAATTCCTGGGCATCAGCTAGGGTTTGATTGGCGGTGAATATTACTTCAGCAGTCCGCGCAGCTAAATCCCGTCCAGCTTCTGATGCTCCAGCTTGCACAATCACCGGATAACCTTGAGGTGGACGACCGACATTCAAAGGGCCTTTGACAGAAAAATGTTTACCCTTGTGGTTGAGTATATGTAGTTTATTCTGGTCGAAATAGATACCAGATTCTCTGTCACGGATGAAAGCATCATCTTCCCAACTATCCCACAATCCTTTCACCACTTGCACAAACTCTTCAGCACGTTCATAACGCTGGCTGTGTTCTGGATGATGCTCAAGACCAAAATTAAGTGCGGCATTCTCGTTACCCGTGGTAACTACATTCCAACCCGCCCGGCCTTTACTCAAGTGATCCAGCGAGGCAAACTTACGTGCCAGGGTGTAAGGTTCTTCATAAGTAGTCGAGGCGGTGGAAATGAAGCCGATGTTTTCGGTTACAGAAGACAAGGCCGAAAAGAGTGTGACTGGCTCGAAATGGACAAGTTTACCATCGCGTTTTTGAGTTTCTGGAGCGCCACCCCAAACTCCTGGACTGTCCGCCAGAAAAACTGCATCAAAAAAGCCGCGTTGGGCAGTCTGGGTAATTTCTTTGTAATGCTCAAAATTGAATCCAGCGTCTATCTGTGCATCTGGATGTCGCCAGGCAGAAACATGATGTCCAGTGGCTTGAATGAATGCACCTAAACGAAACTTGCGTGTTTTACTCATCTGCTTTTTTGTGTATAGTTAAATAGCATCTAAATTAATGCTTCCAAATTACTTGGATTGTTGCTGTGAGTTCTTCTGTAAAGTGTCCAGAAGGCTCAACTGCTAGTAATGCTTCTTTGATATCTGCTTCAAATGCTTCGGTTTTATCGCCATAGAAAATTTTCAAAGAGAAGGCTGTGGTGTACAAGTAGCCAAGATAGCTGGAGACTGTCCAGGCTTTTTCAAATGGCACTTCATACACTTCTTGGCGAGCAAATTTTGAATTAGCAATTACAACTTCGTGGGGAGGATCAACTGGTTTACGAATACCTTGTCCTCGTTGTCCAGTTCGTCGCTCCTCACCTAACCATTTTTTCACTACTTCTACGGCAGCTTGTTTCCAGGGTAAAGAACTTATCCAAGGATTATCACCTGTATTGAGCAATGCGATCGCACCATCATCTGCCAACAATTCATAAAGGCGTTCTAGTACGAGTTCCCGTTCCATCCAGTGAAAGGCTCTGCCAATGGTAGCTAGTTTAAATTCCCCTAGACTAGGATTAATCAGTTCTGCACCTTGCTCTAGCCAAGTAATATTATTTGCTCCTACAGTTGCTGCTTGGCGTTGCGCTTCTTTGAGCATTTCCGAATCAGGATCGATCGCAACTACTTCCTGAAATTTAGTACTGAGGGGAATGGCAATTAAACCTGGCCCAGTACCTAAATCAAGCAGTCGTCCCTGACCATTAAGATGAAAAATTTCGGTTAATTTGTCGAATACAACAGGTGGGTATTTAGTTCTGTATTGAGCGTAAACTTCAGCTGCACCCTCAAATAATGTTGGGTCATAGCTAGGAAGTGTTTTCAGTTGGGTCATAAGTTAGTTTTTTAGTGAATCAATCTCTATTTGGGTACTGGGGATTAGGCATTGGAAAAATTATTCTGAATATTTCCCTAGTCTCTGTTGCTAGAACAAATCTATAAAGGAGAACTTGTAGTATGAGAATGCCGAGGTTCTTACCAAGTTTGTTTGAATCACTTAGAACATTGATAGGGCGTTTCATTACTACTTGCATCAGGTATACGATTAATCTTTGCCCGATCAATATTTTTTTGTAGCTCTAGCTAAGTAGTCAGCCGATAAATGAAATGCTGTAGTTTATTCCTTATAAAATACTACAACTTGATTGGGTTACCGTAGTTTATCTGTTTAACAGAGTTTTTCACACTTACGAGAAAAAGGCAAGTACTGCTTAACACAAGTTTGCTAATATTTCTTTTAAAGAATGTATCTTAATAGGCTTGCTTTTTTACCTAATTTATGCAAATATCCAAACTTAGCAACAAACTACTAAAAATCCATCGGTATTTAGTAGTTAATTAAAAACTATCGGCAAGACGTACACACTTCTTTGCATTTAGAGACTTTTTATTCCTACAGGGTAAATAACAACATCCGAATTATTCCTAGCTTGTATCTAATTACCAAGCGCGAACATCGCGAACATAATGATGCCAACGAGCCGATTTTGGTGGATTCTCTTTGCACTATCTTTACTTTATAGTCAGCAAATCACAGAAAAATCCCATAGCCAAAGCTGAAAAAGGAATATTCCCCGCTCCCTATCTTGAGAGTTGCTTTTTAGTTAATTTCGTGTAAGATATCCTTAATATACGATAATTCGATCGGCGTATAGTAGTTTAAAGATAAATACCTAAACGACTAGGTAATTTTTTGGGTTTGTTCCCCATTCCATCTATCCCTATCTCGGTAAAACAAACATACATAACACTAAAGCTATTCAGTCTTATTGACGAAATAGCTTTTAAATTGAGAGAGAACTTCATAAAACAACTAATTGGTAGCTTATGACTATTACTTTGAAAAATAAAAGCAGCAAAAAATCCCTAGAAGCATTATTCAACAAGAAATTCGCTGATCCAATCATCCCTTGGATAGTACCTTTTATAGTGCTGCTACTTTGGGAGATTGCTTCTAGAACTGGTTTACTTTCCAGCAGAATTCTTCCAGCACCAAGTAGTGTAGTTTTTACGGCATTTAAGTTAGCCTCGACTGGAGAGCTTTTCCAACACATGGGAATCAGTGCTGCACGCGCTATATCTGGTTTTATCGTTGGTGGGGGAATTGGCTTTATTTTGGGATTACTCACTGGGTTTTCTCGCATTGCAGAACAATTGTTAGATAGCTCTTTACAAATGCTGCGTACTATTCCCAACTTGGCATTAATTCCCCTAGTAATTCTATGGTTTGGGATTGGCGATCAAGCTAGATTATTTCTAGTTTCTATAGGTGTATTTTTTCCAATTTATCTTAATACTTATCATGGAATTCGTAGTGTAGATCCTGAATTAATTGAAATGGGCAGAGTTTATGGCTTAAAAACATCGCAGCTTTTGTGGCAAATTGTTTTTCCAGGAGCTTTGTCTTCAATTTTGATTGGTGTCCGCTTTTCTTTGGGGATTATGTGGCTATCGTTAATTGTAGCTGAACAAATTGCAGCAGATTCCGGCATTGGTTATATGGCAATGAATGCCCGTGAGTTTATGCAAACAGACGTTGTAGTTTTAAGTATTGTCATTTATGCACTGTTAGGTAAACTTGCAAATTCTATTGCCAAATCTCTAGAAAACAAATTTTTATCATGGAATCCTAATTACACATCTGCTGGATAAAATATTAAATCGAAGGTTAAACAGCCGTTTAGCTTTTGAATGTGATTAATTGATTTTAAAAAATCCAAATTCCCCATACCTAAATTACTCAACAAAAGGGAAATACACATGGTTTCAACTCTACAAGGTTCACAACTCAATATTTTGGATTTAAGCAAAGTTTTTGGAAATAAAACTGTCTTAAAATCATTAAATCTAGAAGTAGCACCAGGAGAATTTATTGCTATTGTGGGGCGTAGTGGTTGCGGTAAAAGTACCTTACTGCGCCTAGTGTCTGGGTTAGATAAACCCACTACAGGTGGCATATTATTAGATGGGCAACCACTACATAAGCTTAGCCAATCTGTAAGAGTAATGTTTCAAGACCCTCGATTACTACCTTGGAAACGTGTGATAGATAATGTGGGTCTGGGTTTACAAGAAAATTGGCGTGCAAAAGCTGCACGGGTATTGGAACAAGTAGGACTTAAAGATAGAGCTGGCGAATGGCCTTACGTGTTATCTGGAGGGCAACGACAAAGAGTAGCATTGGCCAGAGCCTTAGTGAGTCAACCACAACTATTACTGCTTGATGAACCTTTAGGAGCATTGGATGCGTTAACTCGCTTAGAAATGCAACATTTAATCGAGGGTTTGTGGCAACAGAAAGGCTTTACGGCGTTTTTAGTTACCCATGATGTAGAAGAAGCTGTAGCGCTGGCAGACAGAGTGATAGTAATTGAAGAAGGACGGGTTGCGTTAGATTTACCTGTAAGATTGTCGCGTCCACGAGACAGAGCTAGTGAAGTATTTGTAAATATTAGAGAAGCAGTACTAGAAAAAGTTATGAATAATGAAGGCACTCACGCACATCAATTATTGCAAATGAGTCATTAAGTTGAGCCGTTTGAGAACTTGTTTGCCCTCTTCTTTTTTACTAGTACGCAACGGCAAAAATAGAACAACCGTTTAGAATCCCTAAATAGCTTATTCCATAACACTTTTGACTTTTGACTTCCGCCTTGCGGTACTAGGACTTGTGTGTATACCGTAGTTTAAAAGGTTTTCAGAAAAACTTCTTGCTTGGTTAAGTAGAATATGTGATACTCTGAAAACTATCAGTAAAGCACGGTGATTCTATCGAATTACCGTAGTTTAAAAGGACAGGACTCATGCAGCTACTATGGTTTATCCCAACCCACGGCGACGGACGTTACCTTGCAACTGCTACAGGTGGGCGGGCAGTAAGCTTTCCTTATCTGCGGCAAATTGCCCAAGCGGTGGATGACCTTGGTTATACAGGGGCATTGCTGCCTACAGGTCGGTCTTGCGAAGATGCTTGGATTGTAGCGTCAACATTGGTATCACTGACGCGACAGATGCGTTTTTTGGTAGCGATTCGTCCCGGCTTGGTATCACCTGGAGTAGCAGCACGGATGGCGGCGACTTTTGATCGACTCTCTGGAGGACGCTTGCTGATTAATGTCGTGACAGGTGGCGATCCCGTAGAATTAGCGGGAGATGGCTTGCATTTGGATCACGATCAGCGCTATGAATTAACAGATGAATTTTTGACAGTATGGCGATCGCTCTCTAGTGGTAAACAAGCTAATCTCCAAGGCGACTATCTCAACATTCAGGATGGGAAACTGCTGTTTCCACCCGTCCAGAAGCCATATCCGCCCTTGTGGTTTGGCGGTTCCTCTCCTGTTGCTCAAAAAATTGCTGCCAAGCACGTAGATGTCTATCTAACTTGGGGTGAACCACCGGCGCAAGTAGCCGAGAAGATTGCATCAGTTCGCAGACTTGCTTTATCAGAAGGCCGAACTTTGCGGTTTGGGATTCGCTTACATGTGATTGTGCGCGAAACTGAGAGTGAAGCCTGGGATGCGGCGAATCAATTAATTAAGTATGTGGATGACGAAGCGATCGCTAAAGCCCAAAAAGCTTATGCCCGGATGGACTCAGTTGGGCAACGGCGGATGACTCAACTACACCACGGTAATCGTGAGGCATTAGAGATTAGCCCGAACCTGTGGGCGGGAGTTGGTTTGGTGCGGGGTGGTGCGGGAACAGCCTTAGTAGGCGATCCCCAAACTGTAGCTGCCAGGATATTAGAATACGCTTCTTTGGGTATTGAGTCTTTTATTCTCTCTGGCTATCCCCACCTAGAAGAAGCTTATCGAGTTGCAGAACTTTTATTTCCCCATTTGCCATTAGAGAATCTGCCGACAGTCGAGAAGCAACATGTCTTGAGTCCATTTGGCGAGATTGTGGCAAATGAAGATTTCCCTAAGGAGCAGCATCAGGAAAGAGCAACGTCCATATCCTAGTAATTAAGAACTAGAAAATTACCAGCCATGTTGCACCGACAAATTGATCAAAAAATCTCAGAAAAAGAAGCGTGGGCATTACGTCGCCAGTTGGGGATACCTAACAATAAACGCTTGTGGGTGCTGGCGTGTATGGATGAGCGATTACCGATAGAAAAAGTATTGGGAATTGGTGAAGGAGATGCTCATATTTTCCGTAATGCTGGGGGATTAGTTACGGATGATGCTATCCGATCAGCAATGTTAACTACACAGTTTTTTGGCACACAAGAAATTATCGTTATTAATCATACCGAATGTGGCATGATGACAGCATCAGGAGACTTTCTCAGTGAGGTATTGCGAAATCAAGGTATTAACGTGGATCAAGTTAGTCTCGATCCTGCTTTGCCTGAGTTGAAGCTACCAAAAGGCGTTTTTTCCAAATGGATCAAAACGTTTACCGATGTGGATGAAATCTGCACACAGCAGGTAGAATTGCTGCGTAATTCTGCTTTAATTCCCCAAGATGTAGTTATTCATGGCTACATCTGGGAAGTAGAGAGTATGAGTTTGCGCCGTCCCTACAAACGTCTGAGTGATCAGGTCAATACAGCATCAGCTATGAATACCAAAACCACAAAACATACTGAACCGATTTTAGAAGTTGGGAGTTTAATTGAATGACAAATATTTTAGCGATCGCTGGTAGTCCAACCCATCCATCTAGAACCTATGGTGTTGTCGAATACACTGCCAAGCTTTTACAACAAGAAGGCTTGCATGTGGACATTATTTCAGTTCGGGATTTGCCTGCTGAAGATTTAGTTTTTGGACGTTACGATAGTCCTGCTTTAGAACAGCCAAAAGCTTTATTAGCAAAGGCAGATGGTGTGATTATTGCCACCCCAATCTACAAAGCTGCTTACACAGGAGTGCTGAAAACATTTCTAGATTTGCTCCCACAAAAATCATTGACAGGTAAACCTGTATTACCAATTGCCCTTGGTGGGACGATCGCTCACTTATTGGCAATTGAATATGCTCTTAAACCTGTCTTATCTGAATTAGGAGCGCGGCATATCCTAGCTACTATTTATGCAGTAGACAAACAAATTCAACGACAAGCTGATAACAGCGTACTGTTAGATGAGGAAATTGATCAAAGACTTAAAGACATTCTCAAGGAATTTGTCAAAGCTGTAGAATATGATGCCGCAGCGCCTCAAGAATTGGTTCATGCCAATTAAATAATCAAGTTTATACCTCCGCATGTTTGTAGCAGAGAAGTAATTTTTACCCATCTGCTACCTTTTTTTAAGGTTAATCAGAGCAATACAGATTTATTATAGAAATTTAACCGAAAAGCGGTTTAAAGCACTGGCTGTTCAGCATCGGCACGTTAACAACAGTTTCAGTTTTCTCAATTACCTGTAAACAACCCCAATTAGACAGCCAGGGAGTGGGCATTGTTAAAGAAATACTCAGTACCCTAACTAGTGATCAGAGGTGGGCGTGATAGTCCAGTTGAAGAATACTTGCCACAATGGGTTCGCTCAATTGGTGTCGTTTGCGCCACAGTCGAATGAGTGGATGGGATGATTTAAATCCATCAAAACCGTTATTGTGAGTCTGTTTGTTATTGTGCAGTTTCCTCTTTTTGGAGCAAATAATCTCTATTACCTTGCCCTCGAAAAAAACAATTGTGTACTCGTTCTCTTCTCCGTCGCTTAAAGTGGCTTTGTAAGGTTTGTTTTAGCCCAAGATTCGGTCTGAATCAAGTTCCCACTGATTTTTGAGCAATTCTTGGTAAGTTGCTTCCCTAATCATCATCTGCTTATAGAACATCAGCAAAAATTCTTGAGCTTGTTCACGGGACATCTGCTGCACTTGGTCAGAAAAAGTTCTAAGGCTAAATTCTTGTTCTAAAGATAATTTAATGGGTTGATTCATCGCTTTTATTAGTCTTTTGTGTGGGTTTGCTTATATAAGCAAATATTGCTTTATATAAACAAATGTTACGATAGCTTTACAAAAACCAAAGGGGTGTAAACCGTACCGACGTAGGTTAGAATGCCGTATCTGCTGCTGGAAACCTTGATATCACTGCATTGTGGCAACCCAAGTAAAAACCTAAATTCTAAAGTTTCTTACTTTGAGGATTTTAAAAGCATTTTTAGCCTCTGTTTGCGGCTGGCGGCTCAAAAGAAGAGATGGGCAATACAATCATTTCTTTGGGCAACGGTGGTGATGAAGGGACTTCCCAGTGGATGAAGGCGGCGGGTATTGCCATCGATGAGCAGCATTTTTGCAAGGTGGCTAGAGTTAAATTACTTTTAAAGCTGACAAATTGCTTTTAAAACTTGTAGCAACTGACTTGAACGCTCTCTTTCCATTAAATTTAATTCTGGTAACAGATAATAAATAGGAGGATTTCCTTGTTCAAGGTAGACAAACTGATAACCTCTACCATTAGTCGTTAATCCCAAAACTGATTTTTGATTATCTAAATTTTTATAAGAGTATGTGAGTAGCTGAGGTAAACCAGTTGATATATCAATCTGACTATTTTTAGATTCAATTAATAGTACCCAAAAATATGTTTGAGGTTTTGTATGTTTAGCTTTACTAATAGCTAAAATATCAAATCTTCCTTTAATTTTGATATCTTCATCTTCAACTTCAATATCAGCAATATTCTCCTCCAAAACAATCTCAATAGGATAGCGATAAAAACCAGCTAATCTTAATAAAGGAGCAACTGCAAGAAACTTTACCTGACCTTCAGAAACTTTACCTGCTGTAAGATATCTATCAAAGTCATTTCTAATTTGTAGAAGTTCCTGCTGTTCTGCTTCCGTGAGAGGTTCCAGAGATAAGTAGTTAGAAAATGAGTCACTGTAATGTTTTTGAAAGCCAAACAGACGATGAACTTCTTCTAAGGTTAAATTACGAGCGTTGAGAATTGTCATATATTTTTGCTTAATTAAGGTGCAACCCAACCCAAGTTACCTAAATAAAATCTATGTTAGCCCCTGATTGACTGAACAGCTTTGTTAAGCTGCAACAAAAAAGATTTGTCAGTTAATCAAATATTAATCCTCAAGAAACCCCTCTTTAACTTCTTGACTCTGTGTTCTCTATGCCTCTGTGGTTAAATAAAAAACTTTGAACCGCTCCAGACGCAGAGGGAGCAGAGAGAAAAAGAGATATTAAAAGTATATTAGCCAAGTCTTCTTTTAACTTCTTCAGCCAAATCTACTAGTAGCACTTCTACTTGCTCACCTGTTTTCAAATCTTTCAGCGATGACTTTTGTGCTGCTGCTTCTTCAGAACCGATAATTACACAAAATTGAATTCCTTGTTTGTCAGCTAGCTGAAATTGTTTACCCAAGGGACGCTTATCAAAGTTAGTGATCACATTAATTCCAGCCTGACGCAGATGTTGCGAAACTTTTAAATAAGTTGGCATTAAATCTTCTTGCATATTTACTACCATCACCTGGGCTGGTGTAGTAGCTAAGGTACTAAGAATACCAGCTTTTAACAAGCGACTAATTAAGCGAGTTAATCCTATAGAAATACCTACACCAGGCATTTTTTCACCCAAAAATACCCCGACTAATTCTTCATATCTACCGCCAGAACAGATACTGCCTAAAGCTTCATGTCCTAATAAAGTTGTCTCGTAAACTGTACCAGTATAGTAATCAAGACCACGGGCAATTGATAAATCAATACAGAAACGATTTTCGGCAACTCCGAGATTACGCACACCTGCAATTACCGTTTCTAATTCGCTAACTCCCAGGTTTAATTGCTCGGTTTCTGACAGATTTTCTGCGAGATGCTTAAGCTTATCTAATACTTGATCAACGGAACCATCTATTTTAATAAAATCAATAATTTTTTGGGTTTGTTCTCCTGAAACTCTCTCTTTTTCTAACTCTTGTTTTACTTTACTTTCACCAATTTTTTCTAAGTTATCAACAATACTAATACACGATTTAATTTTATCTTCGGTAATTCCTACTGACTTAAAAAACCCTGTGAGAACTTTACGGTTATTAATGCGAATCAAAAAATCACCAATATTTATTGCTTCAAATATCTCAGTGATAATTGCAGGCATCTGAGCATCATAGAGCAAGCTGAGTTCACGACGAGCAACTACATCAATATCACACTGGCGGAACTGACGAAAACGCCCATCTTTTGCTCGTTCTCCCCGAAAAACTACATCCATTTGGTAGCGGGCAAAGGGAAAGGTTAACTCATTCAGGTGACGGGCAATATAGGCTGCTAATGGAACTGTTTGGTCAAACTTTAAAGCTCTTGCTTCTGAACCAGTTTCACCAGATTTATCTCTCTCAGCTTGTCGATTTGGTGGCAGAATGGGGTCAATACCATAAATGATATTGTCGCCTTGATTTCCTTTAGCTTGCAGCACTTCTAAACGTTCTACAGCAGGTGTTTCGATGGGCGTAAATCCATAGCTTTCAAAAACTCTACGGATGATATCTAACAAATATAATTCTAGACGCTTTTCACTAGGAAGAAATTCTGGGAAACCACTAGGAGTAGAAAAGTTTATTTTGTCACCTTTTGCCATGCGTCTACCTTACTAAATTGAAATTTGAGATAAAAGCCTAAGGACTGGAAATCGTCGCTACACAAACATAGACCCTTTGCGGCTACTCTTACGAGAACGCTTGCACTGTTAGCGCAGCGGTAGCGACGTTCGCGTAGCGTCTCGCAGAGAAGGAGCGTCACCCGCAGGGTAGTCCGCCTGCGCGGACTGGAGGATTATCTCTGAGCGAAGAAATTACTATCTTACCCGTTCTTCTTGAATTAAGGTGCGTTGAAAAATTTTGTTGTTCTTAAACCAATGCCAAGTGCGGGCACGATTGTTATTGTCAGGACTAATATAGATCATTTCGTATAAGCTCATTTCTGGGTTTGTTTTATAACTAAACCACAAAATCACAATTGAATCATCGGCTTCCCAGGCTTTACCTTGAATGCGATCGGTGTCAAACCACAGCTTATTATCTTTATAGCTTCCTGGAAATTCATGCTCTTCTTGTTTACCATCAGACCATTTATACCGATTAATTTGGTAGTAGGGATGAGGGCCATTTTCTGGAAATTGACAGCTTAAGTGAGACTCATGACTGTCAAGGATTTTTCCTGTTGTATCAACTAATGTATAAGTCCCTACCCAATCTCCTTCATGACGGGCAAGTACGGGCATTCCTTCTCGAATATTTGACATTGCAATTGACCTTTTATTGTTCTAGCATTTGGAAAAAGCAAGTAAAGTAATCGGGAAAAGTTTTCGCTGTACAACCACGGTCTTTGATTACAATGCCTGGAACCTTTAAGCCAGTGACAGCAAATGCCAGTTTTCACTAAATAAGGCATTTTCTAAAATCGAGTCACTTGCCGCTAAGTCCGCGACGAGTAATGCCCGATTGGTAATACTTTTAGAAACATGAATCTCTACCGTGGCATTTACTGGGCGATTCAGAACAGGGATTGCAATGGTATCCATTTTAAATCTCTGTGCAGGTAGTCAGCTACAACTTAATTATGTTCCCATATTATGAGTGGGGAGTGACGAAGGTTGCCAAAGACGGCTTTAATCATCGCTGGCATAACTTGACGCGAAGCATAACGAATTCCGTTTTTCTTCCAAGCGATGCCTGCGGCGGGCTACGCCTACGCCTTTATCGTCGGCTTGTAATGTTCTTCTGTATCCACACCAATATCTTTCGTCAGTCCCGCCGCCTGCGATCGCCCCTGGTAAAACAAATATTTTGAACAGAATGAGAATGCGATGCCAACTTTTGAAGACGCTTTGCGTAGCTTGCTTCTCCAAAGGAGTACGGCGGCAAGCTACGCCATTGGTTACGATAATGAGTTGCATAGTGATGATGGCATTGGTCACTCCCCATTCCCAAACCACCAAGGGTCATTAGTATCGTTAGTTTTAATCAAAATAGCTTTTTTTCGCATGAACCGTTTCAGCGCTGCTGCACCCATGCGTGACCCTCCCAAACCGGAAAATTTGAAGGCGTTTTTCTCTCCTTCATGCATGATAGCGGTGAGGGCAGCATCGTTGATACTAATACCACCCGCATCTATCTGCTGGGCAATTTCTAAGGCTTCGGCTTCTGAGGCAAAGACAGCAGCACTCAATCCATAAATTGAGTCATTCGCTAAAGATACTGCTTCCTCTACTGTGGAAAAAGGCATTATTGGCATTATGGGGCCAAAAGTCTCTTCCGTCATCACTTTCATGGAATGATTAACCTGGGTAAGCACTGTGGGACGACACCACCAACCTCCACCTAAGTCTTCAACTACACCGCCGCAGTGAATTACTGCTCCCTTTTCCACTGCATCTAGGAGATGGTCGCTAATAATTGCTGCTTGTTTTTCGGCGATGATGGGGCCAATTTCTCCACTTTCTACTGTGGGGTAGGCTAGTTGAAGGCGATAAGCTTTGGCTACTAATTGATGGTAAAACTTTTCAAATATCGATTCAGCAACATAAATTCGCTCAATTGATAAGCACGACTGTCCGGTGTTGACGACGGAACCCCACAATATTGCTGAGGTTGCTAATTCTAAATTGGCTGATTCTAAAACGATCGCAGGGTCTTTTCCGCCTAATTCCAAAAAAGCCGGAATAAACCGTTTGGCAGCCGCTTCTGCTACTTTTCGCCCTGTTGCTACACTGCCTGTAAAGCACACCAAATCTACATTTTCAATCAAAGCAGATCCAGTTTCGCCTGCGCCTTCAACAAAAGTTAATACGTCGCGCAATTCAGGAACGGCGCTGATTGCTGTTTTCAGTGGTGCTACGAAGCGGGGAGCAATTTCACTGGGTTTAACAATAACAGCACAACCCGCCAGTAATGCCGGAATAGTATCAATGGTTGACAGTAACAGTGGAAAATTCCACGGGCTAATTACCCCAACTAGGGGATAAGGAACGGATGTTTGTTGCAAAGCGATAAATGGAATTGCTGTGTTTTTGGCAGAGTCTTGTAGCAATTCCGGCGCTAACTTACACCAGCGATCGATGCTAGAGAGGAAGGAGTCTATTTCTAATACTGAGGTGGATAATCTTCCTGTATCATTTACCAAAGCCTCCGTCAAGCGATCGCGCCCTGATAATATCGCTTTTTTCCACTGCTGTAAGGCTTCAATTCTCCCCTCTAAACCCAATTGCTGCCAACGAATTTGCGCTCTGCGGGTACGCTTACATTGCTGTGCCAGCAGCCTTGGGGGCGGCGGGATAATTACGTAGTCAAATTTGCCAGTTCGAGGATTGCGGACTTCTATTGCTTTTGTCATTTGTCATTGGTCATTTGTCATTGGTCAATAATTAATAGTTATTCTTCCCTTGCTTCCCCCCACTCCTCATTCAAATTATCCCCAGTTTTGCTAACCGTTCAATAGTGGCTTGCTGCGTTTGGAGGAAGTGTTTGCGGTCTACTTCTCCCTCCAGCATAGTATTCGCTGGGTAAAAGTGTGATTGGCGATAACTTTCGGCGTATAGTTCAAAGCGTTGGCGGGAAAGTAAATTATTTAACCCTGGCCGGCGGCGATCGCGGCGTAATGCTCCTAAATCAATCTCTGCAAATGCTGCCATGCTCTCACCTGCACCTGTCTCTGCTAAAACGATTCCGCGATGGTCAATGATTTTAGAACCACCATCAGCCGAAGCAATAGGGATAGCAATATTAGCGATGCCTGCGGTATTAGCTGAAACTACATAAGCCATATTTTCGACGGCACGAGTGATTTTTGCTGCGTCTTTAGGTGTGAGGTTTTTGTTGTATACTTCCGAAGTGGAATGGACAAAAATCTCCGCTCCTCGCATCGCTAGACACCGCGCCACTTCTGGATACAAAATTTCTTCTGATGCTAAAGCTGCCAAATTACCGATCGCTGTTTTGGCAACGGGGAAAACTCCCTCTAAACCATAGCAGTCAAGATATTTATCCCAAACATCATGAGGTGTGGGAGCAAATAAGGAATTTAGCCGCCGATATCGCAAGACGATTGAGCCAGAAGGGTCAAGAATAAAGCAAGTTTGGAAGTACAATTCGGGAAAGTTGGGGTCAACTTCGTAGGCGTTACCAGCTAAAAAGATTTTATGCTTTTGGGCAATTTTACCAAGTGCCTCATACTCAGCACCAGCCATTTCTATACAAGCTTTTTCTGCCCACCCTGCTAAAGTATCGCCCATCGGGAAACCAGTCAGGAAATATTCTGGCAGTACAATTAAACGACAATCGAAGCCGATAAAAGCAACACTGGCAGCAATTTGTTGTGCTAGACGGTTGATGGAGTTTTGCATGAGCAATCGCGCTTGTTGACCATCGGTTGTTTGGTTGACTGCATGACAGGTAACTTGCAACGCTAAAGCGCGGAATGATTCTAAATTAGTGGACATAGGGGATGGGAATAAGGACAAATGACCAATGACAAATGACTAATGACTAATTCGATCGCCACCCCAGAGCGATCGCACAAGTTGATCTGTCAATTCAGATCCAAACATCTGTGCGGCAAATTTATTACCTGGATCACGTTCAGCACTGGTACGGCGCAGCGCCAAATCACGAGATGCTAAAGCGGTGCGTGCATCTTCTGGCACAGGTTCAGCTGCATCTACCCAACTTAGCCAGCGATCGAGTGTTTCGTGTGCAACTGTGCGTGTCAGTTCGAGGGTTTCAAAAATAGGTGCGCCAGTGTAGCAAAGACTAACAGGCGATTGAAATAGACGAATATATACACTTTTGCTGGTAAATACCTTGAGACGCGAATCTTCCTGTAACTTTAAGAATGTTTGATTAACTGGCTCATAATAGCGATCAAGATATGCTAAATCGGTTAAAAGCTCAGTTCGGGCAATGTAATCTATATAAAATAAAATATTTCCATTTGGAAGTGTGCCAAACTCAAACGCCAAATGAGGGACCTGAATATGCGACTTCAACCAAGTGGTGAGACGCATAGTACTAAAGTTTGATTTTTCAGGGTTTCCTAGCCACGAATGCACTAGCCAATCAATTTCTTTCCCGGAAAAAGCGGTGAGCGAACCCTTCATATTGCCATCAAGACTGCTGTATTGCTGTAAATTTTTTACAGAAGGGTCTGGATGTAATTCAAAACGAGCGTCTATTTTCTGACGGAGTTCGTTTGTCAAACCCCACAACTGTTCAAATAAGGATGTACTGTCTATATTAGGTTGCTGCTCAAGCACTGTTTATATATACCCTTTTTAGATAATCAATACAGACAAAGCATAATGTCAAAACAAAACAAAACACAAGCATCTAGCTTCTGTCCAGACGGATGTATTCTGACTTCTGAATTTTGAATTATTCTTCAATTATTGTTTGCTTTTATTGTCTTTGGATAAACTTAATTTAAATAAATAACTCCAGGTAGAAGAGAGAATGTCAAATTTCCCCGATCGCACAGAGTCAAATACTGATAAAGTTTTACTCATCGGAGTTACTGGCGGCACAGGTGGAAATGTCGTTAAGGGATTTCTTGAACAGGAAGTTACCAACCTGCGAGTTATCACTAGAGAAATTGACCTTAATCGTCCAACTCTTGCAAAACTCAACGATGCCGGAGTTGAACTGGTAAAAGCCAACCTAGACGATGAAATTTCCCTCATAGAAGCTTTTACAGGAATTTCGGCTGTTTACTGCCACGCTACTTCTGCGGACTCTGCTAAAATTGACCCGCTAGAGGTGGAGAGAGCAAGGCGAGTTGCACAAGTAGCTAAACAGGCTGACATTAAGCACTTTGTCTACAATTCCGCAGGTGGGGCGGATAGGAATTCAGGAATCCCCCGCATAGAGCAAAAGTATCAAGTAGAGAAAATTCTCAAAGAAGCTGGCTTACCAACTACCATGTTGCGAGCTTGCTTATTTATGGAGGAGTTTTGGAAGAAGTACACGCGACCTTCCATCCTCAAAGGTAGTTTCCCATTTTCCATTCAACCAAACAAGCCCCTTCATCTAATTACAACGAAGGACATGGGCCGCGTTGCTGCTTACGTAATTAAACATCCCACTAAGTATATTGGTCAAGAAATTGAGCTAGCTGGCGATGTGCTGACTCCTCTTGAGATGGCAGAGGCATTCTCCCAAGCACAGGGGATGAAAGTTGTCTACAAAGAGACACCCGCCTGGATTTTCTTACTCTTGCTGCAAAAGGAATTGTTCGATTTGATTCAGTGGTATCGCAAGCAAGGTTATCAAGCCGATGTCCAGCGTTTACGAGAAGAGGAGTTTCCTGGAATTCTAACCACATTTAGGGAATTTTTGGCAGAAACCAACTGGGCAAATACGGAACTCACCTACGAGAGTCTGTGATCGGAAGTACAGTGTGGCAGAAGTAGGCGGTTATGGAGTTTTGCATGAGCGATCGCAATGACACTTTAGGGACTTCCAACTAAAACAATATCCTATCGTGGTGTAGGCAGGGGGGCAGGGGGAGAACAGGGCGAACGCACGGCATTTCTGAAACCCCTGCTGGATAAGGATCTTGACGAAAAAATAGGCTAAATTTAAAAACGTTGAAACCCTTGCTATTAAAGGATTCTTATACTTTAGATGCGTTTGCCCTGAGGGGGAGAAAGAAAAATATTATCTGAGTAAATTGGTTAATTTATTTTCTGGAAGTCCCTTATCAGTCGATGATTCCTCATTTAGATGCCTTTGCCATTACTCTAAATTAAGTAATAATACTGTAACTTCATATAAAATAGATTTTATTATACTTAATTATAAAAATAAAAATAATTTTCTGGGTAAATATAGACAAATCAGAGTAAAAACAAATACTAATAAGTTAGTTATTTGGTTACAAGTTAAGAATATGGCTTTTGATTTAGGTGAAAATTTTCAACTAGACATAGCTCAAATTAATTTAAAAAAAGTCTATAGGAAATTTGAGAAATATTTTCGGGATTAATCCTGATGATATAAAACTTATAGGAGAGCATTAAATTTTATTATCAATGACCATATATATAAAAAAATTATCAAAATGCACCTTTATATTTCTAACAAACTGAGATTCGTTCCCTCTCAAATAGTAACTATAACGTTACTGCTAACATTAATCTTGTTTATTCCTAAAATTTGCCTCAATTGGCAAGCATATCATAACTTTAATAGTATTACTAAATATGAATTCAAACTCCAAATGCTGAGTGATGAAATTACTTATCTTGATGAAGTCTTAACGATGTCAGCACGCATGAATGCTGCAACAGGAAAACTTATTTGGGAAGAACGGTATCGCGAATTTGAACCTAAACTTGATCTTGCTATTAAAGAATCTATTAAATTGGCTCCTAAAGTATATGAAAATGAGGATGCTAAAAAAATTGATGCTGCTAATCAACGCTTAGTAGAAATTGAATATCAATCTTTTGAATTGGTTAAAAAAAATCAAAAAGAGATAGCACAAATATTACTTTCTAACCGTGATTATGAAAGTCAAAAACAAATTTATGCTGATGGTGTTGCTAAAACAAAGCGTAATATCTCACTTCAGTTACAGCAAAGAGTTGATGATTATTACAAAAGAATGTTTTGGGCAATTTTAGAATCTATTATAAGTTTAGCAATGCTGATTCCAGCATGGCTTTTAGTATTGCACTTATTACAGCAATACTTAAAAGCTAAAAAAATTGCTCAAGCCGCCTTAGAAGAAACGAATTATAGGTTAGAAATGCAAGTTGCAGAAAGAACGGCAAAACTAAAACACAAAAATAATCAATTAAAACAGACACTGCAAGAATTGCAACACGCCCAAGTACAACTTATTCAGACTGAAAAAATGTCTTCATTAGGTCAGTTAGTTGCTGGTGTTGCTCATGAGATTAATAATCCAGTTAATTTCATTTATGGTAACCTGATGCATGTTAGAGAATATAGTCAGGATTTACTAAGTTTAATTAACCTGTATCAGCAACAAAAATTTAATTATAACCCACAACTAAGTAGTCTGATTGATGAGATAGATTTAGAGTTTATTATTGATGATCTACCGAAAGTATTATCCTCAATGGCAGTTGGTACTGACCGCATTCGTGAGATTGTGCTAACTTTGCGAAACTTCTCGCGTCTTGACGAAGCAGAAATGAAACCTGTTGATATTCATCAAGGAATTGATAGCACTCTATTAATTTTACAATATCGTATCAAAGGAAAGCATAAACACCAAGAGATTGCAATAATCAAAGATTATGGTGATTTGCCTCTTGTTGAATGTTATGCAGGAAGACTGAATCAGGTATTTATGAATATTTTAAGTAACGCTATTGATGCTTTATATGAATGGGAAGAAGAGTGTTTAAGTTTAAAAGGAGAGGCTAAAAAACACCTTAGCTCTATTATTGTCCATACTCAAGTTAAGAATGAAGAGTGCGTGATTATTAGTATTAAAGACAATGGACCAGGAATACCAGAGGAAGTTAAGACTAAATTGTTTGATCCTTTCTTTACTACTAAACCTATAGGTAAAGGCACTGGTTTAGGATTATCTATTAGTTACCAGATTATCGTAGATAAGCACAAGGGAAAAATCAAGTGTATTTCTTCACCCGGTAAGGGTACAGAGTTTTTGATTGAGATTCCTATCAAGCAGACACGGTAAGCAAATATATCGACTGTGTAGCATTCTTTTCTATCTACCCCTGCTCTCTTGCTCTTGTTCAAGCTTATTATCTGTGGTCATACCTTTGACATAATTTTGTAATGCCTTTGTCAATATGATCTGCAATAGTTTACTCATCAAAATGTTTAACGGAACTAGGCAGGTAATTCCTGCCTTTTTTAATCAATGTCCTCTATATTTAATTATGGACGATTCCCCTTTACCTGAGAATTACTAATAGAAAATCCTCGACGCGTAGGTTTAATACTAGCTAATTCGACCTGAAAACTTACCTTGTCGGTCATCTCTCCGCTTCTTGCTTCCAAAGTCCACTTACCAGCACGCAAATTCCAAAATAAAGAATTAGCTGAGTTTGTATCTAGTTTTTCCCCATTTAGCCACCATTCAACAGACGCAGATTTATTTCCCGCTAGCTTAAATTCGAGTTTTTGCTTCGCTTCTTCACCTGGATACAGTAAAAATAAATCGCCATGATGCGGAGATAAAATTCTCAAATTGGTAGAAACAAGACTCGATTGCTGTTGTTTTGCCAACCACTCATCATACTCTGGTGATAAATTGAATTGATTGTCACCTTCGTAGGCAATTTTATCTTCTGGATAGAAATATTCCTGCACCACTGAGGTACAATCTGGTGTTGGTCGTAACCCCGAAATTGCACAAACAGGTAATTGCACTAAACCTTTTGGAGGCGGAAAACCTGCTGGTTCTTGATATTCGTGCAGGTGTAACATAATTCGATTCCACAAGGGTGCAGCCCCGGTAACACCTGAAACCTGACGCATCGGTTCGCCGTTGAAATTGCCTACCCAAGTAGCGACGGTGTAATCTGTGGTGAAGCCAACTGTCCAAGTATCCCGAAAATTGGAAGAAGTGCCAGTTTTAACAGCAACGGGGAAAGGTAAATTTAACACTGAGTCTACACCAAATGCTGTTGCACGGGCATGGTTATCACTAAGTATGTTGGTAATTAATTGCCATATTGTCGTCGAATTTTGGATTTTAGGTCGCACTTTTGGTGCGCTTTCAGCGCAACTTGGATTTTGAATTGGGGAATCTGAAAATGTGCTTATTAGCGGCGTAGCTTCTCCGAGTCGTGCCATAGTAACGTAAGCTCTAGCTAATTCCCATAGACTGACTTCGCCACTACCGAGAGTTAACCCTAAACCGTAATATTCTGGGGTTTGATTAAGGTGTTCAAAGCCCAGTTGATGCAGAAGTTCTAAGAATGTTACCACGCCTACTTTTTCTAAAACCCTCACTGCGGGGACATTTAGGGAATTTGCTAAAGCGATTCGCACCCGCACAGGGCCAAGAAAGCGTTCGGTGTAATCTGTGGGGCTGTAAAGTTTCGCGCCGGGAATTGCATAATGGGCAGGTACATCTGCCAAAATGGTATTTGGGCGAATTAAACCTTTTTCTAAAGCTAATTCATACACAAAAGGCTTGAGCGTAGAACCTGGTTGACGTAGAGCTTGCACTCCATCATTGCGTCCCAGTTTGACTTCATTAAAATAATCAGGTGAACCAACATAAGCCAAAACTTCACCAGTGTGATTGTCAATCACCAATGCAGCTGCATCATGCACATTGTTAGCGGCGAGGGAAGAAATTACCTGCTGTACCTGTGCTTCGACAAACTGCTGCAAGGGGCGATTTATAGTCGTGCGAATAACGGATTGATCCCCCCAACCCCCCTTAAAAAGGGGGGCTTGATTCTCCGCTTTGTAAGGCTTGCTAGGGGGGATTTGATTGGCTAACCAAAATAAAAAGTGTGGTGCGGCGATAATTCCTGGTGGGCGAGATTGAAACACAACTTTTTCGGTATGTGTTCGGGCTGCGTAGCTTGCCGCCGTAGGCATCGCACCACTAATATACTTTTCCTGTACCATCCGATTAAGGACATATTTTTGTCGCTGCTTCAGCCGTTCCCAATGCTGGTAAGGGTTAAAGTATGTAGGATTATTAGGAATAGCAGCCAACAAACTAGCTTGGGCAAGATTCAACTCACTAGCTGGGATGGAAAAATAAGTCTGCGCTGCTGCTTCCACACCATATATATTGCCTCCCATTGGCAGGCGATTGATATATGCAGAGAGAATTTCATCTTTATTCATCCCTGCTACTAACCGCCAAGATAGCCAAATCTCACTCAGTTTACCAGAGAAACTGCGTGGCACTGGATCTAACATCCGCGCTAACTGCATAGTAATTGTAGAAGCACCGGAAACAATTCGTTTGGCGTGAATGGCTTCTTTGCTGGCGCGGATAATAGCTTTCATATCCAACGCCCCGTGATGATAAAAGCTGCCATCTTCGGCGGCTAAAATAGCATGGGTAAACTGGGGAGAAACCTGATTTAGTGGTACTACTGATGTATGTTCTTGGTCACGGGTGAGTAGTGTTCCTAATGGTAAACCATTGCGATCGCTAAATTGCATTGCCAACTGATTTTGAGCAATGCCTGCGGCACGAATGGGCGCAAAATAAGGTAGTAGACGTACCACCAGACAGATTACCAGCACAGCTAGGATAACCTTACTAGTGCGCTTAATTTTGAGTAGCGATCGTGATATCAGTTTCATCAGGGAATCCCTGCCCAAGAAAACTTATCTTAATTTTGACGCGGAGATTATTACATCTACATCAGTAAGTATGTCAAATACTTAATAATTAATTTTTCCTAACTTAGCAGATATAAATTAATATTTGCAGAACTTAAATACTTCTTCATAGTTAAGAATTGTAGTGATTTTTGGAACAATAACACTTGATTGGTTATCTATGTAAATAAACATACGTTACATCCACAGCTTGAGTATAAATAACTAGACATATTGCGTCCTTTATTAGTCTTGGCATTACCCACTCTATGAAAGAATGCAAATTTTTGTTTGCTATAACTTGTGAATTTTTTATTTTTAATTACTAGAAAGATGATAATCAGATTTTTACTGCGTTTCCATCATAAGATTACCTATCGCGTTCTTGGCGTTCTTGGCGGTTTATTAAAAAAAATTAGTCATTCTTCAAGCCAGAAGAGAAAAATACAGTATCTTCTTCTCTTTACATTTATGCTAGGGATGGCAGGGTGTAATTTTTTTGGTATCAACTCAGGTAAAGAACAACTCCCAACAGTATCAGCACTCACCCCGCCTAAACTACCAGACTGGATTGAACAAATTAGTCCCATTGGGGATGCAAAATCTCTTAACCAAATCCGCATCCGTTTTAAAGAAGCTTTAATTCCAGTTGAAAGCCTAGACAGTCCAGAACAGCAGAAAATATTAGAAAAATTTGCACTTTGGCCGCCTTTACCTGGTCAATTTCGCTTTTTGACACCACGCATGGTGGGTTTTCAAGCCGAGAAAGCATTGCCAATAGCGACAAGATTTCAAGTTACCCTCAAAACAGGTTTAGCCGATTTAAAAAATCATCGCTTAGACAAAGATTTACCTTGGACATTCAATACCGAATCTATCAAACTGACTAATTTACCCGGTGTTAATCCCATTGAGAAAGCTGATATTGAACCAATTGATTTACAACAGAAATTACAGTTTACTTCAAATGTTGAATTGGATTTAGCTTCTGTACAAGAACATTTACAGTTAACTCCAGAAGGAAAAAACAAGGGTGTAGGCTTTAAAGTCGAATTAAATAAAGAAGAAAAACCATTAAAAAGTGAAGAACCTTTAGAAAAATTTGACCCTTCAGCACGCAATTGGATTTATAACCTCGTCCCCCAGCAAAATCTCGAAAAAGCAACCCCTTATCGCCTAGTATTTTCTCCCGGAATCCGCCCTGCTTATGGTAATCTACCTACAGAGAAAGAATTTGCCACTAAGCTAGCAACTTATTCGCCTTTAGCATTTCAAAAAATTAACTTTTACGGACAGCCAGATGCAGGTGGAACTTTTGGAAGATTTATTAAAGGCAGTCCACAGCTAGAATTTAATAACATCTTATTGCCAGATTCAGCTAAAGAAAATATTACTATTAATCCAGCGCCAAAAGAAATTTCGAGAATCATCCAAATAAACGATGAAGATAAAGTTGTCGGTATTAATCCTTATGCGCTAGAACCTGCCAAGACTTATACAATTACTATCGGCGGAAACCTCAAAGATAAGTTTGAGCAGACTTTGGGTAAACCTGTCACACTAAAATATGATACTGGAGATTTAGCTGGGGATATTTGGGTACCATCAGATTTGAATATTTTCCCCACAGGTAAAGATTTACAGCTAAATATTAGTACGGGAAATCTGCCAGAATCTAAGTACAAAGCAGCTTATCAAGTAGTTAAACCGACAGATTTAGTTTATTTTAATAATAGTAATGATTTATTACCACAACCTTCTGATTGGCAAAGCTTTAAGGTATCAGGTAAAAAAAATCAATCAGTTGATATTGCTGTTCCTCTGCGGGAAAAAATAAGTGCAGCTACGGGAATGCTAGCTTATGGAGTGCAAGCCCGTACTAATAAATATCAGGAGAATGGTAAGGAACTGTGGCGTGAACCTACGACTTATGGCATGGTTGAATTGACGAATTTGGGCGTATTTACTCAGTGGTTTCCTGAGTCAGGCTTAATTCGCGTCAATCATCTTACAGATGGTTCGCCAGTTCAAGCGGCTGCTGTGGAAATTTATCAATCAAAATTACAGGCTAAATCTCGCCCTGAACCTGTACCTTGTGCAACGGGTAAAACTGATGAAAATGGAACTTTGGCAATTACTCGTAAAGGATTGCAGCAATGTTATTCGGGAAATGAAAGTTATAGTAAATCACCACAATTATTAGTAATTACCCGTGAAAATCAAGATTGGGCATTCGCCAGAGTTGAAGAATATAGCGGCGTTTATGGATATGGTATTGATGCAGGCTGGCAAGTTGGGAAACCTGAATCACGCGGGGTAATTTTTTCGGATAGACAGTTGTATCAACCAGGAGAAAAAGCTTGGTTGACTGGTTTTGCTGACTTCTTGCAAAATGGTGCAATCCAGCAAGATAAAAATGCTGCTTACCAATTAACTTTGGTTAATCCTGATGGGCAAAAGGCTAATTTAGGTACGCAAACTACAAATGAATTTGGTACATTTTCTCTAGAACTCCCCATCAAGGCTACTCAGCGCTTAGGCTACTATACAATCCAGGCTAAGGGTAAGAATGGGCAAGAAATTTCTGGAGAATTTCGGGTAGCTGAGTTTAAGCCACCCAATTTTAAAGTCGAACTCAATTTAGATAAAGAATTTGCTCTCATTGATGAGAAAGTTGATATTAATGCCACAAGCAATTATTTGTTTGGTGCGCCTGTAGAAGGTGGCGAAGCAAAATACTTTATCACTCGCCAACAGGCTAACTTTCTCCCTAAAGGTTGGGAGGAATTTACTTTTGGTAGACAATGGTTGTGGCCAGAGGAAACCCCTACTATATCTAGTGATGTCTTACAAACTAATGCCCAGCTAGATGCTAATGGTAAAAGTAGTCAAACTGTGAATGTGGCTAATGATTTACCATATCCGATGACTTACCGGGTGGATGTGCAAGTTGCAGATGTTTCTAATCTATCTGTAGCGAATTTCAAAACTTTTACAGCCTTACCGAGTAATCGCCTCATCGGGTTAAAAAGTAATTTCGTCGCTGATGCTGGTAAGGCTTTTCCCATTGAAGTGATTGTTACTGACCCTACAGGAAAAGTGATTACAGGGCAACGGGTACGCTTAGAATTACAACAGATTAAATATAGCAGCGTCACGCAATTGGTAGAAGGTAGCCGAACTCCAAAAAATCAAGTTGAATATAAAACAGTCGGACAAGCAGAAATTACATCTGCTAGTAATCCGCAATCGGTGAATTTGACAGCACCGGAATCTGGTTCATACCGGATTAGAGTTAATTTTAGTGATGCCAAAGGCGAATCAAGTGCCACAGATTTACAAATTTGGGCAACTGGGGGAAATCCAGTATTTTGGGGTTCTAAAGAAAAAGATGTCTTAGAAATTCAGCTAGATAAAAAAGAGTTTAAACCTGGTGAAACCGCTACTGTACTAATTCAATCTCCCTATCCAGATGCAGAATTGTACTTTGCTGTGATTAAAGACAAACCCCTTTATCAGCAAATTACCAAAACTCAGGGAAGCGCACCACAAATTCAGTTTAAAGTCACGCCAGAAATGCTACCAAATGCAGCTATTGAAGCTGTCTTAGTCAGACAAGGCAAACCGATAAACCAAGTCGAAGCGGGAAGTTTAGATAATTTGGTGAAGATTGGTTTTACACCTTTTAAAGTTAACTTAGAAGATAAGTATTTAAAACTGCAAGTTAAGCCAGTACAAGCATCATTAGAACCTGGTGCGGAGGAAACGGTACAACTAGAACTGAAGGATAATCAAGGAAATCCCACCAAAGGACAGTTTACAGTCATGGTGGTAAATGAAGCAGTGTTACAACTTTCTGGTTATCGTCCCCCAGACTTAGTAGATACAGTTTATGCAGAACAGCCGATATCTACCCGCTTTACCGATAATCGTCCAGATGTCATATTACAACCACAAGATGTAGCTAAACCCAAAGGTTGGGGTTATGGCGGTGGTTTTTCAACTGGTGCAGCCAATACTCGCACTCGCACAGATTTTCAAGCCTTAGCTTACTACAACGGTTCTGTTCTCACCGATGCTAACGGTAATGCACAGATAGCCTTTAAACTCCCGGATGACTTAACTACATGGCGGGTGATGGCTGTGGCCACTGATGGAAATCTGCGTTTCGGGAATGGAGACGCGACGTTTATCAGCACAAAGCCACTGCTAACTAATGCCATCTTGCCACAATTTGCCCGTCCAGGCGATCGCATCCTTGCTGGTTTATCTGTAACTAACAACACTGGGAATACAGGAAATCTCTCAATTAATGGCGAACTTAGCGGTAATGTAAAGTTTGCTGAGAAAAACCCCACAGCGACTACTTTGCAAACCAAAGCTGAATCCGCGACTCACGCTTATCGTTTTCCAATGGTGGCGGATAGTGTGGGAGTTGGGAAAGTTCGCTTTACCACTCAGCTAAATGGTACAGCCGCAGATGCTTTTGAAGTTCCTTTGGAAATTAAGCCAATTGAAATTACAGAAAAAGTTGTTGAAACTGGTGTAACTGAAAAACAGGTGAAGATTCCCCTGAATGTTGATAAAAATACCTTCCCTGATGCGGGAGGTTTAAATATTCAGTTGGCGAGTACCTTAATTCCAGAGATTCAAGCACCAGCAAAGCAGGTTTTAGAAGATGATGATTTGCCGTTTACAGAACCTGCTGCAAGTCAGTTAATGATTGCGACTAATCTGCAAAATCTTACACAAAAATATGGTCAGACATTTTCAGAATTTAATCCTAGCCAACAGGCAAAACAAGCAATTGAACAATTACAAAAACTCCAAATAGCAGATGGTGGTTTTGCTGCTTTCCCTAAACAAGAAAAATCTGACCCTTGGGTTTCTTCTTATGCAGGTGAATCTTTGGTTAAAGCTAGTCAGGTGTTTCCTAACTTAGTCGATTCTGCAATGCTGTCCCGCCTCAAAGCTTATTTGCAAAAAGTTTTAGCGAATCCTGGAGAATACGAGTTTTGCAAACAGCAACTATGTAAAAGGCAACTGCAACTTAATGCTTTAATTGCTTTATCAGAATTGGGTGAAAAACGCAATACTTTTCTTGCAGATATTTATGAACAGCGTAATAATTTTGATGTAGTAACTCAAATTAAACTGGCGCGATATTTATCTCAATTCCCAGAATGGCAAGATGAATCTCAACAATTAGTAAACAAGCTGCAACAAAGTATATATGAAACTGGTCGCACAGCAGTTGTGAGTTTACCCAGCAGTTGGGGATGGATGAGTTCATCTACCACGACGCAAGCGCAAGCTTTACGCTTGTTTATTGCCAAACAAAGTAAACCCGAAGTTATAGATAAATTATTCCAAAGTCTTCTGGCACTGCGGCGGTATGGCACATGGCAAACTAACTATAATAATGCCCAAGCCTTAACAGCTTTGGTAGAATATAGTCAACTGCAACCCACACCACCTAATTTTGTTGCCACAGTACAATTAGCTGGTAATAAGTTAGGAGAAAATCGGTTTGAAGGTTACACAAATCCTAGCTTACAACTAATTGTGCCGATGAATCTATTACCTCGTGGGCGTAATGATTTAACGCTGCAAAAATCAGGTAATGGCACTTTACACTATCTGGTTGCTTATAATTATCGCTTGCAGGGAAATCAACCAGGCAGATTTAATGGTTTACGCATAACACGAGAAATTGGTCAAGTAAATAAAGATAAAGTTTTACAAAAAACAGGTCTTTACGCTTTCGATAAACCCTTGACTTTAGCCTCAGGACAGGTGTTTGATATTGGTTTAGAAATCATTGCCGATCATCCTGTGGATCATGTGGTGATTAAAGATCCGTTACCATCAGGTTTTGAGGCGGTGGATGCAAGTTTTCAAACTACCACAGCTGCATTACAAGCAAAAGCCGATAGCTGGGAACTTGGTTTTAAGAATGTGTACCGCGATCGCATTATCGCCTACGCCGGCCACCTGGAACCAGGGGTTTATAGTCTGCATTACTTAGTCCGTTCTGTTACTCCTGGTACATTTTCTTGGCCTGGTGCCCAAGTTCATCTGCAATACGCACCAGAAGAATTTGGGCATACTGCTGAGTCTACATTAATACTGGAGGATGGAAAGTAATAATTGTAGTTTATTGCATTTCTGCAACTGGAATAAAGTACAATCAAACTAATCACGGTAAGATTCACTCTGTTTAGCTTGGACAAACCCCAAGAGTTAGTATTAACTAAATTAGGAGAAGGACTACCCGCTATAACTCCATCTTTTGGAGCAGCAAAAGCCAGAAGCTTGTGCGGTGTGTTTGGAGGATCAAGGTCATTTACAGGGTGTAGAACTCACAGTTAATGGAGACTTTCGTACCACCTTCAGACTATATTGGCAACCTGTTACACAGCAAATGCTTCGCTGCTGGAATGATGAAGAGTTCACCACAGAACAAGCAGCCTATGCTATTGCCTTTATGCTCATCAGACAATTGACTCAGTTTACAGTGATTGAGCGATCGCGCAAAGGTACTGGATTTGATTATTGGTTAGGTAGCGAAGATGAAGTAGGTGAACTTCCGTTTCAAAATAAAGTAAGGCTGGAAGTTTCAGGTATACGTAAAGCAGATGATCGCAGGGTTAGAGCTAGAGTCAAACAAAAAATAGAGCAAACTAATCCTTCAGATGGCAAATTTCCCGCTTACATTATTATTGTTGAATTTAGCAAGCCCTTATCTTTTATTGTGGAAAAATGAGTCAGATTCAGGAGTTGCATAAACAGGCGATGGATTTAGCCGAAGCAGCTTTTACTGCTAAACTCAGAGGAGACTCTAAGCAAGTCAAGTCTAGCTATCGACAAGCTTTTGAGAAAGAATCTCAAGCTGCTGCACTGATTGCCAATCAACTTGATGCCGAACCGACTCGCTCAGTATTACATCGCAGTGCTGCAACTCTTGCAATAGACTGTGGTGAATTACGAGCAGCAGAACGTTTGATTGCGATCGCCTTATCAGGAAATCCACCCCAAGAAATTGCCCAAGAGCTAAAAGATTTATTCATTAAAATAAATTTACGCCCATATTTAGAACGTCATGGGCTTAGTTTTGATGAAGAAAAGTTGAGAAATTTAATACTAGATAAACAGGGTACTTGAAACACAGGCGAACGCACTCTTCTAAGAGTAATTATAAATAGCGATCGCATTATCGCGTTTCTTAAACAACTTCAGGATTTTTCTTGTGGTTCCTCACCAATTAACAATGCTTTTTTACTACGTTTCAACTGTTTCCAAAGTGCTTTAATCTGTTTGTAAGCGTCTTCTGGGTCAAGCTTTCCAGATGTTTCTAAACTGGTAATGTAGCCAACTTTTTGAGTAAATTCTTGAAGGTTAGCATTAAATACTAAATTCTCTGGCTTAACTTGACCGTAATAGCGACTACGAGGGTAAAGAAATTTGTTTTTGTCGTTAAGATTATGCTCGTCCATTACTTCATCCCCAATAAGTGACTTTTTGCCGACGATAATTACAACACAAATCGCTCAATAAAGAAATTGCCGCGATTGTTGCAAACTGTGAGCGAGTCTAAAAGGGAACACAAACCTAATTATACAGCAATTAACCGCTTACTAGCTGTAATGGCAGTAAGGTTTTTCAATTGTGAACATTAAGTGTGAACTATACCAGCTTCTGGTAATAGCGTTGCAATCATAAATAATAGAAATTTAAATTTGAAATTAAGTTCCCTTAGCTTATGAATCATCTTGTTATTTGACAACTACCCATTGCGTCACACCCGCCATTCCTCGCCAGCCCAAAAATTTACCAATAGGTTCAGCTCGTTGAATGGCAATACGAGTTAAATCACCACCGACTCGTTCATGCCATTGAAACAAAGTTTGCTCACCCTCTACTGTCACTACATTTGCCACCAAACGTCCACCCGGCCGCAGTGCTTCCCAGCAAACATCAAAAAGTCCCGTTGCTGTCACCCCACCACCAATAAAAATGGCATCTGGTGTAGGCAAGTCTTTCAAGGCTTGGGGCGCTTTACCTTCAATAATTTGCAGATTGGGAGTACCGAGAGTCGCGGCATTATCGGCAATATATAGTAGTCTAGAAGCATTTTGTTCGATCGCGATCGCTCGACACCGAGCATTACTCCGCATCCATTCGATAGAAATTGAGCCACAACCCGCGCCAACATCCCACAATAGTTCTCCCGGTGTCGGTGCTAAACCTGCTAGGGTGATTGCCCGAACTTCACGCTTCGTTAACTGTCCATCGTGGTGATAGGCATTATCTGGTAATCCTGGTAATCTTGATAAAGGGATAACTCCAGCATCAGCAATACAATCAACTGCGATCGCATTCAAAGCAGCAACTTCAGTTTCACTCCAGAATGCAGCCGTACCTTCCACAATTCTTTCATGAGCGCCGCCCATACGCTCCAATAGGGTGATTTTACTGCCACCATAGCCGCGATTTGTCAAAATTTCTGCAACAATGGCGGGTGTGCCCTTCCCCTCACTCAAAATCAACAGCCGCGCTTTTGGGTAAATGTAAGACTGGAGTAGGGAGGATGGACGACCATTCAAACTCAAGGTTTCCACCTCAGTTAAAGACCATCCCACCCTGGCACAGGCGAGGCTGAAGGCTGAAGGTGCGGGGATAATCGTCATTTCAGATATGGGAATTCGCCGCATCAAGGTAACACCAATGCCGTAACACATCGGATCGCCACTTGCAAGTATGCAAATTGACTCACCCCGACGCTTGCTGATTTCCTCAACTGAAGTGCTAATGGGAGATGTCCAGACTAGTTTCTCACGTTGGTCATCTGTAGGGAGCATTGCTAAATGGCGATCGCCTCCTACAATTACTTTAGCTTGATCCACTAGAGAACGAGCGATCGCGCTTAACCCCTGTAATCCATCTTCTCCAATACCGACGATAGAAAGCCATTTCTCTGTCATGCTAATTCATGATTAAATTAATAATTATTACTTCATAACTAAGACTTGACACTAATTCTAATTCTGAATTATTCCGTTAATTTTGGTAGGATATATTTTATAGTGCTGGATTGAGGATAACAGGATGAACTCACTCCCAGAAATAGAAGCCGCTATTATGCAACTGTCTGAAGGTGAAATGCGGGATTTATCAAACTGGCTCCAAGAATATCTTAACGATGCTTGGGACAAGCAAATTGAAGCAGATGCAAAATCGGGTCGATTGGATCAGTTAATCCAGCGTGCAAAAGCAGATATTGAAGCTAATCGGGTGAAACCGTTAGATGAAATCCTTAACAACCCCTGATTTTTGGCGCTCTTATGCTGCACTTTCACCTGAAGTTAAAGAGCAAGCTAGAAAGGCGTATCGTCTTTGGATTAATAATCAATTTCATCCGTCTTTGCATTTCAAAAAAAGTAGGAAATGATTTGTGGTCAGTCAGGATTAGTGGTGGATATCGCGCACTAGCACTAAAGAACGGCGAGGATTATTACTGGATCTGGATTGGTTCACATGATGAGTATGAGGCGCTGATTGGATAAGAATATTGCTGCTTCATTCTTTAACTGATTTTGCAACTTTCTCGGCAATTGCAAATGGAGATGGGGAGACGAGGAGATGGGGAAAATAATAACTTCTCAGTCAACAGTCAGCACTCCCAATACCCAGTCCCCAGTCCCCAGTCCCTTTTAAACCAGCGCTGCTGTTGCTTTCATTGCAAAAATCTTCTCAATCACATCTTCTACTACCTTATCTGGCGTGGAAGCACCAGAAGTAATTCCCACAACAATTTCTCCATCTGGCAACCAATTTTCTGTAGTTATTAACTGCCCATTTAATTGCCGATGTTCTATGGAATCTCCTGATTTGAGGCGTTCAACAGTATCAATATGATAAGAAGGAATTCCCCGCTCAAAAGCAATTTGTTGCAATTGAGTAGTATTCGATGAATTAAACCCACCAATTACTATCATTAAATTTAAATTTTGTTCCACTAACTCCAACATGGCATCTTGGCGTTCTTGAGTTGCATCACAAATAGTATTGAAGCTTTGGAAATGCTGATTTAACTCGGTGGGACCATACTTTTGCAACATAGTCCGCTCAAAAAGCTTGCCGATTTGCTCAGTTTCGTCTTTTAGCATCGTAGTTTGGTTAGCAATACCAACTCTTGCTAAATCTTGATCAGGGTCAAATCCTGCTGAACAAGCTTTAGCAAATTTTGTCATAAATTCTTCACGGTTCCCACCATTCATAATATAGTCAGCAACATATTGCGCTTCTTGCAAATTCAACACAATTAAATACTTGCCAGCAAAGGAACTAGTCGCAACTGTTTCTTCGTGTTTATATTTACCGTGAATTATTGATGTATAATCGATTTTTTTGTGCTTTTCTACTGTATTCCAAACTTTAGATACCCAAGGACAAGTTGTATCAACAATTTTGCAGCCTTTATCGTGAAGTATCTGCATTTCTTGAACGCTAGCCCCAAAGGCGGGTAATATCACTACATCACCAGTTCCAACAACAGAAAAGTCTTTATTCTTTCCTTCAATGGGGATGAATTCTACTTCCATCTCCTGCATTCGCTGATTTACAGAGGGGTTGTGGATAATCTCGTTAGTAATCCAGATGTGTTCTGTAGGGAAGTGCTGGCGAGTTTCGTAAGCCATTGCCACAGCGCGTTCTACACCCCAGCAAAAGCCAAAAGCTTGTGCTAGTCGGATTGTCACATCACCCCGTTGTAGAGTGTAATTGCGATCGCGAATTTCTTGAATCAAATTACTCTGATACTCAGATTGCAACTGGGTGGCAACTTCTGCTTGATGACCAAACCCTTTGCGATTGTAATTTTCGGAATGTTGCAGGCTGCGCTTAAAAGCTTTTGTATCCATTAGATTTGTCTACTTAAACCACTATTTCTTATTTTCTCGCGCCCAGACGCGATTTATACAAAGTTGTATTCAAAGATATTACTTCTTTTTGTCTTTTATCCTTTTTCCAGTGAAAGATGAAAGATGTTAACGCTGGGGTTTTAATTCGATCTCGCTATAAATCTGCAATGCAGAACGCCAAACTATATAGCCTTCAGGACTTAAATGTAAGCCATCAGTAGTAAATTCGCGGCGGAGATTACCTTGTTTGTTGGTAAACAGGGGGTATAAATCGAGATATTTGACACCTTTTTTGTTACAAATACTTTGCAATTGCTCATTTAACTCACGAATGCGACTATTGGCAACAGCCAGAAGTTTCTCTCGTCCTTTCCAGGTTGCTTCTTCTGCCCCATGTGGCAAAATCGATTGGACAACAATTTGCGTTGTGGGATGCGTCTTTCGTAGGTAATTGATAATTTGACGCTGATTATTTAAAATTACCCTGTCGCTCACCCCCTGAATTAGGTCATTAATGCCAATCATCACAAAAATCACCTCTGGCTGGGTGCGGTCAAATATCTCCAATCTTTTCAAAAGCCCATTACTGGTTTCGCCAGAAATTCCTTGATTGAGCCAATTTTTACCTTCTGGTAATAACTCAGGCGGAAACCACAAACTCAAAGAATCTCCCACCAGGATCGTTAAGTGCGAAGGACGTTGGTCTGCGGCTACCTTAGCTTCTTGCATGAGGATGTCTACCCACTGCTGGTAAGAGAGTTGGTGACGACGACCTAAATCAGGTGTAGCAATTTCGGGTGAGTTGTTCAGGCTGATTGGCTCTGGGGATGTTATTGTCCCAAAAAAAGCGGACAATCTCTGCTGTTGCCAAATTAGCAGGATGACCGCCAACATTAGGATGCCGTTGGTTAACAGCGAGAAAAATGCCCAGATAGGAAAGGTTTTTGCAGATGTAGACACGACTAGCGAAATTTACCAATTATTTGAATCAAATTTTAACGCTAGCGATCGCAAATCAGCCCAATTTTGGATTTTGAATTTTGGATTTTCGATTGAAAGAAAAATCTAAAATCTAAAATCCAAAATTGAAGGACTTAGCACTCTTTACTAAGTGGGACGATCGCCAAACTCGGAATTGTAACCTTCTTCGCCGTGTTCGTTGATATCTAAACCTTGCAATTCAGCTTCCTCTTTGACTCGCAGCCCCACTGTAGCATCGATAACCTTGAGAATAACCCACGTACCAACACCTCCGATCACATAAGCAATGGCAATTGCTACTAGTTCAACTCCCAATTCACCAAAATTACCACGTAACACTCCGTCTTTACCTCCGCTGTTGACTTGAGTCGTGGCAAAGATGGCCGTTAAAATTGCCCCCACTGTCCCACCAACGCCATGCACAGGAAAGGTATCTAAAGCATCGTCAATTTCTAGCTTGTGCTTGAAACTGATCGCATAGAAGCAAACAAAGGCGGTGATGAAACCAATTAAAATCGCTGATAGCGGTGTCACAAATCCGGCTGCGGGAGTGATGCCAACTAAACCAGCAACGGCTCCTGTAGCTGCTCCCACGGCAGTTGGTTTACCCCGTAAAACAGCCTCCAAGATTAGCCACATTAAAGCCGCCGCCGCCGCCGCCGTATTAGTGGCAACAAAGGCTGTTGTTGCTAAATTTGTTGTTAAGTTACCAGAAGTTCCACTAGCAACAGATAGGGCACTCCCAGCGTTGAAGCCGAACCAACCAAACCAGAGCAAGCCAGCACCCAGCAAAATGAAAGGAACATTGTGCGGCGGACTAAGACGATCAGGATGGGTTTTCCGAGGCCCAAGGACGATCGCTGCGACCAAAGCAGAAACGCCAGAACTAATGTGAACAACTGTGCCACCTGCAAAGTCGAGGGCACCTAATCCACCAGCCAAACCTAAAAATCCACCTTTCGCCCAGACCATGTGAGCCAGGGGGGCGTAAACAAAGGTTGACCACAGCAGCACAAACAGCGAATAGGCTCGGAAACTCATCCGCTCTGCGATCGCCCCAGAAATTAGGGCTGGGGTGATAATAGCAAACATGGCTTGATAAATCATGAATGCCTGGTGGGGTATCGTTCCTGCGTAGGAGACGAGATCAGCATATTTAGGGTCTGCTGCTTTGAGGGCATCTTCATAAGGCAGATGCGGTAAGTAGCCTTGAGTTTCTAAACCAACACCGTTCAACCCTAACCATTGCAATCCACCGATAAATGGTAAACCTGGTGCAAAGGAAAGACTATAACCCCACAGAATCCAGGTAACTCCCACGATCGCCATCAACACAAAGCTCATCATCAATGTGTTTAGGATATTGCGCGATCGCACAAATCCACCATAGAAGAACGCCAATCCTGGTGTCATTAACAGCACTAGTGCTGCTGAAATCAGCATAAATGCCGTATCTCCAGTATCAGCAGCAGGCACAGCAGCTGGTGTTTGGGCAAAAGCATTGCCCATCAGCGGCCCTCCTAAAAACAGTAGGGTGATAGCCCCAATCATCACAACTTTCTTCAACACTTCTTTTTCTTCCTAAGCACCAATAATTTGTATACTTAACTACATTTGATTACTTTTAGTTACACATTTTTGTGTTCAAAGTTACTTAACCTTAATTTTCTTGAAAGGTTAGCAAAAATATAATCCTGTTTGTAGTTGCCAAGATGGGAAGAATGATGTATGTATTCAATCATTTGATTGTTGATTGCATCTTTTTTTTGAAGAATAGCATTTTATTGAAGCGCTACAAAACTCTAAATTTTTAGTTACCTACTGTTACAAATCAAGATACTTGTGATCCTTGAGAAGTATTGTAAATTATCAAAGAATTTTGCCAAAAGATGTCTCTTCATATCTCCCGTATAAAGGCGTAGATATATATCCAGATGGCTTTTTTTTACAGCTTAGTTACTAAAAAAACTTTGCAATTTTGGATGAGGTTATTATCTGTTTAAAAGAGAATACTATAAAAGTTATTGGTCAAAAATAATATAGAAAATTTACTTAATTTCTGGGTGCAAACATGATAATTAGAACACCCACTAAAGCTAAACATGCTCCGATTAAGTCGTAGCGGTCTGGAGTTACTCCGTCTACCTTCCAACCCCAGAACATTGCCATTGCAATAAACACGCCACCGTAAGCCGCATACACTCTGCCAAAATTTGCCGATTGGAGAGTTGCAATAATCCCATAGAAAGCTAAAGCAATTCCACCTAATATGCCCCACCATAAAGGCTTACCTTCGCGCAACCACAACCAGATTAGGTAGCCGCCACCGATTTCAAAAAAACCAGCCCACAAAAAATACAGTAGGGACTTAATCATTCAACAGATTCTTTAATAAGATCGAACTCAGTGAAATTACGCTAACGCTTTTAACCAAAGTGTTGTCATTAATTAAAGTAAGTTTGTCGACAAATTAGGGATTGGGGATTGGGGCTAGAGACTGGGGACTGGGTACTGGGTACTAAGGAATGGGACAAAACAAGATAAAGACTTCTTTTTTAATAATTCCGCCTAATCCGCAATCCTTAATCCTCAATCTCCAGCCCCCAAGCCCCAATCCCCAGTCCCTAATCCCCAGAATAAGGATGAAAGCACCATTACCTGATAACGAAACACAGAGAATCGAGACACTTTTGCAGTATAAGATTCTCGACACGCCATCTGAAGCCGCTTTTGATGACCTCACCCATTTAGCCTCGTATATTTGTCAGACTCCTATTGCTTTAATTAGCTTAATTGATACAAACCGTCAGTGGTTCAAGTCAAAAGTCGGAATGGAAGCCCTAGAAACACATCGAGATTTCGCATTCTGTGCCCATGCTATTCTACAGCCTGATGTTTTTATTGTGCCTGATGCAACAGATGACGAAAGGTTCGCCACCAACCCACTGGTAACATCTGGCCCAAAGATTCGGTTTTATGCTGGTGTACCTCTGACTAATCCGGAAGGATATGCGCTAGGAACTTTATGTGTAATTGACTATGTACCACGAGAACTTACACCAGAACAAGTGGAGGCATTACGAACTTTAGGCCGTCAAGTCATCAAGCAACTAGAATTACGGCGAAATTTAGCAAGTTTGGTACTTGTAACCAAGAAAAGCAAACAGGCGCAGCAGGTAAGGAAGCAATTTTTCAAAAAGATTGCAGCAGGCTTTGGTTTAGCATCGGCAATTTTAGTTCTGATTGGCGTAGTTTCTTATCAAAATACAAGAGTATCTACTAATAATCGCAGTATAGTAAAAAACACTTATAAAAAAATTGAGAGTCTAGAAAAACTACAGTACCAGGTAAAAGATGCTGAGACTGGACAAAGTGGTTACATCCTCACTGGAAAACAAACTTATCTCAAACCTTATCAAGCAGCACTTACTAACGCCGAGCAAGAAATTGCCAACCTGAGAAGTTTAACAGCAGATCAACCGAATCAACAAAAGCAAATTGCAACGCTTGAATTTCTAATAACGACTAAATTTACTGAACTAAAACAGACTATTGACTTGCGCCAAAACAAGGGATTAGAGGCGGCATTACAAGTACTAGTGAAAAATGATCAGCAAAATCTCACCGATGATATCCGCAAGGCGATCAATGAGATGGAAAACGAGGAAAGGGGACGACTCCAACAGCAGTTACAAGGAAAAAAAGCCACTACTCGCAACACAATTCTGACACTTGCGATCGCCATCTGCCTAAGTTTTATCGTTCTTGCTGTAGTCTACTACTTCATCTATCGTGAGGTCATTGAGCGCAAAAATACAGAAGAAGCCTTAAACCAAGAACGCAACTTTATCTCAGCAGTCCTGGATACAGCCAGCGCCTTAGTAGTAGTTGCCGACTCCCAAGGAAAAATTGTTCGCTTCAATCAAGCTTGTGAGCAAACAACAGGTTACTCCTTCGATGAGGTGAGGGGTAGGTATTTTTGGAACTTGTTCCTACTTCCTGAAGAGGTAGAGTCAGCCAAAGCAGTTTTTGAGCAATTGCTAAGTGGGAGAGGCTTCCTAGAACAGGAAAACTATTGGGTAATGAAAGATGGCAGCCGCCGACTGATTGCCTGGTCGAATACCTTCTTAAAAGACTATGAAGGATCGGTGGAATACATTGTTAGCACTGGCATTGACATCACCACTCGCAAACGCGCCCAACAGCATTTAACTGCACAATATGTTGCAACTCGCATTTTAGCAGAGTCCGCCACGACGGGCGTTGCTACTCGCCAAATCTTGCAAGGCATCTGCGAGAGTTTGGCATGGGATTTGGGTGAAATTTGGATGGTGGATGAGCAAGCAAATGTGCTGCGTTTTCTCGATATGTGGCATAAAGCACCCCTTGATCTGCAAGAGTTTGAAGCCCTGAATCGGCAAACCACCTTTGCACCAGGAATTGGACTACCTGGCCGGGTTTGGGCCAGTTCTGAACCTGTTTGGATCGCTGATATCGTTAAAGAACTCAGTTTCTTCCGCTTCAAAATCAGCGATGAAGTACAATTACACGCAGCTTTTGGTTTTCCGATCCGCAGTGGTCACAAAATCCTTGGTGTGATTACCTGCTTCAACCGTCAAATCCAAGCGCCTGACCAAGATTTGATCAAAACGATGAATTCTATCGGTGAGCAAGTGGGGCAATTTATCCAGCGTAAACAGGCTGAAGAAGAAGTACAACGGCAAAACTTGCGATCGCAATTATTTACCGAAATCACCCTCAAGATTCGCCAGTCTTTGCAAATCGAACAAATTCTCCAAATCACTGTGGAGGAGGTACAAAGAATTCTCCATACTGACCGAGTTTTAATCTATCAAGTTTTGCCTGATGAATCTGCACCCACCGTTATTGAAGCAGTAGTTTCTGGCTTACCAACAATCAAAGAGCAAAACATCAGCGCCCCCTACTTTCGAGCCGAATATTTACAGCAGTACTATCTACAGCAGTACCGTCAAGGACAAATTCTAGGGCTAGCTAGCTTCGATCTGCCAGAAGTCGAACAAAACCATCTGGAATTAATCCAACAGTTTGGGGTCAAAGTCAATTTGGTTGTGCCCATTCTTGTCAAAGAAGAACTATGTGGTTTGCTCATAGTTCATCAGTGTGATGATTCCCACCACTGGTCTAGCTTTGAAACTCATCTTTTGCGACAAATAGCCGACCAACTAGGTATTGCCTTAGCCCAAGCCCAACTATTAGCAGCAGAAACTCGTCAGCGACAAGAACTTGAAATTGCCCGTCGCCAAGCCGAATTAGCTTCTCAAGCTAAAAGTGCCTTTTTGGCAAATATTAGTCATGAAATTCGCACTCCGATGAACGCTGTATTGGGCATGACCAGTTTGGTATTAGATACTCCCTTAGACTCAGAACAGCGAGATTTTATTGAAATAATTCGTAGTAGTGGAGACGCGCTTTTAAGTTTAATCAACGAGATTTTGGATCTTTCTAAACTTGAGGCTGGAGAGATGGCTCTTGAAACTCTAGATTTTGACTTATCCACTTGTCTGGAAGAAGTGGTGGAATTATTGGCTCCCTCAGCCCATAATAAGGGATTAGAAATTGGCGGACTGATTGAGCATAACGTCCCCACCCACCTCAAAGGAGATACTGGTAGGCTACGGCAAATTCTCATGAACTTAATCAGCAACGCGATCAAGTTCACCAGCACTGGCGAAGTATTAGTACAAGCCGAATTGCGTTCTCTTACCTCTACTACAGCCACCATCCATTTTGCCATCACAGATACAGGTCTTGGCATCAGCCCTGAAGATCAACGCAAACTCTTTATGCCATTTACCCAAGTGGACGCTTCTACCACTCGCAAGTATGGTGGTACCGGTTTGGGATTAGCCATCTGTAAACAACTAGTAACTTTGATGGGAGGAGTAATTGGGGTAGAAAGTCAGATCGGGAAAGGATCTAAGTTTTGGTTTGAGGTGCTTTTTACAAAGCTTGTTGAGCCTGCTTTGCCAAAATGCGAACGCGGACTTTTGAACAATCGCCGCTTGTTATTGGTGGATAAAAACGCTATTAATTACAAAATTATCTACGATCAAGCTACTCGTTGGGGAATGCAGGTAGACCAAGCTGACAGTATTGCTGCTGCTCTCAAAGTTATTCAGTCAGCTTATGAGCAGGGTAAGTCTTATGATATTGCCTTGGTTGATATAAAAAATGACATGACAATAGAAGAACAAATTAAAGGGAATTCTGCAATTACTGAAATACCTTTGATTATGCTCACCTCTACTAATCAAAGAGATGAAGTGCAGCAGACGCTCAAAATTGCATTTGCTGCTTATTTAGTCAAACCGATTAAGCCATCACGACTCCTCAATGCCATTATGAATATTTTAGAAACTCAGTCAGAATCAGAACAAGGATCTAAAGGCTCTTGGCTAAAGGCTACTGAAAAAATACAGAGTCCAGATTCAGGCATTCTGACCTCCTCTTTTCCTTACCCCGCTACTAAATCGAAGTTAAGAATTCTCTTAGCTGAAGATAATTTGGTAAATCAGAAATTAGCCTTGAAACAACTTGATAGTTTGGGCTACAAAGCCGATGTCGTTGCTAATGGCAAGGAAGTTTTGCAGTTATTAGAAAAAATTCCTTACGATTTGATTCTAATGGATTGTCAAATGCCAATTCTTGACGGTTTAGAAACCACAAAAGAAATTCATCGTTGGCAAGAAGATACTTTTGCTCTCCGTCGTCGTCCTGTAGTGATTGCGATGACCGCTAATGCAATGAAAGAAGATCAAGAAAGGTGTCTCAATGCCGGAATGGATGACTATCTAACTAAGCCAGTGTTTAAAGAAAAATTGGCTGCAACCCTAGAGCATTGGACAGGTGTGATCCTTTCAAAACAAGAGGCATTTATATATGAGCAGACAGTTACTACTGATTTAGCAATTGATTGGGAACACTTGCATCGGATATCGGGAAATGACACAGAATTTGAGTTAAGTTTATTGCAAGTATGCGTTGAAGATATTAAACCCCGTTTAGAGATAATTAAAGCAGCGATCGCATCTCATGACTTTGGGCAAATTGCGCGAGAAGCTCATCACCTTAAAGGTACTAGTGCCAACATTGGAGCCACAGCTATGTATCTAGCATCGGACAAACTAGAACGATTGGCTTACCATCAAGACCTTAGAAATACTACTAACCTAATTTTAGAGTTAAAAGAATTTCTTAACTGCATTCAAGATTTTTTAATCAGAAACCAGGTAACAAATCGCACCTTGTTACCAACCAAAAACGATGGTGCATAAACCCGCGATTAAGGGACTTCCAACTAAAACAATATCCTATTGTGGTGTAGGCAGGGGGGCAGGGAGCAGGGGGAGATAGAAAAATATTATCTGAGAAATTGGTTAATTTATTTCCTGGAACTTCCTAATGCAAAAACAGCCTTAATGCACCCATGTTAGTAAAAACAAGTATAGAATATTACAAAGTTAGGCTGAACCAAAAGCTGCATCAAATCTTCCTATATCTCCAACAACTTTAGCTGATATAGTAGCTGATACCGTCGGTATTTGGCGATTTATCATTATTCAAGAGGTCTTATGAAACCCTTAATCTACATCATCCCCGTTACTGCAATTGCCTTACTGACATTAGTTGGATGCAATAGCGATCAAAAATCTACTACCCAGACTCCTGCTGCCACTGAAAGTACTGCGGGGACAGTAGTATCCAAAACAACTGTTGCTACACAGGGAGGTTTTAAGACTTTGGTCAGTGTAGTTTCAAATACCAAAACTGCGGTGCAAGGCGGAAACTATGACAAAGCTCAACAAGAATTTAATAAGTTTGAAAACTCTTGGTCTAAGGTTGAGGATGGTATCAAAACTAAATCTTCAAAAACCTATAATGTAATCGAAGATACTGCGACTCAGGTGAAGGGTGCGCTGAAGGCAAAAGATAAAGCGAAAGCTCTTAAAGGGTTACAAACACTTGACACAAATATCGCCAGTGTTTCTAAAAAGTGAGGTAAAGCTAAGATAGAGCAGAAGTTAGCCCCTTCTCTGCGTTCGCACAGCGTGTCGCAGACAGACGCTACGCGAATGGGGAAGTCAAAAGTCAATAATTTTGAATCCCATAAATGAATTTAGTTGCTCTGCATCCAAATTATTTTTTGGTCAAAAGACAAAAGATACTAAGAAAACAGTCTTTATATCTGGCTTTGAACAAATAGCAAAGTGCTATAGTTTCCCTGGAGATTTTGGATAATGCGTTCATTTCGCAAGTACCACCGGACTCTGGCAATTATTTTGGCTTTACCGCTTGCTGTAACATTGTTAACTGGAATTGCAGCTACGCTGGTAGGTGAGTGGTCAGCTAACCTGGGAGTAGGGCGTAGTCTACTGCTTTCGATTCATCGTGGTGAAATATTTGGTTTACAGGGAATCTACCCGATTTTGAACGGACTAGGACTATTGGGATTGTTGGTTACTGGATTAAGTATGACTAGTTTGTTTGGTAGAAAAAGGCCAAAATCCGAGAAGGATTAGAAAAGACATAATTTCACTTTCCGTGCGATCGCATAGCAAAAAGATTAGTACTAGCCCTTTCAAGGTGTGCTTGACCTCAGTTTGATGCTAGCAGTGGATGCATTTCCTTGTGAAGATGGTCAATTCGTCATTAATTACCAGTTCGTTGAGTGCGGGTACATACTCCATTTCAGTGAGTAAATTTCCTTTCTTGCCTGAAGATGGCGGAACTTTGTCTGGTAGCAGCTCTAGACCTGATTTTTCTTATACGCTAGAAGTCAGTGTGGCATAAGAACGTTGTTAAATTAAAGATTGTAATTTCAGGCATTTAGTCTCCACAGTTTTTCCCCTATTTAATGTCATGTCTGAGATAGGTATTCGTATTTTACCATAGTGCCTGGCTCGCTTACATCCCCACCCATTAAGGAATGGGGTTTTACGCTCGATCAATAAAGTCTCTACATAATTCTAAAGATGGCTATTAACATCATCTAAAACCGCAATTCCAGGCAATACCTTGCTTTCAAGTAACTCCAAGCTAGCGCCGCCGGTAGAGATATGGCTCATTTGGTCGGCTAAACCGACCGAATAATTATGTAATGCTTAAGTATTATTAAGTTTTACATAAATTCTAGATTCCTATATGAATTAAATAAATGAAATGCATATTAAAATGCATTTCTTTAATAGAAAATTATTTTTTGGTATAAAAAAAGATTTGCTACCAAAAAATCTGACTCGGATTGCTATAGATTACGCAAATGGCAAGTAATCTACATTGAACTAATGAATAGTTCTTTGACTGAGGCTGAACTTACATATTAGTGAGAAATTCAGGAGAAATAACATGGCATTTCTTTTCGGCAAAGCAAGTGCTGACAATCTTTTTGGGACTTCGAGAAATGACACGATAGTTGGTTGGGCTAGTGGTGGTAATGCCAATAGTACCTCCGGTAACGACACTTTAAATGGTGCAGATGGTAACGATTCCCTCGCAGGTGGGACGGCAAACGACAGTCTAATCGGTGGAAATGGCAATGACACACTTGATGGTGGCACAGGAAACGACACTCTAATAGGTGGTGCAGCCAATGACACCTTCATAGCCAGTCAGGGTAATGACAGCATTAATGGCGGAGATGGCAATGATACCGCAGACTACAGTCAACTAGATCAAGTCATTACCTTGTCAGGTGTTGGAACAATTGAAAAATCTGGGGGATTTGGACAAGACCAACTCTTTAGAGTAGAAAGGGTTATTGCTAATCCTGATGTTGCTAACAACACTATAGATACATCCCAATCTTTGCCTGGGGTATCTATCACTGTTAACCTGCAAACCCAAAGTCTGGCTGCCAACAATGTTCCTGGCTTGGGAAGATTGTCATTTACAGCAGTCAACTTTGATAATGTCATCGGCACAAATGCAAATGACAGCATTGTTGGTGACAGGCAAAATAACCGATTATCCGGTAATAATGGCGATGACACACTTGATGGGGGCTTGGGTACTGACACTTTGAATGGGGGAGCAGGCGACGACACTTACCTCGTTGACACTACTCGTGATACTATTACAGAGGCTGCGAATTCAGGCACAGATACCGTCCGGTCTTCTGTCTCGTATACACTAGGCGCCAATCTGGAAAACCTGACGCTCAGGGAAGGTGGCAACATCACCGGGACAGGTAACAATCTTAGCAACTTCATTTTTGGTAATACTTCTAACAACACTTTAAATGGTGGAGGAGGCGATGATACTCTAGATGGTAGCGATGGCAATGATATCCTCAATGGTGGCAACGGCAATGATAGCCTACAAGGCGGGCCAGGCAATGAGGTACTCAATGGCGGGGCTGGAGACGACATCCTTATTGGTGCTTTCCCTGGTAGTCCGCTTCCACCTGGAATAGGGGAAACTGATCGCTTCACAGGTGGGGCTGGGGCAGATATATTTATCCTGGGTGACGCTGCAAATGTTTTCTACGACGATAACAACATTACGAATCCTGGTTTTGGGGACTTGGCTACTATTACTGACTTCAACCCTAGTGAAGATATAATTGAACTCCAAGGAACTCCACAAGACTACCTCTTGCAATCTGTTGGAAGCAACACACGAATCTTCTTAGACAAACAAGGAGCAGAGCAAGATGAAATCATAGGTATTCTGCAAGGCGTAGTAGGTCTCACACTTGATAGTAACAACTTCACTTTTCTATAAGCGGGAAAATGCTGGAGCAAGCTACTTGTGTACGAGAGGCTACGCGAACGCCAACGCATCTACCCTCGTAATTGTTTATTGATCGAGGTAAAACCCCATCCCTTTATGGGTGGGGTGCGAAGACATGACATTTATTGACCGCAACACTAGTTGTTGAAAAATAAGAAAAAGTGGTTTGTCCGTGACGGTAGAAATAAACTTAAATCGTTATTCACTCTCGTGAAATGGATTCAAATTCTTCTCCCTACAAACAGTTCGGCTGTGCCGGGGAGACAGGGTACAGTCAATTAGCCGTATGTTTCAACCGATTATTTCGGTTAGTTACAAGCCACATCGCATTCTTTGGGTGGGGCGTTTGACAGCGTTCGATGTCAAAAAGACCTTCAGAATAGGTTAGACCATCTTAAGCGATGACTGACGACAACTCACTGCGTGTCTACACTTGTAATGTTTGTGCCTATCCCAGCCATTTAGGTTGGATATCTAATAATTTAGGGGCTTGGGGCTAGGGTATTAGGTATTGAGTATTGGAGTTAGGGGAAAGGTGACAGGTGATAGGGAATAATCTGTACCCTGAAACCTGTACCCTATTCCTTTCTTCAGTCCACAGTCACCAATCCCCAGTCCCTAGTTACGCATCATCTAAAGCCGCAATTCCAGGCAATACCTTGCCTTCAAGCAACTCCAAGCTAGCGCCGCCACCGGTGGAGATGTGGCTCATTTGGTCGGCTAAACCAACCTTTTCCACAGCCGCTACTGAGTCGCCACCGCCAATGATGGTGGTTGTGCCAGTTTTGCTAATTTCGGCGAGGGTATGAGCGATCGCTTCCGTACCTACCGCAAACTTATCAAACTCAAACACACCCATTGGCCCGTTCCAAATTACCGTTTTGGTATCTGCAAGGGCATCTTGGAAAACTTTTACTGAGTCTGGGCCAATATCTAAACCCATCCAACCATCTGGGATATTCTCAATGCTAACGGTTTGAGAATTGGCATCAGGGGCAAAGTTATCTGCCAATACCACATCTGTGGGAAGCAATAAAGCAACGCCCCGTTCTTTAGCCTTAGCTTCCAAAGACTTCGCTAGTTCTAGCTTGTCTTCTTCTACCAACGACTTACCGACATTTAAACCACGAGCTTTGTAGAAGGTGAAAATCATTCCACCGCCGATAATTAGTTTGTCGCACTTCTCCAGCAACGTTTCAATCACGCCAATTTTGCTGGAAACCTTGGAACCGCCAATAATTGCCGCCAAAGGACGCTGGGGATTTTCAATAGCATTTTGCAGATATTGCAATTCCTTCTCAACCAAATATCCAGCCACAGAAGGGCTAAGAAATTTAGTCACACCTTCAGTAGAAGCATGGGCGCGGTGTGCAGTACCAAAAGCATCATTTACATAAAAATCAGCATTAGCTGCCAACTTTTTCGCAAATTCTGGGTCGTTTTTCTCCTCTTCTGGGTAAAAACGGACATTTTCTAGTAACAGCACTTGGCCATTTTGCAATGCGCCAACTTTAGCTGCAACTTCATCACCAATGGAGTCATCAGTTTTAACGACTTCTTGCCCTAGTAACTCAGAGAGACGCTTGGCAACGGGAGTTAGGCGTAATTTGTCATCCACACCCTTGGGACGCCCAAAATGACTTGCGAGAATGACCTTAGCACCCTTCTGCGTCAAATCTTTGATGGTTGGTAGAGCTGCGCGAATGCGAGTATCGTCGGTAATGTTGCCTTGATCGTCCACAGGCACGTTAAAGTCAACCCGCACTAAGGCACGTTTCCCAGATATATCAGCCGAAGATAAACTTGCTAAACTTTTTTTGGACACACCAAACTCTCCTGATTGCCTTTTTGTTATTGTTTTGAAAGTAGAACCATCAAGATTTTACCGGAGTCAGGGGTACCCAAGTGACAGAGATATTTAAGACAGTACTATTTCCTATTGATCAAAGCCGGGAAACGCGGGAAGCTGCTGATGTAGTGACCAATGTAGTCAAAAAGTACGGCAGTCGCTTGGTGCTGCTGTCTGTAGTAGAAGAACCGCCTCCAGATGCGCCACCTCCAGATGCGCCTAGTGCAGATCCGATGGTGTCACCAGAGGTAGTTGCCAAGCTGTTGGAAAATGCCCAATCTTTATTTTCTGGGCAAGGAATTCAATCCGAAATCCTAGAAAGGCGGGGTAAACCAGCTTTTACTATCTGCGATGTTGCTGATGAAATCGGAGCCGATTTAATTATCATGGGCTGTCGGGGGTTAGGCTTGACTGAAGAGGGAGCGGATGATAGTGTTACCACTCGCGTGATTAATCTTTCCCCTTGCCCAGTGCTGATTGTGCCCTAGTAGTCATAAGTGCCCAGGAGCTAGTGTGTTGCTGAATACTAATAATATTTCTAGCGATCGCCAATAGACATCTCCAGAAATAAAATATGCGTTACCCAGAACCCTTGTAGAGACGTAGCACTACTACGTCTTTACATTCTTTTTCCCTTCTATGTCTATTGAACCTCACACGACTTGAAGTCGCGTGATTCCTGCTTCAACGATCTCTGCCTGAAAAAATCCAGGACTGACAAGTTCTCCACAGGCGTTTTTTATAACCTCCGGCGTACCGACGGCGGTTAGCAGCACACAGTACTGCTGTACTGCAAAAGTATATTTTATATACGTGAAAATAGGTGTAACGCAAGTATGTTTTTGCTAACGTGAAGACGGAAGCTCTTGCAGGCTGCGCGAAACACTGAAACGTGAAGGCGGAAGTTCTTACAGGGAAGACGGAAGCTCTTGCAGGCTGCGCGAAACACTGAAACGTGAAGGCGGAAGTTCTTACAGGGAAGACGGAAGCTCTTGCAGGCTGCGCGAAACACTGAAACGTGAAGGCGGAAGCTCTTACAGGGAAGACGGAAGCTCTTGCAGGCTGCGCGAAACACTGAAACGTGAAGGCGGAAGTTCTTACAGGGAAGACGGAAGCTCTTGCAAGTAGAGCGTAATACCAATTTGAAAAAAGAATGCGACAAATAGACCATCTGTAGAGACGCGATGAATCGCGTCTTTACCCAAGGATGTGTTTGAAATCATTAATTGAATTGGTATTACCCCCTCTGGGCGATGCGCTGCTGGAAGATCACGACCATAAGTAGAAAGCCACCGCGAAGCACGAGTTGCCACCACGGAGTAATAGTCCCTTCGAGATTCAGAAGGTTGTACATCATTCCTAAGAGAAGGACACCTATAAGCGTCGGAAACACGCTCCCCTGACCCCCTGCGAGAAACGTCCCTCCCATGACGGTCGCAGCGATCGCATCCGTTTCCCAGCCAAAGGCAGCCACAGGCTGACCCGCCCCTAGACGACCCGCGAGAACAACACCAGCAAGCCCTGAAAGCATACCGCTAAACGTGTAGACGGCAAGTTTCACTTGGTTTGGGTTTACGCCCATCAGCCGGGAGGCTTCCTCGTTGTCGCCGATAGCCAACACATGCAACCCTAATCGGCTTCTGTGCAGCATAAACCAGGCTGCAAAATATAAGAGCGCAACTATAAGCACGGGGACAGGAACGAAACCAATAAACCCTCTACCCAGCCAAACAAGTCCTGATGCTGTCGATGATACAGCAATCGACCTCTCCTCGGTGATGCTCAACGCTAGCCCCCGTGCCGCGCTTGCGGTGAATAATGTAACAACAAACGGCTGGAGCCTCGCGCGAGACACAAGAAGACCGTTTACCACACCAAGCAAGGTGGTGCTGGCAATGCCGCCAACAATTGCTATAAAGCTTCCTTGTCCAGCAAGCAATGCCGCGATGACACCGCCTAGAGCAACGAGGGAACCCACGGAGAGATCGATTCCTCCGCTCAGGATCACGACAGTCATGCCCAGCGCCACGATCGCTAGCATACTGTTCTGTCGCATGATGTTCATGAGATTAAGAGGTGTCAGGAAGGTTTCATAACGAAACGATGCGAAAACAGCCAAACTAAGGAGCATGAGCAGCACGCCCTGCGAAGTGAGGAATCTGGCGAGACGCTTCCCAGCAAGTGCAAGAGACTTTGTAGCAGCCATGATGCGTTAAACCTCCTTAGGACGCTGTAAAAAAATCGCGAAAAGAATGATTACGGATTTTAAAACTAATGACCAGGTGAAGGGAATCAGGAGCATGTTGAAACTTGTCGAGATTACCTGCATAATCAGCGCTCCGACAACAGTGCCGAGTATATTCGCGCGACCACCGGAGAAGGGCGTACCGCCAACAACAACGGCTGCGATCGCCTCGAATTCCGCGTTGACACCGACCTTGCTAGGATCGCCCAAACCAAGCCTCGCCGTCTCCACGAGTCCGGCCAGTCCCGCAAGCAGGGCGCTAATTATATAGACAATGTATTTCACGCGTTCTGCACGGATGCCCGCCAGCCTTGCGGCCTTCTCGTTGCCTCCGACTGCAACAATCTGACGCCCAAAAAGCGTAGAGCGGATACAGAAGAAGGCTCCTGCAATGACGACTGCCGCAATTACAACCTGAATTGGTATAAAACCGAGATAGCCCTTTCCGAGCGCTTCAAATGTGGGATTGGTGAAGGGAACAAGCTGACCGTCCCCGATCACCTGAGCGACCCCACGCCATAAGATCAGAGCCGCCAAGGTAGTGATCAGGGGGTCAAGTTTCAGACGTGAGATGAGAAAGCCATTGATTAGACCAACCAACAGGGCACAGCACAAGGCGAACGAAATGGCAACAGTAATTCCATACTTAATAAGTAATGCCACAACAACTGAAACTAATGCCATAGTAGAGCCGACGGTCAGATCGATGCCACGCGAGGCAATGACAAATGTCATGCCAACGGCAATAAACATTGTGGTGGATACTTGGAGCAACATGTTTAACGTGTTGCTAACTGTAGCGAAACGCGGAGTGAAAACGGCGTTCGCAACATAAAGAATTAGGAGCGCCGCCGGGGCACCGAAGTTTGGGTTCCACAGGTTTTTCCAACTCAGGTCAGGCTTCTTGCTATTCATTATCTGTGCTGCTCTGTTTCACGGCTTCCTGACGATCTGCACCTTCCGCCATTACGTGCAGAATTGCCTTTATGTTCTTCTGCTCGCCACTGAGTTCTGCAATTGACTGCCCGTCACGGAGGACGATAACACGTTGCGAACCTTCAACTAGCTCTTCCACTTCCGATGAAATCATGACAACCCCCAGCCCTTGCTCTGCTAATTCGGCGATAAGGCGCTGGATCTCGCCCTTTGCACCAACGTCAATACCGCGAGTCGGTTCGTCGAGGAGAAGAAGTTTTGTATTCTTGCACAGCCATCGCGCCAGAAGAACCTTCTGCTGATTGCCGCCTGATAGTTCGTGGATCTTCTGTTCGGCGCTAGTCGCCTTAATTCCAAGGCGCTGCATGAAACGATCGACAAGCTCATTCTGTCGTTTTCTGGAGACGATGCCCCATTGGGTAAGGTTCGGTAGTGCAGCGAGGGTGAGGTTTTCTCGCACCGAAAGCTCAGGGATGATGCCGTCCGCCTTGCGATCCTCTGAAAGAAAAGCTATCCCAGCGTCGATCGCATCATGAGGATCACGCAGGGATAGAAGATTACCTTCGAGCTTTACAGTTCCACCCTCAAGTGGTTCCGCGCCAAACAGAGTACGCACTGTTTCACTTCGACCAGAGCCGAGCAAACCCGCAAGCCCAACGATTTCCCCATGTCGCATTTCAATCGAGACACCATTGAGCCGTTTCTTATATTTGAGAGCTTCCGCCTGGAGCAGCACTGGCCGATTTACTGCATTTTGCGATCGCCCTGCAAACGCCGTGACTCCTTTGCTCACCTCTTCTGGCTCACGACCCAGCATAGAACAAACGAGTTCCAGGCGATTGAGCGTTGCTAAGGATTGCGTTATGATGTTGCACCCATCACGCAGAACTGTGACGCGATCGCACACCGCGTAGAGTTCTTCAAAACGGTGGCTGACGTAAACGATGGCTGTCCCTTCCGACTTTAGCCGCCGCATGACGTTAAAAAGAACAGAAACTTCGGTTTCTGTAAGCGAACTCGTGGGTTCATCAAGGATAAGCACCCGCGCACCAAAGGATATGGCGCGTGCGATCGCCACCATTTGGCGATGGGCAATATTGAGCGAATCAACTACTGAGCGTGGGTCGATATCCAACCCCAGGCGCTCCAATATCTCTGATGCTTCGGTATTCATGCGCCGTCTGTCAATAATCCCAAAGCGATGCGGCTCTCTGCCAAGAAAAATATTCTCAGCAACAGTTCGGAAACCCACAAGCTGAATCTCCTGGTAGACAGCTACGATGCCTACCGCCTGCGCTTCGGTCGGGTTCTGGAATGTAACCGGACTCTCGCCATAATCCATAACACCCGAATCTCGTCGATAGGCTCCCGTCATGATTTTAATGAGTGTCGATTTGCCAGCACCGTTCTCTCCGACCAGCGCATGGATCTCGCCTGCCTTTAGCTCAAAATCCACGCCCCGGAGCGCCGACACCCCGGAAAAACTTTTCTTTATGTCCCTCATGCACAAGACAGTTCGATTCGCCTGAATCATCGGCTTTACCTAGTTGTTGTCCTGATACCCCATAGTCATTTGTTTTATTCATCGTCCAGGTTCAACATATTTCCTGGCTATCTTTTCTTTAATTTATATGGCGCAATAGCTTGAAATACAATTATCCGTGACTTTTGACTTCCGCCTTGCGGTACTAGTAGTCTGCCAAGGCAACTTTGCGGGTTTTATGGTATAAAAAAAATCAAGTTCTTTTCTCCCCCTGCTCCCCCTGCTTCCCCTGCTCCCCCTGCCTGGCTTCACCCGTCATTTTTGGGTTGTACTAGTATGCTTCATCCACAAAATCTTTAGCGTTTGTCACGTCGAAGAGTCTGTCTTCAAGAATGATTCTAGGAGGAATCTTTGTGCCGACAAAATACTTTTCCATCGTAGCGAAAACAAGTGGGCCAAAACGCGGGTTTGACTCGACACTCACGCCAAGTTCACCACGGATAATCGCTTCAAGTGCGGCTTTCTGACCATCGATTGAACCGACGATCACATTCTTGCCAGGCTTCATGCCTGCGGACTTGAGAGCCTGGATCGCACCCAATGCCATTTCGTCATTGTGGGCATACACTGCGGTGATATCAGAACCCTTAGCCTGGATGATGTTTTCCATTACACGTACTGCCGCAGCCCGCGAAAAATCCGCCGTCTGGGTAGCGATGATCTTCATGTTGGGATAACTGGCGATCGCATCCCGAAACCCTTTTGCCCGATCAATTGCGACCGATGACCCTGCTGTTCCAGTGAGTTCCACAATAGACGCCTTACCATTAGTAGCCTGAGCCAGCCATTTGCCAACGCGGCGGCCTTGGACAATGAAATCCGAACCGAGAAAGCTGACGAAATGCTCGCCTGGTCTTCCCGCAGCTTCACGGTCGATGAGAAACACCGGGATTTTTGCCGCTCTCGCTGCTTCGAGAGCAGGTGTAAGACCCTCATATTCGCGTGGCGCGAGAAATATGGCATCGACTTGTCGGGCGATTAAATCTTCGATGTCGGAAAATTGCTTCGATGTCTGTCCCTGAGCATCCGTCATCAGGAAATCGTAAGTTTTCTTACGCTTGGCAGCTTCCTCTTTGATGCTGTTCGTTTCAGCGATGCGCCACGGGCCGATGTTCTCTGTTTGCGAAAATCCGACAATTTTTTTCGTTTTCTCGCGCACACAGCCAGATTGCGAGAAAGCCGCAACAATAATCACAGCGTAGGCGCTAAATACCAAAAACTTTGACATATAGACTCGGACAGGTTTCATTTTCCATAACCCCATCAGATATTCTATTTCTCGTGTCTGATCGCTAATTATACTTAGTACAGCATTTCATTAATTCGTAACGAATTAAATTTGACAATGCCAATGCATCGACTGACAATGGCAACGCATCGACTGACAATGGCAACGCATCGACTGACAATGGCAATGCATCGACTGACAATGGCAATGCATCGACTGACAATGGCAATGCATCGACTGACAATGGCAATGCATCGGCTGACAATGGCAATGCGTCCCCTTGCATTAAAAACGCTACAATTTTACGTAAAGCTGTACTTAGATCCATCTTCTGATTCATATTGTCTACCATCTGCTCATGTTAGCGTCGAACAAACAGGAGAGTATCATGGCTCCGTTTAAACCTACACGACGACGGTTTATTCAAGTAGCTGGAAAAACAAGTTTCCTGACTCTCTTGGGCTGCAATCGACGGGAGCAAGCAATGCTGACGCTATATACCTTTGGGGACTCAATTTTAGATTGCGGACGATATAACGAGTATGGGGTTCATCCAGGGCAACTCCTCGTCCAGAATGACGATCGCCTGTTTCCAGAATTTCAAGGTCAAGACCTGAAATCACGCCAACCGGCTCGTCTAGAACATCGTGCCCGTGATGGTGCAACGGTTGATGGTTTGCTAACTCAGGCGCAAGGATTGCGAGTGGAAGGAAAGGCGATCGCACTCATCACTATCGGTGGTAACGATTTATTACGGGGGTTAATTCGAGATTCCGGTGCAGGAATCGCAACTTTTGCTAATACCCTCGACACATTTGTGCAGGAGTTGCCAATCCGTCCTGTTCTGCTAGGTAATGTGTACGATCCCACCTTGGGGGATGACAAACGCAACTTTTTGGGTGTTGAACCAGCGATCGCTCGCCAGAACCTCCAGCGCATGAATACTGTAATTCAAGAAATTGCCAATCGTTATGGACAGTTCGTTGATCTCCATGCTCATTTCCTCAAGGGCGATCCATCATGGTTCACAGCGATGATCGAGCCAAGTCTGCGGGGTGCATCGGAAGTACGACGGGTTTTTCTTCCCTATATTGTTGGAAAATAAGGTTGGAAATAATATCTGGCTTAATGCTATTACTGCGGCGATGGGCAAGGAGCAGACATCGGATTCCTATCTAAATGGAGCGAGAGGACTCCCATTACAGCGAAGCTTAACGGGACGATGAATTGCGACCAATATAACACTAAGCGTAGCGAATCATTGTTTTGGAAGTTCAAAGGTTCTCAACGTAATTCTTTAATTGTGACACCACCACAACTAGTTACAAAATACGCACCAGTCCAGAAATAGGGCAAGTTGATTGAAGTATTTTGTAGCCAAGCAGGGGAAGTCTTTACGTATTAGTCTACTACTGACTGTTTTGATATTTCCAATCAGTGTTGAGAGTGGTTTATCAGGTTTATATAGCAATCCGATTTGATTTCTGAATCACTCGTAGAGGTAAGGGGCTGGGGACTGCAGGGCGAACGCACGGCATTTCTGAAACCCCTGCTGGATAAGGATCTTGACGAAAAAATAGGCTAAATTTAAAAACGTTGAAACCCTTGCTATTAAAGGATTCTTATACTTTAGATGCGTTTGCCCTGCTGGGGACTGGGGACTGGGGACTGGGAAGAAGGAATAAAGGTGTACTGAGTTTTGTTCAAAAATCAAATATGAGTCCTATAGTCAATCAATAAGTGTACGTGGTCTGCTTCGCCGTTGAACTCCAATAACTCACAGTCCCATTTTTTCAGAGTATCTGCAATTATTTCTCTGAGTCTTTTTAAAATTTCTGCATCAATAGCTTTTCTCCGATACTTTACAACCAATACGATGTGAGCATTAAGCTAAACAGACCTAAATCCATACTGGGTGTTTTGAACAGCACGCGAATTGTGATGGGTGTAGACAGGAAAGCGGCGATATTTATTGAAGGTGCAGTAAGTTATTCAAAATCTCATCCGTTAGCCTGGTATCAAAGTAGTGCTTAGAGTTACCCAACTATCACTTGTCAAAACCTCTCGCATCACTGCTTCATCCCTAAAAGTTTCTTGCAAAAGGCGTCCTTCATAGACCAGCTTGATTTCGCTTTGCTCAAATACCCAAGGAGACATGATTACTGTATGATGCTCTTTATCTTCTGTCAAACTTAACTTTAATCTAGTTGTACCATTAGTCGTTGGGACTTGATTAACATAGTGTTCTCCAGTTTTTCCTTCACATAAAATTATCGAAAGTGCATCCCATGTTGCCACTAGCTTTTTGTTGCGCTCTATTACCTCTGACATTACATAAGGTGCATAATATTCATCTTTTCTAAGAAGTTCAATAATCTTGTTTTGAAAAGCATACTCGTTTTTCAAATAATCCTGAACAATTTGAGTAGACTTCTCTGAGTTTTGCCAACTTGTGAATCTTTCATACAATCCTGTACCGTGCAATGAAATCAGTAGCGTTGCATATCTACCTAAAGGAAGTGCTAGCTGTTTAGCACCCGACCAAATGTCTATATGCACCTCAGTTGCCAATTCTGTAAATTTGTAAGGGTAGCCAGTTTTGGGATTAAGCGTAGGCTGCTGCTCCCACCGCAACCAACCAATGTCATGCTGTTCTGCGGCCAGAGAAACTTCTTCCTTGGGGACAAACTGACCAAATTGCTCATTTCCCCAAGCTCGTGCTAACTGTCCTGAAAGCCAGGCATGATGTGGTTGAGTGATACAAATCACTCCATACTTTGATATACGATGTAGCATGAGTTGAAATTTTAGCCTGTTATTGTATCTTTCAATTTATACAAAACAAGGGCTAATTTTCTACAACCTGTAGGTCTAATTTTAGAATTAGCACCGCCTAACTATAAAAGTTACTGTAAATGCCCAAAGTTGAACATTAGCGATGATGCAATCTTTGGAAAGCAATATCGGATTTGGGATTTGGTTGACTCACTATTTAGATTCAATCCCAGCAATAGGAAATCAACCTAAACGATTAACCGCAGACTCGGATGAACGCACTAACTTTTTTGGTACAACTCCAAAAACATAGTCATGCATTCACTTTTACTAAGTCCACATCCGCAAGCCAGATAATTCTACTTTGAGCCGATGCCATTTCTTCCAAAATTGGGGAACGCCATTCTACTGCATAAAGCCAATTGTTTTTCAGGCTAAAAATCCCTTGAATAATCCGACGTGATGGTTCTTCACTAAAATCAACTTCCACCACATCGCCCAATTTAAAAGCTGGTGTAGCAACTGGAGCTTTTTCGACTAAGTTTGTTCCAGAAAATTCTTTTTGAGACAAATAGAGTATTTCACGACAGCAGACAATGGCATAAATCCATTCCTGTCTCTCCCATTGGACACCACAACAGTAGCCTGATATATCAGAGTTTGATAAGAAAACTTTTTCCAGGATTTGAACTGCTAATGGTGGCATGTCTTTTCCCCACGGTACAGAACTATGCCAACAAGATTCTAAAGTGACAATTTGATTAATCATGCAAAGCAATCTCTTTTTTATACATAAACTACCTTGCACTTGTGTAATCCGGATGTAATTTCAAAATCCAGTCACAGCAGCATTTTAGTGAGCTACTCCAGAGAGGCAGGGGGGTAGGGGGCAGAGGGGGCAGGGGAGCAGGGAGCAGGGGGCAGGAGGCAGGCAGATGAGGTGATATCTAACGATAAGCCTTACCCTGCGGGCGGATTCTCCACAAGGGTAAGAGTTCGCCAGTTACTTATGGAGGATATATGACTCGCTTTGCCTAGTGGTCTGTCAAACCCATTTTGACGGTTGGAGAGACGCGATAAATCGCCGTCTCTACAGAAAATTTATTCGTCAATTATTTCTTGACACACTACTAGTTCTGTCGAAAAACCCATCCAACGCAGTGGCTTCCTCAAACTATGGTGGCCTTTAAGTAAAATTATCTGATCGTACTTACAGCTTAAACTTCTTCAGCGATCGCTAGTTTCCAACAAAGGTCATAATTGCTTTTAGCAATTTCTCTGGCTCTACAGGTTTAGATATGTGCTGTTGGAACCCAGCCGCAAGTGCCTGGTGTTGATTAATTTCTCCAGCATAAGCCGAGAGGGCAATTGCCCTGACTTTTCCACCAAGCTCTGTTGGCATTGTTCGGATTTGTTGTATCAGCATATAGCCATCCATGTCAGGCATTCCAATGTCACTGATCAATAAATCAAATTTTGTTTGCTTAAAGACTTGCAGTGCTTCAGTTGCCCTGGTGACTGAAGTAACGATCGCACCGCTTTGCTCTAAGATGAACGCAATCAAATCCCGCGTATCTGCATCGTCATCAACAAGCAAAATCCGCGTATTTTTAAGGGGCGCGGTGTCAAGAGTCGGTGGCGAGGAAATGCTTTCATTTTGATGTTTTGTTTGATCCGCCTTCATCAATGGCAATTTGACTGTAAATGTAGCACCTTGCCCTTCTCCTAGACTATCTGCTTGCACGGTTCCTCCATGTAGTTCAACCAGATGACGGACGATTGCCAAACCTAGCCCTAATCCGCCAAACTTGCGCGTGGTTGTGCTGTCTGCTTGACGGAAATATTCAAACACATGGGGTAGAAAATTTGGATGAATGCCTTTGCCAGTGTCGCTAACTTGGATTTGAGCTTGCGAGCCAACACGCTCTAAAGCAATATTGACTTGTCCACCTTCGGGAGTGAATTTTACTGCATTGGAAAGTAGATTCCATATAACTTGCTGAAGATGGGTAGAATCTCCTAAGATTTGCCCAACTTCTGAATCAAGCATAGTTTGAATTTGAATCGATTTGGCTTCTGCTGCTAACTGCACGGTTTCAAGTGCCGATTGAATTGTCGATGCCAGGTTAACAGGAACCTTGGTAAGGTTGAGCTTACCTTGCAAAATGCGCGAGACATCTAAAAGATCCTCAATCAGTTGGGTTTGCAGTTTAGCGTTGCGCTCAATTGTTTCTAAGGCATAATTTGTTTTTACGGAATCTAATTTTCCACTACGAAGCAATTTAGACCAACCCAAAATTGGATTAAGCGGTGTTCGCAATTCATGGGACAATACCGCCAAGAATTCATCTTTGACGCGGTTAGCAGCTTCTGCTGTACTTCTTGCTGTTTGTTCTGCTTCATAGAGCCGGGTACGGGCGATCGCTTGGGCACATTGCTGTGCCAGCGATAAAATAAACATTTGCTGCTCTCCATCCAATTGTTGCGCCTGGATGAAACCAAAGGACATGCCACCGACTGCTCGACCTTCAATCATCAGGGGAATGGAAATCCAGGCATCGAAATGATGCCGCTTATACTGTTCAGTTAGGTGCGGATAGCGGATTGCTCGTGTTTTTGATGGTTCTGCCCAAATGGGCTTTCCGGTTCGCACAGCTTCTGCTAAGGGCACTGGATCGTTGAGGGAGAACCTCTGCCAACCGTTCATTTGCTCCGGTTCACAGCCCACAACTCGAATGACTTCGAGTTCAGTACCAGTCTCATTTACTAACGCAACAAGGGCAAAGTTAGCACTCAGAGCGGCAATCCCTTGATCTACAATCACATCTGCCACCTGGAGGGGAGTTAGGGATTCGGAAAAAGCAGCCGTCACAGACTGAAGCCGAGTAATGCGCTCGGCAGACTGCTGTGCTTCCCGGTAGAGGCGGGCATTATCAATGGCGATCGCAGCTCGATGGGCAATGTCTTCTGCTAACGCCATATCTGCTTCATCATAACGGCGATCGGATTCAGCCGTGACAAAGGAAATTGCCCCTAAAATTTGTCCACGGGCAATCAATGGCGAGATAATGCCAGACCTTAAACCCAGTTCGCGCAAGATTCGCAGATGTTCAGCGTCTTGAGCCACCGTCACCAATGCCGCATCTGGAATTTCAGCGGCCATTTCGGTTTTCCCAGTTCGCAGCACCTTGGGTACTCCCTCCATTGCGTCGATTTGTCTAGGATATTGCTGATGAATTTTCCAGGCAAATTCCACTTTCTTTGCATCGCGGTGAGCAACAGCAACTCTATGAATGAATTGATTTTCTTGCAGCAGGTCGATCGCGCACCAATCCGCAAAGAACGGCACTACTAAATTGGCAACGTTGTTCAAGGTTTGTTCATAGTCAAGGGAGGCTGCCAGGGCTGTGCTGATTTCTGCCAGAAATGCCGAGCGCTGCTGGTCGGTTTCTGCTTCTAAACGCGCAGTTTGCTCTTGAACTTGCTGCCGCATTAATTGGGCGCGTTCCGCTTCTGCCTGTTTGCGGTCAGTAATGTCTTTGTTGATACCAATCAAAAAGACGGGATTCCCGGCTTTGTCGTACACGGTTTTGGCTGTTGTCTCAATCGGTACTAGCGAACCATCTTTTCGCAAACAAGGAATTTCACCACAAAACTCTCCTGTTGTCTGAATAGACTGAATAATTCCAGCCGTCATCGTCGGTTTAATATCCGGGTGATGAAGAAAGTTAACGGGTCTGCCGATTGCCTCTGCGGCAGTATAGCCAAAAATTTGCTCGGCATTGCCCAGCCAGCGTTGAATCTTACCCTCCAAATCTGTTAACAAAATCGCATCGGGCATTTGCTGCAAGGCAACATCGGAAATCAGTAATTCGGCTTCGGCAAGTTTGCGTAAGCGAAGCTCGTCGTAGACATCGCTGATGTCATGCATGACGACGACTGCCCCCTGTTTTTTGCCCTGGCTATCGGCGATCGCCTGTCCACTAGCAAGCAGCGTCTTTGCCCTTTTCTGTTTGGGCGCAATCACCATTTCAACATTCTTGACCGTCTGCCCCTGTAATGCTTGAAATAGCGGGATCTCGTTTTTGGGCATCCGCGTTTTGCCATCGGGCAAATACAGGTCATAATACTCTGCCCAGCGATCGGGTGGCAGTGGTTGCTCTGGCAAGCCATGAAATTCTCGCGCTGCTCGATTAAATAGGGTTAAAATCCCCTCGGCATTACACGCAACAATTCCTACCTGTACATTATCAAGTAGCACTCTGAGTAACTCCTGTTCTTTTTCCAGGGATGCGCCGACTTGCTGGCGCTCCGCAATTTCCAACTGGAGTAATGCGTTGGCTTGAGATAATTCAGCCGTTCGTTGTTCAACTAAACGCTCCAACTCATACTGGGCTTGTTGCCGTGTTGCTTCTGTTTTCTGTCGCTCCAGTTCGGTGGCGATGCGTAAGGCAAAGATAGTCAGTAGTGATTCTGCAAGCTGAACATTTGTCAAAGCCTTGCCATCCATCACGCCCAGTAATCCAAGGGGTACGCCCGTTGTATCAAAAAATGGAACCGCTACATAGCTTTCCACCTTTAGAGGTTCAAAAAGAGGCGCGTTGGGAAACAAGGCTTGGACTCGATGGGGATAGCAGCACAATTTTCGTTTCTGGAGTACTTCTTGACAAGGGGTATCACGCAGCAGGTATGTAAAGTTGTCGATTATTTGCCCCTTAGCGCAGGTGGCGATCGCCTGAATTGCTTCCTGGTTATCTCCCTTCACTAAACCAATATAAATGTAATCAACCCCCAGCACTTTGCTCAAATGTTGTACCAAAGCCAAGAAAAATGCTTCACCCGTTACAACAGAAACACCCTGAGTCACTTCTACTAAGGCTGCATCGATTTGAGCAATTTTACGCGCCGCCAGTCGCAGTTCTAGTTCATCCATCACCATTGCGGCAAGATCCGCCAGGATGGCTTTTTGCTCATCAGTTAAGGGATCATGGGGTTGTGTATCTAACAAACAAAGAGTGCCTAAGTTAAAGCCATCTTGGGTCAGCAAAGGGGCACCTGCATAGAACCGCAAACCCGGTTCATTTTGTACAAATGGATTACAGACAAGACGATTGTCTTGCCTAGTATCGGGAATAACTAAAACTTCATCGGATAATAACGCCAAGTTACAAATAGTTGCATCTCTCTGCACTTCCCGCAGATCAAAACCATAGGCAGATTTAAACCAGCCTCTCGATTCATCGACTAGAGAAACCAGCGCCATCGGCATATTAAATAAGCGTGCTGCCAAGGAGGTGATGCGATCAAAAGCTGGTTCTGCTGGGGTGTCGAGAATATTGTATTGCCGCAGTGCCTCTAAGCGTTCTACCTCATTTGCAGGTAAAGGAGTAGTTGTTGCAATGGGTTTAGGGGAAGTTTCAGTCATGGACTTTGATCTGAGGGGGCAAATAGAAGGCTGGCAGAACAACGGGAATGATATATATTATCCGCTTCAAGGGTGCTTGACTAGTCCAGTGATGTCTACGACGAGCTTCTCTACGAGACGCTACGCGAACGCTTACGCACCGCTTTACAAAATAAATAAAAGTACTTGTACTTACATTGGTCAGCAAATAATGCGAAGAATATGCTCTCGATTTGTCTTCAAGCAAAGACGTTTAAATTCCGGTAGTATATAGGTAGTATATAGTTAATACAGGATTATGTTGTTGTCCTTTGATAGTTAGATAAGTGCTATCGAAAAGCCTTTTCATAAGGTGAATCTTTGATGAGTATTACTGTTCCTCACTCTTGAGGTATAAAGTATGCCGAAAACGTCAATTTCGGCAAAGTTTTGTGCCCGAAAACAGCACAAATAGCAGGTTGAGAACTTAAGTTAGTGAAAAAATCGATTTATTTAGGTAATAAAAGATTATGGCAAATATCATTGGAACCAAGGGTAATGATACCTTAGTGGGCAGCAACTTAGCGGACACGATTAACGGTCTTGCAGGCAACGATACTATTACAGGGAACGGGGGCGACGACACCCTAACTGGTGGTGGCGGTAACGATCAATTTGTTTACGACTACGACGTCTATATTAATAAAACTGATACTATCACTGATTTCGGTGGCGTCGGTAAAGGAACAAATCCAACAGCAGGAGTCATTGCGGAAGTGGACACCCTAAATTTCCAAAACTATGACTTGTTCACTGCCCGAAATCTGTTGCTAATCCAGAATGGCAGTAATCTGGAAATCACCTTTGAAAACTTTGGTAATGGAGGTGTGCCTCTTACCAAAGTCATCCTGCAAAACTTCAAATTAGAAAACTTGCAGAACTTGAAAGCTTCTGGAGCAAGACCAGCCATCGGCAATATCCTGTTTAATGGGCAAACTAGTATCACCGACAGCTTTCATGTCTTTAATGCCAACTCCACAGATACTAGCTTAAGCATCAAGAATACGGTGACCTTCCTTAATGACCTTGATAACAACATTACTGGTTTAGATAATTCAGATGATGTAATTAATGGTCAGGGGGGTAATGACAAAATCGACGGTAAAAGTGGCAATGATTTGCTGCGGGGTGGTACAGGGAATGATACTCTCATTGGTGGTGTGGGCAATGACACGCTCATTGGTAATGTGGGGAATGACTCCCTTGTTGGTGGTATTGGTGACGATACTTTGAATGTTAAATTTTCAACAGGCGATAACACCCTTAACGGTGGCGCTGGTAAAGATAGCTTGAATGCTGCGGCTTCATTGGGCGATAACCTACTCAATGGTGGCGATGGCAATGATTTTCTTTACGCCTCTTACCTTCCTGATAACTCCGGCGGATTCGGTGGGGTTTTTAGATCCTCAGGCAATAACACTCTTAATGGTGGCGCTGGTAACGATAGCTTGAGTACTAAGGCTTCACTGGGCGATAACCTACTCAATGGTGGCGATGGCAATGATTTTCTTGACGCCTCTGGTGATGATTTCAGATACACATTTTTTGTTTCCTCAGGCAATAACACCCTCATCGGTGGCGCTGGTAACGATAGCTTGAGTGCTGGTATTTCATCCGGCGATAACTTACTCTGTGGTGGCGATGGCAATGATTCTCTTGACGCCTCTGGCACCGACGCATACGGAGCTGTCCCCTCCTTAGGCAATAACACCCTCAACGGTGGCGCTGGCGACGATTACTTGAGTGCTACCCTTTCAATAGCCAATAACTTCCTCTCTGGGGGCAAAGGCAATGATTCCTTTTATATAAGCACCATATCCCCAGATAGTGTCCCCTATTCTTCCGTGACTGATTCAGTAACTCAAACGGTTGATGGGGGGACAGGTGACGATTTATTATCCTGCTATGCCGGCTCCTATTATCTTTATGATCCCATTGAGGGAATCACTTCGACATTCAATGCTACTACTAACATTGGCTCAATTACAGTGGGCACGAATCATGTTAGCTATAAGTCTATCGAACGATTAGACATCTTAGGTACACAATTTGATGACTTGATTGTGGGGAGCAATGGCAATGATACGCTCTCTGGGGGCTATGGTGGTAATGATAGCCTAATTGGAGGAGATGGTACTGACACCTTTGCTTTCAATAGTTTCAATGAAGGCATCGATAGACTGTATGACTTCAACGCGACTAATGAACTGATTCAGATATCGGCTGCTGGTTTTGGTGGCGGGTTATCATCAGGTACACTCTCAGCTAATCAGTTTACCCTCGGAACATCTGCAACCACTAACACTCAACGATTTATCTACAACAGCGCTACAGGTGGACTTTTCTTTGACCTTGATGGCAGTGCATCTGGGTTTACTCAGGTACAATTTGCAGAATTATCTGGTGGAGTAGCACTAACCAAAAATAATTTTGTGGTTGTTTAATCAGAATTAGGGCTTTGCCATCACCAAGCGGTACGGTTTACGAGGTGCTATTCTAAGCACCTCGCAAACGATAGTGCTCAATGCAAGCGATCGCAGAGAAGGTAGGGACTTTCGCAATCCATTAAAAGCGATAGTTGCGATCGCGCACCCACATACTAACTGGCACTGCCTTACCCTGTGGATCAACTTTTGCCTTCACTACAATGGGTGGTACTTGTCCTCTACGGGCACGTTGGGCTTGTAAGTCGTTCCTAATCTGCTGCCGTTGGTTTTCTGGGATGTAATATGTTTCTAAGCCGTAGTTAACAGAGCCATCTTGATAAATACCTTTTAAGGCTACCTGATTGGCTCTTAAAGTTGTGGGGCGATCGCTACTTACTCGCAACGGTCTCCAAGCTTTAGGAACACCGCGACCAGTGGATAGTTGCTCTTGCAAAGTCACGTAGATGTTGGTTCCTTCAGGCAATCTTCTGCCACTTCCACGACCTTTGCTGACTAATGTTTGCCAACCAGGTAATCTGCTCAAATTTGCAGTGCGGGATATATTGTAATCTAAGTCTAAGGTGTTACCTTCTAGCACATTGTTAGGATTTACAGGTACGGTTTGCAAAATCACCGTCTTACCTGTCACGTCTGTATAAAGCGCTTGGGCTGGTACTGCCATAATTAGCCCTGTTTGCAGCGCCAGGGGAGCTAGTAACCGCCAAAAAGGTAAGCGCTTATTCGATTTTTGTTCACTAGCAATTAAGTAATCCCGAAAAGTCACCTTACTAGAAAATTCGGCTTCGGGAGACAAGGTTTTATTTTTAGATTCAGAAGAACTATTAGTCATGAGCGTAGTCCTAAAAAGCAGAGGGATTGAGGAGGTCAAAAGTAACGAGATTAGGACTAACGCAGAGAAACTTTAAAAACTTTGACGCACAGAGATTTTAGAAGAAGTTAGGAGTTAGGAGTTAGGAGTTAGGAGTGCAAAGAAAAATCATCCATTTTGAAACTCCATCACTTTATGATTGCGCTTTTCCTGACTTCTGAATTCTGACTCCTGAATTCTTTCATTTTTTGCACTACTTTTTACTTGCCGAGCTACCACCAGGTAAGCGGCGTTCAAACCAGAGTCCAGCGCTAATTAAAGCAGAACCGCACAAAATAAAAACTAGGGACTTGAAAAGTAAATCGGTATCGTACTCTTGCACGCGACTGATAATTTGCAGTGTTACTAACAACATACCGCCCCAAAAGGAACTTCTGTTGTTTAATTTCAATCCTTCTTGAATTAGTCCCCAGGCTAATGTTGCTAGAAGTAGATTGAAAATAAAAACACCAAGTTCATCAATCCGGCTGATAGTTTGATGCCAAAATGGTACTACGGTAATAAAGGCAAGAAAGGTACTAATGACAGCAGTCGTGAAAATGACTTCACGGCGCGGAGGGTTATTTCTTTGACGCAGTAGAAACAACCATTGCAATACCGCCAAGCCACTGAGAATCCCCAAATCGATAATCGGCAAAGACTCGAATAAGTTTGTCACATTCGTAGGCTGATTATAAGCATAATTTGGAGATTCCCACACCCAACGAAAAGACAAGATATAAAAGACAATGCCGAAGCTTACCAAGGCTAAATTACGGGCCAGAGATTGAAACAACCTGTAATTTATGCTTGGAAACAGCAAGTCATCATAACTCCAGAATAATGCAGGTGGGAGTGCAAAAGCAAAAGATGCCACCCAAGGGGCTATATCAGCATAATTCAGCAGTGGTAGAGGATTAAGATTGGCTTGTAAGGAACTAGCAAAGACAAAGGCTGCTAGACCAAAAATCCAACGCGATCGACAGAAGTAGGCTAAGGGTACAAACACCAGCCATGCCAACAAAGGCATGTGCTGCACCACTAACCGCGACCAATTTAGCTCACCTGAAGCGTACCACAGGTCTTCTAATCCTGTCCAATAGCCGATTTCTACGAGGATAATTGACAGAATTCCTAAAGAATTTAAGCACAAACTAAAGGCCATCACTACAACGCCCAACCCCCAGGCGAGAAACAGTTGGGAAGCTGAACCAGCAATATTGAACATCTGGGCCATCAGCAGTAAATTTGCACCGAAAATGAAGGCGCTTAAAATGAGCAACGCCTCTCCCAGTAAGCGTTTGCTTTTTTGTGGCTTCTTTCCTTCAGGTGTTATCCAATTGTAAAAACCAGTGATTGCGATCGCAAAAAACAAACTTATCAGCAAAATAAATTTGACTTCCCGTGATCCTCCCTGCCAGTTTCCTGCTACAAAGGTAATTATGCCTAAGCATAAAAGGATGCCGCCTATAGCAATTGCGATCGCTTTATTGCGATCGCGTGTAGCAGCTTCCAGGTTCTTAAATTGATAACGTTCTGCTATTTCCTCATATAGCGAAGAACTAATTAATCCTTCATCCCTCCATAATTGTGCTTCTTTGCGTAATTTTTGCGGAAAACTATCTAATAACATGACCTTCTCCGGTGCAGTGGGGTAGCTTGGCCATTGCGTTCCCAATGGCGGTCATTATATTTTGAGTATGAAGCCAAAAGCCTTAATTACATTGTTCTTGTGTAACAGTTTTATTTTGATTTTGATACAACGTACTAATTCCTAATTCGTAATTAATAATCCACATGGAAAAACCTTCTAATTTATTACTTAAAGTCTCGCGGCGTTTGTTCACTAATCTAGATGACCAAGAAAAATTTATTGAGGCTTTAATGAATCCTCAGCCATTTTCACCCAGTATTCTTTGGTGTAAAGAAAAGCCAGAGGTTTCGCCTTTGGCAGTGGAAACACCAACCTATTGGCAACCACAATTTATAGACCGTTTATGTTTGGGAGAAAAACCCGGTCAGCATCCCTTGCATCAACAAGGATATTTCTATTGTTTAGATTTTTCTTCGGTGTTTGCAGCTACTACTTTGTTAGCTATTCCTGTACCAGTAAGTTTAGTTTTTGATATGTGTGCCGCACCAGGAGGTAAAAGTATCTTCGCTTGGAAAGCTTTACAACCTGACTTACTCATTAGTAATGAAGTAATTGGCAAACGCCTGGGAATGCTAATTTCTAATTTGAAGCGTTGCCAGATTAGCCCTAGTGCAGTAGTTAACAGAGATTCGAGTATTTTTGCCGAAATATTTACCGATTCTAGCAATCTAGTAATAGTAGATGCTCCTTGTACTGGACAATCTTTACTGGCTAAAGGTGAAAAAGCTCCCGGATGTTTTCACCCGACCGCTATTAATAAGAGCGCAAATCGGCAAAAACGTATTATAGCTAACTCCGCTAAACTTGTTTCACCACAAGGCTATCTTGCTTATATGACCTGCACATATTCACCCGAAGAAAATGAGCAAGTTTGCGAATGGTTTTTGGAACGCTTTTCCCAGTTTCAGGCAGTAGAAATTGGTGATTTAGCCAAATATCAGTCGCATTTAACTACGATGCCTTGTTATCGGATATTTCCTCAAGATATGTTAGGTGCTGGTGCGTTTACAATACTGTTTAAAAATACTAACGAGCATGAAAACGAGGGTAAAGAAGTAGATTTAAATACAATATCTTCGTTGTATATCTACCAAAATCTGAAAAAGTCAAGTTAGTTAAATTGATGGCAGATATTTTGGCATTAAGGCTTATAGAATATCTAATGTTTTGAATAGTGCTATATTTGTCAATCAGCCATCAGAAGTACACCTTTTACAGCAATTGATTTTATATTTATAAGGTTACAAACCTAGTACAGCACAGCAGAAATAAGCATACCATTTCAAATGGCACAAAAGCTTGGAATACAATTAATTATGCGTGACTTTTGACTTTTGACTTCCGCCTTGCGGTAGGGGTGCATAAATGTGCGGTGCTACTTCAACAATCAATAACTTTCAATAATTAACTTTTATGGTTGAGAAAATACTTTAATCTTTTCATAACCTAAAGTTAACTAAAATTTATCCAGTATCAGCTCTAGACTTTTTGAAATAAACGTTGTACAAAAAAGCTAGACCGTAAAGGATGCAAATTACATGAGTCGAAAAATCAGCAAAGTGTTTAAACAGTCTGGGGTGATTCCTTATAGAGTGAACAATGGCAAAGTCGAAATCTTGCTAATCACAACCCGTAATTTTCAACACTGGGTAATTCCGAAAGGAGATATTCCTAATGGGATGAGTCCGCCCGCTTCAGCAGCCAAAGAGGCGTGGGAAGAAGCAGGGGTAATTGGGCAGGTAGATACTAATGAACTCGGTAGTTACAAATACCGCAAAGGTGGCAAAACTTACCGAGTAAAGATGTATCTGTTACCAGTTGAAATGCTGAGTGAAGATTATCCAGAAGCAAGTAAAAGAAAACGGCAGTGGGTAGAAGCGGCTACAGCTATCAGGTGGGTTAAGTTTAATTCACTCAAACGAATCCTTAAAGGTTTTTTCCAGGTCAAATCTCACTTTTGTGCATTTCGAGATGCTAATTCAGTATAGAAAAATACATTAATTAGGTATCATAATTAAACTTACGATAAAATCTTAGTTGGTAGTGAGCGATTTATCGCTTATAGTAAGGTTTCTCAAGACTAAAGTCTTTACTACAAATTTGAATTGATTTATGGTTAGCTACTTCTTCAAAAAGCCTGGAAGCAACTTGAGAGATTTTCAATAAGTAGCTATAGTTAAAACAACTGCGTAGGCGTAGCCCGCCGTAGGCATCGCTAATTAAAATAAGTAAACATTAAACGTAAAGCATCATCTATGTTTACATTTATTTGATGGTGAGTATGGGTCTATTTATTAAGTGTAAAATCCATTATAAATCCATAGTAAAGCTAACCAAGTTTTTATATCGGCAATTCCATAAGTGGCGTGATTTCAACGACTTAATTGAGAAGTACTATAGGACTCATATTTGATTTTTGAACAAAACTCAGTACACCTTTATTCCTTCTTCCCAGTCCCCAGTCCCCAGTCCCCAGTTCCCAGTCCCCAGTCCCCAGTCCCTTACCTCTACGAGTGATTCAGAAATCAAATAGGATTGCTATATACTATCTGTTGCCTCAATCAAAGCACTACGAATTCCTGGTTCACTCATCGAATGCCCTGCATCAGGAACCACAATAAATTCGGCTTCTGGCCAAGCCCGATGTAATTCCCAAGCTGATACCGTTGGGCAGACTACATCATAGCGTCCCTGAACAATTACAGCCGGAATATGGCGAATGCGGTCTACATTTAAGAGTAATTGATCTTCTGTTTCCAAAAATCCCTTATTCATGAAGTAATGGCATTCAATACGTGCGAAAGCTGAAGCAAATTCACTCTCGCCAAACTTTTGCATGAGTTCTGGGTCAAAGAAAAGTCTACTGGTACTAGCTTCCCAAATTGACCAAGCACGCGCTGCTGTTAATTGAATTTCTAAATCTGGATTGGTCAAGCGTTTGTAATATGCTGCGATTAAATCATCACGTTCATCTACGGGAATTGGTTTGAGATATTCTTCCCAAGCATCAGGAAAAATATAGTTAGCACCCTCTTGGTAAAACCAGCGCAACTCTTTTTGCCTCAGCATGAAGATACCACGCAGAATTAATCCCGCGCAGCGAGAGGGATGGGTTTGACTGTAGGCTAATGATAAAGTGCTACCCCAACTTCCACCGAAGACTACCCACTTTTCTATACCTAAATGTTGGCGCAGTTTTTCGATATCACTAACTAAATCCCAAGTGGTGTTTTCTCGTAATTCTGCATGGGGCGTACTTTGACCACAACCGCGCTGGTCAAACATCACTAACCGCCATTTTTCGGGGTGAAAATATTGCCGATAAAAAGCTGGACATCCACCACCAGGGCCCCCATGCAGCAAAACAATGGGTTGACCTTGGGGGTTCCCTGACTCTTCAAAATGAATGGTATGAAGGTCAGAAACCTGTAAACTACTTTCTAAGTAAGGCTTGATCGCTGGGTAAAGTTCTCGCATTCTCGATATTTTATCAGTAATGTTGTGATGGCGATCGCGCCAGCCCTGAGTTGTTAGATCGTTGGCGCGATTGCATTACACAAGGAAGATTATCTTCTAAAAATTCCTAGTTTTACACGGCTGAATTTAACGACGAAGCCGGGGCAGGATTTTGGTTAGAATAATCCAGAAAACAAGGCTGGCGATCGCACCTGTGCCAATACTGTACCAAAAAGCTTTTGTTTGGTAGAAAAGAATATCTTTAGGTGGAGTTTGTTGAGCGAGAATGACAGAGGATGCAATCTGGCTTGTTGCTAGTCCAATACCTACAATAGCAATATTAGTGTTGAGGTTGCGATCGCGCTGTGCTTGCTCTATCTCCACCATGCCGCGAATTGTAGCGGTCAAGTTTTCTAATATTGCTAATCCTGGATTTAGACCGAGATAGTCTTTTTCTAATTGTACCTGATATTTGTCTTTGACTATCTTGCTAAATTCTTCTAAAAATTTCTCGGTTGTAAAATTGTCTTTACAGTGTTTTTCGTAGTTACGCTCATTAACTTCAACTGTGTGCTGTTGAGTTTGTAGCAGGTTTATATCTTGGATGTAATTAAATATAGTATTAATGTTTTTTTGCAATTCGCTTTTTAGCTCTTGCAATCCTTTGGTTGATAAAGTTTTTAAATTATTCTGGTCTATTAAACTATGCTTATATTTCTCTAACAGCCTTAATTTTAGTTCCCGACCCTGTTCATAAGCCCAAAGGATTTTATGTCTACAGTAAAATAAGTATTTCCATGAATTATAAAATTTACTAGCTTTTTGAAATGTAGGTTCATCAGGATAGAAAACAACTATTACATGACTGTCTTTTTCGATTTTGTCCCAACGCCCTTCACTACGCCACATTTCATAGACTGTAGCGCCTAAAAATTCTCCTAAATTTTGATGTTGGTGTCCTTGTGGAATTATGGCTTTGTAAGCTTGATGAGCGTTTGCTTCAGGAATTGGGTTATTAGCTGGGTCTGTCCAGCCTGATATCATCCAAGTTTGCCCTAAGTAGCCATTTTCTGAAATTCCAGGTGCTAAATTGCCAATTTCTGGTATAAGGTTTAAATCTTTGATTTGAGTTAAGGTATGCTCAATATCAGATAATTCAACTTCTTGATCGATAGAGCAGCTATAACGTAGGCAGTTACTATCATCAAAATTCGCTTGACTGTAAGAACCATCAATAGCAGTTGAAATTTTCTTCCAGAAATCAAGGCGTTGTCGATCTTCATCGTTGGGTTTAGCTGAGAATCCCTTTTGTTTAAGTTGTTCTTTAAGTTGTTCTGCAAGCTTTGACCAATAATCTTGCGTATTGCTCGAAGCATCTGCAAGATTATAAATGAATAGGTCTAGGGTGAGATAGTCTATTTTAGACATTAATAATTTTTGGCGATAATTTCTGATTTGTGCTTCTTAGCTTCAGCGCTGGAATCAGGATCTTTAAAAATTGCGATCGCAATATTGCTAAGATGATCTGTGGGTATTGTAGGTTGATTCTGCTGACTGGGTTTATCGTATTTGTTGAGTTCTTGAGTTGTATATTCCGTCTGAATATTTTTTCGTGCATTATAGTAAGACGCTTTAAGACAGTCGTTTTCTGCCAATTCTAACAAACGGTTAAGGGCATCATCTTTTGATGATGTATTTGCAAACATTTCACCAACTTTATTGATTTCCTGCTGTAAAGCTATTGGTAAAGAAGAATTTGATTCTACCAAAGCTGTTAAAAAGGCGCGGAGGGTGACTGTTTGTAGTGGGTTAAGCATAGGATGAAATAGGGGGTAAAGGAGATAAAGCTAATATCACAAGTAGTTGAGAAATCTTGGTTTTACCCCACCCTAACCCTCCCCTTATAAAAGGGAGGGAACAACATTTTTTCTGTTTCCCCCCTTTATAAGGGGGGATTAAGGGGGGTAATAGGACTTGTGTATACACAGGGGGTTAGGGGTGCGATGACTGTGAGAATCATAACTAATTATGCGGACTAACCATAACACCTAAAATATGTAAAAAGCGTTGGCTTTCCAACGAACTGGCTCATTTTACCCTGTTGTACTTGGTTTACCAGTTAAAATAAAGCCAGCCGAATAATAAGGATGAGCATAGGGAGGTTCGGTAGATTCCTTTTTCTTTGTGTCATCTTCAATAATTTCCGCTTCTGTTTTCAGATACGCTCTCGAATGGGGTTCATTCAATTTCTTGGCTAAGTCTCTATACCACTTAGCTAAATCTTTATAGGTTAACTGACGTAACCAATCTTTTGCTTTTCTCAGTGCTATGGTAGGGGTTTGTCTTTGCTTGAGTAACTGGTAAAATTTAATTATAAGTAAAGTAGTGGGAAGTTCATCGACTCTCCAAAGAGTACTAACAACGTTGTTTGCTCCCTTAGCAAGAAACCCACTTACTAAACCAACATATTCATCGATTATCCTCTCTTTGCTAAATTCCTGGCTAGTGATCCCAGTTTCGCAAGCAGAAAGACAAATGAGTTGATACTTTCGTAAGTCTAATTCTTGACACTCAAAAATGTCACCCAAAGTCAATTTCTCTGTGTCTGCTAACGCCAAAGCTGATTCTCTCGGCCGATCTAAAATGTGATAGCCATGTCCTGTAAAGTGAAAGTAACCTTCATACTCTCCTAAAGCTTTGATTAAGTTAGTTTTTGTTAAAGGCGGGTCTGGCAATTTACCATAACTTGGATATAGGTGGTAAAGAGCAGCAGATTGAATTATTGTATAAGAAAGTTTATTTAAGTGCATTTCTATATTCAGAAGTTTTTGGCTATCGGTATTTTCGCTGTTTGATGGCAATTCCAACAACTGCAAGCCAATCTGAAAACTTGGTAGGTAAGTAATGATAAAATCTTTATCTTTAAACAGATAATCTAGGGGTAATAGGTGTAATTCCCGGTGGGGAATGAGAATCAAGTTATCAACATCTTGGAGATTGTCTTGAACAATGCGCTTAATTTCTAGAATTTCACCAAGAGTTTCCAAGATAGATTTCATATTTTTCCGCCAAGGAGTCGTTTTTTTATCTGTGTTAGAAACATTACAGTAATCCTGATAAGACTTTTTCCATTGCTGCATCCAGCTTTCAAAACGCTGAAGCTGATAAAAATAAGGGCTATAGCCTCCCTGTTGTAATTTGCTTGGTAATTGTAGTTGCAGGATTTTTAGGGGTTCATTATGTTTGATAATGAAAGTAGTGATAGCAATAGGGCTGAGATGCCAGTAAATTGCCGCAGTTTTGGGATTAAGTAGTTTTTCTGTCTGTTTAAACTCAAACCCGGTAGGCGGTTGATAAATTGAACCTTCCCTCAGCCAAGCAAGGCAAGTATTCTTGCGTACCTCTGCTGTTTCTAAAGCTTCTATGTGTTTCTCTGGATCTGTTGACTGTGCAAGGATATCTACCCGCATTTGATTAAAAGCCGCTAATTTTCTGTCTAGCTTGATTCTCGCTTGCTCTGATTTGGGTTCTCTATTCAATTCTTCTAACTGCTGAGTCCCTTTCTCCAAATTTTTTTGGAATTCTTCAGGGTTATCCGATGAATATACTTTCAGCAATTCTTGTAAGAATTGCAAGTGTTGCTCTGGAAAATTATCAAACGTCAGGAACTCAAGGGCTTCTTCATAGCTTTTTTTTGCTTCAGATAAATCTGAGAAAAGACTTGGTTGTTGCATCATGTAATATTGCAACTGTTTCGATTTTTCAAGACGCAATTCGATAGTAGTTTGTTGATCGTTAGGTGTTGGTATCTGTACCGAAATTTTTACAGCAGCTTCCTCATTTAGAGCAGATATGTTTGCTAAACCCTGATTCTTATTCCAAGCTTCCCACCACTGAGGATCTATACAGTTAAGAGCGCGATTATAAAATTCAATGGCTTCTGTATCTCGCTTTAACTTAACGAGTACATTTCCTTTGTTAACCAAAGCTTCATGCTTATCTGGTTTTAATTCGATGGCTTTGTCGTAGGATGCAACAGCTTCTTCGTAGCGTTCCAAATATACCAGCGCAATCCCCCGGTAGAACCAAGCCCAATCGAAGTCTAGTTTAAATTCGATGGCTTGGTCGAAAGATGCAACAGCTTCTTCGTAGCGTCCCAAATACACCAGCGCAATCCCCCGGTAGAACCAAGCCCAATCGAAGTCTGGTTTAATTTTCAGTACTTGGTCGAAAGATGCAACAGCTTCTTCGTGGCGTCCCAAATTCAAGAGCGCATTCCCCCGCATGTACCAAGCCGAATCGTTATCTGGTTTAATTTTCAGTACTTGGTCGAAAGATGCAACAGCTTCTTCGTAGCGTCCCAAATTCAAGAGCGCAATCCCCCGGTTGTTCCAAGCCTCATCATTATCTGGTTTAATTTTCAGTACTTGGTCGTAAGATGCAACAGCTTCTTCGTAGCGTTTCAAATTCAAGAGCGCAAACCCTCGGTTGTACCAAGCCGAATCGTCGTCTGGTTTAATTTTCAGTACTTGGTCGAAAGATGCAACAGCTTCTTCGTAGCGTCCCAAATTCGAGAGCGCATTCCCCCGGTTGTACCAAGCCGAATCGAAGTCTGGTTTAAATTCAATGGCTTGGTCGAAAGATGCAACAGCTTCTTCGTAGCGTTCCAAATGCGAGAGCACAATCCCCCGCATGTACCAAGCCTCATCATTATCTGGTTTAATTTTCAGTACTTGGTCGTAAGATGCAACAGCTTCTTCGTAGCGTTCCAAATTCCACAGCACAATCCCCCGAATGTACCAAGCCGAATCGTTATCTGGTTTAATTTTCAGTACTTGGTCGTAAGATGCAACAGCTTCTTCGTAGCGTTCCAAATTCCACAGCACAATCCCCCGAATGTACCAAGCCTCATCATTATCTGGTTTAATTTTCAGTACTTGGTCATAAGATGCAACAGCTTCTTCGTAGCGTTTCAAATCCGAGAGGGTAATCCCCCGGATGTACCAAGCTTTATCGTTATTTGGATTAATTTTCAGTGTTTGGTCGAAAGATGCAACAGCTTCTTCGTGGCGTTCCAAATCCGAGAGGGTAATCCCCCGGATGTACCAAGCTTTATCGTTATTTGGTTTAATTTTCAGTGTTTGGTCGAAAGATGCAACAGCTTCTTCGTGGCGTTCCAAATCCGAGAGGGTAATCCCCCGGATGTACCAAGCTTTATCGTTGTCTGGTTTAATTTTCAGTGTTTGGTCAAAAGATGCAACAGCTTCTTCGTGGCGTTTCAAATCCCAGAGGGTAATCCCCCGGATGTACCAAGCCTCATCGTTGTCTGGTTTAATTTTCAGTGTTTGGTCGAAAGATGCAACAGCTTCTTCGTGGCGTTCCAAAACCCTCAGTACAATCCCCCGGATGTACCAAGCCTCATCGTTATTTGGTTTAATTTTCAGTGCTTGGTCGAAAGATGCAATAGCTTCTTCGTAGCGTTTCAAATCCGAGAGGGTAATCCCCCGGATGTACCAAGCTTTATCGTTATTTGGATTAATTTTCAGTGCTTGGTCATAAGATGCAATAGCTTCTTCGTAGCGTTTCAAATCCGAGAGGGTAATTCCCCGGATGTACCAAGCTTTATCGTTATTTGGATTAATTTTCAGTGCTTGGTCGTAAGATGCAACAGCTTCTTCGTAGCGTTTCAAATCCGAGAGGGTAATCCCCCGGATGTACCAAGCTTGATCGTTATCTGGTTTAATTTTCAGTGCTTGGTCGTAAGATGCAACAGCTTTTTCGTAGCGTTTCAAATCCGAGAGGGTAATCCCCCGGATGTACCAAGCTTTATCGTTATTTGGATTAATTTTCAGTGCTTGGTCGTAAGATGCAATAGCTTCTTCGTGGCCTTGTAATTCATTTAATACAATTCCTCTACCTTGCCAGTCTTCTGAATCTTGGGGGATAAGTGCGATCGCTCGATCAAAATCTGCTTGTGCTTGCTGCGGGTCAATTTTTTGGCAAGCCAATCCTCGCCATACTAGCGCCAAAATGTAGTTTGGCTTAATTCTCAAAGCTTTGTTCAGGTATTCAATAGACTCGTGGTATTGTTCCAGACGATAACAAGTTAGACCCAACCCATAACTTACTTTGGGGTTTTCCGGTTCTAGTACAGCAGCTTGCTGAAAAATCTGTAAAGCTGCTTGGTACTCTCCCCGATCCAGTTGGTTGTGTCCTTGCTCTAGTAAACTTGCTACGTTAGGATTTGGCATTATTACCCAAAGTCCAATAAATTAATTGATATCATAACTTATTGGCTAAATAAGAGGCTGTTTATACCAGGACTTACGCAGTATCACCGCATAAGTCCTGTTTATCAAACAACAGCCCCTTGTTTAGGTTGACGCACCGGACGCTTGCGATCGCTTCGACGAACGCCCCCCGCCATTTTGTACTCATCGCTATTCTTGCCATACTTTGCAGCTACACTGAGTAACATGTGTTCTGTTAGTTCCATCAGCGACTTTTCGGTAACTTCTAAGACTTCCTGAGTCATATCCACGGTGGAAAGGCTTGAGTTATAAATTTCTAGCTTGTCTTGGGTTGTTTTGATCAGGGCTGCAAAAGAGTCAATTGTTACCCCATTCCCTAGGTCTAAGGTGGGACTGATCGATTTCAAAGCTGCAATCCGACGCTGCGCTCTATCAAGTACTTTAGATCCGCGTTTTGGACGTGACATAAATCACTTTCCTGTTTTTAATAATGCGTCAGGACAAAAACTGAGTTCTACCCTGAACTGTACAGCACTAGGATAGACATAATTAGGGTTAATTGACACCCGCATTATTCAGTATAAATAATTTATTTATTACAAAAATCTTGAATATCTTTATGTAAATTCTTGTAGATTGCCCGAATTCAATAAACGACTGCACAAATTCAATAAACGACTACCCGAATTCAATAAACGACTGCCCGAATTCAATAAACAACTGCCCGAATTCAATAAACGACTGCCCGAATTCAATAAACAACTGCCCGAATTCAATAAACGACTGCCCGAATTCAATAAACGACTGCCCGAATTCAAAATTAGCCCACCCTGCGGGAAGCGAGCTACATCCCCCAACCCCTTCTCCCAAGCTTGGGAGAAGGATTTAGGGTGAAAGCTCATTGATTCATGCAAGAAGTCTAATATAGGAACTTAGCAAATTTGCTTTCATTAAACACAAAAGCGATCGCTTTGCCAACGCCTGCCGTAGGATGCCCAAAGGGCTGTAGGGCGATCGCAAGAGTTGAACTGATACAAAGCGTAGACGCAAAACAGCTTATCGTTAGACATTGCACAAAAACTTACACCAATTCCTCATGCCTAAATCTATGTAAAAACACTTAAATAACTATTGATAAGTATAAAAATATACTATAAATTCAAATAAGAAAGGCGATCGCGGACTCTTGGCCGAGGGCGATCGCCTTTCATTTAACCCCTACAATTGGAGTCAAGTATGATCATTGCACAATCAAAAAAGTTTGCCAAATCACAACAAAAGCAGTATTTACCTACCCAAGGCAACAATGCACCCCCTCTGAATCTATCTGAGCAAAAGCAATCGCCAAAAAGAGAACCGATTAAACATTTATTCATTGGTTCACCAAAAGCCGTTACCAGCACAATTCGCTTGTTGCAAGTTCTCGGCTATGCCAGCGTTGGTGACTGGAGTGCGCTACTACCAACAGGTAATCCAGATGAAGTCATGAGTATTTTAAGCCGTCAGATTTTGATGCAATAACTCAGTCAAAAATTAAAAACTAAAAATTGAAGAAGAATGCAGAATTCTAAATTCAGAATTCTGCATTCTCGACACTTTTGCTGTAAACCTTTAGAAGGTGAAAGTTGTTCTCAGCGTACCGATAATCGCATCGTCGTTACCGCTATTTTGACCAGGCGAGGTCAACCAGATAACACCAGGGGTGATTGAAATGTTATCTGATACGCGATACTTGTAAAAGCCTTCAAAGTGATATGGTATATCATTACCAGCAAAACCTGGTCGGTTAAAGGAATAGGGTTCTGCACCAGCAAAAATACCTAAAACGTTACCCGGCTTACCGAAGTCAGGTAAGGCTATCCCAACACCGTAGCCCCAAGCTTCATAATCATCATTTGCACCAAAGCCTGTGACATCGTGGTAAGAAACAAAGCCACTTATTGACAGTTTATCGCTGGGTCTGAAGGCTGCCGATATCCCGTATGAATTACTGGAAGATGCGTTTAAGGCACTTAGGGTGTTAGCTTGACCAGTACCTACGATGCGGCTAGTGCCAGGCAAACCACTACCTGCATCAAATAAACCGATACTTCCAGCACCATGATAACCGTGAACGTAGGTAGCAGCGATCGCCAAGCGATCGCCAACACTAAAGTTCAACTGTCCAAGAGCTGCATAGTTACCCTGTAACAAACCTTGAGTTGCGCCAGGATTATTAGCATTTGACGCCAAGTAGCCTATAGTCAGTGAACTTGGTTTGAAAACACTGCCACCGCTACCAAAAGGTAAAGTCAGTGCTGCACCTGCACCACCACCAATGCGATAGATGGGACTTTCAGAAGCAAAGGTAGATAAAGCCCCATTACCACCATCGTAGTCCTCAAAGTAAGGGTTGTTAGTGGCAGCATAATCGCTATGAATACCTCCGGTGGCCGCTACGTAAACTTGGGCTGGCCCTATAGGTACGTAATACGCTAGCCAGTCTATAATCACACTATTGTTATTAGTAGTGCCGACTTGAAACGTTTGTGTGCCTTCAGTAGTATCGATAGGAAGACCAGCATTATCTCTTATTGAAAAGGCTGCTGCGTTACCAGCTGCAAGACGGGTGTGTAAAACGTCTTTACCCGTGAAGCTGCTTTGCAAGTCTAAACGTACCCTATCTTGGAACACAGTATTGTTCGCATCGCCAGTATTACCGCCAAACACATCAGTAACGGCAAAAATAGCTTCACCCACCAATTTTGTGGTAGTAGAAAACTGATTTGCTTCCAGTTCAGCCGTCCGTGCTTCTACAGCATCTACTCGACCACGCAGAGTTGCTAGTTCTGCCGAGAATTCCTCTTGTAAACGTTGGAGGGTTGCTAAATCCTGTTTTGTCACTAAATCAGCCGTTGCTGTCGCAATCAGTTCATTAACCCGATCTAAACAAGCATTCAAACCTGCGGCAAATTCATAACGCGTTAGTGCCCGGTTGCCACGGTAAGTGCTATTGGGGTATCCAGCAATACAACCGTATCGTTCAACCAGGGATTGTAAAGCTTGGAATGCCCAGTCAGTCGGCTGTACATCAGAAAACTGAGAAACTGATGTGACTTGAGACAGTGAATTCTGGTTCTTGCCTTCACTGGTGTAGCGGTTAACTTCTTCTAAAACCTTGTTTTCATCAGTCTTTTGAGCAACCAACTGCCGATTAAGTTTTAGTGGCTCTGTTTGGATGAATCTTGGAGCACTAGAAGCTATTGGTGCTTCTGCCTGAGCAACTTTTGCCTTTAAACCTTCAGAAGAGGCTGGTACTTTAGTAGCCATAGCCCTAGCGGAAACCAACACCGTCACTCCCAAAACTACTGGGCTTAGTACCAGAGTTTTCCACAATAGATTAGACATTTTTTATTTTCCTTTCCCAAAAAAGGCCTGAAATGACTGGCTTCAAGAAAAAGAGATCAAGCAGTTATTGTACTTGTTGGAAATCTTATCAGATTGCAGTAACTTTAAGATATGCCTCACAAAATTGTTACGGATAAAGAATCGTAAAGTCTTGTAGATGCCTTGTTTGCTAAATTAAGAGTTTATAATTTTTTAGGCAAAACCTACGCAGTATTTTCACGATTCCTATTGACGTTAGTGGATTAAACCCTTAATTTACAAGCTTATCAAGCTCATGCGTATATTTCATTTGTCAGAGAAACACTATATATTGCACCCAACTGATAACCGTTATATTCTCCTTAATCCTCCTTTTTAAAGAGGGAATAAAGAATGATATAAGCTGTAATTCTGGAATAAAGGATAGAAAATAGGAAATAGCTTTGTTCACCACTTCCCATCTTTGATCGGCATAGCTTATCGGAGGCGCGTTTGTTCTTAAGAGTTCGCTTACCCTTGAAAGTCCTCAAGGATTGACCGATAGTATTGCACAATTTTCTCAAATGTGATTGCCTATACAAGCGTAGTTATCGTAAAGAGCGGGAAGCTAGCGCAACGGATGGGGTCGAATCCCCATTATTTTCCATCCCCTCCTGAAAATTTTGTATAGTTGCCTTTGATTATAATAATCATTTTCATAACAAAACGTTATTCAAAATAATTCGGAAGACACACACTTAACCCGCAGACTTAAGGTACATTTAATCTATTATTAACCTTTAAGTTGATGTAGCTATTGGCTAATTGGGTAAATGACTAAAAATATCAGTAATCGTGAAAAATTAAATATTTTAGCGAAAATATCTTCTAATTTAATCTTTACACCACAAAGCAACGAAGTTAATCAGAGTCCAAGTAAAGCGATCGCACAGCCCTCAGGTGCCTTGCAAATAGTTCATGTAACTACCGGGCGCGTGCGACTGCGTACTACTGACAGTAGTCTTAACTCGATCTTAGACAACATAGCTCAAGATTTACGCTCCATAGAAGGAGTGAGGGAAGTTAGCGTCAATGAACAAACGGGTAGTTTGGTAGTTAATTTTGATGAAGATAAGCTCTCATTACCGCAAATTTTGGCCCTAAAATCCGATCTTGATATCCAACTGCCGCAGGCTTCGTCTGATTCACCTAGCAAGACCGATCCCTTTGCAGCTTGGAAATCGCCTTCATTTTGGAAGGAGCAGGGTATTTCCCTAATTCCGATGATGACAGGCTTGGCGGTAACAGGAGGGTTGGGAATTCATGGCTGGGTATCGATTCCAGTT
>NZ_JAIVFX010000020.1 GCF_020829625.1 Nostoc sp. XA010 | reverse complement strand
TTAAATCTGTGGGATAAGACTTTCGTGCCATACCGACTATCTATGTAAATACACTGCACATGAAGTATTTTATCGTTATCATAACTCCTTTCTCCTGGCTTTTAGATTTACTTTATAAATAGCCTCTCAGTAAGACTTAAGTGTAAATTCTTCAAATTTCTAAGGAGCGCTTTTCTCTGCTCCGACTTAACTTGATTGTTGCACTTAGGCAATTAATTACCGGGATCAATTTCTAATTGATACTACTAAAATTACAAAGTCTTGAAAAAGTAACACGTATGCTTTTTTAAAGAAAAAGGCTATTGGAAATTATCGCTACTGATTAATTGAAAAGATTTTTGTATGATTATTTGCAGCATCCGTCCTAGACACATACTCCTGCAAAGAAGCAAGCTACGCGTACCTCTGGTAGAAAAGATATTACACTGTTTTTGGAGAAAAACTAGTACCGCAAGGCGGAAGTCAAAAGTCACGCATAATTGTATTCCGAGCTTCTTGCGCCATTTAAAATGGTGAACCAGCGCTGCGGGAGGGTTTCCCTCCGTAGGCGACTGGTGTTAGCGCAGCGTTAGCGACGCAGGAGCGTCACCCGTTCGCGTAGCGTCTCCGATAGGAGAAGGGTATGTTTATTTACGCCGTGCTGCACTACTGTAAATTAATTTCTTTAGAATATCGGTGCGGCGTTGTTTGCCATCACTCACAGGGTTGAGAAGTGGCTTTGGCATTACTTCCTGACCAGAAATGTTGAGGTGTAATTTGGCGATTTAAAATCCAAAATTTGCAACTGAGATGAAAGCTGTAATTCTGTTATCTGGGGGATTAGACTCTTCCACAATTCTATACAAAGCTAAGGCTGATGGCTGTGAATGTCATGCTATTTCCTTTGATTATCAGCAGCGACACCGACGAGAGTTACAGTCAGCCCTGACTGTTGCTCAAAAAGCTGCGATCGCAAAACATCAGGTGGTTAATTTTGATTTACGGCAATGGGGTGGTTCAGCACTTACGGATGATGCTATTGATTTACCCCAAGAGCGATCGCTGGATGAAATGTCTCAAAATATTCCTCTCACTTATGTTCCGGCTCGTAATACCATATTTTTAAGCTTTGCTCTTGGTTACGCCGAAGCGATCGCAGCTGAACGTGTCTATATCGGCATCAATGCTTTAGATTACTCAGGATATCCTGACTGTCGCCCCGACTATATCCAGGCAATGCAGGAAGTTTTTCGTCTGGGAACCAAACAAGGGCGTGAGGGACAACCAATAAATATTGTTGCACCCCTGATCAACCTGAAAAAAACTGAAATCATCCAACTAGGGAACCAATTGGGAGTTCCTTGGGAGCTAACTTGGTCTTGCTATGCCGGTGAAGATATCGCCTGCGGTGTATGTGATTCTTGTCGCTTGCGGCTAGCAGCTTTTGCCGAATTGGGACTCGTTGATCCAGTGGCGTATGCTTCTTGAGTTAGGAGTTAGAAGTGAGAAGTAAGGATTTAAAATCCAATACAGTTCAGTTAAGCCCCAAATCCAATGCAAGAGAAGTTGCATTGCAACTTCTCTACATACCAAAAATCTTTAACCCAAGCGTATTGAGTCAAAATTCATAACTCCTAACTCCTAACTCCTAACTCTCAACTCCTAACTCTTGTAACCGTTGCAGTTGAATTTGATGTAGGCGTGGGCCAACAATTGATACCACGGTGAATTCGAGATTTTGATACCGGAAGGTTTCGCCTTTGGCCGGAATTTTCTGTAACTGATACAGTAAAAAGCCGCCTAGTGTTTGGTATTCTCTTGTCAAGGGCAAATTGAGATGCAAAACTTCGTTGAGGTCTTCGAGGTTGATCTGGGCCTGTACTAAAAATTTATGCTCATCTAACATCTGAATCATCAAGTCGTCACTGCTTTCAGATTCGCTGGCGTCGCCAATGATTTCGGCAATGACATCTTTGATTGTCACTAGTCCTACAGTAGAGCCAAATTCATTCACTACCATAACCATAGCTGGTTTCTCTTGCTGCATCATTGGCAAAAGCTCACTCAAGGACGTATGTTCGGGAACAAATCGAGCGGGACGCATCCAAGGTTGGATTTGTGTCTCTAAACTGAGTTTTCCTACAGCTAAAGGTTGTGCTAAATCTTTAAAATAAACAATGCCGTGAACATCGTCTAATGATTCACCAATTACGGGATAGCGAGAGTAACCAGTAGCAGCCATTTCCTTGAGTAATGTCTGGAAGGTAGCATCTTTTGGCAGCGTGATAATACTGGTGCGCGGTATCATCACATCTTGGGCCATAACATCCCCAAACTCAAAGACATTATTGAGCAATTCTCGCTCCGCACGTTGTAAACCAGTAGATCCCCATTCTGTAGAGATAATCAATTGCAATTCTTCGGGAGTCACAGGTGGCCTCCAGCCTTGACCTGTGTATTGGATGCCAAAAATCCTCAATAAAAAACGAGTTGATTGGTTGAGAATCCAGATGAAGGGGCCAAAAAAACGCACGATCGCTTTTACCGAAGGACCCAAAAACCTAGCTAGCTGTTCTGAGTACAGCATGGCTAAGGATTTAGGACATAATTCTCCGATCACAATTTGCAAATAGGCAATCAAGAAAAAGGCAATGGGAATTGATAGAGAATGGGCCAGGAAAGTAGTCATGCTACTTGGTAAAGGCCAGGATTTTAACCATGCATTAACCAGCACAACAATCGTACTTTCGCCAATCCATCCCAATGCCAAACTAGAAAGGGTAATACCTAACTGAGTGGTAGATAGTAGTCTGTCAATACTACGTTGTAGCATTTCGACTGCGATCGCTGGAACATCCCCAGCCTTAACTAGCTGGTGAATACGCGATCGCCGCACGCTCACTATAGAAAATTCTGCCGTCACAAAAAAGGCATTTATGGCAATCAGCAGTAGCACTGACAATAACCGTAGCGCCACGTCTGTCCAAATTAAATTAGGAAAACCAATCACCACCAAAGCTCGTGTAAAACTCACGCCCTCCATTTTTGGATTTTGGATTAAGTTTTGGGTGTTAGGGGCTAAGTAAATTGCTTAGTACCAAGTCCCCAATCTAAAATCTAAAATCTAAAATTGCCCAATCTACCTTTCTACAGGAATATTCAATGCCTCTAGCTTCAATTCTTGAGCGGGATAATCAGTAAGAGCAAGTGATATTTTCTTGACATCATCAAGTAAAGCTGTGGGAATGCTCACTGTACCTGTAAATGCTGGCCCATTTGCAGGCAATTCTGTTGGTAAACCCTCTGTACTAGCACTCAGGGTTCGTCCTTTATCATCGGTAACATCTAAAAAACTATACAGGAAGCGGACAGAATCTTTACCTTTGTTCTGCATTTTCACTTTCAGTAGCAAATCACCACCAGAGTAGCGGACAGATTGTACAGACATGGTTACGCCCTCACTCAAGGCTGTAACTGGAAAACCTGGCTGGAGTTTTTCTTCAACTACTGCTGGGGGTTTTTCCTCTGGCTTCTGCCTGCTGCTATTGGTTTCTTCATCATCGTCCTCTAGCTTTTCCGATTTAGCAGCCTTGGTCTTACCCTCAATTCGCGCTTTGACAATTTTCAGAATTTCGTCCTCTTTTAATAGCACTAGCCCTGTCTGTTGGGAGCTATTTGCCTTATTACTGGCAAATTTGGTTGTAGGACGCCCATCTGGTGTAGTTACGCCTTTAAGTGCTGAACTACCTAGTTCAAACCCCAAAAGGGCACTCACAGAACCTGCTCCCATCATCAGGATTAACAAAACCAAAGTAAGAAGTACAGTAGAATTTATTTTCATCGCTGACAAGCTATCACAATAGAATGCTGGTCTATTTAAGAATAGTGAAGCTTTTGACCTCAATCCTTAAAGGAACTTAATCAATATTAGTCTGCACTATTTTATGATTAAATTATGTAGTATAAAAATCTGATACGCTATTGTCGATTATTCAGAGGTGTAAATCTGTGCTATAATTACGCAATTGGCTAAACTCAGTGGTTGAGGTATTTTCCTCAGTCTAAAATTAGCAAATCAGGTTAACCTAAGAGTTTAAGTAATTGACTCTTATGAACCCGAAAGCCAACAAAATAAGCGCCTTTGGCCGATTGGGGAGGCAACGAACTCATAATTCGTCTTCAGGCTGGTTCGATTCCAGCAGGGCGCACTGAACGATCAAAAAGCAGTAATAAAGGGATAAAGGGCATTAGGCATTGAAAAGAGGGAGAGGGGAAAATTCTTCTCCGTTGCTCTCCTGCTTCTTGCCCACTCCCCAATATTACCGAGGTGGTAAAGTTTCAAACCTGAATTCAGTTCCTACTTTGAGTTTATTGCTATTCAAACGAGGAGACATCATCAGCGATGTGTCGTAAGGATTTGGTAAATCAGGAGTGCGAATGTATGGATCGTTGCCAACTTGCTGAGTCAGGACATCATGATATAAAGTGTTAAGCAACTGAGCATCGCGGGCAATTTCGTTTTCTGGGAAGGAACCACCGAAACTGGAACCAGATCCTAGAAATGAGTCTAGCTGGCGCTTGAGGCTACCATTTTCGTAGAAATTGCGATCGTGACGAAAATAAGCTCGCTCAAATGCATCATTCGTAGTTTCAGTTTTGGGGGTTTCCGTTTGGGCAGATGCAACTGAGGGAAAAGCAATACCAGCAGTAAGCAGTACCAATAAACCACCAAAGGGTTTTAATTTTATACCCACGTTCCTAACTCCTCAATATTTTGGGCAATCTTAATTTATGCTTAATTTCAGAACTCTGATGAGTTCAACCTTTGGTGTAGCACAACTTTTAATGTTTTGTAATGACGTATCCTACTGAAACTCTTACCCACCCAGATATTTGGGCAACCACTTCTGATTTGATTACCTTGCGCCATAAGCTACTAGATTTATTTTGCCAACTTGCTTATCAAGAAGGTGATTTTCTCCTCTCTTCTGGGCTACGTAGTTCTTATTACGTCAACAAGACACAGGTAACACTCCATCCTCAAGGCGCTTTGGCAGTCGGACGTTTACTGTTCCCTTTATTACCTCTAGATACACAGGCTGTAGGTGGTTTAACAATGGGGGCTGACCCAATGGTGACAGCAGTGAGTGTAGTTTCTGTTTATGAAAACCGCCCGATACCAGCGCTGATTATTCGCAAAGAAGCCAAGGGTTATGGGACGAGAGCTTATATAGAAGGCCCCACCTTACCAGAAGGTGCGAAAGTTGTAGTTTTGGAAGATGTGGTCACAACTGGGCAATCTGCTTTAAAAGCGGTTGAGCGTCTTAAAGATGCAGGTTATACCGTTAATCAAGTAATTTCACTGGTAGACCGACAGCAAGGAGGAGGTGAGTTGTACCAGTCAGCCGGCTTGAAGTTTGAAACTTTGTTTTCGATTCAAGAAGTTCAGGAACGCTTCCGACAACTTGCGAATTTATAAACAATAGGACTTGTGCTAATTCGTAATTCGTAACTCAGAAATTACAAATTGGTAAAAGTCCTGAATATTAAACAATAGCGTTCAGTTAGAGACTAAAACATTAACTCTAGGACTTACGAATTAATAGAAAATAGGAACCTGAATTAATTGAGTAAAAACTCTTTATCCAAGTATTCATACGCACTTATATATTAATAAATTAAATCTCGCTATTTCACAAAATGATGTCGCATATTTTTGCTTATAACCCTTGATATACAAAGGTTATATTTTTTATTGCTAAAAAATGACATAAATTGAAATTTCACTTAGATGGTTAGGCTAAGATGTATTCTAAATTACAAAGTTTAGCATAGGCATAACCCAACTTAGACCTCGCTCTTTTGAAAAAAAACTTTTTGATTTACTGAGTATCAGTTTAAGCAAATCCTTCAACTGATTAAAGGCAATTCTCCTTGTCTTAATTTTCAACTTAGATTCACAATTTTTTGATTTCCAAAACCGCTTACCTCAACTATGCAGTTACCAAATCCTATTTCACTCTCCTTACTCACTCCTATACTGACGGCTTTAGAAGTGTGCAGCAATGAATCGGTGTATGCTCCCGGTTATATTCAGCCACATGGAATGTTGCTGATGCTGCAAGAGCCACAGCTAACAATCTTGCAGATTAGTGAAAATGTGGAACAGTTTTTTGGGATTTCGGCAGAAGCATTGCTGGGTCAACCCTTACAACGGTTGTTTTCTGGCGCTCAAGTGCAGCGAATTGCTGACTATCTAGCTGAAGATAACCTGGAGCTTTGCAATCCGTTTGATCTAAAAACGCGGCGGGTTGCCCAGACTGATGGGCAACGGAAAAATCAGACATTTAGAGGTGTGATGCACCGGATAGTAGATGGGTTGATCCTGGAACTAGAACCTGTGCGATCGCTCAAAAGCATCGATTCAATCCAATCATATCACCGCCTGCAAGCCGTGATCGCCAATTTCCGTAATGCCACTAACCTGACGAATTTAGCTCAAACCCTTGCCAGAGAGGTAAAAGCAATGACTGGCTTTGATCGGGTTATGATCTACCGCTTTCAGGCAGACGACAGTGGTGTGGTGATTGCGGAGGAGAAACAGAGCCATCTAGAAAGCTACTTGGGACTGCACTATTTGGCAATAGACATTCCCGCGCCAGCCCGCAAGTTGTTTTGCCGCAAGTGGGTGCGATTCATTCCCGATATCAATTACATCCGTGTCTGCCTGATTCCCACTAACCATCCTCTGACGGATACACCCCTTGATTTGAGTAATGCTGTGTTACGAGGAGTGTCTCACTTTCACATTGAATACCTACAGAATATGGGGGTTGCTGGGTCGATGACGATTTCGTTGATCAACGATAAAGGACTTTGGGGATTAATTGCCTGTCACCACTACAGCCCTAAACTAGTGGATTATGATACTCGCAAAGCCTGTGAATTTTTAGGACAGTTTGCCTCGATTGAACTGGTGCATCAGCAAGAACGAGAATTGGATGTTTACCGAACGGAGGTGAAAGCAATTCAGGATGAATTGCAACAGACGTTATTGCAGGAGTCCAATTTGATTGAGCAAGTGTTGATCCGAAATACTTCTCAATTGCTGGATCTAGTTCATGCTCAAGGAGCCGCGATTTTACTTGACGGTCATCTGACATTAGTTGGTCAAACGCCATCGGCTACCCAGGTGGAGGAGCTTTTGACGTGGTTGGTGCAACACAAGGGGGAACGAGTGTTTGCTACCGATTCTCTCTCAGATTTATATCTAGATGCGAAAGCATTCAAAGATCAAGCTAGCGGCATTCTGGCAATTTCAATTTTATTCAACCATGTCAAACAAAAGTCTTACCACATTATCTGGTTTCGACCGGAGCAAATCCAGACGGTGAATTGGGCGGGCAACCCGCAGGATGCGGTAACAATTAATGAAATTGGACAGATGCAATTGTGTCCCCGAAAGTCGTTTGAAATGTGGAAGGAAACCGTGCGGGAAACTTCCTTGCCTTGGGAGGTCGCGGAAGTGGAAGCCGCTACTGAGATGCGAAATACGCTGATGTTGGCAGTGCTAGAGTTTTCCCAGATCGCCCTAGAACAAGCCGCAGAACAAGCTGCGATCGCCAGCCGCGCCAAAAGCCAGTTCCTCGCTAAAATGAGCCACGAACTGCGGACTCCCCTGAATGCTATTTTGGGATTTACTCAATTGATGAATCGTAGCGAGAAGATTCCATCTGAGTTTCAAGAAGATTTAGGCATCATCAGCCGCAGTGGAAAACACTTGCTAAATCTGATCAACAATGTGCTGGAAATGTCCAAAATTGAAGCGGAGCAGTTACAGTTAACGGAAAACTCTTTCGATTTGCATCAGCTAATCCACTCGATTAGAGATATGGTTGCTCTCAAAGCTTTGGAGAAAGGAATTAATCTGATCACAGAGCAGCATCCCAGCGTTCCTTGCTATGTCTATGGTGACGAATCAAAACTGCTCCAAATTCTGCTCAACCTATTAAGCAATGCGATCAAATTTACGACAACAGGCAGTGTCACCCTGCGATTCCGAGCTTTTACCGGGAGAGTGGGTAGCATCTACTCCCTTGATTCAATTTCTAGCGATGATTTCAAACCAATTATCACCCTTCATCTGGAAGTTGAAGACACTGGATGTGGTATCGCTCAGTCCGATATTGAGGCTGTGTTTGAAGCCTTCACGCAAACAAAACCAGGTCGCGATGTTCAAGGTACAGGCTTAGGCTTATCGATTAGCCGTCAGTTTGCCCGTTTAATGGGTGGTGATATTACAGCGCGAAGCACCCTGAATCAGAAGTCAACCTTCATTTGTGAGGTTTTACTGAGTCTGGTAAGCTCAGTGGATATCATTGCGCCAGAAACGACTCGCACTGTTATCGGTCTAGAACCAGGACAGCCCACTTATCGGATTCTGGTGGCGGAAGACTTGAGAGAAAATCGTCTGTTGCTCGTCAGGCTATTAGAATTAGTTGGGTTCGAGGTCTGTGCAGCTGAGAACGGAAAGGAGGCGATCGCACTCTGGTCAGAATGGCATCCCCACCTGATTTTAATGGACATTCAAATGCCCATGATCGATGGCTACGAAACTACTCGGCAAATTCGAGGGAGGGAAGCAGGTAAAGACGTGGTGATTATTGCGGTGACAGCCTATGCCTTTGAGGAAGACTATAACACCAGCATTCAAGCAGGCTGCAATGACCACATCACTAAACCATTTACAGAAGCTATCCTATTTGATCGGATTGCACACTACTTGGAAGTCCGCTACCGCTACCGCGAAGAAGCTTTACCGGAGTTAGACCAGCAAACCTTACTTCAGAAATCCCTAACCGCCAAAGATTTACAAGTAATGTCGCCAGAGTGGATTATTCAGGCAAATCAAGCAGCCCTGGATCTCAACGATGCCCAACTCTACAATCTCATCGCCCAAATCCCCAACCAGGAGCAAGTTCTTGCCGATGCTCTGAAATATCTGGTGGATAACTTCCAGATGGAGGCGATAGCGAAGTGCTGCTGCGAAGCGGAAAAGGAATGGAAAAGAAGAGAATTAATTTAGAATCATCCCAATCCCTCATTTCAGGATAGTTAAACTATGAATTCTCCATTTCCCGGAATGAATCCTTATTTAGAAAATCCTGTGTTCTGGTCAGAAGTACATCATCGATTAATTACAGCGATCGCAGATACTATTGAGGAAAATATTCCCCCACAGTATCGAGTTGCAATTGAACAACGTATTTATTTAAGTGATGACTCCGATTCTGTATTAGTTGGTATACCTGATGTTTATGTTTTTTCTCAACAAAAATCACCGCAGCAATACTCATCAACTGCTAGCCAAACAGCGATATCAGAAGGTATGACTGTGATGATACCTTTACCTGAACATATTACGGAAAATTACTTAGAAATTCGAGAAGTTTCTACAGGTTTTGTGGTGACATCTATCGAAGTTTTATCTCCTAAAAATAAACGTCCAGGCGAAGGTAGAAAAGCCTATCAACGGAAACGCAAACAAGTTTTAGCTAGTCTTTCTCACTTAATCGAAATTGATTTACTCAGAAGTGGAAAACCCATGTCAATTTTAGGGGAAGTTCCTGTAACAGATTATCAAATTATTGTTAGCAGAAGTGAAAGACGTCCTCAAGCGAAATTATACGGCTTTAGCATCAGAGAAACGATTCCCGTATTTCCATTACCGTTGCAGTCAGAAGATACAGAACCAATTGTAGATTTGCAATCTTTATTGCATGGCGTATACAATCGTGCAAGATATTACTTGGCAATTGATTATAATCAAGAATCAGTACCACCCCTAAAACCAGAAGATGCTGTATGGTCTGATAGCCTTTTACGGGAACGAGGGTTAAGGAATAATTAGTAATTGGTTAAGAATTTTTCCCATTCTCCCTATGCCTAATTTACTTAAATCTGCTTCGGAAACAAATATCTTAATCGTGGATGATACCCCCGACAATCTACGATTGTTAGCCAAAATATTAGAGTCGCAGGGTTATATAATCCGCAAATCCCTCAACGGGAGAATGGCATTGCAAGCTGCTTCTCGACATCCCCCGGATCTGATTCTGCTTGACATCAATATGCCCGAAATGAATGGCTATGAGGTTTGTCAACGATTGAAAATATCAAAAATAACAGATCAAATTCCGATTATTTTTATTAGTGCCCTTGACCAAATCAATGATAAATTGCAGGCATTTGAACTAGGTGGACAAGACTATATCACCAAGCCCTTTGAAGAAGTTGAAGTGCTAATGCGAGTCAAAAACCAGCTACTCATTAAACAGCAATACCAACAACTTCTTGAACAAAATCAACGCCTAGAGGATGAAATTAAGCAGCGCCTAAAGGCTGAAGCAGAGGTAAGGGAGCTATCCCTAACTGATGAGTTGACAGGACTAAATAATCGACGTGGTTTCTTTTGGCAGGCAAATCAGCAATTCAAAATTCTCCAACGCATACAAATGTTCTGCTGCGTTTTGTTTGTTGATATAGATGGTTTAAAGCAGATTAATGACTCTCTAGGACATGAAGTAGGAGACAGAATGATCCTTGACACAGCCCAATTACTAAAGCAAACCTTTCGGGATTCGGATATTATTGCCCGTCTAGGAGGAGACGAGTTTGTAATATTAGTTCATGTCCAGTCCAGGAATACAGATGAAATTTATCCTCGATTGCAAGCAAATATTAATCGCTTTAATCAAGAGCATAATTACCCATATCAACTATCCATAAGTGTTGGTGTGTCACAATCGGTCTTAAATGAAAACGTTTCACTAGAACAATTGATAGAAGAGGCTGACCAGCTAATGTATGAGGATAAACGTGCTAAACGCCTCGTAGATCATTAATTGTTCTATTGAAAGTAGAAATATCGACATTAATCGGTGAACAGGTACATCTAATATGCAAATGTACAATAAAAGCCAGCAGCGGGATTTGAACTCGCGACCTTCCGATTACAAGTCGGATGCACTACCACTGTGCTATGCTGGCAAGTTTGGCAATTGCTCTTAAGTAGCAACCACAATTTATTCGTCTTAAAGATGCAGGTTATACCGTCAACCAAGTAATTTCACTAGTAGATCGACAACAAGGGGGAGGGGAGTTGTACGAGTCGGCGGGGTTGAAGTTTGAAACTTTGTTTTCAATTCAAGAAGTTCAAGAACGCTACCGACAACTTGCGAAATCATAAGTGTCGCTTGCCAAATTATTTGATAATTTGACAAATTTGTGTAATTGAAAATATTACTTTTAAAACCCTAATAAGGGTTTTATTATTTTAGGCTCAAAATAGCCTTTACTGCACTGACGATCGCAGAAGATACTTTTTCGATTTCTTCTTTAGTTGTAAATTTCCCAATACCAATTCTTAACGCTCCCTCAATTATATTTTCGGCAAGATTCATAGCTTGCAGAACGTGAGATGGCGCGACAATACCTGATGAACAAGCCGCACCTGTAGAAATAGCTAATTGATGGCGAACTCTAGCAATAATGGCACTATTAGGGATGTCAGGGATAGAAATATGTAAGTTACCTGATAAACGGTTGTTTAAGTCTCCATTCACCAGTAAATTAGGAATTTTAGCTTGAAGTAAGCTTTGCAGTTGATCTCGCAAAAGTGTGATGGCTGTTTCATCTGCTTCCATTTCCAACTGTCTCAATTTGCAAGCTTCCCCCAAGGCAGCGATTCCGGGGACATTGAGTGTACCGGATCTGAGTCCTTGTTCATGTCCACCACCATAAATAAGTGGTTCAAGATAATGACCTTTTTTTACTACTAATGCACCAACGCCTTTGGGTGCATAAAGTTTATGCCCAGAAATGGCTAGATAGGTAATCCCCCAGTCTTGAAAGTTGATGGGAATTTTACCGACTGCTTGGGAAGCATCACATAAGAAAGGGATATTATATTTTTGAGCGATCGCTCCAATTTTTTCTATTGGGTAAATTGTCCCCACTTCATTATTAGCAGCCATCACGCAAAGTAAGGAAGCACCGCCAGAGCAGACTTTTTCTAGATGTTCTAAATCAATTTGGGCTTGTTGATTGACATTTAACCAAATTATTTCAGCAAGCCCTTTTTTGGCTAATACTTTGCAGGTGTCTAAAACTGCCTTGTGTTCAACTGGGGAAACAATTATTGTGGCGGGGGTATTTTGTTGATTAATATGTCCTTGAATTGCTAAGTTAATACTTTCTGTTGCACCAGATGTAAAGATAATTTCCTTGGCAGAAGCATTGATTAATTCAGCTATGTGTTGACGAGCTTGTTTAACTGATTGTGCGGCTTGATTGCCATAACCATGATCTACACTATTAGCATTACCAAAAGCAGTAGTCATATAGTACATGACTTTTTCTGCTACTCTAGGGTCAACGGGGGTAGTTGAATGGTAATCAAGATAAATTATTTTTTCTTGTGTAGTCATTTTATTTCATAACTCATTCTCTAAAAATCTTCTAGCAACTCTCCCCCAATCAATGCGATTATCTTGAGCATTTTCTTTGCGTTTACCTTCTAGTTCATCTTCATACCTTGCCCATGCCATTAGTAGTAGTTTCAACCCATCTAAAGAGTTAATCAACCGAGAACGTAAAGTATCTATATCGGCTTTATCTACATCTTCCTCTAATATTTCTACTAAATTTTGATAAGCAGGATGATTGGTATTTAATGTAACAATAATTGCTCCCCCTCTGGATTTGACTGAGAAGAAAGCAGCAGTATCAAGAGGAGATTGTGCAAAGGTATATTTTAAGCCATCATCTACTGTAGTTGCTGCTAATAATTCTGCTTGGGCTTCAGTAACTCCCTCTTCTTTTAAAGTTTCTTTAATAACTTGTTTGCGTTCTTCTTTTGGTAATTCTTCATCTGCATCACTTTTGCCTGTGTAACCCTGTAATTTACGTTCTTGAGTCACAGTAGTAGCTACTTTTTCAGGTTTATAGGGGTCGTGTCCGTGCCGTTTTTCACTGGTACGAGTGCCTTTTGTTTGGGCTTTGATTAAGCGACGAATCAGGCTTAATTGACTACTAATTTTATGAGCAAGTTCTAAAAGAGGGAGTTTTGGATCTTCATCTTGAAGTAATTCTTCTTTGAGTTGAGCAACGGTTTTTCCTTCTTCTAATAACGATTCAATATCTAGTTGTAAAATTTCTCCAAAATTACGGGCTGATTGCTTGTTATTTGTGACTCCAAAAATATCATCAAGAGATGGTGGAAATTCTACTTCAATACCCCACCAGCGTTCTGTAGGGTCATAATTATTAACTAAGTTTTGGTCTAATTCTAATTCTCTTCCCGCACGCACAACAGAAACTCCCACGTTTTTAGCTGCGTGTTGTCCGTTTGGTAAACTGCCAGGATTCTTTCCAGGTTCGGCTAGACGTGCTTCTTCTTTGGCGTAGGAAAAACGCACTTTTACATCATGTTCTTTGTCTTTAAAATTAATTTTATAGGTGGCTTCATAAGATGTATCGCCTTCCCAAGGTCGAAACATTGCCTGGTTATCAAATGGTTGAGGACAGGAGGTTTTTTCGATTAGATAACCAGGGTCGTTAGGTAGAGCGTATTTTTCTATAATGATGTCATATAAAGCATCTAAATCAAATGCTAACATCCGAATTTTGACTTCATGCCTATTGATAAATTTGCGATACATTCTCCCGATCACAAATTCAGAATTATCAATAATCGCTTTCCCTGTCCGCCACATACAACGGTCGATTTTTGACCATACTACTAATGTGCCACTGTCACCAAATTTCTGACCGATTTTTGTCCAAGTCATTGGAATTGGTCTAGCGGTAGGTTCAGGTACTTCGGTCATCCGCCGATTTTTGATTTCATCTAAGTCAAGGTAACTGTGGAGTGCATTTTCTATGCCATTTTGCCATGACCACACATCAACCCGTTGGCATTGAGAAATTGAGGATGAGGGTAAACCCATACCAAAACGTCCGATTCCGGTATGTTTATCTTGGTCTAAATATGTACCATTGCCAAATTGCAGGGCTAGACGTAAAACATTAGCATCCATACCTCGACCATTATCTAATACTGCTATTTGTTCAATACGCGATCGCTTCCTCCCCTCTACTTGTTGTTTTCGTTCACCACACAGTAACTCTACTTGGGATGCACCGGCTTGAATGGCATTATCCATTAATTCGGCGATCGCATAAGCGGCATTTTTATAACCGTTATCGCGCATTGCTTGAACAGCTAGGTGAGTTGGCACGATATCATGGGCGTTAGCATTCATGGGTTTTTCCTCCAAACGTCTTCCCAATTGTGAAAAGCTGATGCAACTGAACCAAAACCGGGGAGTTGGCTATCGACAACGGTGACAATTTCGGCGGTAGCATTACCCCCAGCTTTGAGTCCGCGAATGGCGCGTCCTACCATTTGGCTGTAGAGGACAAGGGATTTGGTAGGACGGGCGATAACGGCGGCGCTGGTTTTGGGTGCATCGAATCCAGTGGTTAAAACGCCGTAGTTACATAAAATCTTGGTTTGGGGCTGTTCGTCTTTAAAACTTTGAATCAGCCTTTCTCTCTCTGATTTGGGGGTATCACCTGTAACAGCATCAGTATTAAATCCTCTGAAACGCAATATTGAAGCGATGAGTCTAGCGTGTTCAACGGAGGTATTAAAAACGATAATCCGTTGATGATGTTGGGCTAGTGCTTCTAGTTCGAGGATGATGCGGAGGTTGCGTTGTTCGTCTGCTGCTAACCGATTAAGGATATATTGGGGTATGTCTAATTCTGTATTAATCCGATTTAGGTCTTGGGGAGTTAGTTCAATACCCGTTTCATAAAATAAGGAACGATAGTTAACTTTAGCGAGGTATTGTTGATCGACGAGATAATCAATCGGGTTGTCATAACCTGGGATTTCTAAAGTAACTTTCTGTTGGGCGAAGAATTTTGCTAGTTGTGCATCGGTGTTAATATCTGCCCAAGTCCGTCCGGGTGTGGCGGTTAAACCTAATAAGGCGGTTTTTTCGTAGGGGATGACTAAAGCATCTAAGACGAGTTTATAGGTTTCGGCAACTGCTTGATGGGCTTCATCGATAATTACCAATGAACAACGCACACCCAGTTGATTAATAAAGCGAATACTCTTTTTTGCGGCGTGATAAACTTTCGCTAATCCTGCTACTACTAAGCCATCTTGAGCTTGTGCTAAGTCTAACTCATGGTTGCCCCAGAAGCGGTAAGTGGTGGTGGTGCGATCGCCTAAACTGTCCCAGGCTTTTTGAAATTCTGTAACTGCTTGTTCACAAAGTTCTTCACTGTATGCCAACCAAATTACTAAAGTGGGTTCATTATTTCTCCAACATAAACCCAATTAGGGCTAAAACCTTGTATAGTTGCTAAAGAAATTAAAGGTAGAGTTGTTATTTTATAAGCTTTACTCAAAACCTCTAAATTTAATAAATCATCAGCTTGACTAACTTTTAATTCAGATACAAATGACTCGGTATATTTTAACCATTGATTGTTAAATATATTTTCATAGGCAACAGTTAAACCACGATGTTGCAATTCTACAAAAGCATAAAAATATTCTTCAGATGGTAAATTGTTAGATTTAGAAGAATTAACAGATTTTATAGTTGGAATTATATTCCATAGTTGATTATGAGCTACAAAAGACCAAGGCAGATAATGATCTAATGAAATTTCATTCTTATTTAAGAGAACCTTAGAATAAATACATTCAATATCTTGATATTCTAAAACAGTTTTCCAATATTTCTTCTGCTCTGTTAAAGAATCCCTTTCTTGTGGCATAAATAATTTATTAACCACATTAGGAGTACTGGGGTTTCTTTGCTGCATATAATTTAGCCATTCCCAAGATGCCCAACCCCTAACTATTGCGTAATTTTCCTCTAAATATTTAATCCATTCTGGATGCAAAATAATACTAGTACTATCTTTATAACTATTTGAATTAAAACGATACAAGGGTTTATAAACATCAAAATATTGATTAGCTATTTCTGGAGTTCTCAAAACTACTTCATAATTTACATTAAATTCACGCAATTTTTCTAATAAAAATGGACGTACTAATCGAAAAGGAACATTTTTCTTAAAATCGTTAATAATCTTTGTCAAATTGTTTTGATGAATTGTTTGTCTTAGTAATGATTTATCTGTATCTGTAAATTTTAAGATTGGTTCTGTAATTTCTAGTTTAAGGCTATCTAATGCCTTAGCTATTTGATCTTGTCTTCCAAAATAAAGTTTAAAATAGTTGTGAGGATACCAAGCATTAGCTAAAATTTCAACAATAATTTCTTGAAAGCTAATAGGTAATAAATTATCAAAACTTCTTCTCTTTAAAATATCTAATAATGATAAAAAATAAAGGTACTTATAAGAATTTGTTGTTGAATCAAATAATCCTGCTAAAGCTGAAATATTTAAATTATCATAAATTGGTAAATCATACATATCTAATTAATATTAAAGCTTCCAAGCTTACAATTTGCATTTCATAAAATTACAAATGACAAGCCAAACAAGCTAAAGCATCATCTTCTTGAGCTAAAATTTCTTCTAATGCTTCAGCTACGTAATAATTAAAAGCAGCCTTCTTCTCTTTAGCCATTGACTTCTCATGTTGAGCAATAATTTCATCCTTGCGTTCTAGAAGTTGCAATAAGCTTTCCCCATCTGTCCATGTATAGGTTCTACCGTCTTTATGATTCGATTCATAATCAACGGCTTCTTGAAATAACTTAGGATGTTCCTGTGCTAACATTACCCATTCATACTTGCGTTGGAAGAAACAGAAGAAACACCCAGAACGACTGCGCCAGCGATAATAATCAGGGAGTCCAATTCCACTCTTTTCTAATAGCCGAATAACATCAGCCTTAACTAAACCCTTTTCTTTAAAGGGAAACACAGGTTTAATATTAGGTTTAGTGGAGATATAACCATCACGGTTTTCATCAGCACGGATGCCAATGTAACTAATAGCCTCATGATCCCCCACAAAATCCTCTAAAGGTCTAATTTTCATCTTGACCGTACACCAACGCATTTGGGGTGAAGGTAATAAACCATCATGAATCGCTAACCAATGGTCAAAGCCTCGTTTGTCACTGAGATAATGAATTTTAATCCCCAGACGTGCTTTGATGCGGTCAAGATATTCGTAAGTCTCCGGTAATTCTTTATGCGTATCACAAAAAAAATATTCCATCTCTGGAATTTCCTTATGCAGTAATACTGCTAAAGCCGTACTATCCTTACCTCCAGAAAGACCCAATATGTGTCTAACTTTTTTCTCTGCCATGCTTGTTTTTTCGTGCTTCTTGGCAATTAATAATTCTAATATTTTAGCAAATATGTAAATACAATATGTAGTTTATTTAAACTAATGTTAAAAAGCCTTAGTAAAATTACTGATATAACAACATTTTTATAAACTAGCCAATTACGCTTTTATACCTGATTCCCGTTCAGTTAAAGCCAAAAATCTGAAATTGGGTAGAACGAAACATTACTTATCTTTTAATCTACGCTTCATTTCTCGGTATTGCTCGAACTTAGGATCGGATATGCACTGGTCAACGAACTTCTCCAGTTCATCCTTCATAGTACTGTCAATAAATTGACAGTACTCCTTAAATAGCTCCCTCTTACCCTCTGGAAGATAGAAACCAAGATACTCTTGTCCCTGACGCTTCTCTGTCACAAACAAATCTTGCATATCATCAAGACTCATCATAAATGGTTAAGTTTCAATATACCTTTTGTAGGGTACATTTAATATGTACGGTACAATAAATCTGAAAGTGATTAATCCCACTTTGCAACATTAAACAGGTGCGTTATGGCAGAAGAATTTGTGACATTAGAAGATAACAGCAGCACTCAAGCCCACGTAAGTAGAGAAAAGATAAAACACCTGCTAGTCGGTAGTCCTAATGTAGTCAAGAGTACTATCTATCGCTTGCATACTACAGGTTATGCAGAAATAGGCTCTTGGTCTAAACCTGTAAGAGCAGGTAGTTTAGGTGAATCAGGTGATGTAGTGAGCGTATTAATTAGATAGCAAGTCTAGGAAATAAAAGGTGTAGGGAGTTGGCGCGATGGCTACGCCCGCCAAAGGCATCGCGCATTGCACCAACTTTTGATAATTTAAATAACTAGAGAACTAATTGAATGACACGTTTCATACATGACAAATTTGCCAAAGACTATCTAGAAGAATTACTAAAAGATTACGGAGAAGTCAAGTCATCAGAAAAAGTCTCAGGAGAAATTAAAGAAATAGATGTTTTCTTCACTCCTGGCAAACAGCAAAACTCTAATTTACAAATACTGGGTTTACTAGGAAGATTTGCTGAAAATCCTGCACTCATAGAACCATACCGCAATCCAGCTTCTACCGATGAAATATGCGACTGTATTCTAAAATTATTAGAAGTCAAGGCTCTTTTACGACGAGAAGCTAAAGCTAATAAAACTAAACTTCAGGACTCAGAAATTCCCAAATTGTGGGTTCTTACTCCAACGATATCTGAAACTAGATTGTCTAGCTTTAGAACTATGCAAAAAGAAGGTTGGTTATCAGGAGTATATTTTCTCGCAGATGCCTTGCGGACAGCAATTGTAGCGATACATCAATTACCACAGATATCGGAAACTTTATGGTTGAGGCTTTTGGGTAGGGGAAGCGTGCAGTCGCAGGCAATTATTGAGTTGCAAGCGTTACCATTAAATCATCCATACCAAAAAGCAACCCTGGAATTAGTTTACAACTTGCGCGAAAACTTGAGAGTAAATCAAGAATTAGAAGCAGATGATAGGGAGTTAGTTATGCGATTAGAACCACTTTATCAAAGAGATAGGGAACAAGCCAAACAAGAGGGAAGGCAGGAAGGAAGACAGGAAGGAGAACAACGTTTAATTATACGTCAACTTAATCGCCGTATTGGGGAAATTAATGAATCATTAATCGAGCGAATTAAAGGTTTATCGATTGAACAATTAGAAACTCTAGGAGAAGCATTACTAGACTTTTCTAATGTTGCTGATTTAGAAGCTTGGTTAAACCAATAATGAGTATAAATAATGATCAGTAGATTGAAGTAACAGAGCTAAGTGTAGAAAATGAAAGGTGCAAAGAGTTGGTGCAATCGCGCCAACTCTTAAGAATTTAAATAATACGCAGACACACTTCATCTATTAGCCGAAATTTTTCCCGGTTATTTCATCAGCTCGCTTTTCTTCAATTTTAATAACCGTCTCTGGCAAATCAACATTTAAAATCCGTTCACTCAACTTTGCCAAAACCGCTTGTCGTAACTGCTGATCGTCAGGTAATTTAGCCAAAAATTCGTCAACAATCTGCTCAACCTGCGATTCTCTCCCATGATCCACCCATAGCATTCGATTGATTTCTCGACCATCGGGACGAGTCATGGTAATTCGTCGGGCTTCAAAACCTTCTCCCTTGGCGGCTACTTCCTTTTGCAAAGCTTCCAGATTCTTAAAACGTCGCACCAAATCAGCTAATTTCATCTCAAATGCAGTGGCATCATCATCCGTCCATGATTCAGCAGGTTTATCCGCAACAATCATCACCAAAGCTTCCAACCACTGAGAATCACTTGCGGTTTCCTCGGATGCTGCTCGAATAAAGCGTTTTAGTGAAGATTCAATACATTTTCCGGCTAAATAATTTGCCCTTACCCGCAAATCTTCTCTAAGTTTTGTTTCCTTACTTCTGACTCCAAAGCCTTCATAAATCAGTTTTTGACAATCACTCAATAAGCGATCGTAAGCTGTATGAATCTCTCGGAGGGCATGAACTAACTTAGTGCGTAAAGTTTTCGCAGTGATACCATCATCCTCAGCTTCAGTGCCGATAGAGGGTAAATTACAAGCTGCTGGTAAAGCTTTAAACAACAACTCATCTGGTTCAACAGTAGTTTTTAATGCCTTTAAAATTGCTCTTGGTTCATCTGCCAGTCGTCGAGTTTGTTGAGTATATTTAGGTAGTTTATTAACAAATTGATAAAGAGGAGTAACTACCGTTAACAGAGTGGCATTACGAACTTTACCCAATTTTTTTTAATTGAGGATTGCGTAAAATTGCTTCTAATTCTTTGAAAACTTCTGCTCTTAATCCGACTACTGCAAAATACTTAACTGCAAAGCGTTCAGGATATTTAACTAATAATTCAAAATGTTCTGTTCCTAATACAGGAATAAATGTACCGTCTTGATAAAGTCCCAAATCATCAGCGTGATACAACAGTACCGCCGCTAAAATCACCGGTACTGCACCTTGTTTCACACCGTAGGGAGGTGCTGCTAAATGTTGATAAAGTAAATCAAAAGTTTGGCTTGTTTCTGTTGCTGCTAAACAAAAATTCTCAACTGCTTCCCACAGAGAATTCAAACCCGAATTTTCTAATGGTGGATAAAAATCCCAATAATTATCTTCTTGGCGATAAATCCCTGTTTCTTCTAACAGAGAATAATACATACTAACTTCAGGGCCATAACCTTCTAAAGCTAATCTCTCTTCATTTTGATGTTCTAACATTGCCTGAATCAATTCTCGTCTAGCCTTTACCCCTTGAGAGGTTAAATCTCGACGATTAATTAATTCATTCCACAAAATTGCACTGCGATGATAAACGCGATCGCAAATATCAGAAAGCTTACTATTAAAGTCAGTAATGTTGTTGAGTATTTCTAGTTGTCCTTGAATCCAACATTGCTGATTTACACCTATACTAAATGACTGATTGAGAGTTTCATCTAAAAATTCTTCAGCTTCTTGTAAACGATAATTTACCTCTTTTCTGGCTACCCCATCAGTTTGTAACTCTTTGGCTGTTTTTTTAATGTTATTTAAAGCCACAAATTCTAGAGTACGAATTTGCAAAATATCTAAATTAGCTGCACTCAAAATAATTAATGGTTTACCATCGCTAGTTGTGGAAGGAACAGAACTAGGCATTTCGTCATCTACCCAGTACCCCACAAAACCATCTGCATCAACACTACTGCAACGTAACTGACTCAAATCTTGGGAATTATCTAAATAATGCCGTTCAAAATAACGTAAAGTTCCCGTCTGATAACTGTGACGTTGGGCTACTATTGGTCTTAAAGGACGCTGGAGAGATAATAGCTTAACTAAAGGCGATCGCTCTTGTTCTATATATGTACTTAACTCACTGTCAACATTAAAATCAGAACCTTGCCAAATCCGCAATTCATCTAATTGGCGACGATGAGTAATTAGATTCTGTTTTAATAGTTTATCAATAATTTCTTGCCAATAATTAATTTGGGTTTGAGAAGGGCGATCGCACATTGCTAAAGATACTAAAGTTCTTGTCGCCCTCATGGAACCTGTAATTGTAATAAGGTTCAAAATCCCAATAGTTTTTAGTACCCTCAGACTATCTTCTTCTAAACGTTTAGCATCATTAATTAAATCTTGAATTTCTACCCATCTTTGCAAATTAGGGCGAGAGGCTAAACCCATTCCCGCGGCTTCAATAAAATAGTCATAAACTCGATCTAACTTAAGATTTGGTAAGTTATTATCTTTAACTGTTACTTCTTCTAGAAAATTACGAAATGATAAAGGCTCACCACTCGTTAAAAATGTGAATAAAGAACGATCATTTTGAGCATACCGTTGACAGAGAGTTGGTAAAGCAAACGCAGATAAGGGATGTAGCGGATAAACTTTTTGTATAACTTGATCGGTTATTTCTTCATCTACAACTATTGGTTCTAAATATTTACTCCACTCCTCAGAGTCACTACGAATAGCACAGCTTATATTGTCTGCTGCCGATGAATCAATCGCTTCTCCAATTAAACTCATCATTTGTCCAGATGATTCAGTAAAAGCAATATCCTCAAATCGCCCTTGAATCTTCGCCCATTCGTTTTTTTGAAAAGTTGCTAATCTTTGAGTATATTCTGCAAATGCTTGATGTAAAATACCTAAAATGTAAATAGGAGTTTTGCTATCTTTTGGTAATTCAGCTAATTGTTGTAAAAGATATAAATCCTCAGCACCTTGAGCATGAGCAGCATACTCTAAATTCTTCCCCAGCTCATCAATAACAAGGAAAATACCAGTTTTAGATTCCTTGGCAACTTCTAACACCAAATTAGGAATCTCTTTACTATCAACTTTTCCCCCATCATTAATTTCTGCTTCTAAATCTACCAACTGACGAACAACATTGATCTTGTTTTTTTGGGTAGCAGTCCAAAAAGTATCAACACCTGTTAATAAAGCTCTGATAATGGTATGACTAATCGGTTCTCTTTGTCCCGTAGCCACAGCCCTCATTAATCCTACCGAGCTAATTTTGTCTTGAATTAACTGATAAATGTCATTATCTTTACCTAATTTATCTTCAGCTATTGATAAAGCTTTAATGTGCATTTTGTTTTGAGAATTAGCACATAGCGAAATTAAATAATGAGCAAAAGCAGATTTCCCAGTACCATAAACACTGGTTAATGTCCAAGCTCTATTTCCTTCATCAGAACTAAAACTATTTAAGATCCGTGAGAGAGAATCAATTGCTCTTTTAGTCAGAACATAACCCTCTAAAGCTTCCACACTATCTAAATCTCTTTCTAGGTTAATAGAACGAGAATAGCGGCGCTGGAGACTGAAATAATGGGATAGCTTTTTGTTAGTCATAATTTCTTTCATTCTTATTTAGAGTTATAATATTTATCTAAAATCTCTTCTGCTAATATCTCTGGGCTGTCAGGGAAAGATAGCTGAATTAATCCGGCGGTGTCGGAAAGAACTATCGTATCAAATTCTTTAGAAACTGTCTCAATAGCTGCACATAAAATACTTTCCGTCAGTTTAAAGACCATCCCTGGACTACCTTCATCATAAAGTAAACTAGGAATATTAATGGTCTGTCTTCCCTGACTTGCCCAACTAGCATATTCTAAACAAGTGGCGACTATAACTGATGGAGGCAAATTCGCTTTTGCAGCAATTTTAAACTGATAATTTTTACCAAAATGACGAATTAAACCCAGTTCGTTAAAAGGACAATCAATAGAATCTTCGACTGGGCTATTGTCTCTCATTAAATCTTGTGTTGCATACATTCTTAAAATGCAATTTACATCTTTGATAAAAGAAGATTCAGCAATAGTTTTGTTGAAATTATTTATATAATCTTTCAACCCCGCTAAAATATCTTCTTTTGTAAAATCCAAATCTCGAAAAACATTAAAGATATAATACCAAGCAGCCGCGTCGCATGTGGGTTTTAATAAATTCCAATGTAATAACCATAATGATGCCGGATCTTCTAAATAAGTATCCCATCCATTATTTCCTAAAAGTTTTTCTCCAAATCTTGTTGGTAAATTATTTTTATCAATAATTTTGAATGCACTAGACCAATAACGAATAGCACGTACCATATTTTTACCAACGCCTAAACGTACAGGAGCATCATCCTGCGAGAAGATATCTGGATTTTTATTGGCTGTATCAAATCCCTTTTTCAGCCAACCAAAACGAGGGTGAAAAGTTTCATGGTTAGCAAATATAGGATTTACTGCATTTTCAGAATATTTAAAATTCAGACTAGTTTGGATCATGGAAAAATAGAGATATAATAACAATTACTTTCTTTATTATGGCTTAAATAAGACACAATTTAGTTAATTATGAGCATCAAAAATCCGACAGTGATTTTACCTTTTTTCATACATTTAGGCTCGGAAACCTAATAATCTCAAATCTTAAATGTGGCTTATTCTATCTGATGCAGAAACCTCTGTTTTTATCAATCTAACAAATTAAATTTTACTTTTATGTTATTACAGGTGTTTATACCATAAATTAAGCTCACAATACTTAATGATATAAGAGGACAAAAAATGCAGTGATGCTTAGTATAGGCTCCATCTACACAAAAAATTTACTATTTTAATCTGTTTCACTGTATATGTATAAAAATTAGGTTAATTTTACATAAGAGGTTTAAGTTGTGTCATTTGAACTTGAAGATATTCTGGAGTATGGTCGTTCAATTTGTCCTTTCCTTTACTTCCACAAGCTTTAGGAAATGATGCACTCCAGTAGATCGCCAATGGGCTGAATTACCGTACACAATGGACAACTCAAATTCTTATGTATACTTAAAGCCAGCAGCGGGATTTGAACTCGCGACCTTCCGATTACAAGTCGGATGCACTACCACTGTGCTATGCTGGCAATTTTGCTGATTACTTTCAAGTAGCAACCACAATTTCTTATTGTACCATAATTAATTTATTTGTCTAGCTGTAATTGCTAAAAAATATCTCCCTCTTCAGAAATAAGGCTAGAAGACGAGAGATTTTGGCAATATCGCTGCTTTTGTGTGCCTAGATGGTTGAGTTGGCGTTGCAATTGTAGTGATTGCGATCGCTGATAAAGTTGATAAATTAATATGCATGGCAAAAGCTCACTAAAATTCTGGGCTGGGCGCAAAAATATCTGGCGCAGTTCTAAAAGTGTCTTTTCTTGGCACGGTTGAATAAACTAACAGAAATATATAATTATTTTTTACAGATTACAAGCATGGCAGCATTGCTCGGACGAGATTTATTAAGTCTAGCGGACATCAGTCCAACAGAACTTCAAGAACTCCTGCAATTAGCAACTCAACTTAAATCACAACAGTTGAAGTTGCAGTGTAATAAAGTTTTAGGGTTGTTGTTCTCCAAAGCTTCAACTCGTACACGGGTAAGTTTTACTGTGGCGATGTACCAACTGGGTGGACAGGTAATCGATCTCAATCCTAATGTCACTCAAGTTAGTCGCGGGGAACCTTTACAAGATACGGCACGGGTGTTAGACCGATATCTGGATATTTTGGCAATTCGCACTTTTGCACAGCAGGATTTAGAAACTTTTGCTCATTATGCCAAGATTCCGGTAATTAATGCGCTTACTGATGCAGAACATCCTTGTCAGGTATTAGCTGATTTATTGACGATTCAAGAAAGCTTTAATACCCTTGCTGGGTTAACTTTGACCTACGTGGGCGATGGGAATAATATGGCTAATTCTCTGATGTTGGGCTGTGCTTTAGTGGGGATGAATGTTAGAATTGCTACCCCTAGCGGATATGGGCCAGATTCTAAGATTGTAGAACAAGCAAGAGCGATCGCTAATAACAAAACGGAAGTCCTCGTCACTCATGATCCAGAATTAGCAGCTAAAGGTTCTGCTGTACTTTACACTGATGTTTGGGCGAGTATGGGGCAAGAAGCAGAAGCAGACAACCGAATGCCAATTTTCCAGCCTTATCAAATTTCGGAGCAGCTATTGAGCCTTGCGGAACCAGAGGCAATTGTTTTACACTGCTTACCAGCCCATCGTGGTGAAGAAATTACCGAAGCTGTGATTGAAGGTTCTCAATCACGAGTTTGGGAACAGGCAGAAAATCGCCTACACGCTCAAAAAGCTTTACTTGCAAGTATCTTAGGGGCGGAATGAAAAGAGTTAGGAGACGCGATTAATCGCGTCTGTACAAAAGTTAAGAGTCAGAATGGCGAGTGTGCTGCTGGCTCTTAACTACTTAAAATTTGTAAAAATCAAGAATAAATTGGTAAAAGAAAAGAGAATATTCTAGCTTTTGAGTTTTATATTTTTATTTTTCTCTTGTTATGGGGAGTTTTTTGTAGTACTAATGTTCTAGAGACATTAATAATTACTTCCCGAAAATTTATGGAACGTCTAACTGAAGCTCAACAAGAACTTTACGAATGGTTGGCAGAATACATCCGATCGCACCAGCATTCGCCTTCTATTCGGCAAATGATGCAAGCGATGAACTTGAAGTCACCAGCACCAATTCAAAGTCGTTTGGAACATTTACGCACTAAAGGATATATAGAATGGACTGAAGGACAAGCACGAACGATTCGGATTTTGCGTCCTGTTAAGCAAGGTGTACCAATTTTGGGCACGATCGCTGCTGGTGGTTTAATAGAACCGTTTACTGATGCTGTAGATCATCTAGACTTTTCTAATTTCGAGTTACCTCCCCAAACTTATGCTTTGCGGGTAGCTGGCGATAGCATGATTGAAGATTTAATTACTGATGGCGATGTGGTATTTCTGCGTCCAGTAGCAGAACCAAATCATTTAAAAAATGGTACTATCGTCGCCGCCAGAGTCGATGGATTTGGTACAACATTAAAACGTTTTTATCGCCAAGGCGATCGCGTTACCCTCAAACCAGCAAATCCTAAGTACAATCCCATTGAAGTCAGTGCTATACAAGTGCAGGTGCAAGGTTCACTCATTGGTGTTTGGCGTGGTTACAACTGAGTAATGGGGAGTGGGGAATAGGAAGACATGGGGGATAACCAATGCCCAATGCCCAATGCCCAATGCCCATTAATTAGGGTTCGTTACCATCTTTGTGCTTAACATTTTATGTACCTGACGAAAAATTCAGTGCAGCAACTGCCCACTTTCCGATTGAAATTACCGTTTGCAAGGGAAAGTAAGGGCAGTTATTACACTCCGCAACCATTACCAGGATGCCCAAGAATACCTGTGTCTCTGCAATTGCGGCAATATCAGCGACAAGCGATCGCTAGCTGGTTTACCAACAATGGCAGAGGGACGCTGAAAATGGCTACTGGTAGTGGTAAAACGATTACTGCACTAGCGATCGCCTGTGAATTGTACCAACAGATTAATTTACAAGTTCTGTTGGTAGTTTGTCCCTATCGTCATCTCGTTACCCAATGGGCGCGAGAATGCGAAAAATTTAATTTGCAACCCATTTTAGCTTTTGAGAATTTACGCACTTGGCAAAGTCAACTTTCTACCCAAATTTATAATCTGCGTTCTGGTTCTCAACGGTTTGTCACGGTGATTACTACGAACTCCACTTTAATTGGAGATGGATTTCAGTCTCAACTCAAATATTTTCCTGCCAAAACTTTAATTATTGGGGATGAGGCGCATAATTTAGGCGCACCCAAGTTAGAAGAAAGTTTACCGCGTAGTGTTGGGTTAAGACTGGCTTTATCTGCCACGCCGGAGAGGTATTTTGATGATTTTGGTACGCAATCTCTATTTGATTATTTTGGCCCAGTTCTCCAACCAGAGTTTACTTTGAGGGATGCGATCGCTCAAGGTGCTTTAGTACATTATCTGTATTATCCTGTGTTAGTGGAGTTAACTGAAGCAGAAAGTATTGCTTATTTAAAGTTAACCAAAAGAATTGGGCGATCGCTACTTTATCGAGATCGACAAAATGGCGACACAGGAAGCTTTGAAGACAATGAAGATTTAAAGCCGTTGTTGATGCAAAGAGCAAGATTAATTGGTGCGGCGGAAAATAAATTAAATGCTTTACGGGATTTAATGGCAACTCGCCGCGAAACTACTCATACTCTTTTTTATTGCAGTGATGGTTCTCAAGATGCGGGACAACGTTCATCTCTACGCCAACTCAAAGCTGTTGCTAAAATTCTGGGAGTGGATTTGGGGTACAAGGTAAGCACTTATACAGCTCAAACAACTTTACAAGAACGAGAAATTTTGCGCCATCAATTTGAAAGTGGCGAGTTGCAAGGTTTAGTCGCAATTCGTTGTTTAGATGAAGGTGTCGATATTCCGGCAATTCAAACTGCGGTGATTCTATCAAGTTCTGGTAATCCCCGCCAATTTATCCAGCGACGGGGGCGAGTTTTACGCCCTCATCCTGCTAAGGAACGCGCAACAATATTTGACATGATTGTTTTGCCACCAGATTTAGATAGAGAAACTATAGAAGTTGAGCGCAATTTGTTGAAAAAGGAATTACGGCGCTTTGTGGAATTTGCTGATTTAGCTGATAACGCTGGAGAAGCAAGAATGAAGTTACTTGATTTACAAAAGCGATATGGTTTATTAGATATTTGATGATGAACTATATAGTTGTATTATTTTGTAAAATTTTTCGAGTTTTGAAAAAACAAGCATTAAGTATGAAATAATAAAAATATGAATTAGATCATGATGGGATGTAAGTGCTTTTAAAAATTTCATTTACATCCCATTATAATCTAGATTGCTAATATTAATAATAATAACAGAAGAGAATTCAATAATAAAGTCTTTTTTCAAAGAAAAGTATAAATTTAAAAAAATAGTTTTTACAAAATTAAAGATAACGAGAACAGTGGCTTTACGGTGGTAAGTACAGCACTAGAGAAAGTTAAAATATAGAAAATCTATATTTCCAAACCGAAGATGTCACAAGGTGCGAATATCGATGATGTGCAAGAGCCAATAAACAGCGCTCCGCCGGAGGTACGGCGAATTATTGAGCGGGTATGGAAGCTGGAAAAAGGCAGGCTAGATAAAAAGATTAACAGCCATATAAATGATAATATTTTGGACATTATCAAGGAAGAGGTGCGATGAAGCTGACTTCAATCAAGCTATGCAACTTTCGCTCCTTTTATGGTACGACACCAGAGATGCTTCTGGCTGGTGGAGATGTTCAGAACACGACGATTATTCATGGTAATAATGGCTCTGGTAAAACGAGTTTACTAAATGCATTTACGTGGGTATTATATGATAAATTTAGTGCAGCGTTTGCATCAATAGAACAGCTAGTAAATAAGCGTGCGATCGCAGAAGCTCAAAAAGGTCAAGCTGTAGAATGTTGGGTAGAGATTGGCTGGGAACATGAAGGTAAACGCTATCGAGTTAAACGCGCCTGTCGGGGTTATAAAAATGAAGGTGATTTTGACGCTGGCAAAACTCAATTAACCATGTGGGTTGGTGCGGATGATGGCAAATGGAATATACCAACTCAGCAACCGGACGATATAATTAATCAAATTTTACCCGCTACTTTACATCAATATTTTTTCTTTGACGGCGAACGAATTGAAGAAATAGTCCGTTCTGATAAAAAAGCTGAAATTGCCGAAGCTACAAAAATTTTCTTGGGTGTAGAAGTAATCAACCGTTCCATCAGACATCTGGGAGATGCTAAAAAAACTCTAGAAAATGAATTAAAAGCGATTGGTGACTCTGAAACTAAACAACTATTACGACAGCAAGAAAAGTTAGAACGAGAGCGAGAACGCATTACCAAGCGGCAAACTGAAATTAAAGAAGAGTTAGAATATCAACAAACTTTTAAAAAAGAGACAAGTAACCGTTTGCGAGAATTGAGTGCTGCTAAGGAATTGCAAGAAAGATGGCAGGATTTAGAATTGCAGAAGACGGCGAATCAAGAAGAATATAAAAAAACGAAGGAAGCGCTGAAAAAAGTTATTTCCGCACGGGGTTATACCGTTTTACTCTCAGAAACTACATCCCAATTTCGAGGAATTATCAATGATTTGAAGCAGCGCGGCGAGTTAACATCAGGAATTTCCCGGGAATTTGTGAATGATTTACTCAATTCTCAACGCTGTATTTGTGGTGCAGAATTACACCAGGGAAATCATTCTCATACTCATGTAAGTACTTGGTTAAATAAAGCAGGTTCCTCGGCAGTAGAAGAAACTGCAATTCGGATGATAGCTCAAGTAGATGAGATTGATAAGCAAGCTATAGGTTTTTGGGAAGAAGTTGATAGAGAACAAGCCAGAATTAATCAGTTAAGGCAAAGCATATCTCAAATTGAAGGCGACTTAGACAATATTCAAGAACGTTTGCGAAAAGATGCTAATGAAGAAATTAGCAGTTTACAAAAACGCTTAGATGAAATTGAAAGTAAAATTGATGAATTGAATCGAGAACAGGGTGCAAATCAGCAGCAAATTGCTCAACTCACAACTGAGATTGAAGGTTTAAATAAACAAATTGCAAAGCAAAAGCTGAATGAAGACAAGCAAACGTTAGCACAGCGACGAATTAACGCCACTCAAGATGCAATTGAACGGTTAACGGAAGTTAGAAATCGTCAAGAGCAACAATTTCGCCTGCAACTAGAAAAGCGAGTACAAGAGATATTTATGGAGATTTCTGTGACTCCATATATTCCTAAAATTAGTGAAAAATATGAACTGACATTAGTAGAAAATACTACAGGTATAGAAGCACCAGTTGCAGCATCCACTGGTGAGAATCAAATTCTCAGTTTATCTTTTATTGCCAGCATCATTGACAAAGTAAGGGAATGGAGTGAGAAGCGGAAAATGATGATGATTCCCGATAGTAGCACTTTCCCAATTGTGATGGATTCACCCTTCGGCAGTTTGGATGAGAATTCGCGGCGACACATTGCGAAAACAATTCCCCAATTAGCGAATCAGTTGATAGTTTTAGTTACGAAGACTCAGTGGCGGGGTGAAGTTGAAGCAGAGATGACAGAGAGAATCGGTAGAGAATATGTGCTTACGTATTATTCATCTAAGCCGGATTGCGAACAAGATTATATTGAGTTGGGTGGGGAAAGATATCCTTTGGTGAAACAAAGTCCAAACGAGTATGAATATACTGAAATTATCGCAGTTGAACGTAATATTTAGAGGAGAAAGTTATGGTTGCAAGTCCAGACGGAAAGTATATGACTCCCCAGGAATACCTGGAATGGGAAGAACACCAAGATATTAAATACGAATATATCAATGGTGAAGTCTTCGCCATGACTGGGGGTACTATTCCTCATAATGATATAGCTTTCAATTTGGCTTCAGCATTAAAAAGCCACCTTCGAGGGGGTGCGTGTCGTGTCAATATAGCAGATGCAAAAGTAGGTGTATCAGAGAAAGGGTCTTTTCACTACCCGGATGTTGTGGTAAGTTGTCATCCAAGAGATAGACAAGCGATTAAATTTATTCAGTATCCTTGTTTAATTGTCGAGGTTCTTTCCCCTAGTACAGAAGCTTACGATAGAGGTCGTAAATTTATTCAGTATCGGCGTATTCAGACTTTACAAGAATATGTCCTCATTGATGCTGAAAAAATCAGTTTGGATTGCTTTCGTATCAATGACAAAGGGATTTGGGAGTTACATCCTTATGAAGAGGGAGATGAAGTTCATTTAACTAGCGTTGATTTTAAATTTCCTATTTCTTTGGTTTATGAGGATGTCCAATTTTCAATATAAGTTTTAGATAAAAGAACCGCAGAGACGCGGAGGAAGCAGAGGCAAGAGAAGATGTGAAATTGGGATTATCCCTAACTAATTAGAAGATATCTTATGAGTATTAAAACTGAGGCAACTATTGAAGGTTTGTACGGCTTACCTGACAATTGTAAAGCAGAGATTGTCAATGGAAAATTGGTGCTGATGTCTCCAACTGGATTTTTACCAGGACGTGCAGCTGGTGAAATTTATGTAAGTCTACGGGATTATGAACGTTTGACAAAAAGTGGTTACGCTTTGCCTGATAATGTCGGTTTTATTGTCAATCTCCCTAATCGCCGTTCTTTAAGTCCTGATGCTGCTTTTTATACTGGCAAACCTACAGGTGGGAAGTTTCTTAATGGTGCGCCTATATTTGCTGCTGAGGTGAGAAGTGAAAATGATTATGGTGATAAGGCTGAGAAAGATATGGCTAGTAAACGCCGTGATTATTTTGCGGCTGGTACTTTGGTAGTTTGGGATGTAGATGTACTCAAAGAGGAAGTTATTAGAGTATATCGTGCTAGTAATCCTGAAGAACCGCACGTGTATCGCCGTAGTGAGGTGGCTGAAGCTGAACCGGCAGTACCGGGATGGACTATGTTAGTGGATAATTTGTTTGTTTAGCGATCGCCCACATACTAGTATAAAATAATGTGCTAATAATTACTATCACTTCTAACTTTCGGTTAAAATAGCAACAATGTAGATATTAAAACAATGGCTGCAAACAGAATCAGGGTTGCTAAAGATAAGGCTGAGTTAGTGAAATCTCTAGTCGCATCAAAAGACACAACTGGGCCTTTTCAAACTTATGTAGAAGTAATGGTGTTTGCAGCAGCATTAGGCGTTAAAAATAAAAAACGTGTTCCTTTGGGGGAAACTACAAAAAGAGAACCATCTCCAATTCCCCAAGAAAATTTTGCTTCATTGGGATATGACCTAATCATTAAATTATTAGGAGTAAATGAAACTCAAGATATCAACATACTCTCATCTAGAGAAGAACAAGATGAAGATAAACGTACTCAAATATTTGAAGAGTATGCTAATGCAGGACTTGAAATTTTACAAAACGAGTTGCGTGGTTCTGTTGACTACTCAGAGCGACTTTTATTAGTTCTTATTTCTGAAAGAGGAACAAAAGAACAGCTAGAAAAAGAATTTGACCTCAGTAAATTCTTAAAATGATTTTTTCGCTTGCTTAATTAAGTTATTAAATATGAAAAATATAACATATTATTGTCAACGGCTTGCTGAATTAAATGTAAGTAATAGCCGGAAGCGTGGTAATGCTCAATATAAACCAATATTACTTTTATCTGTAATTGATTTGATTGCGCGAGGTATCATTACTACTAATGAGATTCCAGTTTCAGACGAGTTAATTCAAACATTTGAGAGGTATTGGAATGTAATCGGTTCTCCGTCTTACAAAGGTGGTTTACACTATCCTTTCTTGCATCTGCAAAATGAAGGCTTTTGGTACTTGAAATTTAAGCCTGAATTTAATGGGTTACAACCAAAAACAATTAACAAACTAAAAGATGCTGTTGAATACGCATATCTAGACGGTGAATTATTTAACTTTTTGCAAGATGAATTTTGCAGAAAAGAACTAATTGATGCACTTGTGGCAGCTTTCTTTTCTGATAATGAAAATGATATAGAGTCTATTTTACAAATAAATCAAACTTTTCAAGATGACGCAGTAGATATAGAAAAAATAATTGAAACAGGAAATTTAGAGCCTAATCCAAGGTGGAGCTTGAAACGAGCAGTTATTAGAAATGCTTTCTTTAGGAAAGCAATTGTACACGTTTATAATTACAGATGTGCATTTTGTGGACTGAAAGTAACTAACAAAGTAAATCAAAATATTGTGGATGGCGCACACATCAAGCCATTTTCACAGTTTTATGATAATAAAATTCATAATGGAATAGCACTTTGCAAAAATCATCATTGGGCATTTGATAGGGGTTGGTTTGCTGTAAATGAGCAATACAAAATTATAGTTAGCAATGATTTGGAAGAAGTATCTCCCCATGCTAAACCTATGAAAGATTTTGATGGTGAAACAATACTTCTACCAAATACAGAGCAACACTTTCCAGAACTGGAAGCGCTGCAATGGCATCGCCAAAATATATTTCAAGCATAATTACAGGATAGGTGGAAGTCCTACCGCTTTCGGTTCAACAAACTTGCCATCAAAACCTATTGTTTTATCTTCAACAGTTCTAGCATCAGCCAAAGCCTTACGAAGTTCAGCACGTTCCATCTGTTCCTGAATTCCACCCAGAATATAAACCAATAACTTCGCCGCTAAATCTCGTCCAGCAACCTGCACCCGCTTTTTATTTGGGTCATACAAAATCCCATACCAAAGAGATTGGGGATATTCCATACCACTAAAGCCGCCTTGCTGGTCAAACTTCCGCAGTTTCTTAAAAATATCTGCCAGGGAAAAACCTTTTTTAAAAACCAAAATTCCCAAAGCTTGCGCTAATGCAACTTGAGCAACTGGACGGAAAAGCATATTTCCTTCACCTCCATCCTTCTCAAAGCTGAAGCGCCGTAAAGCTGGTGTATCCTCGTGTTCTAAAATTTTATAACTAGAAAGACTAGCCAAAGAATCAAATAGCTTTTTAAATTCCTCAATTCCCTGCTCAAGTTCTTCATCCTCTGGACGCATGGGAATTAGACCTTTCTCCAAAGGTTTCCAGTGAGGGAACTTTTGAGCCAAATATCGCTCAGACATATCTTGTAGAGCTTGCAAAGTTGTCAAAACTGTAGAATTCGAAGCGACTGTTGCACTATTCCAATTAACACGAGGATTGCGCTCTTGTCGTTGTTCTAATAGTGGATGTGTAACTGCAATTTTTCTAGCAACAATCGCAAAACCATCATCTTCATTCAACTGTGTTAGTTGCCCTTTAGTCAAGGGTGCAGCCATCAGGTTGACATGAACAAAAATCGATCTTACCCTCCGCCTCGCCTGGGTGCGAGTTTCCCCAGCCGCTACCGCACAGATGAACTCAATACCAATTTTCTCCTTGGGTAAATTTTGCAAGTAAGCAAGGTCTACTTGGTACTTTTCTATCAAATCATTTACTGTAATAAAACTGTCATCAGCACCTTTATCTTTTTTATAGCGCTGGAGTTTGCGAGTTTTAATTAACTCCATCAACCCCTGTACACCCATTAATCGGTGTTGACCATCCAGTGCATAAATAGTTACATCATCCTCAGAAATATTTAGCAGACCCACTTTAGCGTCTTTATCTAGGGGGATGAAATCAGTAGTAGACTTAGTGGCGCGTCCTTCGCTATCCCACTCAGCAGCTTTAGGATTATCCACCCACGGTTGATTAATTACTACCAGCACTGGCGGAAACTTGTGATTTTGTCGAGCCGCCAAATACTGTACTAGCGGTGCTTGACGTGACCAATCAAGGGGACGCTGTTGAATTTCATCAATACTATCCGCGTTAATCTCGACATTATCAGTCTCTGGATTGTACTTTTTTTGAAACAGAGGTAAGCCAGAGGCGAAATGAACCCGACCTGCAAACCATTCCAAGGTAACAGAACTAACATAAGCCTCAGTACCACCCATCTCGGTTTTTTGAACGAGAATCTGATCTTTTCTGCCTAAAAACTTCTCCAGGAGTAAAGCTAGTACCTGTTTTTCTTTGTTCTCACGTTCCAGGTATTCTCTAGCGATGTCAGCCGTTGGGTCAGATGCACTATCTTTCATGTTAAATTTTAAAAACAGAATAGGATTATGTCGTTTAATTATCCAAAAATTTCGATATTATCAGCAAAGTTTTTAAAAACTTTTCTTAAACCCACGGAGGTGGGTTTTGTATGTGTAGCCGCGAATTCTATTCGCCCAGATATTACGACAGTGTTTCCAGAGAGAAGGAAAAATGACTACAGCACAACAACCAGAAAATAAAATTCAGCAAACACGTACTGTAGCAGAGTTAGTGGACTATATCCAAGGTCTCACCACTGAAATTCAAGAATTGTATTGTTTAGATGAGATACCTTGGGTGGTGGGCTATTCGGGCGGCAAAGATAGTACTGCTACCTTACAGCTTATCTGGAATGCGATCGCAGCACTACCAGTTGAAAAGCGAAAAAAGACTATTCATGTTATTACAACTGACACACTAGTAGAAAACCCTGTAGTCTCTGTTTGGGTACGCAAATCCTTAGAAAGGATGAAGGTTGCTGCTCAAGAACAGAAAATGCCCATTGAGCCACATTTATTACACCCAGAAATCAAAGAGACATTTTGGGTAAGCTTGATTGGTAAAGGTTATCCAACGCCACGAGGAAAATTTCGTTGGTGTACAGACCGTCTGAAAATTCATCCTTCTAACCACTTTATCCGTGATGTGGTTAGAGTAAATGGGGAAGTTATTCTTGTTTTAGGTACGCGCAAGGCTGAAAGTATCAAACGTGCTATTTCAATGGAAAAACATCAAGCAGGTAGCCTAAAAGATCGTCTTATTTCTGATTCAAGTTCACCGACATCTCTGCTTTACCATAGTGCAAGCTTGCCTAATTCCTTAATTTATAGCCCTATTGAAGATTGGCGTACCGATGAAGTTTGGATTTACCTAAATCAGTGGCAAAACCCTTGGGAATATAGCAACAAAGACTTATTCACTATGTATCGAGGTGCCACAGCAGATAATGAATGTCCACTAGTTGTTGATACTTCGACTGCTAGCTGTGGTGATTCTCGATTTGGCTGCTGGGTTTGCACAATTGTTAGTAAAGATAAATCAATGGAGGCAATGATTCAAAATGATGAAGAAAAAGAATGGATGCAGCCTCTATTAGATATCCGTAATGAATTAGATAATAGAGATGACCGCGATAAAAGAGACTTCCGTCGCATCTGGGGAGAAGTCCAACTTTTTGAGCGTCATATCGATGGTGAAACTTCTATTGAACCAATTCACGGTCCCTATACTAAATATTGGCGGGAACATTGGCTCAGACGATTATTAGAAGCGCAAACAAAAACCCGTCATACAGCGCCAGAAAATATGCGTGATATCACATTAATTACTCTCGAAGAAATGAGTGAAATCCGCCGCATTTGGCTAGAAGAAAAACACGAATTTGATGATAGCTTACCCCGGATTTATCAAGAAGTGACAGGCGAAGAATTTCAAGACCCCCGTCCTGGTGCAGACTATAACCTACTAGGTCGTGATGAATGGATAGTATTAGAAGAAATCTGTGAAGGTGACGCAATGCACTTGGAACTCATGGCGAAATTGTTAGACACAGAACGCCAGTATCGCAAAAAGACTCGTCGCGTGGGGATATACGAAACCCTAGAAAAATGTTTTAATACGAGTTCCCGTTCTCCAGAAGACGCGATTAAAAATGCTCGTTTGAAACGCGAATTAAGTGAAGCAGTTAGTCAAGGTGATGTTGCAAAAGTCAAGCAGATGACTTTGGGCGATGTTGCAGCAATCAATGAAGTCGATGAAAGCGAAAGTGATGAACAGGTAACTTGGGCAAGTATGAAATTTAAAAAGGAAAACTCAGAATAATAGAAGACGGGAGTCAACCAAACTACTTAAAGAACGCTTGACAAAGTTGGGTTATCTTAAAACAAGCGAGGTTCTATGATTCAAGCCATACACAAATTAGTAACTTTTGAAGATTTTGCAGCTTGGCGGCCTGAGGGTGGGAGATACGAATTACATGATGGCGTGATTGTTGAAATGGCACAACCAGTGGGAGATCATGAGGATGTTGTTGGTTTTTTGGCGCTAAATATATCTATCGAAATTGGGCGACAAAAACTTCCTTACTTCATTCCAAAAACTGTATTAGTCAAGCCATTTGAAGGTGAATCAGCTTATTCACCAGACATCTTAATAATCAATCGACCAAATTTAGTGAATGAGCCTTTATGGAAAAAAGAATCAACTGTATCTCAAGCTACATCTATTCCCTTAGTTATTGAAGTTGTTAGTACTAATTGGCGAGATGATTACTACAAAAAATTAGCTGATTATGAAGCTATAGGTATTCCCGAATATTGGATTATAGATTATGCGGCTATAGGTGCTAGGAAGTTTATTGGCAATCCCAAGCTGCCTACTATATCCATTTATCAATTAATTGATGGTGAATACCAAGTTACTCAATTTAAAGGCGATACCCATATTGTCTCGCCTACTTTCCCAGAATTGAATTTAACCGCCGAACAGATTTTTCAAGCTGGAGGTGTGCAAATCTAGCCACACTTACCAACACCGAGACAGATACAATCGCATTTCTTAACAGTTAGTGATGGTATTATCTATATTTCATAGACAATATTTTTTATCAATGCGTCAGACAAAACCATCTAATTAATTTTATCTGATTCCTTTCATCACAAACTTTCTGCTTCTGCGATCGCTGTCTAACTCATGTTAATCTTAAAAATCAATGATATTTCTTGAACTCCTATTACAAAACTTTGGCCCTTACAGTGGCAAACAGGTAATCAATCTTAACCCAAAAACTGATGAAGAAAATTCGCGTCCAATTATCCTATTAGGTGGGATGAATGGCGGCGGAAAAACTACCCTTATGGATGCCATTCGTCTCGCGCTTTATGGCGCTCGTGCCCAATGTTCTACCCGTGGTAATTTAAGTTATAGTGATTTTCTCAATCAATGCGTTAACAACAAAATAGATCCAGTTGCAGACACTCGTATTGAATTACTTTTTGAACATATTGAAAACGATAAGCCAATAAAATACCGTGTTGTGCGTAGTTGGACAAAAAATCCTAAAGACGGTAAGGATACATTAGGTATTTTAGGCGACAGTGATACCTGGCCTGATGCTTTAGTTAATATCTGGGATGAATATATTGAAAATCTCCTGCCATTAGGGATTTCTAACTTATTTCTCTTTGATGGTGAACAAGTTAAAGAACTTGCAGAACAGGAAACACCACCACCAGTTGTAGTAGATGCAATTCGTGGACTTTTAGGTTTAGAGTTGGCAGATCGTTTAGCAGTTGATTTAGATATTTTAGTTAACCGTAAACTTAAAGAAGTTGGTAATACTAAGGATTTAGCAAACCTAGAAGAAATTGAAACTAGGTTAACCCAACAGCAAGAAGATTATCAAACCACAGAAGAGAAAGTAGAAATTCTCAAAAATCAGGTAGAAGAATTAGAACAAAAGCAGCAAGAAGCCTTTGATAAATTCATCTCTGAAGGTGGGAAGATTGCAGCAGAACGCAATCAACTAGAACTACAGCAAAATACAAAAACTGCGGAAATTGAACAAGTACGTCAGTCAATGTGTGAATTAGCGGCTGATGTTTTACCTCTGGCATTAATTCCCAATTTGCTTACTCAGGCGCAAGCACAGGGAGAAAAGGAATTTCGCCATCAACAGGTACAAATTTCTAAGGATTTGTTACTTGAACGAGATCAGCGTTTACTCGGTTGGCTAAATCAAGTAGAAATTTCTCCGATACAAGTTGAAAAAATCCAATCATTTTTAATCCAAGATGTAGATAGTTTATATGCAAAGGCTCTCCAGACGGAAGCACCTTGGTTATTAGCCGATGATGAAACTTTAAGTCAACTAGATAATCTTATATATCACTTACAAAATTCTAAACTTTCTGCGAAAGAGAAATTAAGTATTCTTAAAAATAAAGAAGAAGAAATTCATACTCTAGAAAGGCAAGTTCAAACAGCAGCAGCACCAGAAGACTATACCAAGCTGCGTCAAGCACTAGAATCGGCACAAAATCAAGTCGTTGAAGCTAAAGAAAATTACGAAACAATCCGCCGCCGTTTAGTTGAATTAGAAACTATTATTGCTAAGTCAAAAAGAGAATTAAGTGATTACACTGTAGAAAATATTAAACATAAAAATAGCGAACATATTATTACCTCAGCAGCGAAAGTTCAAAATACACTCAAGATTTTTCGTGAAAAATTAACTCTGCGAAAACTCAATAAATTAGAGGAAGAAGTTAAAAATTGCTTTCTTTATCTTCTCCATAAATCAGACTTAGTACATCGCATCACCATTGATACTAAGACTTTTAGCCTTTTGCTTTATGATTTAAATGGTAAACCTGTTCCTAAACATCGTCTCTCGGCTGGCGAAAAACAACTACTTGCGATCGCATTCCTCTGGGGTTTAGCCAAAGTCTCTGGACACCGCCTACCCGTAGCAATCGATACGCCACTAGGTAGACTAGACTCCTCTCACCGCAGTAACTTAGTTGAACGTTACTTTCCAGCCGCCAGCCACCAAGTAATTTTGTTATCTACAGATACTGAGATTGGCAAGAAAGAAGTAGAAACACTGCGAGAAAATGAAGCGATTGCCCGCGAATACCTGCTCAAATACGACTCCTCTACCCGCCAAACAACTATCCAACCAGGATATTTTTGGTAGTAAATATTCTTAAAAAATTGAGCGATCGCAATTTAAAATTTATGGAATCACCAATAGAACGTATTCGTCTCTCCCAAACAGCCAAAGACCAACTTACCAAACTTAAGCGCAGCACCAAAATCGACCAATGGAATATCCTATGCCGTTGGGCTTTTTGTCGTTCTCTCGCAGAAGCAACCGCACCCTCCCCCGTCCCAATTCCTCAAGATAGCAACGTCGAAATGACTTGGCGCGTCTTTGGCGGAGAAATGTCCGATATACTCCTCCTCGCCCTCAAGCAACGCTGTCACAATGACGGTTATCCCACCGACAAAGAAACCCTTGCCACCCAATTCCGCTTACATTTACATCGAGGAATTGGCTACTTAGCGGGCGATCCAAATATCAAGAAAATTGAAGATTTAATTGAACTGGCGGTTAAAAATTGAAAGGATATTAGTTGACTGTTAACTGTTCACTGTTAACTGACAACTAATATTATGCCTGAAGCGCTAGAAATTGAGCGTCATAGAGCTGCGATCGCTCGCACTGACATATCTCGCCCCGTGCGATTGGCAATAGAATGGGCAATCCTGAATCAAGACACCACTTTTTTTGACTACGGTTGCGGCTATGGTGGTGATGTCGAGCGAGTAAAAAACTTAGGCTACACCAGCACAGGCTGGGACCCTTATTACTATCCCGATATACCACGCACCTCCGCCGATGTGGTCAATTTGGGTTATGTCCTCAATGTTATTGAAGACTCAGAGGAACGCCGTCAAAGCTTGATCCAAGCCTGGGAACTCACAGAAAAAGTTTTAATTGTCGCGGCTCAAATACTGATTAACGCTCCCAGCAAAACCCAACTTGCTTACAATGATGGCATTGTGACGCGCCGCAATACTTTCCAGAAATATTACGAACAAGAAGAACTCAAAACTTATATTGATGAAGTCTTAAATGTAGATGCAGTACCGATCGCACTAGGCGTTTACTTTGTTTTTCGAGATGAAGCTGAAAAAGAAAGTTACAAAGCTATCCGCTTCTTTTCTACCACCTCTACACCGCGAGTCCGCATCCCCACCAAGCGGTTTGAAGACTATCAAGAACAGCTACAACCACTCATGGCTTTTTTTACCAAGCGCGGTAGACTACCTGTTAAAGGCGAATTGGAAAATGAACAGGAATTACTGAACGAGTTTGGTAACTTTCGCCGTGCCTTTGGTGTAGTTTTGCAAGCCACCGACGAAGCAGAATGGGATGCGATCGCTTACCGTCGTTCCCTAGATATCCAAGTTTATCTCGCCCTCACCCACTTTGATAAACGTCCTGCATGGCAAAAGCTAGCTCCAGAAATGCGCCACGATATCAAAGCCTTTTTTAGTAGTTATGAAGAAGCTTGTCAAGTCGCCGACCAAAAGCTTTTCAGCTTAGGTAAACCTGGGGTGATTCAAACTGCTTGTGAAAAAAGCAAAATTGGTAAACATACACGCGGTGCGCTTTACGTCCATGTTTCGGCATTAGCAGCACTTGACCCAGTACTACGAATTTGTGAAGGTTGTGCTAGCCGTACCATTGGGCGTGTAGATGAAGCCACATTAATCAAATATCACACTGATAAGCCACAAATATCCTATCTGTCTTACCCCGAATTCGACACTGATCCCCACCCGGCGTTAAAAGCCAGCATCGGTATTGATTTAAAAACCCTATTTGTGACTCATCGAGACTACGAAACTAGGGCAAATCCGCCGATTTTGCACCGTAAGGAAACATTTGTTACTAGCAACTACCCTCGTTACGAAGAATTTGCTAAACTCACCCAACAAGAACAGGAATTAGGGCTGCTTAACCAAAAAAGCGACATTGGTACGCGTGAAGGTTGGGAAAAATGCCTCGCCGCACACAGAGTAGAAATCAGGGGGCATCAAGTTTATCCAATTCAGGAAAGTTAAGAAAACCCTAAGACTTTCAGGGCATTCTTGATGAGCATATCAGCCAAGAAAATTTGGTGCAAACTGGCGTATATGCATGAGATTGTATAGCAGGTGTGGCAAGATAGCTGCAATTGGTATTAGCCAATTTTACGTGAAGCGCACAGCTTTATAATTCCCGCAAACTTTACGCGATAGACGCTTGCTGCGTCCGATAACATGCATTCTTAAGTGAAATTAATCAAAGGTGATAAGGAATGTTTAAACAATGAGAGAAATGCAAGCACTGCGACAAGCCGTCCAAAGTCGTAAGATGGGTGCTTTGTTATTGCTAGGTTTTGCATCTGGATTGCCCTTGTTTTTAACTAGTAAAACGTTGCAGGTGTGGATGCAAGATGCCAAGGTTGATATAGGGAAAATTACTTTATTTGGTTTGCTGGCTTTGCCTTATTCCCTAAAATTCTTATGGTCACCTTTATTAGATAGATTTATACCGCCAGTTTTGGGAGGAAGGCGGGGTTGGCTAGTAATCACGCAACTGGTATTAGCATTAGCGATCGCACTTCTAGCATTACAACAGCCTGCCCAAAATGATCAAGTACTACAAGTTCTAGCAATCAACTGTCTGACCATCACTTTTTTAAGTGCCACCCAAGACATTGCCGGTGATGCCTACCGCACGGACATTTTAAATCCCCTAGAATCCAAAACAGGTGCATCAGTTTGGGTTCTAGGCTATCGTTTAGCTCTGTTTATTACCAGTTCCTTAGCTTTGGTATTAGCAGATCATATTCCTTGGAACGGTGTTTACTTACTCATGGCAGCTTTAATGGCAGGGAGTATACTGACAACTTTATGGGCACCAGCAGAACCAAAGATCCGCGACAACATACAAAAAGCTGCACCCCTATCTTTTAAAGATGTCATTTTTCTGGTATTTATAACTGTGTTAGTAGTTGGATTAATCGGAGGTGTATTTGTCGGCTTTATCGCCCTACCTGTATTTTATTGGCTATTAGCAACTTTGATATTAGCCTGGATAGTCACATCTTTGTTATTACCAACAGAGTTATTAGGTGAGGTAAGAGAAGATAGTCCGCCCCAAAATTTACAAGAAGCAATTTTCCTACCATTCAAGGAATTCTTTCACCGATTTGGGCTTCCTCAAGGTAGCCTCATCCTAGTTTTTATCGTCCTTTATAAGTTAGGTGATTCTTTGGTGGGAATCACAGGGAATTTATTTTTGCGGGAAATCAATTTTACTAAAACTGAGATTGGGGCAATTCAAGCTGGAATGGGCTTTATAGCGACGACAGTCGGTGTATTAGCTGGTGGCGTCATTATGACTAGAATTAACCTCAATCGCAGTCTATGGATATTTGGCATACTGCAATTATTTAGTAACTTGGGTTATTATGCGTTAGCGGTTGCTGGCAAAGATTATTCGCTTTTAGTGTTGGCAGTGAACATCGAAAACTTCAGTGCTGGATTAGTCACAGTTGCTACAGTTGCATTTTTAATGAACCTTTGTAATCACCGCTTTACAACTACTCAGTTTGCTTTATTCTCTAGCTTAATGGCTATTAGTAGAGACGTTCTTTCAGCTCCTGCTGGAGATTGGGCTAAGGCCACGGGCTGGCCCTCATTTTTCTTGCTAACCCTAGCAGCAGCCTTACCTGGATTGCTTCTTTTACCGTTAGTTGCCCCCTGGAACCCTCAGCCAGTGGCAGTATCTAGACCAGGACTTGAGGACGAAGAAGAGGATATATGGGGAATCAAGTAGTTATTGCTGTCGGCACATTTATTCTCTTACTCACCGGTTTATTACTTGGCTATGTTCTCTCACAGTTAGTTCTAGGATTTCTAGCATTTAACCTCCTAACTTTTTTTGGAACACTCAGCCTAATTTTAATTTTTGGTACACTTTATTACGTTTTATTTTGGCAGTTGCGGAGAGATCAGTCCCGGCCATCAACTATAAATGAAGGGATACGAAACCAGGTAGACGATGGTGTATCTGATAGCTATCTCAAAAACAGGCTAATCGCTAAATTATCCGGTGACACCGCCGCTGCCGAACGGTTAATTGAACAAGCAAAAGAGACTTATCCTGGAATGCCGGAGAATTGGTATTGTGAGAGAGTTCTTGATGACTTGGAGCGCGATGCCAATAGTGGAAGCAGGGAGTAGGAAGTGGGGAAATGAGGGAGATAATGAAGCAAGGGGGCAGGGGGCAGGGTGCAAGGGGGAAAATAAAAAACTAGCTCTTTCCCCTCTGTTCCAAGCTTTGTGCCCTATTCCCTATTATCGATGCACAGAAAATTGCTAAAATAAATCAAGAATACTTCACAAATCTTCAGCTAGGTTCTCATAAAAGTTCCTAGCTTCTTGCAATTAAAATATGGCTATTTTTCGTCAATACATCGCCCCACTGCTTGCAGTATTAGTATTTTTATTTGCCCTAGTGGCAGTCAGCGCCCGGATATTTTTACCCTCCGATATGGCAGCACCCGCACCAATTGAACAGGTGGGGATAAGTTATCAACCTACTCCAACTGATTTACCACCAGCAGCACATAACGCTAGCTAGTTAAGTCAATAAACGTATTTAAGTGTCTGAGCAACTACTACCGGGGTATATTATTCGCCGTGGTTCCACTTTGGAGCGATCGCTGCTGCTTAAATTCATGCAGCGAACTTACGACGATCTCTTTCCCAATGAGGATTTTTCTCACCTAGAGCAAACAGTTAAACAATACTTTTCTAGTGATACGCCCTTGTGGTGGGTAGAAGAGGAGGGGGAGCAGGGGGAAATTCCTCTCCATGCCTCATTCCCAATAAGCAATGCCCATCGACCCATAGCCTGCCTCTGGGTGGGCAATTCTATAGATCAAGTAAATGGGAACCGTCATGCTCATATCTTTATCCTCTACGTTGTACCAGAACATCGGCGCCGGGGTATTGGTAGAGCGTTGATGCGATATGTGGAAAATTGGGCTATTCAAAGAGGCGATCGCCAGATTGGATTACAAGTGTTTCAATCTAACAAACCTGCATTAAATCTTTACAATCAGTTAGGTTATCAAACCCAATCCCTGTGGATGGTAAAATTCCTGAGTGCAGAAAAATAAACTATAAGGATAGAAGTAACATACTTAAGCGTCTGAGTTATGGCGTTTCTCGTTTGGATAAAACTCAACGAGGAGAAAGGAAAGTGTATAATTACGCAACTAATACTTATAAAGCTTTAACTTATTGGCGCGGGGGATTATGTGTTAATCCCGAAAAGGGATTTAAATGAAATTATGTATGACGAAGACGATCTAAGCCTACTCGATATTGAGGAGGAGCTAGAAAGCCCCTTAGATAAAATAGAGCCGCTAACTGCCGAATCAGTCGTGGCAAAACCAGATCCAGAAGTGATGCTAGCCCTGCTAGAAAATCCCCAGCCACAGCAAAGAATGTTAGCGGCGCGTGCTTTTTGTGATATGGAAGATGCGCGTGCTACCCCCCATCTGATTCGTCTGTTAAGTGATACCTGTCCCTTAGTGCGCGTGAGTGCAGCTTATGGACTTGGACGCAATCCTAGTTCAGAGGCAGTGAGTCCGTTAATTGCTCAACTAAATAGTGATTGGAATGGCTATGTGCGTAAAGGCGTTGTCTGGGCATTAGGAAACTGTTGCGATCGCCGTTGTTTACCGCCCCTAGCAGATGCCCTCAGAACTGACATTTCCGCAGTCCGTTTGTGGGCTGCTAGCGCCTTAGCACAAATGGCAGATGTGGGTTATGAAGCGGTTATAGGGGCAATACCACCATTAATTGAAGCCTTAGTCAAAGATCCCGTGGAAGCAGTGCGGAGTAACAGTGCTTGGGCAATTGGTCAACTGTGCCGCGAACTGCCTTCTAATGTAGTTTATGCCACAGCGATCGACGCTTTAATTCAAGCCTTTGCCGAAGACCAAGATTTAGGAGTTCGGGAAGATGCTAAAGCCTCGCTGTTAGGAGTAGGTGATCCCCGTGGTTTACAGTTGATTGAAACCCTGGAACAAGAAGGGTGGTTTTGATTTAGGCATTGGGAAGAGGCAGAGGGGCAGGGAGCAGGGAGCAGAGGGGAAGAGCTAATTTTTATTCTCCTCCTTGCCCCCTGCTTCCCCTGCTTCCCCTGCTTCCTCATCCACTTCCTCGCTCTTTAATGACCTTCAGCTACAGGTTTAACCAAATTTAAATCATAGGGGCGTTCCGTATCATCTTCGCCCAAATATTCACCATTTTGAATTTCCAGAATAACTAGCGGAATCTGTCCAGGATTTTCTACCTTATGTAGGGTTGCTGCGGGAACATAAGTCGATTCGTTTCGATTCAGTAATATTTCTTTTTCTCCACAAGTCACCTTTGCTACACCAGAGACTACAACCCAATGTTCATTGCGATGATAATGAATTTGTGGTTTAATTCCGTGCCTGGGCTTAATTTCAAGACGACTAATTCTGTAGGTTTCTCCCTCCTCAATCACCTCTACTTCACCCCAGTATCGTGTACCTGAATGTGGAGACAATTCGTTGATATTTGACTGAGTATTATTTTCATTGGGAGTCATAATTAATTTCTCAACCAGATGAGTATTAGTATTTTTAAGTAATTTACCCTAAACGGGATAAACCTGGATAGGGAGATGCAGGCACAACATTTCTATTGATGACAACTGCTCTAACTTTACTCTAGGCAACAGATCCTATCCGTGAATTTTTAAATATTTGAATGCGTGAATTCCTTAACCCCCCTTGTACTGAATCCGATAAATCCGATTATTAGCTTCTTCTGTTAGTAGTAAACTGCCATCTGGTAACACGAGTAAACCTACAGGTCTTCCCCAAGTGGTTGGTACAGAAGAATTTAGCAAAAATCCTGTGAGAAAGTCTTCGTAGTAGCCAAGCGATCGCCCTTTAGCATTGAAGGGAACAAACACAATTTTATAACCAGTACCGCGATCGCGGTTCCAAGAACCACGAAAAGCAGCAAAAGCACCATTCCGGTATTTTTCTGGAAACCTTTTACCATCATAAAATTGCAAACCCAATGCTGCTGAGTGCGCCTGGAACAGCACATCTGGCGTTTGGGTACGGGCTGCTAAGTCGGGGCGTTTACTTTTGTCATCCGTCTTTTGGCGCGGATCGAGGTTGTTTGGTGTCAGATAAGTATAAGGCCAGCCGTAAAATGCTCCCTGTTTAACGCGTGTCAGATAATCTGGAACCAAGTCATCACCGATTCCATCGCGTTCGTTGACAGTGGCGTAAAGTTCCTTAGTTACAGGATGAAAGTCTAAACCAACAGGATTACGCAAGCCAGAAGCAAAAGTTTGCTGCTGGGAACCATCCAAATTCATCACTTGCACTGAAGCCCGTGGTAGGGGTTCTTCATCAACATTGGTTCCTGAACCAACAGAAACATATAATTTATTGCCATCGGGCGAGACAACAACATTGCGCGTCCAATGGTTGTTATAACCTTGAGCAGGCAAGTCGGCGATCTTTTCTCCCTTGTCTGTAATTTTATTTTGACCTTTCTTATAGGGAAAACGAACCACAGCATCTGTGTTCCCCAGAAAAAAGGAATTACCAGCAAAAGCCATACCAAAGGGTCTATTAAGTCCGTTGTCCCTACTAGCAAAGGTTTCTCGAACGTCGGCTACGCCGTCACCGTTGCTGTCACGTAACAGACGAATGCGGTTTTGCCCGGTTTCAGTCACCAAGACATCACCACTGGGGGTTAAAGCTAGCCAGCGCGGAGCATCTAAACCTTCTGCAAAGACGTTAACTGTAAAGCCTGGTGGTACACGCAGCACTGGATTTTCCGGAATAGGCACAACTTCAGGTCGCTTAGAGGCACTTTCTGTTGCGAAGGGTGCTGGTAAATTCTTCAGATTGATGCGGATAGGCTTAGGTGAAAGTGCTTCAATTCGGACAATATTTTTTGGCTGTGTAGAATTCTGTGTCAGATGAGCAGAAGGTACAGGTGTTTCTGCTGTGGGATTATCTGAGGAAGCGCGAGTCTGGTTACAGGCTGCTACTAAGGTCAGTAAAAAAACTGGCAGCAACAAACGCGCAAAGACTTTCATGATGGTAGAGACTATGACACAATTTTCTTACTTTAGACTTGAGACTTAATAATTGTCGCCAGTCTAAAGTCCGATTTTTCTAAATTCCGGTCCTGGGTAATAAGAAAATCATTTACTCCCCCATTCCTAATTCCCAACATTAATCTATATATAAGCATTTATTAGTCAATAAAATTTTTTCAAATTCTGCTGCTGGCAATGGACGACTAAATAGAAAGCCTTGCATAAAATTACAGTTTTGTTGGCGTAAAAACTCCAGTTCTGCTTCTGTTTCTACACCTTCAGCAACTACATCTAAATTGAGGTTGTGAGCCATTTGAATTAATGCCTTAGTAATGGCTGATTTCTGTAGATCAGTTGCAACATTATGGATAAAATAACGGTCTATTTTTAATGTATTAATTGGTAAGTTTTTTAGATAAATTAAAGAAGAGTAGCCTGTACCAAAATCATCGATCGCAATTTTTACACCCAATGATTGCAATTTGCTCATAGTAGCGATCGCACTATTTACATCTTGCATAATCATACTTTCAGTAAGTTCTAGCTCTAAATAATGTGGTTCCAAACCATTAATATCTATAAAATTGACTACTTTCTCAATAAAACCTGGCTGATTAAATTCAATTACTGACAAATTGACAGCAATAATTAGAGGATAAATTCCAAAATCACGCCATACTTTTATTTGTTGACAAACATTTTTTAGTACCCATTTTCCAAGTGGAACAATTAAACCTGTAGACTCTGCTAACGGAATAAATTCTGTAGGGTAAATCAGCCCCAATTCCAGACTTTGCCAGCGCAATAAACTTTCAGCCGCTACTATTTTTCCAGAAGCAATATCGACTATTGGTTGATAATAAATTTCAAATTCTTCAAAATTATGTTGTTTGATAGCGCGGTGTAAACTGATTTCTAATAACTGCATCTTTGGAGACGAGTTGTTAATTAAACCTTTAGGAGATAAATACCTTTTTAAAGTAGCGTGCTTTTCCAATCTGTTCATGATGGCACTTAATAACTCAGCCCGAGTGAAAGGCTTAGTTATATAGTCATCAGCGCCCAGATTCATACCTTGGCGGAAGTCAGATTTGGCAGATTTTGCAGTGAGAAAAATGAAGGGAATTGTTACTGTTGATGGATCTTGACGTAATGCTGTTAGTACACCATAACCGTCAAGTTGTGGCATCATCATATCACATAGAATTAAATCGGGAACTTCGGAGATAGCCAAATGTAATCCGATTCTGCCATTAGCAGCAGCAATAGTTTCAAAATTTTCAGCTTCTAACAAATCCAAAATATTTTCACGAACTGCTTCTTCATCTTCTATTATTAAAATCTTGGGCATAAAATACCTCAATTTATATTTTATTTATTATGCAAAAAACCATATCCTTTGTTATCAGCAACCCAATAAATTGGAAGGAACTGTTGAAGATGGGGCGAAATTGTCTTTCGCTCTCACGAAATAATACTTCTGCCTGTACACAGGAGGTAATATCCACAGAAACTCCAATGAGGCCAGCAGGTTCGCCTGTCGTATGTTTAGGTACTATAACGCTTACTAGTAACTATTTGTACTTGAGTAGTTGGCTCTCAACTAGAATTTGATTTTCTACCTCAAAGGAACCAATACTACTATTAACTCTAGTTTTCTCTATTTTTTCTGCTAGTTCTTGGCAGAGACTTTTAGCCATGATGAAAATGACAAAATGACCTTGGTTATCTACAACTGGCAGTAGATCCAACTGCTAAAGTAACAGTAATGCCACTTAGAGTGTATTTAAAATATATAACACATCTCATGTTATGGTTAAGGTATGCGTAACTTCAAAAATATTGGCTGTTTTCAAGCTAGTTTCTGAAGCTACAATCATTACCATATCATCGTTGGTACAGCGCTCTGCTATCTGTGAAGCTGAATAAGCTAAGATATTCTTGCCCCGTGTTTCCATCAGTGCAATCGCATCTAATCCTGCTATTTAAGGCACAAGTATCCACAGCGAAGGGTCAATTATTGACTCTAAGCTTTCTAGCCTTAGAAGCTGAGATAACGCTTGCCTATATTTGTACGATAGCTATTATAAAAAAATAGTTATTTAAAGCTTCTTAATTAAGTATTTTCCAATATTTTGGCACCAAACAAGTAATAATATTTAGGTTATAAATACTACAAAAAGTGTGTTAAAAATTACAAGTTAGCTAATATCTAGCTAGTTGGAGATTGAGTATTGGTATTGGGCATGGGGCAGAGGGGAAAACTCTTCTCCCCTGCTCCCTGCTCCTCTTACCTCTTTACCTTATTCGGAGAGATGGCTCCCGCCATAATCTCTGATTTGGCAGCGAGACGGCAGTCGCTTCAAGTCGGCGGAGCCGCCCAACGCGCTGCCTCATGAATCGAGGGCGAAAAACGGGACGTTCCCCGACCATGACTGGCTGCAAGTCAGCAAGGGAGAGGGGACAGTTGAGTTTTTCGCAAGTCCATGTTATGATTTACGTTAGTTTTTATGACGTAAATATGCTGGTATTCGAGGCAAAACTTGATGGACTTGACGGGCAGTATCAAGCGCTTGATGAAGCGATTAGAACTGCGCGTTTTGTTCGAAATGCTTGCCTTCGGTACTGGATGGATAACAAGGGAATTGGGCGATATGACCTGAGTAAATTCTGCGCTGTACTTGCTGCTAACATCGAGTTCCCTTGGGTATCCAAGCTTAATTCGATGGCAAGACAAGCTAGTGCTGAAAGAGCGTGGTCTGCAATTGCTCGATTCTTTGATAATTGCAAGAAAAATAAACCAGGGAAAAGGGATTCCCAAGGTTTAAGAAAGAGCAAACACATGGTTCTGTAGAATACAAAACCTGTGGATGGCGACTTTCTGATGACCGCAGGTATATCACTTTCTCTGATGGATTTAAAGCAGGAACCTTCAAACTCTGGGGAACTCGTGACCTGCATTTCTATCAACTTAAACAGTTCAAAAGAGTGCGGGTTGTGCGTCGTGCGGATGGCTATTATTGCCAGTTTTGCATTGACCAAGAGCGAGTAGAAAGGCGAGAACCAACGGGTAAAACTATTGGTATTGATGTAGGCTTGAACCATTTCTACACCGATAGTAATGGGGAAACAGTTGCAAATCCTAGACATCTTCGTAAAAGTGAGAAGTCTTTGAGACGATTGCAACGCCGGATGTCTAAGACTAAAAAGGGTTCTCAAAACAGAATCAAGTTTAGAAATAAACTTGCGCGTAAGCATCTCAAAGTAAGTCGCCAGCGTAAAGACTTTGCCGTGAAGACAGCAAGGTGCGTGGTGAGGTCTAACGACCTTGTGGCGTATGAAGATTTGCTCCTTGCGAATATGGTCAAAAATCATTGCTTGGCTAAATCTATCAGTGATGCGTCGTGGTGGCTGTTCCGTGAATGGGTTGAGTATTTTGGTAAAGTTTTTGGTGTAGTAACTGTTGCGGTTGCACCCCACTACACTTCGCAAAATTGCTCTAATTGTGGCGAGGTTGTCAAAAAGACTCTTAGCACTAGAACCCATATTTGTCCTCATTGTGGGCATACTCAAGACAGAGATTGGAACGCAGCGCGGAACATACTTGAACTTGCATTGAGTACGACAGGTCATGTCGGAATTAACGCCTCTGGAGAGACTGATCAATACAAGAGGTGAGGAAACTCCTTCAAGCAAATCAACTCGTAGAAAGAGGAAAACCGAAGAGTAATCTTTGGAATCCCCCGCTATATCAGGTACTCTTGATTAGCGGTGGGAGGATGTCAATAAAGACGCAACCGCCGTTCGCCGTAACGTAATAGCCTTTCTATAGTTACAAGCCGATTTTCCCAAACTTTGACTTGATAGGAATTTGACTTAAGCTCTTGGCTCATCAATACCCGAAATTGAGACTGGAACCGAGTAAGAGAGGCTCTCGCCACTAGTAACTTGCTAGGATTCGGGGAAGCAGCAAGCTGATTTAAAGCACTGCGTAAAACTTCTGCCTGGTTGTTAAAATCTGATATTGTCTGAGTCGGTCTTTGTAGTTGGTCATTTTGGAAAACAAATTTCCATTCCCGTTGTAGCGCGGTGTAACGGATGGCGGCAGTTTGAAAAGGCTGACGGTAAGGAACGGGTTCACTTGTTGTAGATTGAATTCTACCTTGGGTGCTACTAAAGAGTTTTTGTAGATCGTTGTTAAAATTCTCTGCGGCAAAGAGGGCATAACCACTAACTGGCAAGTCCCTTACCAACTGGAGTTGATCGAATGTTCCGATTGTTGGCAAAGAAAGTAAGCGAATTCCCGGTACTAACAAGGTAGATCCCAACTGTTTAGAGGCAATCCAGGGTTGAGCCAGTCGTTGGAAGCGAGAAGTATCCAGAGCATAAGTCATGGGAACAATTAAGTCTACATCCCCCTGCCTTGCCCAAGTTTCCCAGTTTTGTTGAATTTTCTGAATCCGCTCTAGTTCTGGCAAAGGAAATACTGCAACTGATAAAATCAAATTCGGTCGCTTTTGTCTCAACTGCTGTGATAATTGGGCAACAAAGCTATCAACTTGCTGAGTGCGAAATGTCGTCCACTTTTGCCATAAGTCTGGTTGACTAGGGGAAATATTTACTGGATCTACACCAGTAAGTTGCTGAAATTGCGCTCTTGCAGCTTTGCCATAGCCGTAGGTTCGGCCTGCTGATGGGTCTTGGAAAGGATAGCGAATGTAGTCTAGCTGTAAACCATCTACGTTATAGCGAGTGGCAATTTCCTCATAGAGCTTTAGTAAATACTTACGCACTTCAGGGTTAGCTGGATCGAAGAATGGCTTAGTTTGACCAACGGGAATCATGTTGCCAAGATTATCGTAGTTCGCCCAATCGGGATGAGCCGCCAGCACTGGCCCTGGATAATCAGGATTAAGGTCGAGAATTTGATTGTGACGTTGGTTACCAGCAGCAAAAGTCCAAACCCAAGCGTGTAATTCCATGTCTCGCTCATGGGCTAATTTCACTGCATCTGCCAGTGGGTCCCACCCACGAATTAGTGGGTTTTGCTCTTTTGCAACTTGGCTTGGATAAATGGTGTAGCCAGCATTAACAGTTTCAAAAAAGACGGTATTAATTCCAGCTTGAGCTAGGCGATCAAAAATCTGGGCTAGTCCTGCCTTGCTACCAGCACGAACAATTGTCCCCCGATCTAACCAAACTGCCCGAATTTCTGGTTGAGCTAGTCTTTGATCAACAGGAAACTGCTGCCACAAAGTCGTTTTAGCTTTCAGCCACTGCTGACGAGCTAGAGCATAGTTTTTTTGGGCAATCAATAGGGGGAAGTTTTTGGCAATTACCTTTACCTGTGCCAAGGCTTGCTCTTTACTCATGCCTAGCGCCCCCAGTTTAGTTGAGGCTAATTGCGTAGGTTGCTCCTTGAGAGATTGGGATCTGTAGGTGTCCAAATGCCTAGAGGACTGTTTAGCTTCAGATGTAGCTTCACCAACATTAGCCGCATCGGCTGAGACTGCTAAATTAGCGCTTTCCACCCGACCTATCAGATTTTCTAGCTCTTGCTGGAGAGCGATCGCTTGGTTGTTGTCAATCGGCTCATTAGAGTTGGGTGCAACATCCAGACGCACCGCTTGTTCTAATTGGTCAATAGCCTCTTGAGAACTTGGGGGTTTGACTGTAGGAAGCGGTTTAGGTATGGGAGCAGTGGCAGTTTTAGAAGGAGGGAATGAGAGGGATGAACTACTCCTCTGCTCCCCTGCTCCCTGCCCCCTGCCCCCTGCCTCCTGCCCCCCCTGTCCCCTCGGCGCAGCCGCCACCGTTGTCGAGCAGTTTGGGGAACCTCCTGCTACTTTTTTCATGCGATTTGATGGCGGTGGCGCTGTCAAATAGTGATTGAGAGCAGCTTTTAACCAGGCATTATCTAACGCGGCGGCTGTTGCTGTGTCTGTTCCCCAGCGCCAGCCCATAAAGGTGGAACGCTCAGTGGTCACTACTGCGGCTGGATTATCTTTGGAATTCCAAACAGCACGAGATTCACTGCCCATATCATTAGGAATCACAACGCCGCCGCGCACTTTGCCAAACAGTTCAGTTTGATTTGCCCATTCTGGGATCTTGGTTTTTGTGGGTTTGATCTGTTCTGTCTCACTGAGGCTGAATCCCCAATAACCTCCCAAAAGCGATCGCAATAATTGGCGCACTCCCGGCGCTGACAAACTACCTACAGGTCCACTGGCAATCAAACGCCCTCCCTTACTCATCCATTCTTCGAGAGCGATCGCTTGGGTTGGCGTTAATGTCTCAACATTTGGCAAAAATAATATCCGGCGATCGCCCCAATCTGCTCCACTCCTTACATCAGCTAGGGGAATTACACAATATTTCACCCCTATTGTCTGTAAGCGGTCAGTTATGCCTCTCCATTGATTTGCATTTTCTTGGCTATGCACTACGCTCAATACAGGTTCTTCAGTCGCCGCCATTACTGGCAAAGTACTAAAACTATTTAAAATTAAAAAATTAAAACTTAAAATGAAGAATCCGGTTTTTTGTATTTGTGAGTTTGCCTTTTTATGATATTTTTCCTGATTCTTCACTACTGACTCCTAAGCGAATTAGTTATAAGGCATTACTTCTTATTTATCATCTAGGATAACCATAAATTACCTCCGAAAAACAACTGATCTTTGACAACTAAACTTGAGCCACATTGAAAATGCATGTTTTAATTAAATCTTCAACTCCCCCTACAGGAAGAATTTTTGTATTTAGTTTGTCAGCTAATTCCTCAATACTCATATCATCTAAAAACACTAGTTCCCCATTTTTTAACATGACATTGGGTAACAAAATACCATCACCTAAATCTTGCCCTTTTAGATTTAAAAGCAAGTCATGACCAGTTAGTAATCCGGTTACACTGATAGTTTGTCCCCAATAATCACTACATAAAGCACGCATATTGACTTCTAAACCCTCAACAGAATTTAAGCGTTCCAAAAGGGGTTGAAATGTTTTTTCTACGGCGTTGCCTACTATCCAAGTTAATTTTCTTTGAGGATAAACTTTTGGCGGTAGTAATTCTGCTGCAACGGTGGCAAATTGCTTGATAAATAATTGAATCGAACCAACTCCGTTATCAATTTGGGGATATTCTTCATATTCAGATTCGCTGGGTAATTCCTCGCCTGCAATCAAAAACCACTCATCGGCTAACCAAACAACGCTAGAACCGAGTTTTTGGCGAAATTGCCGCGAGAGCATTTGCACTTGGGAAATTACTTCTTTTGCTTTTTCCCTAGTTACAGGTATGAGTTCGTCTTCTGGAGGCCGAAACCGTGTCAACCCAACTGGCACAACTGCCACCGATGCCACCGCAGGCACTTCACCAGTATGAAATGACGCTAAATCTTTGAGAGTTTGTTCCAGATGTTTGCCATCATTTATACCAGGACAAACAACTACTTGAGCATGAATTTGTAGCCGCCTTTCTTGAAACCAATTGAGTTGTTGTAAGATTTGTCCTGCACGCGGATTTTTCAGCAGTCTAATTCTAACTTCCGGCTCGGTAGCATGAACAGAAACATACAACGGAGACAAGCGCATTTGCTCAATCCGTTGCCATTCTCTTTGTGGCAAATTAGTTAGGGTAAGATAAGAACCGTACAAGAAGCTCAGACGGTAATCGTCATCTTTTAAATACAAGCTGGTGCGCTTACCTGGTGGCTGTTGGTCGATAAAGCAAAACGGACAGCGATTGTTGCATTGAATTAAGCCATCAAATAGGGCAGTTTCAAATTCTAGCCCTAAGTCTTGATCGTAATCTTTTTCTATTTCCAGGCTATGAGTTTTACCAGCAGCGTCTAAAACTTCTAGTTCCAAAACTTCATCAGCACACAAAAACTGATAGTCAATTAAATCGCGGGGACGTGTACCATTGATAGCAACGATCGCATCCCCGGACTCAAAGCCAATCTCTGCGGCTATTGAGTCTGGAAGAACCTTGGTAATTCGGGCAGGATTAATGGTACTCATTGGGGAGAGGGCATTGAGCATTGGGTATTGGACATGGGACATTAGTCATTTGCTTTGAACTAATGACTAATGACCAGTGACTAACGACTATTATGAATTATCCTTTCCAACCTGCTGCGATCGCGGCTAAAATAGCGCTGCCGAATGCTAATCTATACCAAACGAAAACTAAAGTGTTTTTGGTTGCTAAATACTTGATTAAGAATGCAATTGATAGGTAGGAAAAAATCAAGGTTGAAATAATCCCTACAATTAATAGTCCAACAATGTTATCTGGCAACTGTTGGGCTTCAAATAACTTGAAGATTTTCAGACTTTTATACAGCGTTGCAATGGTAAGAGTTGGAAACCCTAACAAAAAGGAGAACTTCGCTGCTGTATCACGTTCTAATCCTAAAAATAAGGCAGTTGTCAACGTTGAGCCAGAACGAGAAACACCCGGAATTAAAGCAAGTGTTTGTCCTAATCCAACTAAAATACCATCTCGAATCTGCAATGAATTAAAATCTCGCTTGCGAGTGCCAATTTTTTCTGCCAAAGCTAATAAAAGTGCCATAATGATTGACATGATGGCAATAATTAATGCGCTCTCCGGTAGAACGTCTTTCAAAAGAAAGCCGAAAATTAAGGCAGGCATTGTTCCTACTACAATACCGACAAGAATTTTCCACTCTTCACGTTGCCAGTCTTTGTCTTTTACTGCTTCAATTCCACCTTTGACAATATTAGAAATCAGCGACCAAAAATAGCCCACAATTGCTATAACGCTGCCAAATTGAATTGCATCGACAAAATCTTTAGAACCTAGTTCTTTCCAACCAAATACTTTGGTAACAATCAGAAGATGTGCAGTGCTGCTGATTGGTAAAAACTCTGTAATACCTTGAACAATACCCAAAATAAAAGCTTGAATAAACTCCATCAATTAATACCTTTTTCCTATTGTAAACAATTATTACTTAGCTGATGATGTTAATTTATATACTTTTCGCTGCACCCAATATTATAGAAAATTCCGCTTTACCAAATCAATAACACCATCCAAGACGCTGGCCATGTTCTTACACCCACTTCAATAAGTCAACGAAATTTTGGCAATTCATCAAACTTTAATATTTAGCGGACTGATGTCATTGACTTTTTACCCGTTACATTTACCTTCCATCTCTCTGTAGTTCTTTGTAAATGCGAACTACAGAGGAGTTCTGTAAATAAGGCAACTTGAGTGAATTAGTCTGGTACAGAATGTTTTGTCTGGTTTGCGGCTGCGCTCCCCGGAATTTCAGTATAATTACAATGCCACAGGCAATCCCCCAGGGGGGGATTTAAAAATGTGATATCTTAAATAAAATAAAGTTTAGTAACAAATATTAAAAACGTTGATTAATAATACACTGTCCTCCTACACTGCTTCTACCCCTTCTATTGATACAGAGTTAGATCTAACTGTTACTGGGCACAAGGGTATCAGGGAATTGGAATCTACACTCTCCCTTTCTCCCTCTCTTCCTTTATCTATTTCTGGTCGACAAACTTGGTTAGTGTTTGCGGCGGCGGTGTTTTTGGTAACAGTACCAGTATTTGTAGAAGCGCCAATAGTGCGATCGCTACCAAGTCTAAGTTTAGCGCTGACAGCATTTTGGGTGTGGCTAAGTTTTACTTTAATGTCACGTCCTGCAACTTATGTATGGGGAGATTTACTCTTAGGGTTTAGCTGGAGTTGGTTAGCAGGAGCGATTTACTGGGGCTGGTTACGTTGGGAACCTGCATGGCATCTGCCAATAGAGTTTATAGGATTACCCTTTGCTTGCTGGTGTTTGGCGAAGAATTGGGGCAAGGTGGGTAACTGGTTTTATTTAGGTTCTTTACTAGGTACAGTCTTAACCGACGTATATTTCTATATAGCAGACTTGATGCCCTATTGGCGGCAAATTATGAGAGTAGATGCAGATTTAGCACCGCAAATATTACAAAATGCCCTGATGCAAGTACAAGCGCCTTGGGGACAAAATTGGGCCATATTTCTCGCCTTAGTCCTGTTGACAGTCGGAATTTTACCTTTAGGTCTAAAGCAAAGACACTGGTATGCCTTTAGTGGTGCAGTTTTAAGCACGATTTTGGTAGACAGCCTATTTTTGTTAGCTGCGATCGCAGCCTAAAAAATATTAAAAAATTGTGTAATATCAAAACCGAAACTTTTTCCAGCCCAGTCTACAGCACATCAAAAATGATGCTGTAGATGATTAATAGGTTAAGAAATATTACATAACAGTTCATCACTATCAACTCATCCTGCTAGGGCTTTCGGTATGAGGTATCGAACTATTTCATCTATGGTTGGGAGCTAGAATCAGCCACCCTGAAAAGATTTCGTCTAGTTGGGAATGCTCAGGATCATGGATGGAACCGTATTGCAGCTATGCAGGTAGTGTTACCACGGTAAAATTTTTTTGCAAAAGTACAGTCAAACCCAGTAACGGCAAATATTGTGGATATTAATACGCTGTATATTAGTTTCTGATGGCTGCTGTGTTGATTAAGCTATCAGGTTTTGTCCTTTGTCCTTTGTCCTTTGTCCTTGGCGCTATGACTGATGACTCATGACTAATGACTCATGACTTCTGTTAGCTTAAAACTTTTATTTCTGTTTGATGGAAAGAGGTAGAAAATCGTGAAAGGATTGGCGCGTTTATTAACAGTGTTTAGCTTGTTACTTAGTTGTTGGGGATGGCTGGGAACAACTCAGATAGCCCAAGCTGCTAGTTTCAACAGTTTTGCATTTCCTCAAGTCCCAATTCTGGCAATTGAGCGGCAGAATCGGGCAGATGCGAAGCTAGGAACGGAATTTGGTAAAAAAATTGATTTGAATAATACCAACGTCCGAGCTTTTCAACAGTATCCAGGGCTTTATCCCACCTTGGCTAAGAAAATCATCACAAATGCTCCCTACAAAAATGTAGAGGATGTATTGGATCTTCCAGGATTGAGCGATCGCCAGAAACAAACCCTGCAAGCCAACTTGGATAAGTTCACCGTGACAGAACTAGAACCTGCCTTTAACGAGGGAGACGATCGCTTTAACAACGGCATCTACAGATAACTGCACGTTGCAGCTAATGTAGCAAATAGCAGCCCACTCCTAATTCTAGAGAGTGGGACATGATATGAGTTAAGAGTTAGGAGTTAAGAGTTAGGAGTTAGGAGTTAAGAGTTATGAGTTATGACTTCTAACTCCTCACTTCTCACTTCTAACTTCTCATTTCTAACTCCTCACTTCTAACTCCTCACTTCTAACTCCCCCCATTACCTTGTCTCAGATAGATATTCCTAGCCAATTTGATGTCTTAGTAGTGGGCGCTGGTGCTGCTGGACTATACACAGCGCTGTGTCTACCAAATTCCTTGCGAGTCGGCTTGATTACCAAAGAAACTGTTGCTTTATCCGCCAGTGATTGGGCGCAAGGCGGTATTGCCGCAGCAGTTGCCCCGGAAGATTCTCCCACGCTACACATTGAAGATACGATCCGGGCTGGTGCAGGTTTATGCGATCGCACTGCTGTAGAATTTCTCGCCCAACTTGCGCCTAACTGCATTCAATCTCTAGTTAACTTGGGAGTTGCTTTTGACCGTCATGGTCAAGCCTTAGCTTTAACTTTAGAAGCTGCCCATTCTCGCAACCGCGTTCTTCATGCCGCAGACACCACAGGGAGGGAAGTTACCACCACCCTCGCGGCGCAAGTATTACGTCGCCAAAATATTCAAGTCATTCAGCAAGCTTTAGCTTTGAGTTTGTGGATTGAACCCGAAACTGGTCGCTGTCAAGGAATCAGCCTGTTTTATCAAGGAAAAATCACATGGGTAAAAGCTGGTGCTGTAGTATTGGCAACAGGTGGTGGCGGTCAGGTATTTGCCCAAACTACTAACCCGGCTGTAAGTACGGGTGATGGAGTAGCGATCGCATATCGGGCTGGGGCTATCCTCCGAGATTTGGAATTTGTACAATTTCATCCCACGGCTCTAACTAAACCTGGTGCCGATCACTTTCTCATTAGCGAAGCTGTACGCGGCGAGGGCGCACACCTTGTCGATAACGAAGGGCGGCGTTTTGCCTTTGACTACCACCCTGAGGGTGAACTCGCACCCAGAGATGTAGTCAGTAGAGCAATTTTCAGCCATTTACAACGTACTGCCGTTGATTTAGCTACTGCCCATGTGTGGTTAGATATGCGCCCCATCCCTGCCGACAAGATTCGTCACCGCTTTCCCAACATCATCAAAGTTTGTCAGCATTGGGGAGTTGATGTCTTCCATGAGCCAATTCCTGTGGCCCCTGCTGCCCATTACTGGATGGGTGGCATTGTCGCGGATTTGATGAATCGTACAAATATTCCCGGTTTGTACGCGGTGGGTGAAACCGCTAGTACCGGTGTGCATGGGGCAAACCGCCTTGCCAGTAATTCCCTGCTGGAATGTATTGTGTTTGGGGCGCAGATGGGCAAAATTGAGTTAGAAAATATTGGGCTGCCGTCAGAAATACCAGTACTACCATTACAGAAATTTAGTGCTGATGCTAGTGAGTGGCACATGCAGCAAGCACAGCTAGAAGCACTCAGGGAGAAGTTACCACGTTTAGTGTGGGAAAGTGCTGGTATTTGTCGGGAGCAATCAAAGTTAGAAATTGCGATCGCTACAATTGAATCTTGGCAGCAAGATTTCGCTATCCTGCCTTTAAGTCAATTCTTGCTTGCTTTACGTCCCGCAGAACCAGCTAGTTTTGACATCCCAGATGTTGAACGGCAATTGAGACTTTGGGCAGAAACCCGCAATTTATTAGATGTAGCTGATTTAATTCTTAAAAGTGCTGCTTTTAGAACCGAAAGCCGAGGTGGACACTACCGTTTAGATTATCCTCGACCAGACCCGAATTGGCAAGTTCACGCACTTGTACAAACAGATCATTGGTGGAAATCTCCACTATTATCTTAATTAAAGTTTCCCGAACAAGCTTCTAGTAAAGCCTTCTAATCCCTTTTCCTGTAGTCGTAGCGCTTGGACAGGTGAGGCTCTTAGGTAGCTGGTGAAAGAATAAATTGCAGTCCACTTGAGTGGACAGTAGCTCTTAGCCTATAACTTAATGACAATGCCTTCACGCATGGGGTCAATCTAAAATCCAAAATTCCTATTAGCGGGTGCCGCTACCATGCTGACTGTCGGGACCACCATAATTCGGTGGGATATATGTGTCTTTTAAATTTTCAGAATTGACTTTGCGGGCAATTAAGGTGTTACTGCTACTAGCGCCAAAAGCATTAGCGCTTGCAGTACTGAACATACCTGTAAAGGCTGCAATTTTCGGTATTAGGATGTAAGCACCTATACACAATATCATAAACTTTTTGATTCGGGAGTTAGTCTTCATAGCTGTCAGTAAATTTACTATTTTTTACTTGAAAAGTGTTTTTTATTTTCTACCGTATATCTACTGGTTTTTGTGAAAAAATAACTTTATTAAATTAATTCAATTATTCTTAGCGGTATACAAGTAATTATGAGCAACGCTTGTAAATTAAGCTTTATCTGCTGTTATAAAATAGTTTATCTACTTAAGTAATATTCTTAATGTGTCATTTTCACATCAGTCAAAAGTTAGATATGTCGATAATATGGTGTAAGCTTTTTGTCTAAAACAGGATATATTGATAATATTTTAATATTTACACGTATAAACACTGTGTTTATTAGCTGAAACTTCCAAAATATCTTCAGTATTACTTAGTAAAGTGTATATTTAAAACTTAATCATAGTAAAGATATATAAAGCTAGTGTAACGCAATTACTGTAATATAAGGATTTTCAAAACTATGAACTATAAAATATCGTAATAAACCGAGTAAGTACAGTATATTTTATATCAGTAGAAATATTTACGAAATTAATTAATTGGCTAATTACCTATGATAATTAATCCCTTTCTCACCTATATTCTTAGGTTGAGTCTTCAGGTAAAAAACCTTACCGAGCCTTTATCTTGCCGAAAAAACCACTTCGCAGAATGTACACCATACTTTTTCAAGATAGTCCTTTAGACGTATCTCCACTTGCCATTCCTAATTTCAAGGTAAAAATTGTGACTAAAAGGAAAAAAAGCTGGAGACTTGACTATTGACTAATTAAGCAAATTCGTAGCGATTTTTACCTTGGTGCTTGGCACGATACATTGCTGCATCTGCTTGTTTCATTAAAGTTTCACTATCTTGACTGTTGTATGGATAAACACTAATACCAATACTGGCAGAGACTCGGATTGCATAGCCGTCTAAGACAACTGGCTTGCTAATACTAGTTAAAATTTTTGCGGCGATTTTAGCAGCTATTTGAACATTAGGAATTGCGCGTAAAATCACAGTAAATTCATCGCCACCCAAACGAGAAACTGTATCAGTAGCACGTAAAGAGTTGCTGAGTCGGCCCGCGATAGTCATTAGCAAGCGATCGCCCGCCTCGTGCCCCAGAGTATCATTGATTTGCTTAAAGCCATCTAAATCAATAAACAGCAGCCCTAACACCAAATTGTTGTGTTGCGCCCAATATAACGATTCGCAAAGTTGTTCGGCAAAAAATTTGCGATTAGATAGACCTGTGAGCGGGTCGTGATAAGCTAGCTGACGCAAGTGGTCTGCTTTGAGTTTTAGTTCCTTGTTAGAGCGAGATAGTTCAGCAGCAGTAAGTTTTAGCTGTTCTTCCATGAGCTTGCGCTGAGTAATATCTCGGATGACCCCAACTAAAAAGAAATTGCCAGCTGAGTCTTTATGGAGCGATCGCTTAGTGGCAATTTGATGAGTCTGACCATCTGCATTGGTAAATTGTTCTTCATGTTCCTGGGGTTTTTGAGTCCTGAACACAAGATCATCCTGTTGTCGAAACACATCGGCTTCATGTTTAGGGAAAAAGTCATAGTCTGACTTTTCGATTAAGAACTTATTCGGATAACCGATAAATCGACAATACGCTTCATTTAAAACAATCCACTGATGTTGTTCATTTTTCACAAAAATTGGATCGGGAATCGTGTTGATTACGTGATGCAAAAATTCTTTAGAACGTTTCCCCTCTTCCTGGATATGAGCAATATGACTAGTCATCCAAATAGCTGAACTGCCAAAGCTTAACAGTGAGGGAATTAGCGGTATCCACCAACCGTACAAGAAAGCAAGGTACGCACTCAGGGTCAATACCAAGCAAGAAACTAGGATGCTAAAAAAGCTCTTAGTTGCGTGTCGTATGCGCCATGTCGTCACAGTTCCCAGATAAGACCAAATAAAAATCCACAAGTCTTCCAATAAGTCAGGCCAGACCTTGAGTAAGGGTCGTCCTTGCAGAGCAGCTGAGATTAACTCACTAATAAAATAAGCTTGCAGTTGAATACCAGGTACAGGCTTTGCCGTACCCATTAGACTGCTCGAGTAGGGAATAAATACAAAATCCTGGAGGCTGGGTGCAGTGGAGCCAATAAGTATAATCCGATCTTTGATGAAGTTTTCTTGGACTTTATCTGCCAGTACATCTCTTATCGATACCTGGCGAAAATTACAAAATTCTCCAGATGAACTTTGACATTTAGGTTTGGGAAAATTAGTCAAAATTTGGTAGCCTCTAGCATCAGATCCCACATAGGCACCATCATTACCCTGAAAACGAGTAAATACTGCCTTACCCAATTGCAAATACTCAGGGTTGTTTTTTGCTTTAGTAGGAGTAATATTTTCTGACTTTAAATACAATAAAGCCAACTTCAGAGCAAAACTTTCGTGTACCTGATTATTAACGTGCCAATACAACAAACTGCGACGGACTTTACCATCGACATCATATAGCACATTGTTAAAGCCCACTTGATCCTTATTTAGCCCCAGTGGAGGTGAAACATTAACGTTTTTGTCATTTGCCAGTAACTGAATACCAATCAAGTTCGGTATTAACTTATAAGCATTACGAAGTTCTTGATTACCAGGTCTTACTGGCAAATCTCGGTAGATATCTAAGCCAATAGCACGGGGCTTGTAGACGTTCAATTTTTCTAACAACTGGGCAATATTCGCATCTGGAATCGGCCACGAACCTACTTCCTTTAAATAGGTTTCATCAATCGCTACGATGGTAATACGCTGTTCTGGCGGTTCATTTGGACGTAAGCGAAAAAATTGATCCAAACCTGCCAGCTCCAAAGATTGTAATAATCCGATGGAGTGCAAAAGCAGGACGCAGGCTGCAACGCTGGCGGCAGTAATCAATTCTCTGTGTCCCCGACCAAGCGATTGTTTAAGTTTAAAGATTAACTTCACAAAATGCTTGCCTAGCTGCTGATTGATTCCCATTACACTACTGGGGAGAAATATTCTCTATTTGCTATAGCTATTAACTATTGGATTAACATAGTTCAAAGAGGAGCTAAGGGACTTCCAACTAAAAAAATATCCCATCGCTTTGGCGAGCAGGGGAAGCAGGGGGCGCAGGGGAAGCAGGGGAGGAAGAATGTAATGATCATCTTCGCTCCAAAATTGAATAATTTAATTTCTGGAAGTCCCTAAATAGAGTTTCTAAGAGTTTTTCAATTTAGTAAGATTGTTCAAGATATCGTGGCACTTATGATGTATTAACATATATTAAGACCAATTATTTGGCCAAACAGCAACTGGGACTTATGTAGGTACCAGCACAAATTAACTATAAATATTGTTGAAAGTGAGTTCAGTTGTGCGGTGGGCAGCGTTTGACTGAGCGCTCACACCGAAGTCTTGCCCGCCTTTGGTTACTGGGCGGGCAAGACGCCCACTCCACAATAAATAATTGGATATTTTTTTATTGTCCCTAAGCTGTTTCTAGGCTTTTGTTGACAACAATAGATATTGGACAACACCTATTATCTATTACCAAAAAGAAAAAAGCCAACTGGAAACAGACTTTGCTGTATTCATCCAGTTGACTGGGTGTGAACTACACACTAGCACTAGGTCAATTACTTGAAATACTTAAAGTTACGAGGGCCGGTGTAACCAGAAACTTTCGCTAGTTCCTCTAAGTTTTGGACTCCACTATAGCTTTTGCCATTGATGATCCAAGTGGGAAAGCCTTCAATTTTTGCGGCTTTACACAATTCTGGTTGAGCCTTAAGTCCATCAGGGGCGCATTCTACCTTAACATCCTTGTTGATTACTTCCTCGGCTTCTTTACCAAAAAGCAGCTTTTGTTCATGGCAGTGAGGACACCAGTAAGCACTGTATTCCTTCGCGCCTACCTTTGCCAAATGGCGTGATAAAGCTATTTCTGCCTCACCAGAAGTAGTGGTAACTTCCCAACCGAATGCTGCGTTAGCGTTTGTCTTGGGAGTAAAGGTAATTTTTGCGGGTTGTCCTGGAGTTACAGGTGTAACATCTGATTGATTCACGCCAGCATAAATGCCTAAAGTGGCAATTAGCGTTACCATCCCTACAATCAGGGCGGTAAAGAAGATTTGTCCAATATCCTCCCAAGTCCGACCGATAATCGTCAGCACCAAAAGACTCACAGAGAACAAAGCTGAACCGATACAGTAAAGACAAATAGCTTTGATTTGAGATGCTAGCACGTACATTAAATAGCCGCTAAAAACAGACATTGCGATCGCACCCGCTAGCAGCAGCAACCACGTCCAATTTTCCAATTGTTTGCGGCTATTCTTTTCCCCTGAATTAAATACCAAGGGAGCCAAAGCAAATATCGCCATACTGATGTATGCCAAAAACCCGAACAAAGCTAATGGCTGGCCAAAAACCGTTGCCCAAGGGCTGGAAAGTACATCATTACAGCCCTTGACACCAGCCTGTGCCACACAAGCTGCACTGCCTCCTGTTAACTTTTCGATGGTCAGATAACCAGTTATCAGGGCACCACATCCAGCGATCGCGGCAATCAATGGACGTGACCATTTATGAATCCAAGGAGTAGAACGACGGCGAATCATAAATATTGGGGAATGGGGAATGTTAAAAGTTAGGAGTTAAGAGTGAGCAGTGAGGAGTTAAGAATCAGGAATTAGGAACAATTAATTTAAAACTCATAACTCCTAACTCCTAACTCCTAACTCTCTTTCCCCACTCCCTACTTTCTAAGAATGTAACTTCACTTGTTCTGCTGATTTCTTTTCACTTTTGGAGTTCCAATTGCGACGCGCAGCTTCGACAAATTGACTGACGCGAATTGGGTCAATTGGTTGCTCTATACGTCCGTGGCGTTTTAGGGAACTGGAAACTATGACACCATCTGCTGCCTGCATCAAGGTATCAATATTTTCCCAATTCGCTCCACTACCGATGAAAACTGGCGTGCCAGCTGCTGCACCACAAGCTAGTTCCAAATCTTCTAAGTTAGGTGGGCTACCAGTAGCCCAACCAGATAAAATTACTCCGTCAGCTAAACCCCTTTCAATGGTGTCTTTCACGGCGACTGTGAGATTTGGAGAACTCAAAGGACGGGCGTGTTTCACCAAGACATCGGCCAGGATTTTAACATCACAGCCTAACTCCCGTCGATAGCGGAGTAGTTGATGGGCTTCTCCCTCAATTAATCCTTGATCGGTTGCCATCACTCCTGTGAGAACGTTGACGCGGATGAATTGCGCCTGTACACAGCTCGCGATCGCCATTGCACTTTTAGCGTCGTTTCGCAGAACATTTAAGCCTACAGGCAAAGTCACCAAATTTTGTATCCGTTGCACCACAATGGTCATGGCACTCACAACCACCGGATCAACCTGGTTTTTGGTAAACGGGGCGTCGAAAAAATTCTCCACAATCAGCCCGTTAACCCCTCCACTTGCCAGGGCAGCAGCTTCTTGTTCGGCACGGTCAATCACCGCTTTTAGGCTACCTCCCCAACGAGGTGAGGTTGGCAGTGGTAGCAGGTGTACCACGCCAATAATCGGTGAGCGAGTTTTAAATAATTGATATAAGTCCACGTCTTTAATCCGCCTCGCGGAGTCCAGAGTCTAGAATTTTTTGACTATTGACTGTATGACCCTTGACTCTTGAGTTTTCATTAACTAGTCAAATGTGTTTTATGATAGTCGGTTTATTGCCTCCTTCCTAAGATGGAAATTGGCCTCCAACCTCCCATAAGATATGTTAAGATAAAACTTGGCTACAAGAGGAGTTTGCCACTCACTAGACGCAAGGCAGCTTTCCGTGGTTTAGGCGTCTTGTCCTCGCCCAGTCGTAGGACTTGCCAATCGCCAGGCTAGCATTACTGCTTTATAAGCGTAGTCGCTTTCGTCGATTTTCCGGAGGGTAGCGACTTCTCACAACAAGCCCTTTGGGCGGCTTCCCGATGGGTAGATTAACAACGCACACGCTATGGTAATGTAAAATACCAATAGGCGAATTGTTAAAAAAGATTACAAGTGTCAAATGTACCCAAAGACACTTCAATTTACCCTGGGGAACAGATTGATAGGAATATCATAACATGACCTCTATTTTTATTTATTAATAGGGTTATGACACGAACAGTTATTGACAGTGGATATTTGCCACTGCGCTGTTTTCACGAGGATGCTGATAGCAAAAAAGCTTAACTTTGCGCCAGAATGTTTGATTACAGGAAGAAAAAAAATGAAGATTTTTTCAAAATATGGGTGACAAGCCAACAATTGCTATTTCTCACCTGGGCTGCGAGAAAAACCGAATTGATACAGAACACATGCTGGGAATGCTCGTAGAAGCAGGCTACGGTGTAGATACAAATGAAGAGTTAGCCGATTACGTTATTGTTAATACTTGTAGTTTTATTGAAGCAGCCCGGCAAGAATCTGTCAGAACTTTGGTGGAACTGGCAGAGGCAAACAAAAAAATCGTAATCACTGGCTGTATGGCGCAACATTTCCAAGAACAACTTTTGGAAGAGTTGCCGGAAGCAGTAGCGGTGGTTGGTACAGGTGATTATCACAAAATTGTAAATGTAATTGAGCGTGTAGAACAAGGCGAACGGGTTAAACAGGTTAGTATCGAACCGACCTACATCGCCGACGAAACTACACCGCGCTATCGCACTACAACCGAGGGCGTAGCTTATCTACGGATTGCGGAAGGATGTGATTATCGTTGTGCATTTTGTATCATTCCTCATCTTCGAGGGAACCAGCGATCGCGTACTATTGAATCTATAGTCGCCGAAGCCGAGCAGTTAGTTAGTCAAGGGGTAAAGGAAATTATTTTAATTTCCCAAATCACCACTAATTACGGTCTAGATATTTACGGTAAGCCAAAATTAGCCGAATTACTTCGCGCTTTGGGGAAAGTAGATATACCGTGGATTAGAATGCACTACGCTTATCCCACGGGACTGACCCCAGATGTGATAGCGGCGATCCAAGAAACACCCAACGTCTTGCCTTATCTGGATTTGCCCTTGCAACATTCTCATCCAGATATTCTCCGCGCCATGAACCGTCCTTGGCAAGGACAGGTAAATGATGGGATTATAGATCGCATCAAAACGGCGCTACCAACAGCCGTACTGCGGACAACATTTATTGTTGGTTTCCCAGGAGAAACAGGCGAGCATTTTGAGCATCTACTAGAGTTCGTTGAGCGGCATGAATTCGATCATGTTGGTGTCTTCACCTTTTCCTCTGAGGAAGGAACCCCCGCTTACAAGTTGCCAAATCAGTTGGCTCAAGAAGTGATGGATGATCGCCGATACCAACTGATGGAACTCCAGCAACCGATTTCTCAAAAGAAAAATCAACAGGAAGTAGGCAAAATCGTCGATGTCCTGATTGAGCAAGAAAATCCTGAAAGTGGTGAATTAATCGGTCGTTCAGGTAGATTTTCCCCAGAGGTTGATGGTCTGGTGTATGTCAAAGGCCAGGCAAAGTTAGGAACCATCGTGCCAATAGCGATTCACCACGCTGATACATACGACCTCTATGGTCAAGTAGTCAATAACTAAATTGTCGTTTGTCGTTTGTTAAATAACCCTTACGGGTTCGCCCTTCTCCTGAGATCGATGCTGCACTAACGGCAGTTGCTCATAGGGGTTGCCCCTAAGACTTTGCTGGCTCACCAGTAGCCAATTAATAATGACTAATGACTAATAACTAATGACTAATGACTAATCCAAAATCCTTACATAAAATTTAGGACGAATTAATGACTCTTTCATTTCAAGAATTAGGCATTTCCCAAGAACGTGTCGAACAACTAGAAAAAATCGGTTTTACCGAACCAACTAACATTCAAGTGCAAGCAATTCCCCAATTGCTGGACGGTCGTGATGTGGTAGGTCAATCTCAAACTGGAACAGGCAAAACGGCAGCATTTTCACTGCCAATTTTAGAACGGCTGGATATTAATCAAAGAGCCGTGCAAGCCATAGTTTTAACACCAACTCGTGAATTAGCAATGCAAGTTCACGATGCGATCGCGCAATTCATCGGTGATGAAGGATTGCGGGTGTTAGCAATCTATGGTGGTCAATCAATTGACCGCCAAATGTTACAACTAAGACGTGGTGTTCACATGGTTGTGGGCACTCCAGGACGGGTAATAGATTTGCTCGATCGCGGCTGTTTAAAGCTTGATCAAGTGAAGTGGTTTGTGTTGGATGAAGCCGATGAAATGTTGAGCATGGGCTTTATCGACGATGTGATCAAAATCCTCTCGCAAGCGCCCGTAGATCGCCAAACAGCTTTATTCTCGGCAACAATGCCACCATCGATTCGGATGTTGGTGAACAAGTTCTTGCGATCGCCTGCAACTGTCACCGTTGAGCAACCAAAAGCTGCTCCCAACAAAATCAATCAAGTAGCTTACTTGATCCCCCGTCACTGGACAAAAGCTAAAGCTTTACAGCCAATTCTGGAAATGGAAGATCCAGAAACAGCCTTAATCTTTGTCCGCACCAGACGCACAGCCGCAGAACTCACCAGTCAGTTACAAGGGGCTGGTCACAGTGTTGATGAATACCACGGTGACTTGTCTCAACAAGCGCGGGAACGGCTATTAGTCAGATTCCGTAACCGTCAAGTCCGTTGGGTGGTAGCAACTGATATTGCAGCACGAGGCTTAGATGTCGATCAACTCTCCCACGTAATCAACTTCGACTTACCCGATAGCGTAGAAACTTACGTCCACCGCATTGGCCGTACTGGTCGTGCTGGTAAAGAAGGAACAGCAATTTCTTTAGTACAACCATTTGAGCGTCGCAAACAGCAAACATTTGAACGTCATAATCGCCAAAGTTGGCAATTGCTGACCATTCCTACACGCGCCCAGATTGAAGCGCGGCACATCCTGAAACTGCAAGAACAGGTGCGGGAAGCTTTGACAGGTGAGCGTTTAGCTTCATTCTTGCCAATTGTTAGCGAACTAATTGAAGAATACGATGCTCAAGCGATCGCCGCAGCTGCACTGCAAATCGCTTACGATCAAACTCGTCCCGCTTGGTTAAGTTCAGATGTGGAAATTCCCCAAGAGGAATCCTCTGCTCCCAAACCCAGACTCGGTAAGCGTCGTGAATCTTCCAGCGATCGCCCCCGTGCTGCGTGGAAATCAGATAGCAGCAATGGTGAAGAAAGACATTCTTCTCCCAAGCCCAAACTACGGACAAGTGGACAGGATTCTTCTGCATCTCCTAGTAAAAAAATAGGTTCACCTACAGCTAGAGAATCAGCTTCTTAGTCAACAGTTAGAAGTTAATCGATTTTGGATTTTAGATTTTTTCTGGAATCCAAAATCCAAGTTGTGCTTCCAGCGCACCAAAGGTGCGACCCAAATCTAAAATTGGCAGAGTTGAGAGTTAGGAGTCAAAATTTTGACTTTGGCTCTTGACTTTTTGGCTTTTTGGGTAAATTTTTCTACCCGTTTGTAGGAAGATAAATTAAAGATGCATTCTTAAGTGGTCTTATGTTCACTATTCCAGATTTAGAGCAACTACAAGCAGAGCATCCAGAATGGCAGATGGAGCTAGTAGACGGAAATATACTTCTTATGGGGCCATCAGATTATGAATCAGAGGAAATAGGTATAGAGTTTGCGCGACAATTAGCTAATTGGGTACGTCCACAGAGGCTAGGACGGGTAACTGGTTCTAGCGCGGGTTTTATTTTGCCTACATTAAACACTGAAAATGGGAAAGAAGCTGATAACGAAAAACGAAATCTCCGCGCTCCAGATGTATCTTTCGTTCGTGCTGATAGACTGAAAACAAGCAAGCGCGACTTTGTGGAACTGGTTCCTGACTTGATGGTAGAGATAAAATCTAAGTCAGATCGCATCAAACCACTGCTAGAAAAAATTCAGTTATTCCTACAACTCGGATGTACAGTTGGTATCCTGATTGATCCTGACAAATTGACGCTCACAGTTTATCGGCTCAACCAAGAACCAATAGTTTTGCAGGATAACAAGAAACTGACACTACCAGACTTATTACCAGGTTGGGAGCTAGTAGTGTCAGAAATTTGGCCTCCTGTGTTTGAGTAGTTCAGAAATACTACAGCCAAGGACGACTAACTAGTTCTAACTCTCCAATTTCATCGTCGCTCAATTTCCAGCCCAAAGCACCAGCATTCTGCCGTACCTGTTCGGCTGTCTTCACCCCAGCAATGGGAATAACATTACCCTGAGCAATTAACCAGTTGAGAGCAACTTGGGCAGGAGTGCGATCGTATTTTTCACCGAACTTGCGTAGCAAAGATATAACTGGGGCAATTTTTTGCAAACCTTCTTTGTTAAATCGCGGATCTACTTTCCTGGCACCAGTGGGGGTTTCAGTACTATCAATACTGTACTTGCCTGTAAGTAATCCCTGTGCTAGAGGACTATAAGCTAAAATAGTCACACCCAAGTCACGGGCAGTTGCGATAATACCTTTGCTTTCAACTTGACGAGTCAGCAAAGAATAGCGGACTTGGTTCACAGCCAAAGGCACTCCCCGGGCCGCTAATATTTGATGGGCGTCCCGCATTTGCTCTGCTGAGTAATTACTCACACCGACTGTAGCAATTCTGCCCCGCTTCACTTCATCTGCTAGGGCATTCATCAAAGTTTCTTGACTTAACAAGAAGGCAAAAGGCCAATGCACTTGGTAAAGGGCGATTCGGTCAAGTTGTAGGCGTTTGAGACTTTCTGTTAAAGCATCAGAGATGGATTGGGCTGTAAATCGCCACGGTACAGGGCCAAATTTTGTGGCTATTTGCACAGGTTGTTGTGTTTGTTGGAGAAACTGCCCCAAAAATTTCTCGCTTTTTCCCATTCCATAGATTTCGGCAGTATCAAAGAAGGTAACACCAGCCTCTAAGGCTGCTGTAAAGGCTTCTTGTAACTGTTCTGGGCCGTAGGCACTACCATAATTCCAAAATAGTTTATCACCCCAAGCCCAAGTGCCTATGCACAAGGGTGTAACAGATGGGCCATTTTGCCCCAATGTGATAGTTTCCACGGTTGCAAAATTTAATTTATTTACATTTCTTTACCTTTATAGTGTATCGTTACAGCTAAGGTTGGGTGTGGGGAAGTTGATATAGTATTCTCAGAGTGCGATCGCCACCATTTAGCCGCAATTCTTGTTGTGCGTAGGCGTAGCCCGTCGTAGACATCGCAGCTTGCATAAAGATTTACAAATTACACCTGACAATATATCTATTTTCAGAATTAAGGGAGGCTAATAACCTCCCTTTTATAATGGTTGAGTGTATTTACTTATATTTAAGAATTAGATGATTTATCTTGCTTGGCTTTTTTGATTAATTCCATGTAGACATTAATCTCACTAATTTCTACATCATGCTCAACTCTGGTTACTTTCCATTTCTCCTTTTTTAGGTAAACTTCTTCTCCTACTCTGGGAATAAATTGGAGATCGTAGAACTTCTTTAGAAAATCTTTTTGATTTTCTTCCCATAATATTACTTTGGCTGGTTCTTTACTCATTGCTTATACCTTTTTGATTACTAGATGAAGCTAAGTAGTCTGATGACATACATACGGCAAGTTTATCTTACTAATTCAATGGAATAGCGTAGTTAAAACCACATTTTCATATTAAGTGCGATGCCTGTGGCCGGCAAAGCCATCGCAACTTCCACTTTTCCTTCAGTGATTTTGAGCGGGTAGGGTTTATCTTTATTTAAAGAGAGAGAGATTAAATCCTGTAAACTATACGAAAAGTAGCTATGGCAAGCGGTGAAGTATTTGATACCAACAAAAAATCCCTATCTGTGTCAAGGGTAAACCTGCTAACCATGTTCCGCCTGGGTTTATTTCAGATGGGGTTGAGCATGATGTCCATTTTGACTCTGGGCGTACTCAACAGAGTCATGATTCAAGAAATAGCAATTCCGGCGACGCTGGTTTCAGTAGTTCTAGCACTGCCTTTATTTGTTGCTCCTTCCCGTGTCTGGTTCGGACAGATTTCCGATGCCAAACCGTTATGGGGATACCACCGCACAGCTTATGTTTGGGTGGGCGCGGCAATATTTGCGATCGCAGCATTTTTAGCTGTACAAGTAATGTGGCAGATGAATGTTGCTGGAAATAGTACGGGTACTTGGGTATGGACAACTCAAACAATTGGCTGGACAGCACTTCTGTCTATTGTTTTCGCTGTATATGGTCTAGGAATTTGCGCTAGCGGTACTGCTTTTGCTGCTTTGTTGGTGGATATATCTGAAGAAGATAACCGTTCTAAAGTAGTCGGTGTGGTTTGGTCGATGCTGATGGTGGGGATTATTGTTGGGGCGATTATTAGTAGCATATTACTACAGCCATTAACACTAGGCGTTTCCATAGAAAGCTTGCAGCCAGCAATCAATAGGTTGTTTACTATTGTCCCAGCAATTGTATTTGGTTTAGCGATCGCAGCCACATTCGGCGTAGAAAAAAAGTACTCTCAATACTTAACCCGTTCCACACTGGTGAACCGGGAAGACAGTATTACTCTAGGCAATGCTTGGAAAATATTGACAGCTAGCCCACAAACAGGTATATTTTTCACCTTTTTACTTGTGATGACTATCAGTTTGTTTATGCAAGACCCAATTTTGGAACCTTATGCGGGTCAAGTGTTTAAAATGCCCCTAGCGGAAAGTACCAAATTAAATATTTTTTATGGAACGGGTTTACTGATTGCCTACGGGGTTACGGGCTTTTATATTGTCCCGCGTTTGGGTAAGCGCAGAACCGCACGTCTAGGCTGTATGTTGGTAGCATTCTGTGCAATATTGCTGGGTATATCAGGATTCACAGCTAATGCCGCAGTTCTCAAACTAGGTTTGTTCTTTTTCGGTTTAGCCGCAGGTTTCTTAACTACAGCAGCAATTAGCTTAATGTTGGATCTCACCGCAGCAGAAGCCGCAGGTACGTTTATTGGGGCATGGGGATTAGCACAGTCCCTTTCTAGAGGTGTGGCAGTAGTCATCGGAGGTACAGTTTTAGATGTTGGGCGCAAGTTTTTACCAAGCCTAGAGTTAGCTTATGGACTGGTATTCGTTCTAGAAGCCGTAGGAATGGTGCTATCAATTTGGTTTCTGAATCGGGTAAACATCGCAGAATTTCAAACAAGTACCAAGCAAGCGATCGCTTCGGTTTTGGAAAGCGATTTAGACTAAACTGTATAGGGCATGGGGCATGGGACAAACGACAAATGACCAATGACCAATGACAAATGACTAATAACTAATGAATGATTTTTGGACAACAATTCTAGATTTTGCCCAAACTACCACTACCAGGGTGGGAAAACAGCTAATGCAAGATTTTGGGAAAGTACAGGCTTCTCAAAAAGCTGATGGAAGTTTGGTGACGCAAGCAGATAAATGGGCAGATCAGGAAATTCGGGATGCGATCGTTTCTAATTTCTCTGGTTACGGCATTTTGACCGAAGAGAGCGATCAGTCATTTCCTGGTACTGAATGGTGCTGGGTAATTGATCCTCTGGACGGCACAACCAACTTCACACGCGGTATTCCTCTCTGGACAATATCTCTGGGTTTACTGTATCGAGGCACACCAATCTTTGGGTATATTTACGCCCCAACTTTGAATCAAGCTTTTCATGGTTTCTGGGCAGGTTCATCTGGTTTAGCAACACCAACAGGAGCATTTCTCAACAACCACCCCATCCACACTAGTATAGATAGTCCCAGCAACAATCACTTTTTTAACCTCTGTTCTCGCAGCACCGCAGCTATCAAAAACGGCTTTCCCTGCAAAATTCGCATGTTGGGTGTGGCTAGCTATAATTTTTTGACGGTTGCCACTGGGGCTACTCTCGGTGGTATTGAGGCGACACCAAAAGTCTGGGACTTAGCGGGGGCTTGGGTAATTGTCCAAGCTGCTGGTGGGGTCTGGTCATCGCTTAGATCAGAACCGTTTCCTTTGTCACCGGGGGAAGATTATAGCGATCGCTCTTTTCCCACCCTTGTAGTTAGTCGCCCCGAATTAATTCCGGTATTTCAACCTTTTATCGAAAGCGTAAAAATTTAATATAATAATTTCTTGTGTATCTAAACACACTAATTTTCTTAACCAGCCTAGTGAGCGGCGACATAGGTGAAATTAAAGTAAACAAAGTCTTTAGTCAGAAAGAAAAATAAAGCTGGTAATAATCCTGGTTTTAGTGAAATAAGAGTATAGCAACTAATTTAAGTACAGTCGTGGTTTCCATCACGCTACTTAATTTTAGTATGAATAATTTTATGTTATCTAATCTAGATTTAATTCGAGAGTTTGTGCAAAACTCTATTCATAAAAAAGAAGTTTTGTTGTCAAATCCTGCTTTAACAGCGCAAACAGTTTATAACACAAACCAACTGATAGCAAAAGCTGAAGGTGTAATTGCCACCGTCCAGCTATCTAAGACACTATCTGAATTCTCGATTTCTCCAAAATCATCCCAGTGGGAATTGATAAATCAGGCATTAGCAGAATCTAGTTATCTCCTCAAAGGAGAAGTGGATAGTCGAGGTTTCTATCAGTATCAATACTGCGAACTTCCCAAAGGATATGAGATGCACTGTACTAAATCTGTGCTTCTATGGCGAGCTTGGTGGAAATATCGCAAGTATACTTCAACACTAGGGATTCCGTTGGAACTTCTGGTTAGAAAACGAGATTCATGGTATCCAATTAGAGATTTAATTATTAGCGACGGACTTCTTTATATCAAAACTTTAGGAAGTGAGATAGCACTTGACTCAGAGGATCTGGTTACTTGGTTAAGCAAAGTTGACGGCTGAAAGTGAGTAATGGTTCAAAAATGCTGAGATTTTTTCTAGACTTTGAGACTATCGCTGTAACTGGGTTTTAATAAACTGTTTCATCTTCGATACGCCATGCTGGATCAACAATACAAATAAATACCAGAGGTTCCATGCCAGAGTTAGAAATAAATTGCCGCGCATTAGGGGGAATATACACAGCATCTCCCGGTTGAACTATCTGGGTTTCATTATAAATGTGCATTTCTCCCGTGCCACTGAGAATATAATAGACTTCTGAGGTAGAGAGCGAGTGCGGTTGAGAGGTTTTTCCTACTGGTAGTGTTGCATGAGCCAAACTATAGCGCAATGCTAGAGATTGCTTATCTGGATGTAGCAGTTCTCGCAGAATGGTGTTATCTCCTGCGATAAATTCTCCACAGTCTTGAAGTTTTTGAACTAGCATCAATCAATTTTTGATTTGAGGGTTTGAATTAGTAAAGGGTCAAGGGTTAAGGGTGATTAATTATTCTCCCCCTGCTCCCTCATCTTCCTTTGCTTAGTAGAAATAAGGATTTGTCTTCGGTTGATAGTCCAAACAATGGATTGCTTCTTCTGTATTGGCAATAGATGGGCGTACAGTACATTTAAGACGGTAATTGTCGGTAAAAAATTGGCAACCACTACAAGGAATTTGATGCATTTGCTTGGCTGTAGTTAGACTATCTCGCACCGCCGTCCAGAGACTCAAAACAGCCAGAATAGTTACAGTCCAAGCAACGACAAAGCAAATGGGGGCTAAAAAAGGTTGAATCCCATGAATGAGGAAAGATATCAGTTCCAACACAGCATTTCTTGATAAAAATTAGGAGCTAGAAGTATATTAACTCCTAACTCCTACTTCCTAACTTCCTACTATGGAAGTATCATTTAAATGCCAGCATGACCCAGCGCTAAACCAGTGACGAGCATTCCTAGAACAAGGAATGGTTGGGCGCTGGCTTGGTATTTAACATCATTCTTCACGGGGTCACGCAGGAAATACATATCCTGTAATGTGATTTGCGGAATGATTAAGAGTATTAGTATTGTTGCATACAAATTCTCATGGATGCTGACGAGATAAGCTGCGATCAATCCTTGAAATACATCAATAGTTACTACACAAATCCATGCCGCAGTAGTGATGCCAAACATTACGGGTAGTGACTGTAATCCTAGCTGGCGATCGCCTTCTACACTCTTAAAATCATTGACAATGGCAATACCCAATCCAGCCAAGCTGTAGAACATTGTCAAAATTACGATTGTGGAATTGAGATCGCCAAACAAAGCGTGTCCTGTAGACCAAGGTAGGGTGATATAGCTTGCACCCAAGGCGTAGCTACCTAGCCAACCGTTTTGCTTGAGTTTCAGAGGAGGTGCAGAATAAATGTAGGCAATGAAAGAACCGATGATCGCGATCGCTGTAATTGTCGGGAATTCATGACCAGACCACACATCCAGCGCAAATGCCAAAGCAATACCAGCAATTAGTAATACCCAAATTTGAATAATTACCTGGGGTAGGGGAATTGCCCCAGAGGGAATTGGGCGATAGGGTTCATTGATGGCATCGATTTCGCGATCGTAGTAATCATTGAGGATTTGAGTGTAACCTGTCATCAATGGCCCAGCCAGTAACATACAGGTTGCTACCTTCAACACATTTTCCAGTGTCCAAGTATAGTTACCAGAAGAAGCCGCACCACAGACTACGCCCCAAATTAGGGGAATCCAGGTAATCGGCTTCATTAGCTGTAAACGAATTTTCCAAATTGAAGTTTCCCCGGAGGCAGCACCTTTCATCCCTAGCAGTTGCCTAGTTTTCGCACTGCGCTCGGCAGATGCAATCGCTTTTTCGCTGGGATTATTTGCCACTGAGTCTAGTGCCTCAGCTGGGTTAGGGTCTGGGGTAATGGGAGTTGATTCTGACATAAAGCGTATTTTTTTAGAGTGAGGAGTTAGGAGTTAAAAGTTATGAATTATTGTTTTATTCCTAACTCTTCACTCCTAACTCCTAACTAAATTAAAACGAAATTATCAAATAATTATTCTGAAACTTTGCTCCAGCAACGGGTCTGCCACTGAGAGCCGGAGGTAAGGGAATATTTCGTCGCTGATCTCCTGCTTCTACCGTGACTTCTGGGCCATATTGGGTGAGTTTGACTTGCTTTTTGTCAAAACTTGGCAAAAATAAGCGTACTTGACGATTGTGGATATCTATTTCAATTGGTTTGGGAGCCTGTAGAGCTTGTGCTTCAAAGTTGGGTAATGCGTCTATTAGTGGTTGCCAGTCACCTGTTGACGAGTCGGGAACAACGCTCACAGGTAGGGGGATAAATTCCTGCGACAGGTTGGCATTTGCCTCAGTAGACACAAGTAGAACACCGCCTACAGTTAAACCGATTTGTTGAGCACTACCCCACAAATAACGAGCATTTGCTACCTCAATGGGATCTCCTGTGGTAACTAAGAAAGCAGCAAGACGCTTGGGATCAGCAAGAGCGGCTCTCCCCTTTTCTAAGAAATTATTGACTTGGTTAGTCGGACCTGCAAAGTTATCTGCTGTCCAGTTGACATTGAAAAAGCTGCTAATCAACGGTTGAATCAAGGGCGATTCAGTAATCGTCTTCCCCAAATCGGAGTTGACAAATAATTGCCGAAATCGCCGGATATACCAACTGATAGATTCTGGCAAACCCAACATCCGCAACGTTAAAGAGTCACCCGTGCCATCGTAAACGATCGCATCATATTTGCCACTAGCATCATATTCGCGGATAGCATTCAGGGCGAGGGCGTTGTCCATCCCCGGCAATACTACCAGTTCTTGACCAAAAACGTCTTTGAATATGGGCGTGCGGAGATATTGCGCCTCAAGTTTCTTCACTTCGTCCCAGTTGCGTTCTAGTAGTACAGATGCTTGAAACTGGACTACTTGCAAATTGGGAGCGATTTCCTGGGGATCGGCAGCAATGGGAGTACCCAGCAAAATTGATAATGTTGGTTCTGCTTGTCCTGCTAGAAGTACGCGCTTGCCTTGACTTGCCAATAATTTGGCGGCGGCGATCGCAATTTTGGTACGAGCGGTGCCGCCTTTGCCCAAAAATGTCAATATTAGAGCCATTACTTGATTCCTATTTTCACCGCCGGTCTTTTCAACTCCAACTTAGCACTCAACAAAGAATCTCAGCCTGTGCTTTAAACTTCACATGCCAAGAAAAACCCGCTTCTGAGTTCTTTACAACTACACAGGTTTAATTTCATCTTCAAAAAACCAAGTAGAAGAATTGTCGTCAAACAGCACCACTACACCAATTCCAGCACCATCGGTCACTTTGTAGCCTTGGATGATACCCACTTGCCCTAGTTTTTTGACAACAGGGGCAGAAACGCGATCGCGCAAGCGAAAGACTTTAACCTTTTGTCCGATTTCCATGCCTGATTACAATTCAAATAAACCAAGTCTCAGTGTAGCGGAATCCGTGACTCAGCTCTCACAAATTCAGCAAAGAAGGGGAGATAAGGGAGAATAACGACTTAACAGCTTAAAATTAAATCAACAACCAAACAGGCTATTGCGGCGTAACGGGTAGCTGTTGAGGCACAGCAACAGGCATCAGAAGCGCAATTGCTGTTGGAACAATAATAGCTGCTTTTGCAAGCAACGGTTGGCGGAACATTTGCCATTGTTAGGAGTTAACCCAGATAGCTTTAGTTAAGCAACAAAGGTAGTAGTCATGTATCAAACAGATCCACCCCGTCCGCCACAAGAAACCATGCCTACGATGTATGATTTACCCAGTGAATTAGTAGGGGAATCAGGTTTGCCAGATGAATTTCACCGTATTCAAGCGGATTTGCTCAGTGAGACTTGTCAGCCTCTAACTTATCCATCTGAGGAAATTTTACTTGCTAGCGATTTGAATCTTTACTACGACCCCCGCCATACTCTGTGGTACAAGCGTCCTGATTGGTACATGGTTTTAGGACTACCTAGTGCTAGCCAACAGCAAGACCTACGCTTAAGTTACGTCATTTGGCAAGAGGGAGTTGTTCCATTTTTAATAGTTGAATTACTTTCACCAGGTACAGAACAAGAAGACTTAGGAAAAACACTGCGAGAGGTCAACCGACCCCCAACAAAATGGGAAGTATATGAACGCATTTTGCGGGTTCCCTACTATGTTGCCTACGATCGCTATGAAAATCGTTTGCGTGCCTTTCAACTCATAGGCACTCGTTACGAGGCAATATCTTTACCAGAGAACCGCTTATGGCTAGAAGAGTTAGAACTAGGATTGGGTCTTTGGCAAGGTTCTTATCAGGAGACAGCAGGTTTGTGGTTGCGTTGGTATAATGCAGCAGGTTGGGTACCAACGCGAGGAGAAAAAGCTGAACAAGAACGTCAACGGGCTGAACAAGAGCGCCAACGGGCTGAACAAGAACGTCAACGGGCTGAACAAGAATATCAACGGGCTGAACAAGAATATCAACGAGCAGAGCGATTGGCAGAGTATTTGCGATCACAAGGAATTGACCCAGATAGTTTAAGTTAAGCCAAAACTCGCATCTTTAACAAAGAAAGCAGCGTTGCGACAGAATTTAGATTTGTAGTAAAAATATACTTAGTAATAGCAGATTCATTGTATAATCGCCAAGACAATTTAGGTACTATTTTCTGGTAATGATTATTCTTCAAAGAACACAAAAGTACTTTCATAGCTACAAAGCTTTATAGAGAAAAATTTGGTGTTTAAGTATTGAGCGAGGAAGCAGTAATTGTTACAAACAATGCGAGTATTTGCACGTAAAGCAGGGAGTCTAAGGCGCAGACTGCCGATAAATGAACGGTTTTGGGCAAAGTTTGACTTGCTGAGAACTTTGGTACGTCGGGATTTAGAGGCGCGCTATAAAGGTTCTGTTTTAGGCAATTTGTGGCCTTTGCTAAATCAGCTATCACAATTACTGATTTACACTTATGTGTTTTCGGTTGTGTTGAAGGTGAAGTTGAGCATCAAAACCTTACCAGAAAATAACTTCACCTTTGGTTTGTGGCTATTTGCGGGATTATTACCTTGGATTGCTTTTAGTGGTGGTTTGAGTCAGGCTGCTAGTTCTGTAATTGGACAGCCAAATTTAGTCAAAAAAGTGGTGTTTCCTTTAGGATTGTTACCACTAGTGCCAATTTTATCAACTTTTATCGAGAGTTCCTTTGGTTTAATAGTATTGATTTTTTTTGTGGCGATCAGTTCTCATACTCTACACACTACCTTGGCATTATTGCCGTTGGTGTGGATACCGCAATTATTGATGACAGCCGGATTAGGTTATTTAACGGCTGGTGTGACAGTATTTTTGCGAGATATACCTCAGACATTGACAGTAATTTTGAATATTTGGATGTATTTGACACCAATTATTTATCCAGCCTCAGCTATTCCAGAGGAATGGCGGGGATGGGTATTTTGGTTAAATCCGATGACAGCGATCGCAGAAGTCTATCGTGACATAGTTTTAGTGGGAGAGGTAAAGCATTGGGGTGAGTTGGGAGTTGCTTCACTAATTGCGCTGGCAATGTTTTGCGGTGGATTATGGTGTTATCGACGCTTACGTCCGGCATTTGCAGATGTATTGTAACTTAATAGGAAAAGTTAAGCACGCGGCAAGTTGCAAGTTACTTTATTGGTTGTCAGGATTATCCTTGAATAACAAGAAAAATTTCCTACGTAAAATTATGTATTTTTTTAGTATAACTTGCTTGCTAGTTTTAATTAGTTGAGATTATACTGAGTAGCACGCAATGCCTGCTCCTGCTTTTGTCTTTGTAAATTTAAACCAACAGGAATGGGTGTAGTGCCAATTCATCTCTAACCCCCAAGAAATTTATGGCTGTTAACTTATTTGATGCCAGTTTCTACCGTATTGCTAACGCTGACTTAGCTAGAGCAGGTTTAACAGATGCACAGTTGGTTTCACACTTTCAAAACTTTGGTATAGATGAAGGACGGGCTTTTAGTGCTTTTGCCGATCTTAACTTCTATCGCTCCAGTAACAGCGATTTGGCTTCTTTTAACAACCGTCAAGCCTACGAGCATTTAGGAAAATTTGGTGTAGCAGAAGGACGCCAATTTTCTCAGTTTTTCGATGTCAATTTTTATTTAGATGTTAACCCCGATGTGAAGCAAGCCTTTGGCGGTAATCGGGAACGAGCTTATGAACATGCGCGAGGCTTAGGTGTCAATGAGGGACGTGAATTTTCACCATTTATTTATGACTTAAACGATTATTATTTACAGGTGAATCCCGATTTGAAACAAGCCTTTGGGGATAATCGCGCTAAAGCACTGGAGCATCTGGTAATTTCTGGTGTCAGAGAAGGACGCAGTTTTTCACCCTTTGTTGATATCAACTACTATTTGTCTAACAATAGCGATGTAAATCAAGCCTTTGGAGGCGATGGCTATCGTGCTTTTGGGCATTTACAAACCTTCGGACTGAATGAAGGACGTAGATTTACTCCGGCTTTTGATGTCAATTATTACCGCAATACTTATTCAGATTTAAGAAACGCAGGCTTGACAACTAATCGTCAATTGTTCCAGCACTGGGTGAATTATGGGGCGTTCAGTGATGAACGGTCTGGTACACCAGATCCGGGTAACTCATTAAATACTGCTCTTAACTTGGGGAATCAGGATGATAACGGTACTATTTTTAATGGATTTATAGGTGGTAGTGACACTATTGATTATTATTGTTTTACCCTAACTGATGTTCGCAGTATCAGTGCAGGAGTTGGTTTTTTAGATGCAGACTTAGACCTGTCGCTGCTTGATGCTAATGGTAATCCGCTCCTGACTTCTTCAAGTTTTAATAATACTGGTGATGGAGTTACTTACTATGCCTTAAATCCTGGTACATACTACATCCAAGTCTATCCAGGCGTGAATGACGCATCTTCTGATTACAATTTAGTAGTAGCTAGTAGTTCCATTCTAGACGCTAGTAATACCCTCAGTAGTGCTCTTCCTCTGGAGGGATTGAATGTACCCCAGTCATCCGGTGTTTTTCGAGATACTGTAGGCGGTAGTGATACAAATGACTACTATAAGTTTATTGTGGATGAGAATCTTTCGTTAAGTGCATCACTATCTCCATCGACGGCAGATGCAGATTTGTTTCTACTTAATTCCAATGGCAGTATTATCAGATCATCAATGCAAAGTGGCACTAACACAGATTCAATATCAAACCTTAGCTTAAATCCTGGTACTTACTATATCCGCATTCAGGGTTTTAGTAGTAACACTGTTTACACACTGAACGCAACTACTGCTTAACTACTTTCACCAAGGCTACTCTGGGTTGTGATGTATATAGTCAAAAGTAATTGCTGATTAAGGCGATCGCTTTTGACTTTTTAGCATTAATGCGATATTCAAGTAGCTAGCTTAGTAGCAAAAATTTCGGCAACTGACTGAATGTACTAAAAAAACAGACAACAGCCAACAGCATAGTTAGAGAAAACAATAGAGGTGTTCATATTTTAGTACCATACTGCTTGATACTTTAAGCTGGAAGTGGTACTTTTTGCTATGTCAATGTGATGCCATTGACTTTTGTCTAGTCAAAAATTCTGGCACAATGGCAGCTATCACTAGGACAAGTTTCCCTAAAGTAGTTTGGGTGTATTGAGGAGAAAGCGCAAAGACATGGGTGAAGAACTTGCAATTTCGTTGAAAAATGTTTCAAAGTGCTTTAAACGTTATGCTCGTCCTGTAGACAGACTAAAAGAAATTTTACTGCCGGGAAAAAGTTACGCTCAAGAGTTTTGGGCGCTGCGGGATGTCTCTTTCGATGTGAGTAAAGCCCAGACTATGGGCATTATCGGGCGCAACGGTGCGGGTAAGTCTACGCTTCTACAGATGATTTGTAGTACTTTAACGCCGACAAGTGGAGAAATACAAGTTAATGGAAGAGTTGCAGCACTGCTAGAGTTGGGTGCTGGCTTTAATCCAGAATTCACTGGGCGAGAAAATGTGTATATGAATGGTGCAATCATGGGCCTTTCTCGCCAGGATGTAGATGAGCGCTTTGAGAAGGTTGCAGCTTTTGCTGATATTGGAGACTTTATCGAACAGCCGGTTAAAAGCTATTCTAGTGGTATGTATGTACGACTGGCTTTTGCTTCAGCAATTCATGTCGATCCAGATATTCTAATTGTGGATGAGGCATTGTCTGTAGGAGATATGTTCTTTCAGGCAAAGTGCATGACGCGCATGAAGCAGATGATGGATACTGGCGTAACAGTGCTGTTTGTAAGCCATGATGTTGGCGCTGTTAAAAGTCTTTGTCGTCAAGCAATTTTATTGAGTCATGGAGAGCTAATAACTTATGGTTCAGCTAACCAAGTAGTAGAAAAGTATTTTTCTATGAAGGTTGAAAGTGAGCAAGTTATTCTTAAGCAAGATAAACTCAAGAATGATTTAATTGATTCAGAATTATTAGTTGAAAGTGATAAACATTCTTTTATTAATAACTTAGATTTTTTAAAAAGAGCAGCTTTTCAAAGAATACAAAATGGTAAAGCAAGTTTTATCAACGTGCAAATCATCAATGATGAAGGTGAAAAAATATCTAACCTTGATTATGGACAAAATTTAATTTTAAGAATGCATATTGAAATTTATGAAGATATTGAAGAGCTAGTATTTGGTTATCACATTAGAGATAAGAATGGTGCTGATATAGTGTATTCTGATAGTGAAATTGAAGATAAAACACTCAAGTCTGTTAAGCAAGGAGAAAGATATATTATTGATTGGAAGTTTAAAGCTACCTTGATACAAGGTATTTATAACGTTTCCTGTGTATTGTCAATTCCTATTCAATTTGAAATTGCTGTAGTAGATTTTTGCGATTTTGTGCCATTAGCTGTTCAGTTTAGTGTGGCACCAAGAAAAGACGCACGTCTATATGGAAGCGTTCATTTGGATAACTGCCTAGAAATATTGAAGTACTAAAACATGAGATAATATCAAATGCTGAAGTTATATATAATAGACAAAAAATTATATATTAAATTTATCTAAATCTGACTTATGTAATTCAATTAAGTCATATTAACAACTTTCTTATGAAGAGAACACCCTAAATTGTTTTTTCATGATGGACGGATATATAAAAATAAAATTAATAACCTATCAAAAGACAGTTGTCCAACTAATAAAAAATATTTTTAGCAGTTGTAAAAAATTAAAGTAAAAATATTATTTTGAGAGTTTTTTAGATTTAGAAATAAAAAGTAAGTCACATTTTCAAAAAAAATAGAGATGGAAAACTTAAATTATTGAGGCTATGAGGTGAAATGAACCTATTTTATAAAAATAATTTAATTATTGGAGATAATAGTAATTTACTAAAAAGAATCTTTGAGATTTTAGAGGAAAAACACTTAAATCAATATGCTGAATTTAGCTATGTCTGCTCTCCACAAACAGATATTGAACTACCTTTCATCTCGGATTTTAAATGTAATCAGATAGATGTCAACAAAGATATAAAAACTTTAGTTGATAAATTTGATTTAATTATATCTGCACACTGCAAGCAGATTTTTCCAGCAGAGCTAGTTACTAAAGTCAAATGTATAAACATACATCCAGGCTTTAATCCATATAATAGAGGTTGGTATCCTCATGTATTTAGTATTATTAATAAATTCCCAACTGGTGCGACTATCCATGAAATGGATCAAAAAATAGACCACGGCTCAATAATTATTCAGCGCCAGGTAGAAATATTTTCTTATGATACTTCAGATACTGTTTATAAGCGGATATTAGATACTGAGCTAGATATCTTCTCTGAAACAATAGAGAAAATACTTTACAATGATTATCACACTTACACTCTTCAAGAAGAAGGAAATATAAATAAAAAAAAAGATTTTCAAAAAATTAGACAAATAAAACTAGAAAAAGTATATTCTGGCAGAGAAATTATCGATTTACTGCGTGCTTTGACACATGGTGATTATCAAAATGCTTATTTTATAGATGACGAAAATAATAAAATTTTTATCCGGCTAACACTAGAACCAGAAGAAGTTGTAAAAGAATGATATCTCCTTTTCAAGAGCCTATATATGTTACTCGTCCCCTACTACCAGATTTAAATAAGTTTAATCAAAAGCTTCAAGAAATTTGGCAAAGTCAATGGCTGACAAATAATGGAAAACAACATTTAGAGCTTGAGGAAAAACTAGAACAAGTTCTAAAAATTCCTCATTTATCATTATTTAATAATGGCACAATTGCACTTGTAGTTGGGTGTCGAAGCCTACGTCTTTCTGGAGAAGTCATCACTACTCCTTTTACTTTCCCTGCGACTCCCCACGTTTTGACTTGGAACAATATTAGGCCGATATTCTGTGATATTGATCCAGAAACGATGAATATTGATGCCAATAAGATTGAGTCAATGATTACCCCCCAAACAACAGCAATTCTAGGAGTTCATGTCTATGGTACTCCCTGTGATGTGGTCAAAATCCAGGAAATAGCTGATAAATATGGCTTAAAAGTCGTATACGATGCTGCACACGCGTTTGGAGTAGAAATTGACGGTGTAGGTATAGGTAATTTTGGCGACTTGTCGATGATGAGCTTTCATGCTACAAAGCTATTTCATACAGCTGAAGGAGGCGCTCTATTATTTAAAGATAATAACTTGAAAGCAAGAGTAGAATTGTTAAAAAACTTTGGCATCAAAAATGCTGAAGAAGTAGTCATGCCGGGTATTAACGGTAAAATGAACGAAATTCAGGCTGCTCTAGGTTTAATTGTATTGGAATATATAGAAGAGGAGAGACAGCAGCGCAAGCTACTAGTCGAGACATATCGCAAATGTCTGCAAAACGTACCGGGTATTACTGTTTTGACAGAAATTCCGGGTGTTACCAGCAGCTACCAGTATTTTGTAATTAGGATTGACCAGGAACTTTTTGGGTGCGATAGAGACCATTTACATAATCAATTAAAGCAATATAATGTCTTTACTCGCAAATACTTTTATCCACTTTGTAGCGAATACCCATGCTACAAGTACCTGCCATCGTCGAGTAGCGTTAACCTGCCAGTTGCCAATCAAGTAGCTAAACAGGTTTTATCATTACCTTTATATGGTAGCTTAAGCGATGATGATGTTGAAAAAATTTGTAAAATAATGATTGAAATTAGAGGCTATTAATCTGTGCCAAAAGTGTCAGTAATTATTCCATCTTACAACCATGAAAAATACATATCAGAAACCATACAAAGTGTATTAAATCAAAGCTATCAAGACTTTGAAATAGTAATTACAGATGATTATTCTTCTGATAATACTATAAAAATTATTAAAGGATTTAATGATCCTAGAATTAGAGTTTTTTGCTTTCCTAAAAATCGGGGCGCTGCTATTGCTGCTAACAATTGCATCAAAGAAGCAAAAGGCGAATTAATTGCAATGTTAAGCTCTGATGATATTTTTGCTCCCGACAAATTGGCAAAGCAAGTTACTTATTTGGAAGAAAATCATGATGTGGGTGCTGTTTTTAGTTATGCTCATATTATTGATGATGATGGAAATGATTTTAATCAAGAAAATCACTTTTATAAGCAAATTTTTATCCAGCCAAACCGCAATCGTTTTGAATGGTTAAATCATTTTTTCTTTAAAGGTAATTGCTTATGTCATCCTAGCGCATTGATTCGTAAAAAATGTTACAATGATTTAGGACAGTATGATGAGAGATTTGCTCAGTTACCTGATTTTGACTTCTGGATCAGGCTTTGCATGAAGTATGAGATTCATATAATTCCAGAGGAATTAATTAAATTTCGTATTCGTAAAAATGAGGCTAATGCTAGTGGTAATAGACCAGAAACCAGAATTCGTCATCAGATAGAGTGTAAGCAAATTTTAAAGAATTATTGCTTGCCAGAAGTACGGAATAACTTTTATAAAATATTTCCTGAAGCGGGATTTGATGTAAATCACAATCAGGATGGTGAAGAATCAATTTACCTGCAACTTGCTCTGCTAGCAGTTCAAGTTAGTCTACCTGCATACCAGAGTTTTGGAATAGATAAGCTTTATGAGTTACTTGATAGTAAAAATAACATATTGGAAAAAATTCTCAAAAAATATGCTTTTGACTTTGGTAATTTAATAGCAATTACAGGTCAATATGATGTATATGGTATTATTAGTAAAGAAAATTTGTATTTTGAGCTTGAACAAGCTAAAGCAGAATTAGAGCGTTCGCAATTGCAGTTCCAACGCACTGAGATAGAACTAGAGCGTTCGCAATCGCAATTCCAACAAACTCAAACAGAGTTAGAGCGCTCATATTCTCAATTCCAACGCACTGAGATAGAACTAGAGCGTTCGCAATCGCAATTCCAACAAACTCAAACAGAGTTAAAGTGCTCATATTCTCAATTCCAACGCACTGAGATAGAACTAGAGCGTTCGCAATCGCAATTCCAACAAACTCAAATGAAATTAGAACAGTTACAATCTCAGTTGCAACAGACGGAAATAGAACTAAAATCTTGCCAGTCAGAGCTGCATTATAATCAACTTGAATTGGAACAGCTTAAAACTAGGATTACAGCAATGGAGAGTAGTAAGTTTTGGCAATTACGGAAAGTATGGTTTCAAATAAAATCAGCCTTTGGTTTAGAAGTGGAAGAGCAAAAAAAGCTGTTGTAGTTTGATGACAAAAATACGTGCATAAATGTTGCGAGCGCATATTCAGGTAAAATATACTCTATTCTTACAATGAAGATTAATAAATTTTGCTAGCGAAATACAGGGTGTTTGCAATTTTAAATCCTTATAGACTTATTGACTGGTGTATAAAACTGTGATAAACCAATACAATAGATGAAAAATAAAGAATTTTATCGTACATTCTGCGCCCTTAACTGGTAAATTTATATAAAATGCGATTTCTATATAGTATACACGTGCTATATAAATAAAATAAGCGAATTAATAGCGCAATCGCAATATATAAAATATACTGTTTTGCATTCCTTATAATGATTAGTTGGGATATTTAATTTAAGTCTCAATATTATTTAAAGCAATCTTTTTTGTTATCTCAAACTTAAAATAAGCACAGATACGGTGAAGAATATCGGTTATGTGCATCTATCAAATTGAGGATCGATATGATTTTTAATCATGAAAAATTTTTGAGATTAAGGTCTATAGTTTCATCTCAAAACTCTCTAAATGTAGCTTTTTTCTGTGCAAGGCTCAAGAAAGGATACGGTGTAGATTTAGTAGTAGCTACACAAGCTAAGTATTTGGCAGCTTGGGGACACAAGGTTAAGATTTACACTTTAGTTAATGATGGATTTTTCACCTCTTCATTTTCTCAGGTAGGAAACATAGAGGTAATAACCTTATCTACTTTTAGATTGAATTCTACTGTTTCTGAAATAGTCTGTGATGTAGCTATTGCTCATACCGATCCTTTTTTTGAATTAGTATTCAAGATGAACTCTTACGTTACTAAAATTGCTTGGGACTATGGTGAACCTCCTCCAGAATTGTTTCCCGAACAAATAGAACAGAGAAAAACCCAAAAGGAATTTAGAAGGTTACATCATCATCTCTATCACAAGGCTATAGCTATCAGCAATTTTGTTAAAGAAGATATGGGATTAACAAAAGCTGATGTAGTTTATTGTGGTTCAGATCATTTAATTATTGAACATCCTCAATATGAAAAGCTAAAAGGTAAGCTGGCAAACTTGGCATCTTCACGAGGTTACTCACCAAATTGCTTAGACAAACCTTTTTTACTTTGCGTATCTCGCTTAGGAGAAATTTATAGCAGATATAAGGGAACTAATGATTTACAAGAACTTTCGCGTTTGACAAATATGCCAATTGTTCTTATTGGTAAATCAGATACTTACAAAGATGTAAAACACTTTAAAGATCAAGGTCTTATTTGCATTGAAAACCCATCTAATGAACAATTAATTTCTGCTTACTTAGATTCTAGTGCTTGTGTATCTTTGTCTAGATGGGAAGGGTATAATTTACCGCTTGTTGAAGCTATAGCTGTCGGCCGTATGTCATTTGCATTAGACTTGGGGGCACACAAAGAAACTGGTGCAAAAGTAGCGTCAAATATTATTGAATTATCACAAGTAATAATAGATGAACTACAGCGAGCAGACCAATATAAACCTCCTAAAACTTTGTATTCATGGAAAGAAAATGCCCAAAAACTTAACTCTATTCTTTATGAAACTCGTCTTAAACATTTAAGCACAATTCTCGGTGATAACTCTAAAAGCTTTGTTTTGCCTCTCATTAATAAAACGACATTACCTCGAATCAAAAAACTACAATTAAAAGCCAGTAACTACAGCTTATATTTTAGTAATTTAGAAAAAATAGACTTGTCTATATTAATCCTTTCTAAGGACAAAGTTAATTTGCTAAAACCATGCTTAGAATCTATTAAGCAAACTATACAACATATCAATTATGAAATTATTATAGGTGATACTGGCTCAGAATTATCAGACACAGAAGTTTATTATAAATCAATAGAAGACCCAGTATTTTATTTAGGGAAATATAATTTTAGCGAAGGCAATAACTACTTAGCATCTCAGGCTAGTGGTCGCTATATTTTATTGTTAAATAATGATACAGAAGCGATATTGCCATCTATTCAAGAAATAATTAGGATTTTCGAGACTAATCAAAATCAAATAGGTGCTATTGGTTGTAAGTTACTATATCCTAATTTCCGTATACAGCACGCAGGGGTATTTATATGTAAACATGAACCTTATAAATATATTCCTGAACATATTAATAAAAACTGCAAAAGCGCCGATAAAAAAGTTGTTCATTCACAAATTGTGCCAGCAGTTACAGGAGCTTGTTTATTTACAAATAGACAATTATTTTTAGATTTGGGCGGCTTAGATTCAGTTTACCAAGAAGAATGTCAGGACATCGACTATTGTTTTAAACTTCGAGATAAATATGGTTTATATTCCTACTATTATGCAGATAGTACTTGGATTCATAAAGAAGGACGTACAAGATCTGCAAAGGAGAATCTTCAGGATAGAAATATTTTTATAACAAGATGGCAAAATTTGATAGACAGTAATTCTTTGTATTCTTCATGAGGCTTAATATGAGTACCTTACCTCTTGTGAGTATTTGTATACCAGTATACAACGGAGAGATATTTTTAGAAGAGGCATTAGTTAGTGCCTTTAACCAAAGCTATTCTTCTATTGAAATAATTATTTCTGATGATAAATCTGATGACGATTCTCTTTTATTAGTTGATAAATTAAAAATTTATAATCAGAAAGACTTTGAGGTTAAAATCTATAGCCATCAAAGACTTGGATTGGTTCCAAATTGGAATTTTTGTTTGTCTAAAGCAAGCGGTAAATATATCAAATTTTTATTTCAAGATGATGTATTAGATAGTAACTGTGTAGACAAAATGGTGGCTCTAGCAGAAAGCAAACCAGAAATAGGAATGGTATTTACGCCCAGAGAATTGATAGTAAATGATGGAATGCAAGTACCTTTCGGTGTAGATATATTACATGAATTTTGGGGAAACTTACAACCTATCCAAAAAGGAAGTTCATTGCTCAAAAGAACAGTTCTTGTTCAAGACCCAGTAAATAAAATAGGAGAACCAACAAATGTTCTTATTAGAAAAGAAATATTAGATAAAATAGGTGATTTTGATGCTAATTTAGCACAGATTGTAGATTGGGAAATGTGGTTAAGGATTATTTCCAATTCTGATATAGGTTTTATTGACGAAAAACTTGCAAAATTTCGCATTCATGGCAAGCAAGCAACCAATCAAAACTTTATTGTTGGACGTGGCTGGGATGATATATATAAAATTTGGCTCAAGGTTCTCAATGACCCCGTATATCACAAAGTTCCTTTATGTAGCCGTTTGTTGATAAAAAGTAACCTGCTGTATCGACTAATAGATACTTTCATAAAGGCTTTACCAGCTAGGAAACCTGATGATTTAAGATTGCTATCAAGATACATAAAAATGGCAATAATGTCTTGAAGGTTTAGATTACCAAGTTTAGTATTTACAAACTTAACAAAATGATAAATTTGGTTAATCTAAATTATTGTTGTTAATAAATGTAATTTTTTTAGTAGCAAAAGGCTAAATTTTTATTCTTAAATCTAAAATTTAAAATTTATATATCCCAAAATTTATATATTCCATAGCTGCCTACTTGGCATTAAAGACAGAGCAAGGTCAAAATCAGTGGTAAAACGAGCATTAATTACAGGCTTAACTGGGCAAGACGGTTCTTATTTAGCGGAACTTCTCCTTGCCCAAGACTATCAAGTTTTTGGCTTAGTTCGGCGCTCCAGCTCGAGTAATTTGGAGCGCATTAGCCATCTTGGTGGCAACGTTGAGATACTATCAGGCGACTTGTTAGATCAATCATCTTTAATGGATGTAATCACACAAGCGCAACCAGACGAAATTTATAACCTTGCATCCCAAAGCTACGTTCCTTTATCTTGGACACAACCAGCTCTGACTGCTGAATACACTGCACTAGGAGTTTCCCGCTTGTTGGAATCGGTTCGGCGATGTAAGCCTGATGCAAAATTTTACCAAGCCTCTAGTAGCGAAGTGTTCGGTCAACCTGACGAATCACCCCAAAACGAAAACACCGCTTTTCGTCCCCGCAATCCCTATGGTGTTGCAAAAGCTTATGCTCACTGGATGACTATTAATTATCGCCAACAATATAAGCTTTTCGCTTGCTGCGGACTAACTTACACCCATGAATCTCCTAGACGCGGGACAGAATTTGTATTTAGAAAAATTACACACACCGTTGCTGCAATCAAACTTGGCTTAAGCAATGAATTGAAACTAGGTAACTTGGATGCTCGTCGTGACTGGTGTTATGCCAAAGATGCTGTACACGCTATGTGGTTGATGTTGCAGCAAGAGCAGCCTGATGACTATATCATTGCTAGCGGTCAAACTTATTCTGTGCAAGAGTTAGTCGAGTGTGCTTTCAATTTAGTAGGATTAAATTGGCAAGATTATGTTATAGTCGATCCTGCCTTTTATCGACCAAATGAACCTATGCAGTTAGTTGGCAGTATTGAGAAAATTAAAAAAAATATAGGTTGGTGTCCACAGTACTCCTTTGAGCAATTGGTTGAATTAATGCTCGATCGTGATTTAAAGGAACTAAGTTCAAAGGCTGTCTGACAATGTTTTTATATAAAAAATTTTCCTAATTACAGTTTTGAAAAAGTTGCATATTTCATGATGTTAAACCTAGAAATTCAACTCAAATGCAGAGTAAAGAAAAAATTGGCATTGTTTTAGCAACCTATAATCCTCAAGTTGAATATTTCCAAAAACAGATCCAGTCAATTCAAAACCAAACTTGGGACAACTGGGTTTGTCATATTGTTGATGACTGTTCCAAACTTGAATATCAAGCTGAAATTCAAAAAATTGTTGAAAATGATTCACGATTTATCTGTCATTCTCATAACGATAACCTGAAGTCTTATCACAATTTTGAGCGTGGTTTGCAATACTGTGTTGAAGATTCTACAATTACAGCGATCGCCTTTTCAGATCAAGATGATATTTGGCAACCAGAAAAGCTAAAAATATTAATTACAAAACTACGTTCAGAACAATTACTTTTAGTCCATTCAGATCTGGAACTTATCAACAGTCACGACCATACTATCAATCCTTCTACCTGGAATTTTGAAGGGCGTAATCCAGAAAAAGCTACCGCAGAATTATTATTACTTCGCAATGTATTCACAGGATGCTCTTTATTATTTTGTACTTCTCTGATTACCTATATTCTTCCCTTTCCCCAACAAAATGAAATTGTTTGGCATCACGACTTGTGGGTAGCGCTGGTTGCTATTCAAAAAGGGAAGATTGGACATATTCGGCAATCTTTAGTTCGCTATAGAATTCATAGTTCTAATACAGTAGGAGTCAGACAAGATGTTGGGAAGTTTTACGTTGAACTCATGGCATGGCTCAGTCAAAAATGCCGGATTACTGGTAAAAGCTATTTAATTCATCGTAACTTGAGTAAAGCATTTTATACCCGGTTTCAGCATGAATTAGGTTTAAGTTGGTCTGATCCCTTTGACGATCAACGATTAGATTTTGGTTTAGGTATTCTCAAGCTTTGTTACCAAAGCTGGCTAAACAAGTACGGTTCTGAAGGAATAGCCCTACGAATTTTGATTCTTAAATTTTTGTTTGACATAAGAAAAATTAAACCCAGTGATTTATTTTTTAACCGTTAATTATTATTCTACAAATTTAATTTTTAAATTAATCAATTCCATACATAAAGCAAGTTATATTAACTACAAATTAATTATCATCAATAACTCACCTGATGATAATTCTATTGATAATCTAAAAACTGATTCTGTCTTGATTTTTAATGCTAGGACTAATTTAGGTTTTGGTTGTGCTTGTAATTTAGGCTTGAAATGGATCTACAATCAAGATCCGCAAGCGTATGTTTGGATAATCAATCCAGATGCCTATTTAATAGAAAATACTTTAGATAAAGTTAAACTCTTTTTAGATTCTTATCCAGAAGTATCAATTATAGGTACTATTATTTATACTCCTACAGGTGAAGTCTGGTTTGCTGGTGGTGAATTTATTTCTACAACTGGTGAGATTCTGAATAAAGATTTATTAACACAAACAGATAAAGCTTATGTTGCTTGCGAATGGGTTTCAGGATGTAGTTTAATAATTAATTGCCAGATATTCTCTGATTATCCTTTATTTGACCCTGCTTATTTTCTTTACTATGAGGATTTTGATTTTTGTAAACGCTATGCCAAGCAAGGGCATTTAATTGTTGTTACTAAACAGTTCGGTGTAGTACATCAAGCATCGTCAATTACTGATAGAAATATTTTTCTAAAAACTAAACATAGTACTTACAGTTATTTATTAACATTAGAAAGATATACTAATTTACTAGTACAAACAATCAGATTAACTAGGCTAATTTCATACGCATTTGTTTTAATATTTATTAAACCTCAAGTGGCATTGGGTAAACTTTATGGAGTGTTAATCTATTGGAAGCGATGTCTAACAGCAATTCGCTAGAGGTCTACAGTAAAATTTTTATGAATAAAATTATAATAAACTTGTCTGTTATCAACACCAAACCAACAGGTATAACAACCTACGCCAATAATATATTTCCTTACTTTAAATTCCTGAACGCGATATTATTAACTTCAAGAATAATTCCTGATTACACTTGCTACCTAGTTCCTGCAAACTTAACACCCAACCAAGGCAGAAAAGGGCATTTTAATCGTCTAATATGGACGCAATTTCAACTACCAAAAATTTATAAAGACCTCGAATCTAGCCTTTTATTTTCCCCCCTCCCAGAAGCACCCCTCTATACTAACTGTCGCTTTGTCGTGATGTCTCACGATCTCATACCCCTAAGGTTTCCCAAATCTTTTTCTCCCCTGACACCATACCATCGCTACTACGTTCCCCAAGTCCTTAAGCAAGCCCAACATATCATCTGCAACTCCGACGCTACAGCTAAAGACATCACCGATTTTTACCAAATTCCAATTAACAAAATTACCTCTATCCCCCTCGCTTACGATAGCACTCACTTTCGTTTTCTCAATCTACCCAAAAGTAACTACTTTCTCTACATTGGTCGCCAAGACCTATACAAAAACATCCAGCGACTCATCAGTGCTTTTGCTGCGTTACCTAACTGCAAAGACTATGAACTGTGGTTAGCAGGGCCAAGCGATCGCCGTTATACCCCAATTTTAAAAACGCAAGTTGAGCAACTAGGCATAACTAATCAAGTAAAGTTTCTAAACTATATTCCTTACAGCGAGTTGCCAAAAATCATCAATCAAGCGATCGCTCTGGTTTTCCCTAGTCTATGGGAGGGTTTTGGTTTACCAGTCCTCGAAGCTATGGCTTGTGGTACTCCCGTCATTACCTCCAATCTCTCCTCCTTACCAGAAGTGGCCGGCGACGCGGCGATTCTGATCAATCCCTACAACACCGGAGAAATTACAGAGGCGATGCAAGCAATCGCAACTGATTCGGAGTTGCGATCGCGCCTTTCTAACCAAGGTATTACTCACTCCCAACAATTCAGTTGGGAAAAAACAGGAAAAGCAACCGTCGAAGTCTTATCCCGTTACTTATGAAAGATAAACTAATGCCAGAATTAGATGCCAGGATTTGAGATTTTGTCGAGGTTTCAGATTATCTTGACTAATGACTTGTAATTAATCCTCGATCCTTATGAAAGCACTAATTCTCTCTGGCGGTAAAGGTACACGCCTACGTCCTCTCACTTATAGCGGAGCAAAACAACTCGTACCAGTTGCTAATAAACCTGTTCTATGGTATGGCATTGAAGAAATGGTCGCTACTGGTATTACTGATATTGGCATCATCATCAGCCCGGAAACTGGGGCAGAAGTCCAAGCGAAAACCGGAAATGGAGAATACTTTGGAGCGAACATCACCTACATCGTACAAAAACAGCCAGCCGGACTTGCTCACGCCGTCCAAATCGCCCGTCCGTTTTTAGGAGATTCTCCCTTTGTCATGTACTTGGGTGATAACCTCATTCAATTAGGTGAGTTACGTTATTTTCTGCAACAATTTAGCCAACAACAGCCAGATGCTTTGATTCTCTTACGTTCAGTTTCTAACCCTAGCGCCTTTGGTGTAGCTGAGGTCGATGAAACAGGAAGAGTATTACAGTTAATTGAAAAACCCAAAGTTCCTCCTTCAAATCTGGCATTGGTAGGAGTTTATTTCTTTTCTCATCTCATCTTTGATGCGATCGCAAATATTCAACCTTCCGCCAGAGGTGAACTGGAAATTACTGATGCTATTCAATACCTAATTAATCAGAAAAAACAAGTTTTAGCCTATAATCTCCAAGGTTGGTGGTTAGATACTGGTAAAAAAGATGACTTATTAGAAGCTAACCGATTGATTCTCGACACCTATTTGACAGCATCAGTTCTTGGCGAAATCGATGCCCAAAGTCAGATTATTGGGCGAGTCCAAATCGGTGCAAAATCTAAAGTAATTAACTGTACAATTCGGGGGCCAGTAGTGATCGGTAGCAATTGTCATTTAGAAAACTGCTTTATTGGCCCTTATAGTAGTATTGCCAACAATGCCACACTCATTGATACCGATTTAGAACACAGCGTGATTTTAGAAGGTGCTAAAATTGCTGGAATTCATCAGCGTATTATTGATAGTGTGATTGGGCAACGGGCACAATTGACTCTTGCACCTCGTCGCCCCAAAGCCTTGCGATTTCTAATTGGCGATGACTGTCAAATTGAACTAACGTGATTTACTTGTTAAAAACAGGACAAGCTACGGTCGAAGTGTTACCTGTTAGCTGTAAAATACAAGCATTAAATTACTCTCACAGTTAACACTGTGGCGGGTTACTCGAAATAATATTGATGAGCATTGTACATACCAAAATACCTGAAGTTATACAACTCGAACCCCAAGTATTTACAGACGATCGCGGGTTCTTTTTTGAAGCCTACAACGACCGAAAATTTGCCCAAGAGACTGGTATTGTTGCCAACTTTGTCCAAGATAACCACTCTTGCTCAAAACAAAACGTCTTGCGGGGATTACACTACCAAATTAAACAACCTCAAGGTAAACTTGTCCGGGCTATTGTTGGCACTATCTTTGACGTAGCCGTAGATATTAGAAAAAGTTCGACTACCTTCGGTAAGTGGGTAGGTTATGAACTCAGTGCTGAGAACAAACGCCTACTGTGGATACCACCAGGCTTTGCTCATGGCTTTCTCGTGCTTTCAGAAATAGCTGAAGTTCTCTACAAAACTACAGATTATTACGCACCCCAAGGCGATCGCACAATTCTATGGAACGATCCAGATTTAGCTATAGATTGGCCTTTGAGTACGACACCGATTTTATCAACTAAAGACGAAGCCGGGAAATCTTTGAGAACTGCTGAAGTATTTGATTAAGCTTGATGATTGCGTTAGGCTCAAAAACTAATTAGGATGAGTAAATCAATTTTGCTGATTGGTAGCAACGGTCAAGTGGGTAAGGAACTGCAACAAATACTCCCATACTACGGCGATATTATCTCAGTAGAACGCCCAACAATAGACCTTGCCCAACCCGATACCCTCCGCAACGTCATCATATCAAAACAGCCGCAAATCATCATTAACGCTGCTGCTTACACTGCTGTGGACAAAGCAGAAAGCGAACCCGAACTTGCTAGCGCTATTAATGCGATCACACCCCTAATTATTGCTCAAGAAAGCCAAAAATTAGGAGCTTTTCTAATTCATATTTCCACCGATTATGTTTTTGATGGTAATCGGTATCGCCCCTACCAAGAAACCGATGCGACTAATCCCTTGAGTGTTTATGGTAAAACCAAACTTGCTGGAGAAGAAGCAATTCGGGAAACTTGCGCCCATCACCTCATCCTCCGCACTGCTTGGGTTTATGGAACCTTTGGCAAAAGTAATTTTGTCAAAACCATGCTGCGACTAGGTGCAGAACGCCAAGAAATCCGTGTCGTCGCCGATCAAATTGGTAGCCCGACTTGGGCGCAAGATATAGCCACGGTTATAGCCCAGACAATTCCCCAGTTAACCCCAGAAATTAGCGGTAGTTATCACTACACTAATAGCGGCGTTGCTAGCTGGTATGATTTTGCCGTTGCAATTTTTGAAGAAGCACAACAGCTCGGCTTCCCTTTGAAAGTTGAACGTATTGTCCCCATTACTACCGCCGAATATCCTACACCAGCCCGTCGCCCTGCCTATTCTGTGCTTGCTTGTGAAAAAGTTTCAGCAATTTTAGAGACACATCCGCCCCATTGGCGACAAAGACTCCGGCAAATGCTTAAAGATTTGAAAATTGGGCATGGGGCATAGGATATTGTTCATTAAAATTTCTTCCTATTCCCCACTCCCTATTCCCTACTCCCTTTTACTTTTCAAAACTCCCGTTTCATGTTGTATTGGCAAAACATCTAAAATATCAGTTTGGGAACAATATTTTAAATCTTCGTGACAGTCCAGACGCACTAATCGTTGGCCGTGACTAGCTTGGTGAAGTAATCCCAATAAGTTATCTTGCCACTGAGAGTAAAGAGCGATCGCACTTATTACTTCATCATTACCAGCTAATTCTTCTGGTGAGAGCTGTGTTTGCTGTAAAAGACTATGAGCGATCGCACCTGCACAAACTGTATCTTCTAAAGAAAAACTGCCTTCCCAACCAGAACCGACAATCCACACTGTCTCTGGTTGCTTATCTAAAAGAAATTGCACCACCGCCGCCCGGTTAATCAAGGCTGCTGCTAATAGATTTGGGGAATCTTGTACCCGTTGTAAGGCACGAGTGCCATTGGTGGTACTGATAAACAAGCGACGCCCTTGGACTAATTCTGGTGTGCAGTCGAGGGGAGAGTTACCCAACTCAAAGCCAGCTACTTTCGCGCCACCGCGTTCTCCAGCTCGCAGACGTTTTTCAGAAGGCCATTTTTGGCTAACTTCAATTAATTTATCTAAATCGCTGAATACTTGTACAGCTTCGCCTCCAGCTGCCAAAACTGTCGCAATTGTGCTAGTGGCTCGCAAGACATCGACTGCGATCGCACATTCTGGCGCTTTACCCGTTGGAGTCAATTCAGGAGTGTGGTATACGAATAGCTTCACGCGCTGGATACACCTAGTTTAATACTACTGTCGCAAATAACATTTTACCTAGTTGGTGCCACTAACTATAATCTCAATTTTTCCCAGAGGACTTTTTACCATCAAAAAGCACAATGTATGTCATCTAATACATAAATGGGGCTGGGGAATAAATCTGTTAGGGGTTTTAACTAAATTTTAAGAGTCTCTAATAAATACTCAAAAAGCCCATTTTTATCTGAATAGACTTTCAGACTGCTGCACTATCTTGTAATCTAAAACAAGAACAGACTTATCTTTATGGGGAAAAAGTTACAGCTTCAAGTTTACAGCACGAAGAGACGGATATTCACTTATTCCCCACTCCCCACTCCCCATTGAAATTGCTATGGCACCTTTACCCGATTACCGCCCTAAACAACTATCTTTAGGCCCGTTGGAAGCAGAAATTCTAAATATCATCTGGGAACTTGGTTCAGCCACAGTAAAGGATGTACACGATCGCATTCTGGCTGACCCTAACCGCGAATTAGCGTATACTTCTGTCACTACTGTCTTACGTCGCCTCACAGATAAAGGTTGGCTGGCTTGCGATAAGAAAGAGCGGGCATTTTACTGGCGGCCAATGTTGAGTAAGCAGCAATCAGAAGTCATCAAAGCTCATGAGCAATTACAGCGATTTTTGGCAGTGGGGAACCCCGATGTTATTGCTGCCTTTGCCGATAGCCTAGATGAAGCAGCCAGTGAGCAAATAGCAGCGATCGCCAAACGGATTCAATCTGCACGCCAAGCCAGGGAGGAAAAATGATGCATCTAATAATGATTTTGAATGCTTTGGCAGTTGCCTGGTGGTTAAGATCCGCTTGGAATCAACGCCAAGGCAGTTGGAGTCGGCGGTGGCAGCGATCGCTATTTTTGTTCCTCTTTCCGCCCTTGCTAATTTTCATGACTGCGATCGCTGTCCTCTTCATGGGGCCTCAAGGACAAATGGGCGGGATGTATACAGGCTCAATTAGCTATTTACTAGCATTAATTTATTTGGCATTCTTTGCCATTTCATGCATTAAACTTGCCTTCCAGGGTTGGCAGTCTGTAGAATCTGCCCGTAACTGCCCTTTAGTGAATGTTGGCGATAGACGAGCCAGACTGCTGCAAACGGGGGCGCTGTTTGCCGGTCAAATCGGTTTTTGGCAACCAGAACTAGTGGTTAGCCAAGGCTTAGTGCAAACTCTCTCACCGGCTCATTTAGAAAGCGTCTTAGCCCATGAGCAAGGGCATCACTATTACAGGGATACGTTCTGGTTTTTCTGGCTGGGTTGGGTGCGTTCCTGCACCGCTTGGTTGCCGAATACAGAGCCTTTGTGGGAAGAATTGTTAGCTTTGCGCGAACTTCGTGCTGACGGTTATGCAGCATTACAGGTAGATCCTCTGGTGTTAGCAGAATCACTTTTATTAGTAGTTAGTACCAGCCCAGTACTACCGGAAATATGCTGTGCTGCGTTAGGTTCCTCTGGTGCAGATCGGTTAGAACAGAGAATAGAAGCCCTATTAGCACCTCCAGAAGCAACCCAAGTCTCTCAATTCCAATCTTGGCATGGTTTTCTTCTAGCGTTATTACCTTTAGTAGCTGTAGTATTTCATAGTTAAGTTGAATTTATAAAGCTATAGCAATGCTATTTTATTTGTGAGAATTTAAAGCTAAAAATCCCCAACTTCCTTGGGAAATCGGGGATTTATGCTAACCAAAGTCGCGCTAAGTATCCCAATTAATTAGCCTGAAATTATTCGAGTTTTAAGCAAAAGCGATCGCTTGAAAACTTCTTCTAAATGCGGATAACGGTAACATTAGTGGAGTATCTTAACACAATCTCATTTCCTGAGCCGCTTGCCTAAACTGGTTTAAACCTCATTATTTATTCTCCCACCAATGTTGTCTGTTTATTTCCGCCCTACTGTACTAGACCATCAATTTACTATTCTCACCCAATTGTGCTACTATATTCCCTTGCATCACCCTATTCAATGCTAATATCTCCGCTAGCTCCAGATCCGTACCACCTGTTATATCGGGAAATGTTAGCCCAAGCGGGTTGTCAGGTTGTGTTTGATTCTGTTCTGCCGTAGTAAGGTAGAATGCGTAATTAGTATTCTCTCCTTGACCTTGAATCTGTATATAATAAGTTCCTGGATTCAATGAAATGCTTTGAGTTGCTTCAGATATACTACTATTTTGATCGTTACCAGTATTAGAACCAATAGTAGAAGCTAAAATCTGACCGCTTGCATTAAACAGTTGTTCACTGATGCTCCCAGAAAAGCTAAATTTATCTATCGTAACAGTACTAGGTTGATTTAAAGTGAACTGATAGTAGTCATTAGGATCAGATGAACTTACATATTCTGATACTAGAGTATAATTTGAACCTATCGTCAGTTGGCGAGCAGTGTCTAATGTCTTTCCAGCGTATTCACTGGCAGCCTGACGTCCTTCAAACCTACCATATAAACTAAAGTGTTCGACTAAATTGATGCCTTTCAAAGAAGTCAAATCGGGATTATTTGCTTTATAGAAACCAGCATCAAAATAGGGTGAAGATTTACGCCCTTCATTTATCCCATTGATTTCAAAGTGTTGCAACAACTCGCTATTGTTCAAATTAGCTAAATCTTGGTTGTTAGTGCGATAGTAGTTAAAGTCAAAATAGCGTGAAAAGTTACGCCCTTCGTTTATCCCATTGATTTCAAAGTGGTTCAAAAGTTGAGAATTGTTTAGATTTGCGAGATCAGAGTTAAGCAACTGATATTGTGCAAAATTGAAAAGTGGATCAAAGCTACGACCTTCAGTAATACCATTGTTTTCTAAATGATTAAATAATTGCTCGTTGTTAAAGCTTGCAAGGTCACTGTTCTTAGCACGGTAGTAGTTCAGGTCAACCAATGGAGAGAAACTGCGTCCCTCAGCTACACCATAATTCTCCAGATGATTCAACAGTTGGCTGTTGTTGAAGTTTGCCAGGTCAGAATTGCTAGACCGATAAAAACTTAAATTAATCAGTGGTGAGAAGGAACGTCCTTCATTTAAACCATAAGCTTCAAAGTGTGATAAAGCTTGAGCATCATTTAAACCAGCTAAGTCAGCATTAGCATCACGATAGAAATTGGCATCAAATACACTTGATCTACTTAGGGGCATACCGCTAAACTTCCTAATATAAAGTATTTGTGCTGTTAATTTTACATCAGTTCGACAAGGCTAAAAAGACATTGATACTTAGTTTAATAATTAAGATAAACGCCATCGCTTACGTTTTTTCTAACAACTGTCCGCGAATTTTTTGGACTCAGGGCACTGGGAATGCATTATCTTCGTTAAATAGAATATTATAATGTATGATGTAATAATTTTTACATACCTTTTGGACTATAATACCGTTTTTGTACGTATATACTGAATCTACAAAATGAAACTGCTGCTTTTCGGATTTTTACTCAGATATTTTTGCAAAACACCACTACTTACTATAAGAATGAACAGTGCTTAATCCAAAGCCCGCACTCACTTATTGCGGTAATCATCATATTCGTGGTTGGTTGTAAGTATTTCGTCCTTTGGTGAAAACGTTAGCTACCTTAACGCTCTTCCATCACTCTAGACACAGGAAGATAAGACATCTTGGGATTATTTGGTATCTACCATAGCATCTCGCATTCGATTCCTCGACGCCATTAGTGGTAAAAAGGCCAATTGATAAATGAGAAATTAGAAAAACCCTAAGCCAAGGTTTAAGCAAATTGAAAAATTGATCGGGTTGAATAACTAGGCGTAAATTGTTGAGCAGATTCTTCCAGCCTTGACCAAAGTCGCACCAATCGTGCTCTTTGAATTTGCTAACAACTGATCTGTTAGTTCGTTAATGCCTTTTCCCTGAGTATTATTCAAAACTTGAGAGAGAATAACTGCGATCGCAGTCTTTGTTGAAACTCCAGGACTTGTTTAGGACAAGCACCAAAAGACCCATGATTCATAAACGTCACAGTCGAGTCAAGCGACCATAAATCTCTGACGGATAATCTAGAATCCAAAACTTAAAATCCAAAATTGATAAACTCCCCAGGCTGGATTCGAACCAGCGACCAATCGATTAACAGTCGATCGCTCTACCACTGAGCTACTGAGGACCACTCACGATTTATAATCTTAGGGCTAAAAATAGTATTTGGCAAGTACTTTCGCCAATATTTTTTTTAGATGCTTAATTTATGGAATTTTTGCAGTCAAAACCGATTCAGGAACTTAAGCAGAGACTAGTTAAATACTAATATCTACTGTAATCCCATTCGTAATTCAGCCAGACGCTGCCGCGCCTTAGCATCAATGGCATTAGCTAAAAACCTACTCTTAGATTGTTTGCGCGTATGATACTTCTGTCGCATCCGACAAACAGTAGCTTCTACTTCCCCACAAAGTTGTTGTGCCGACAACCATTCAGCCCCATAGCCTTGTATCATCAACTGCTGTGCCCGATCTGATGTAGCAACAATTACACGAGAAATCAAAGATTGGGCTATTTGCTGGCGCATAGACGCACAGGATTTTTCAATATAAGTATCTGCTGTCTGCCCAAAATCAGTGTAATAAACTGATAAAAGCTCAGTAATTATTTCTTTATTGCTAGAAGAGTTCTGATATTGGGCATCAAAAACTATTTGAGTTGCATAACCTTGGAACGCACTATAACCAGTCATCGCTTCCACAAGTTCACCCCGTGCTGCCTCTAGTCCAACACTATCACGCGTTTTTTTAAGGCAAGGCCAAGCGCCAATTATATTGTAGCCGTCTACTAACAAAACGGCTTGCAGTAAGGAACGGGGCATGGTTTTTAATCACAATTTTCTAGAGTTAACAAAATTCATTCATAAGTTTTATAATAATTGATGCATAGTCTGTAACACTATGCTACACAGAATAAAAAATACGGCAGCCTCATAAACCTAAAACCTAAGACAGACGTACCTACTTAAAACGCGCCTTTGTTTTAAAAGGCGCGTTGCAGTTCATTTTCAGTAGTAATGAGAACGAAGAGTACTGAGTCAAAAGACTACATATAAAGTAGTGGAGCATGTACGGCTATGAAAGCCTGAATACTTTTTACTCTTACTCAGCACTGGCTCAACCATAGCTATGCGCTAACAGTACTCAATTAAGAGGCTTCACTGTGTACCTCCATTAGACGTTGTTTGAGGCGTTGAGGTTCACCCCTATCTACGAGAGAGCCTTTTTCTAGCAAGAAAGCGCCATCACAATAATTTAACTCGTCTAATCGATGTGTCACCCAAAGCGCTGTAATACCTCGACTTTTGACAAGGCGGCGCACACCAGCCACTAAATCCAACTGGCTATCTGGATCTAGTAAGGCAGTGGGTTCATCTAATAATAAGACTTCACAGCGACGGGCGATCGCACCGGCGATCGCGACTCGCTGTTTCTGTCCCCCAGAGAGTGCATAGATAGGGCGTCGTAGGAGGGCAAGCAAATTCACCGCTCCTAGTGCCTCCTCAACCCTTGCTCTAGTAGCAGCAGGCGGTAACTTTTCTTCCACCAATCCAAAAGCCACATCAGCACCAACCGTTGGCATCACCAGTTGATGATCTGGATTTTGGAAGACAAAGCCAACGGGGTGCAAAACCCGAATTTCCCCAGACTCAGGAGCTAGTAGGCCTGCCAGCAGTCTAAGTAACGTTGATTTACCACTGCCATTTGTACCCAAGAGCATCCAAAATTCGCCCTTTGGTACTTCTAAAGAGCAAGATTTGATAACTTTCTCTCCATTAGGCCAATTGAAATTTAAATCCTTGACCTCAATGCCCACTTGAGCCATTTGTCAACCTTGGTTACTCAGCAGCTACAGCGAAAAATCCAGGTGGCCTACCACCACCAGGGGTTGTACCATCTTTCTGAACAATCTGCACCCCAGAAATTTCACTAGCGCGGACAGCAATTTTTTTCTCTGTCTTGCCCTCGCACTTGAGTTCCACAATGTCAGGGTTACCAGAGCGTATTGCTGCCAAAATCAGCTGATAGACAGCCTCAGCATCCTCTGCTGACTTACGTTGTACAGAGATAGGGAAAGCAGTGTTTCTGATGCTTAAATCGATGGTAAACATTTAGCAATAATCAAATTTAACTGTGGACTCATTTTAGCGTCAGCTGACTGATTCTAGGGAAATGGGAAAGAGGCAGAGAGGCGGGGGGCAGGGGGAAATGACCGAAGAGGCGGAGGGGCAGGGAGCAGGGAGCAAGGGGGAGGGACTGAGACGGAGCTTGTACTCCGCACAAGTCTTGCGCCCTGGAAGGGCGGGCCTTGTACCCATGTTCCGCTCCGCTTCACGGCTTCTGGGCAGGGATTGCTCCCCCTGCTCCCTGCCCCCCTGCTTCTTTTGACCCCATCAAGAACTGTCGTGGAATGAGCGGGGAAACATGGGTCTGAATGCCCCACTTTAACAAGCGTGGTTATCGTAAAGAGCGGGAACTAACGCAACAGGTGGGAGCGAATCTCAATTCTTGTCTATCTCCCTTGCTCCCCACTCCCACCTCATCTGAATCAAAAATAAATTTTTATTACAAAACCCCTAGAAAAATTAACGATTTACACCTAATATTATTAAAGGTGTGTAAAAAATTGTAAACTTGGTTAACAAGCCGGTTAACTTTCTGCTTATGGAAGGCTTTTATTTAGCCATCTATAATACAGATACAACCTGTACTTATAAATATTTGGAGATTTCCTCTAATGACCATCGCAGTTGGACGCGCCCCTAGTAGAGGGTGGTTTGACGTTTTAGACGACTGGCTCAAGCGCGATCGCTTCGTATTCGTAGGTTGGTCAGGGATACTATTGTTTCCTTGCGCCTTCCTAG